>CAJOEC010000011.1:125161-198252 GCA_905233425.1 uncultured Prevotella sp. | reverse complement strand
AGGGCTTTCGTCTTGTGCCGACTTACCGGGGGTTTCACCCCCGTCTGTAGTCTTGTCGCCCCTTCAGGGCTTTTCAACCGTACAGGTCGAACAATTTTCTTACAATTTTGAGCGGAGCAACCAGAAATGCGGCTTTGACTGAGTTGTTACCTATAATGCCAAAAAAGTAAAATAAACGTTAAGATGTTGGCGGTATAGAAAACAAAGTTGTATCTTTGCCAAAATTAAACAAGATGGGCGATAACGCCAACAGACGAGAATAATATGAAGAAAACACGCAATTTTCTCTCCCTGATATTCATCTTAGTGTGCGCCATAGCCTTGGGGCTGTATATCGGCGGCGAGTTCCTCCACATGGACATCGCCGTGCTTTCAGATGTTTCGGACCAGACGCGCTTCATCGTGCAGACAGCGGCAATACTGCTGTCGTTGGCCATAGTGCCGCTGTCGCTGAAACTATTCACCATGGAGAAGGTGAAGGCAGAGCTTCAAGGAGGAAACACATTATACACAGAGGGCACAGAGAAGACAGAGAACTCAGAGGCCCCAGAAGTCACAGAGGGCTCTGCCAAGGCACTGAAGAAGTGGGGCACAATAAGGCTGGTGATGCTCGGAACGGTGCTCATCGGCAACACATTATTATATTATATGATGGGCTATGAACCAGCCTTTGGCTACCTCGCCATCATCACCGCACTGGTGATGCCCTTCGTGGTACCCACCATGAGGCGGTGCCTCTCAGAAGTGAAAAGTGAAGAGTGAAAAGTGAATAATCTGCCACCGCACTTCCAAACATGAAACTTGCCGTTGTCATAGTCAGCTACCGTGTGCGCTACTATCTTGAGCAGTGCATTGTCAGCGTTGAGCGTGCCACAGAGGGTATAGACCGCGAGATTATCGTCGTGGACAACCACTCCGACGACGGCACCGTGGAGTATCTCAAGGAACGCTTCGCCAGTCGCATAACGCTCATCGAGAGCAACCACAACCTGGGATTCTCGAAGGCCAACAACATTGCGATACGCCAGACGAAGAGCGAGTATGTGCTGCTTCTCAACCCCGACACCTTCGTTGCCGAGGACTGTCTGCGCCAGGTGCTCACATTTATGGACGAGCATCCGCGCTGCGGCGGTGCTGGGGTGATGATGCACAATGCCGACGGCAGCGTGGCCCGCGAGTCGCGCCGTGCCGTGCCCACGCCGTGGGTGGCGCTACAGAAGATGCTGGGACGCACGGAACGCTACTATATGAGCCATCTGCCATGGGACAGCCCGGGACAGATTGAGGCCATGAGCGGTGCCTTCTGCATGTTGCGACGCGAGGCGATAGACAAGGTGGGACTGCTCGACGAGGACTTTTTCATGTATGGCGAAGACATCGACCTGAGCTACAGGCTTCTGCGCGGAGGCTACGAGAACTGGTACGTGCCCGCACGGATAGTGCACTACAAGGGCGAGTCGACGCAGAAGAGCAGCTTCCGCTACGTCCACGTGTTCTACCAGGCCATGCTCATATTCTTCCGCAAGCACTACGCCCATGCCTCGTGGCTCGTCACCGTGCCCATAAAGGCCGGCATCTACCTGCGTGCGCTGCTGGCCCTCTTCCAGATGATGTGCGAGAATGTCCGCCAGTCGTTAGGCTTCGTCGACAAGGATGCCGCCCAGCCCGACTATGTGTTCGTGGGAAGTGAGGCGATGCTCGACGAGTGCCGGCAGCTGACACGACGCAAAGGACTCACCGCGAAGTTTGTTGTTAGAGGAGAGAGGAGAGAGGAGAGAGAGATTATTGTCTACGACACTGCGACCTTCTCCTTCAGCCAGATTATCGACATGGCAGCAAAGAACAGTCCGGCACGCATAGGTACTTACTCGCCGACGACACACATCTTAATCACCCCAAGCGAGATAATAATATGAACAAAGTTGCACTACGGGCCATGGAGCCCGAAGACCTCGACCTGCTCTACCGAATAGAGAACGACCAGCAGCTGTGGTGCCTGGGGGCCACCAACGTGCCATATTCAAGATATGCGCTCCACGAATACATGGCCAACAGCACGGGTGACATATATGCCGACCGACAGGTGAGACTCATAATAGAGAACGAGGACCACGACACCGTGGGACTCGTAGACCTGACAAACTTCGACCCCCGACATCTGCGGGCTGAGGTGGGTCTTGTCATCGAGAAGCCCATGCGCCGGCGCGGCTATGCCCGTGAGGCCATGACACTGCTCCACCTGTATGCGAAGGGCACCCTACACCTACACCAGGTGTTTGCCATCGTGAGCATCCATAACACCGCCACGCTCAACCTCTTACGGGAGATTGGCTACGAAGAGACTTCAAGGCTGAGGCAATGGATATACGACGGTGAGACATACCACGATGCTGCCGTCATGCAAATATTCCTGTAGAGTGTTGAGAGTTGAGTGTTGAGAGTTGAGTGTTGAGAGTTGAGTGTTGAGTGTTGAGAGTTGAGAGTTGAGAGTTGAGAGTTGAGAGAATGAGAGAAGAAATCATTGTAAAGGTCATTGAGCTGTTGGGCACGTTTGCCTTCGCCATCTCAGGCATCCGCCATGCCGCAGCCAAGCATTTCGACTGGTTCGGGGGCTATGTCTGTGGCATAGCCGTGGCTATTGGTGGCGGAACCATACGCGACGTGATGCTCGGCACGACACCCTTCTGGATGACCACACCTATATATATTATATGTACCGCCGTGGCTCTGCTCACCGTCGTATTCTTCGGCCGGTGGATGGAGCCGCTGAAGAATGCGTGGCTCGTCTTCGACACCCTCGGACTGGCACTCTTCACTATAGCCGGCATACAGAAGAGCCTCACGCTGGGCCAACCCTTCTGGGTGGCCATCATCATGGGATGTATAACGGGATCGGCAGGAGGAGTGATACGCGATGTGCTGCTCAACAACGAGCCGGTCATCTTCCGTAAGGAGATATACGCCATGGCCTGCGTGGTGGGAGGACTGGCCTACTGGGCCGGGGACATTGCAGGACTGCCTGTGGGCATTACTGCCACAATCAGCTTCTTCACCACATGCATCATTCGGTTCCTCTCGATACGCTACCATTACTCACTGCCTATTCTCAACGAGGAGAAGAGCGGTTTTGGAGGAGAGAGGAAGGATCTTAGAGGAGAGAGAAGAGAGGAGAGAGGAGAGAGGAATGACAATCGGACGGTGATGCTGATTCTCCTATTGGTCTATAGCGGAACAGTTAATAGTCAACAGTACCGCCAGCGTTTCCACCACGAGCTGCCCCCCGGCAACTACAGTGGGATATGCCCCATCGGCAACAACCGCTATGCCGTGGTCAGCGACAAGGCTGATGAGGACGGCTTCTACATCTTCCGCATCGACGTAGACAGCGTCCGAGGGCGTATCGTCAGCGTTGAGAACGAAGGCTACCGCTCGTCGGGACAGCCCTGTCGCGACATGGAGGGAGTCTGCTACGTGCCCGCCACACAGACACTCTTCATCAGTGGCGAGGCCGACAACGAGGTCTACGAGTACACACTCGACGGACAGCGTACAGGCCGCCGGCTGGCCATGCCCCCGGAATTTGCACGTGCCAAAAGCAACCTCGGCCTTGAGTCGCTCACCTACGACCCACAGAGCCATCTCTTCTTCACCACCACCGAAAGGCCGCTGCGTGGCGACACTCTACTGCGAATACAGACCTTCGGCGACGACCTTCAGCCACGGCAGCAATACCTCTACAAGCCCGACGATCCCATCAGCCGCAAGTATTACCACGGCGTGTCAGCAATGCTTGCCCTGCCCGACGGTCGGCTGCTCGTCATGGAGCGGCAACTGCGTGTGCCACGCCTGAAGATTGGCGCACACGCCGTCACACGCATCTACGAGGTGACCCTTCCCCCGATGCCGTCGTCATCCCCTGTTGTCCAGTATGCTGCTGCATTGCAGCAGCCCATAGAAAAGACACTCGTCACCGAGATCTCCACCCGCTTCAATCTCTTCCGACGCAGCTTCGCCAACTACGAAGGCATCTGCTCTCCGTCGCCGGGACTGCTGCTCCTCGTGGCCGACTCGCAAAACCGCTACCGCCACATCCTACGCGACTGGTTCCTGACCATCAAATACTAATTCCTCGTTTATGCCACGAACAAACCACTAATGACTGAAGCTAACCCCCTAAAGTCCAACTCATAATTATGAAAGCATCAAAACTATTCTGCCTTACAGCTCTTGCCCTCTGCTCGCTTGGCACCACGGCACAGACAACAGCCGACAACGTGCTGTCGACAGCCCGGCTTGTGAACGACTATTTCATGCGCCACTACGAAGACCCCACAGTGCCTACCAACGTGAAACGCATACGCCCCTCGTCGCTCTGGACACGCGCCGTCTACTACGAAGGTCTTATGGCCCTCAACAGCATCGACCCGCAGCAACGCTACATGGACTACACCCTGACATGGGCACGGTTCCACAAGTGGACACCACGCAACGGCACCCGCACCTGTGACGCTGACGACCAGTGCTGCGGGCAGACATACCTCGAGGTGGCCGCCATGGGTACTGCCGATGCCTTAACCGACAGCATCAAGAAAAACCTTGACTACCAAATGGTGACACCCAACCCCAAGAACGGCTCACTCTACGGCTGGTGGACATGGATAGACGCCATACAGATGGCCATGCCGCTCTACGTGCAGATGTACAAGGCCACCAACGACAAGCGATACCTCGACCACGCCATGAAGATGTACCGCTGGAGCCGCAACGAGTGTGGCGGCGGTCTCTTCAACGTCAAGGAAGGTCTCTGGTGGCGCGATGCCGACTACGTCCCACCATACAAAGAACCCGACGGCCAGCAGTGCTACTGGAGCCGCGGCAACGGGTGGGTCTATGCCGCACTTGTGCGCTGCATGGAACTGCTGCCCGAAAAGTCGAAGGAATACAAAGAGCTGAAGCGCGACTTCATGCTCATGTCCGAGGGGCTGCTCCGTTGCCAGCGCGAGGACGGTTTCTGGAACCCCAGCCTCGTGTCGACTAACTACGCCATGCCCGAGACCAGCGGCACAGCCCTCTTCCTCTACGGCTTCTGCTGGGGAATGCGCAAGGGCTACCTGAAAGCGGACACCTACCGTCAGGCCGCCGACCGCGCCTGGCAGGCCATGGCCACCAATGCTGTACACCCCGACGGGTTCCTCGGATGGATGCAGGGAACAGGCAAAGACCCGTCAGCAGGACAGCCGCTCAGCTACACCCGCATCCCCGACTTCGAGGACTACGGCACCGGATGCTTCCTACTCGGGGCCACAGAATACTACAAGATTGTGAAATAAAAGATTTATATCTCACAACAAATTACACGAATAATCTTGATTCTTATTTGTTTGGCAGTACGGTCATGTCGCCGAGTATGCGATTCCATTCCGAGGGTGTGAACGTTCCCGTGCCGCCTCCGGGGAAGAATGTAATCTCGCCGAAATAGATTCTCTGGCGTATATAGTAGAGGTCTACCCTGACGAAAGGCGACCCCACACGTGTGCTGATGGCATCGGCCAAGGCAAGCATCTGCGAATAGTCGCCAGGCTTCGTCTGCTCGTTGGCGGCATGGCGGGCATCGGCATTCAGGCCGATGAAAGGCTGGTGCACCCACTCCCTGTCGTAGAAGTCAATCGTCTCGCCTGACGAGCGGTTGGCAATAACCTGACAGTAGACAGCCTTGCCCCCGAAGCAGTAGAACTTGTAGTCAGTAAGGTCTGCCGCGCCATCGTCATCCATGAATTTCTCGGCTATTATACGTGGCTTCACAAACTTATAAGGCCACTCGCGAGTCCAATAATAGAAATTGTGCTGCAGCGAGTGCTCAATCTTCTGGCGAGCCGCCGACTTGTTGAAAGTGCTTTTGTCACGGCAGATACAGACACCGCCGGAGTCATGGGTGCACTTGAGCACGAACTGTGACGGCAGACTGTCGAAGTCGATGTCATCGAAGCTCGACCACACCCCGTAGGACGGAATGACATATTGTTCGCCGAAATTGTCGGCAATGAATTTCTTCACGTCGTGCTTGTCCACAAGCTGAATGTGCTCCGGGTTACGGTCGTGTATCTTCAGCCACTGCAGCTTCTCAGTGAAAAGTTTGGGATGGCGCAGATGTAGCGGCGCGCCCATCTTCAGCCTGTATATAAGCCGCAGCCACAGGCCGTCGGGCCACCATCGGTAGGTGTTGTTGGCAATCCACCAGAATAATGCGTGCATAGAGAAAAGTCCTGTTGTATTGTTTTTCGCGCAAAATTACAAAAAAAAGTTCCACAACAGCCATTTATTACAAGAAAAATGCCTACCTTTGCAAAAAATAACAATTCCAGCCACTCACTATTCACTATACACTATTAAACTATTAACTATGAAGATAGCCATCCTCACCTCAGGCATCCTGCCCATTCCTGCCGTCAATGGCGGCGCGGTGGAGAACCATATAGACTTTTACCTGAAATACAACGACACGCACAGACTGCACGACATGACAGTATTCAGCATTGCCGACCCAAAGACCGAGGGGCATCCGGCACTCAGGTCGGAAGTGAACCACTATGAGTATGTCGAAGTGAGAAGCTTGTGGGCCAAGGTGCGCAAGAACCTCCGCCACCGCATCTGTGGCGAAGGCTATTACCACTACACAATAGAATACTATTTCCATGAGGCGTGGAAGCGTTTGCGGAAGCAGCACTACGACATCATACTGCTTGACAACCGCCCCGGCTATGCTGTTGGAATGGATGTGCCTGAAGGTACTAAGCTGCACATATATCTGCATAACGACCTGCTAAACAGCCAGACGAAAGGCTGCAGGGAGATCTACGACAAGGCCAGCCGCATACTCACCGTTTCGGGCTACATAGCCGATTGTGTGAAGACCATCAACCCTAATGACGACAAATGCCGCGTTGTGTTGAACGGCATCGACCTCGGAGCTTTCTCACCCCGCAACAACGCCTTAGTGGGCACAGCCTCCAAGCCTGGCGGCTCGTCCGCATCAGGAAGCGGGCATGGCAATCCCCCAACGGTGTCGCGCAGTGAGATGGGGTTCTCCGACGATGATTTTGTGATGGTGTTCAGCGGCAGGATAACCAAGGAGAAGGGTGTCACCGAACTTATCGATGCCATGATAAGGCTAAAGGACTATCCCAACATCAAGCTGATGATAATCGGCAGCCCGTTCTACGGCGACACTGCCGATGAAGACGATTTCGTGAGGTCGCTGAAACAGAAGGCGGAAGCCATCATGGACCGCATACGTTTCACCGGCTTCATCCCTTACAGCAAGATGCCCGACTATCTGAGAATAGCCGACATTGCCGTCGTTCCGTCGCTGTGGGACGACCCCTGCCCCAACACCGTCCTCGAGGCCCAGGCCACCGGCCTGCCCATCATCACCACCCGCAGGGGAGGCATTCCCGAAGAGGTGACGGAGGCGAATGCCATACTGCTGGCTACCGACGACAGTTTCACCGACAACCTCACCGCCGCAATCACCACCCTTTACCAGCATCCCGAGAGACGCGAGGCAATGAGTGCCGCCGCACTGGAACACTCAAAGTATTACAGCAAGCAGCGCTACGCCGAGGATTTCTTCAAGGCACTCACAATGTAGAACGTCATTTCCCTACCATTTCATTTGCCTTTGTGCGCAGCTCAGAGGTCTTCAGGCTGCGGGCCTTGATGTTCCCCTGTGCGTCGGTCACGATGTTGTCGGGAACAAAGGCCAGGCCCAAATCGGTGACGAGGGGCGAGTCCCACATCAGGCCGTCGCAGATGTTGGGCCATTTCAGGCTGTCGCGTGCGAAGATGTTTCGCCCTTCGCTTGGCGAAGCGTCAAGGCAGATGGTAATCACATTGATGTCGCGTGGGTGCTCGTCGTAGACCATTTTCAGCTGACGTATGGCGTTCTGCGAGTCGAAATTCCACGAGGACCATGCTATGATGACATTCACCTTATTGTTGAGGATGCTGTCGCCCACCCGTTTCCCCTTGGTGTCGATTGCGGTGAAATGAGGCAGTCTGCCTTCGGTACGCATATTCTGCAACCGTTGCAGCTGATGTTGCAGCTGCACCAGTTCCACATTTGTCGGCTGGGCGTCCTTCAGCATACTGCACAGTTCGAGGGCATGGGGATAGTCGGGCGTTACCGACTGTATGAAATAACGTCGCAGCAGATAGACGCACGACACCGATGTGGGGTGTTCTTTCATGAACTCCTCGGCCTTCTCCTTCACCTCGGGCGGCATCAGGTCGTTTGTGGCCATACGGAAAGCCGTCATCTCCTCGTTGTCGCCGGTGCCTTTGACCTCTGTCTCCTTGAGGTGTGACACGTCGCCTGAGATTTTCACCAGACTTCCGGGCTGTGCGAAGACCGGCAGCTCGGAGAAATTGGGGAACATGAGCACGAAGGTGGTTGTGTCGGCCAGTTCCACGTCGTAGACGAAACGCCCGTCATTGATTTTCAGCGTGTCCTTTGTGCCGTTCTTGAAGTTGTAGAGGTAGAACTCCCCCTGATTCAGGTTCTTGAACTGTCCCTCTAAGCGGAACCTGTCCTCCGGCATACCGCAAGAGGACAGGATGGCTATTGAGATTAAAAACAATAATCGGTGTCCCGCTGACAGATGCAGGGGACGCATGTTTGAAACGGTCATTTTCCTTTCAGTTCAAGGTCTTTTGCTGCGTAGGCTGCCAGCGACGGGTCTTTGGCAATGGCGCTCTGCATGTGGCGCTGTGCCTCCGATGCGTTGTTGGTGCGTGCTGCCACGATGGCCATGAGATACTCGGTCATGCCGTCGGCATTCTTCACGCGGCTCAGCGTGTTCTGTGCCTGCTGGTAGTTCTTGTTAAGCAGCTGTGCAAGTGCAGCCGAGTTAGAGGCCACACCCTGGAAGTCCTGTTCGGCCTGAGCATACTTGCCCTGTGCCAGATGCAGGTTGCCCATCACCTCGCCAAGTCCTTTGGCGTCGGTGGCCTTTGCAATGAGCTGCTCGGCCTTTGCCAGGTCGCCGTCGAGAAGTGCCAGCATACCCATGTTGGCGTTGGCCTCGGCCAGGCTCTGGTTTGCGCCAAGTGCCTTCTCCGCCATGCGGCGTGCCTCGCTGTAGTCACCGTTGGCGTATGCCAGACGAGCCAGGTTGTTGAATGCGCGGGCATCGCGGGGGTAGAGCTGTGCAGCCTTATTGTAGGCATCCTTGGCCTTGTCGGCGTTGTCGGCGTAGAGTACACCTCCGGCATAGAGGATTTCCTCGACAGAGAGCTTCGAAGCGTCGCTCTTCAGCTGGTCGATGATCTGCTCGTCGCTGCGGCCAATGATCTCATAGTTGGCGATGAGGCGTGAACGGCGCAGTTGTGGCAGTATGCCGTCGGCCAGTTCGCGGAATGCCGACGAGATGCTACGTATCTGTGCCTCGCGCTCCTCAGGATCCTGATACATTGAAAGCACGCGCAGGATGACATCCTTGTCCTGGATGTTGCTGGCGCTCACCAGTTTCTGGAATCCGTCCCAGTCCTCGGCGGTGTACTTCGTGTCGACGGGTGCGCCGGCGCCGGTCTTCTTCATCTGCTCGTCCACATATTTCTGTGCAACGGCACGGCGATTGCTGGCCAGACGGTCGTTGATGGTGTAGCCACCGTCGGGCGATGCGAAGCCAGTCACCTCGACGTTGTCAAGACGGCGGCCTTCCTG
Organism: uncultured Prevotella sp.; assembly: GCA_905233425.1. GTDB lineage: Bacteria > Bacteroidota > Bacteroidia > Bacteroidales > Bacteroidaceae > Prevotella. Next base: position 188,531 of record CAJOEC010000011.1, on the reverse strand, counting down.
GTCGGCGGCAATCTCCTGGAGCAGACGCACGAACTCCTGCACCGAGTTGTTCTGCAGCTCACTCTTGCGAAGCTGAGCCTGTCCGATGAGGAACCTGATGTTTGCCTCCTGCTCCTCCTTCACAATGCGCTGGAATCCGTCCTTGGCCAATGCGGGGTTGGCGGTGGTAAGTGTACGCTTGTAGAGTTCCGACGTGGCGATGACGCCGTCGGCCACTTTCACAGCAGGAATGTTCACCCGCTTGTTGCCCACACGTGCGTCGAAGGTGAGGAAGAGTTCGCTCTGCTGCATCTCAGGCTGGTAGGCAAAGCTGGTCTTCATGTCGTAGCGTCCGCCAGCGGCGTAGCTGATGGTCTGGTCGTTGCCCAGCACCTTCTCGCCCTGGAACGTGGCACCGGGGCCGTCTACGGACTGGCCGTTGAAGCGCAGTTGTGGGACGACAGTCACCACGGCCTTTTTCTTCATGTACTTGGCAGGGAATGTGCCGGTGATGGTGGCAGGCACCTGTCCAACCTGTGTCTCTAACGGGCTGGGGGTAACTGTAAAATAGTCTGCCGAGAGAGCGCCGAGCTTTCCCGAACACGACGTCAGCGCCACTGCGGCTGCCGACAGCAGAATCAATTGACTTGTTTTCATTGTACTATACAATAATAGGTGTTATAATAATTTGTGGTTTGTTTCTATGCAAACCCTCCTACGCAGTTCCCGGAAGGGGCCTGACGTAGGAGGGAATACCTTGTGATGGTTTGAACGGTGTTGAGCCGTTCTCCTCTTTTCTCTTATTTCACCTTCTCCACGATGGCCTTGAAAGCCTCGGGGTTGTTGAGTGCGAGGTCGGCGAGCACCTTGCGGTTGATCTCGATGCCGGCCTTTGCCAGTGCACCCATGAGCTTAGAGTAGCTGATGCCCTCCATGCGTGCGGCAGCGTTGATGCGCTGAATCCACAGTGCGCGGAAATTGCGCTTCTTGGTGCGGCGGTCGCGGTAGGCGTAGGTCAGACCTTTCTCCCAGGTGTTCTTTGCTACTGTCCATACATTCCTGCGGGCTCCGAAATAGCCACGGGTGAGCTTGAGGATTCTCTTGCGTTTTGCTCTTGAAGCAACGTGATTGACTGATCTTGGCATAGTTTTCTGATTACTTTAAATGTTAGACAATAGGTTTCTGTTAGCGGAGACACAACAGGTCGCGTACCTGCTTCATGTTGGTCTTGTCGACGATGGAGTAGCCCTGCAGATTGCGTTTCTGCTTCTTGGTTTTCTTCGTCAGGATGTGGCTGTGGTAAGCGTGGTGTCTCTTAACCTTACCTGTACCGGTGAAAGCGAATCTCTTCTTTGCGCCGGAGTTTGTCTTTACTTTTGGCATTTTTTTTACTTTTAAATTATTAAACTTTGATTTATTAAAGCGATGGCAACGCATATACCGGGCGCAGCGCATCTGTTATATTTACGATTTACGATTCTTCCTCTTCCGAACTTTCCGTCAACATCTTCAGTGCCTCGGCACTAATCTTCGCGTTGGCTAATAGCCCCCCGTTGGCGGGTGTATCCACATCGATGTCGGTGATGGGCTGTGGAGCGCTATGGGGTGTATCCTTCAGCTCGGCAACCGTGGCCTCGCGGTCGCGTGCCTGCTGGCTTTTCTTTGCCACTCCAGCCTTCTTAGGTGCCAAGTAGAGGAACATCTTTTTTCCCTCGAGGTTGGGCATCGACTCCACCTTGCCACAGTCTTCCAGGTCGTTGGCGAAACGGAGCAGCAGAACCTCGCCCTGTTCCTTAAAAAGGATACTGCGCCCGCGAAAAAACACGTATGCGCGCACCTTATTTCCTTCCTCAAGAAATTCGCGGGCGTGCTTCAGCTTGAACTGGTAGTCGTGCTCGTCGGTCTGGGGGCCGAAACGTATCTCCTTGACCTCAACCTTCACCTGCTTGGCTTTCATCTCCTTCTGCCGTTTCTTCTGCTGGTAGAGGAACTTGGAGTAGTCAATGAGACGACACACAGGCGGGTTGGCGTTAGGGGAAATCTCAACAAGGTCAACACCCTGCTGGCGGGCCATATCCAATGCTTGTCGTGTAGGCATCACCGTCGATCCGCTCTCGCCTACTATGCGGACTTCACGCACACGAATCTGCTCGTTTATGCGGTACTGATTCTGCTTTTTGTCGTTCTTCATTAACTGTGTTTATACAAATCGGCTGCAAAGGTACGATTATTCAGCGAATTAGCAAAATTTTTATTGTTTTTTTACAATTTTCTTCCCGGTGTATAACTACCCTGCCCTTATTTGCCATAGCCAAGTGTCATTCCTCTTTCTCTTTCAACTCAGTCGCAAAACAATGTGGTGGCACAGGTCAAAGGAAGGGATGTAACCAACGAAATCTGTCAAAATAGTTTTAATTTCTGCTAATTTCTTTCATCGTTGGAATTTATTGTTGTAACTTTGCAGAAACTTTTTGTACTTAAACCTATTAACAACTTAAATCATGTTGAAACCACTAAACAAACACTTCGCTCCCAAGAGCGTGATGCCCGAGAAAGTCATTCAGTTTGGCGAGGGCAATTTCCTCCGTGCATTCGTAGACTGGATTATCTGGAACATGGACCAGAAGACCAATTTCAACGGCTCCGTCGTCGTTGTGCAGCCTCTTGCACAGGGCATGGTCGACTGGCTGAACGGCCAGGACTGCCTCTACCACGTGAACCTTCAAGGCCGCGAGAACGGCAAGCCGGTGAACACGCTGGAGCGCATCGACGTCATCAGCCGCTGCCTGAACCCCTACAGCCAGAACGAAGCCTACATGGCCCTGGCCGACCAGCCTGAGATACGTTTCGTTATCTCGAACACCACCGAGGCCGGCATCGCTTTCGACCCCACATGCAAGCTCGACGACAAACCCGCCAGCTCGTATCCCGGCAAACTCGTGCAGCTGCTCTACCGCCGCTACCAGACCTTCGGCGGCGACCCCACGAAGGGTCTCATCATTTTCCCCTGCGAGCTTATATTCCTCAACGGCCACGTGCTGAAGGACTGCATACGCAAATATATCGACCTGTGGGAGCTGCCCGAGGGATTCCGCAAGTGGTTTGAGGACTCATGTGGTGTCTACGCCACACTCGTCGACCGCATCGTGCCGGGCTTCCCCCGCAAGGAGATTGCACAGATTCAGGAGAAGATCGGCTACCGCGACAACCTCGTCGTACAAGCCGAGAACTTCCACCTGTGGGTCATCGAGGCCCCGAAGGATGTGGCTCAGGAATTCCCCGCCGACAAGGCTGGGCTGCACGTGCTATTCGTCCCCTCGGAGGAGCCTTACCACAAGCGCAAGGTGACACTGCTCAACGGCCCGCACACCGTGCTCTCGCCCGTGGCATTCCTTTCGGGCGTGAACATCGTGCGCGACGCCTGTCAGCATGAGGTCATTGGCAAGTACATCCACAAGGTGCAGTTCGACGAGCTGATGCAGACACTTGACCTGCCGCAGGAGGAGCTGGAGAAGTTTGCAGGCGACGTGCTCGAGCGTTTCGACAACCCATTTGTCGATCATGCAGTTACGAGCATCATGCTCAACAGTTTCCCGAAGTTCCAGGCCCGCGACCTTCCCGGCGTGAAGACCTTCTTGGAGCGCAAGGGCGAACTGCCCAAGGGACTCGTCTTCGGTCTGGCCGCTATCATCACCTACTACAAGGGTGGCAAGCGCTTCGACGGCACGGACATCATACCCAACGACGACCCGAAAATCATGCAGCTGCTCGCCGACCTCTGGGCAACGGGCGACACTCAGAAGGTTGCCGACGGAGTGCTCGGCGCAGACTTCATTTGGCAGGAAGACCTCAACAAGGTTGCTGGCCTGAACTCACTCGTGAAGCAGTACCTCGACCTCATCGGGCAGGTCGGTATGCTCGAGGCAGTGAAGACCATTCTCTAATCCCTTTTACCTTACAGCTGTCGGGCATACCTTCTTGCGTGTGCCCGACAGTTTTTTACACATGCGGGCAGCGAAGCTAAGGACAACTTGTTAATTTTTGCTGTTTTTTCGGCAAATAGTTTGTCACACCAACATATTTTTGTACTTTTGTGGCCTTAAAACGACACTTAACACAAACTACCAATGAATAAGATTGTACGTAAAGAGCAGTTCTCGGAGAAGGTTTTCCTCTTCGAGATTGAAGCCCCGCTGATTGCGCAAAGTCGCAAGGCGGGCAATTTTGTAATTGTACGTGTAGGACAGAAAGGTGAGCGCATGCCGCTGACCATTGCCGCCGCCGACACAGAGAAAGGCACCATAACGCTGGTCGTCCAAAAGGTGGGACTGTCGAGCACAAAGTTGTGCAACCTTGAGGTGGGCGAATATGTCACCGACGTCGTAGGCCCCCTTGGCAACCCAACGCGCATAGAGAATTACGGCACGGTGGTATGCGCCGGCGGTGGTCTGGGCGTGGCTCCCATGCTGCCCATCATTCAGGCACTGAAGGCCGCTGGCAACCGCATCCTCTCCGTCATGGCAGGTCGCTCTAAAGAGCTTATCATCTTGGAAGACAAAGTGAGAGAGAGCAGTGATGAAGTGATTATCATGACCGACGACGGCTCTTACGGCGAGAAGGGCGTGGTTACTGTGGGCATAGAAAAGTTCATTGAGCAGGAGCATGTCGACAAGGTGTTTGCCATCGGCCCTCCCATCATGATGAAGTTCTCGAACCTGACGGCACAGAAGCATGGCATACCTTGCGAGGTGTCGCTAAACACCATCATGGTGGATGGTACGGGAATGTGCGGTGCCTGCCGACTGACCATTGGCGGCAAGACGAAGTTCGTCTGCATAGATGGCCCGGAGTTCGACGGCGCACTTGTAGACTGGGACGAGATGTTCAAGCGCATGGGAACGTTCAAGAAGGCTGAGCAAGAGGAGATGGAGCATTTTGAGGAACATGTCAGCCCCACCCCCAGCCCCTCCCGCGAGGGGGAGGGGAGTATATACTCTCAAGAACAGAAAACAAAAGGCGAACACGCACATGATGTGACCACTCCCCTCCCCTCCGAGGGAGGGGCCGGGGGTGAGGCTTGGCGCAAGGAGCTTCGTGCCTCGATGAAGCCCAAGGAGCGTATGGCCATTGAGCGCGTCGTTATGCCCGAACTCGACCCTGTCTATCGTGCCACCACCCGTACTGAGGAGGTGAACATCGGCCTGACGAAGGAGATGGCCATGACCGAGGCCAAGCGCTGCTTAGACTGCGGCAAGCCTTCGTGCGTAGAGGGTTGCCCGGTGAATATCGACATCCCCGGATTCATCAAGAACATTGAGCGCGGCGAAATCCTTGCTGCCGCCAAGGTACTGAAACAAACATCGGCTCTGCCCGCCGTCTGCGGCCGTGTGTGCCCGCAGGAGAAGCAGTGCGAGAGCAAGTGCATACACCTGAAGATGAACTCGAAGCCTGTGGCCATCGGCTATCTGGAACGTTTCGCCGCCGACTACGAGCGCGAGAGCGGGAACATCAGTATTCCCGAAATGGCTCCCTCCAACGGCATCAAGGTCGCCGTGGTGGGTTCTGGCCCCGCCGGACTCAGCTTCGCCGGCGACATGGTGAAGAAGGGCTACGACGTTTATGTATTCGAGGCACTCCACGAGATTGGCGGCGTGCTGAAGTACGGCATACCCGAGTTCCGTCTGCCAAACAAAATTGTCGATGTGGAGATAGAGGGACTGCGTAAGATGGGCGTGCACTTCGAGACGGATGTCATCGTCGGCAAGACCATTACGGTGAAACACCTCGAACAGTTAGGCTTCAAGGGAATCTTCGTAGGCAGCGGCGCCGGCCTTCCGAACTTCATGAACATCCCTGGCGAGAATGCCATCAACATCATGTCGTCGAATGAGTACCTTACCCGAGTGAACCTCATGGACGCTGCCGACCCGACCACCGACACGCCCATCAACCTGGGCAAGCGAGTTATGGTGGTGGGCGGCGGAAACACCGCTATGGACTCCTGCCGTACGGCAAAACGGTTAGGTGCAGAGGTGACGCTCGTCTATCGCCGCTCTGAGCAGGAAATGCCAGCACGTCTGGAAGAGGTGAAGCACGCCAAAGAGGAAGGAATCAACTTCTTAACGTTGCACAACCCAATCGAGTACAAGGCAGACGAGACGGGTGCCGTGTGTCAGGCCGTGCTTCAGGTGATGGAGCTTGGCGAGCCTGATGCCAGCGGTCGCCGCAGTCCCGTTCCCGTGGAGGGCAAGACTGTGACGCTTGATGTCGACCAAGTCATTGTGGCTGTCGGAGTAAGTCCCAACCCGCTGGTGCCTAAGAGCATTCAGGGACTTGAGCTTGGACGCAAGAACACCATCGTGGTGAACGAGAACATGCAGTCGAACCACCCGGAAATCTTCGCCGGCGGCGACATCGTGCGCGGCGGTGCCACCGTCATCCTCGCCATGGGCGACGGACGGCGTGCAGCACAGCACATGGATGAGTACCTACAGAAGAAGTGATTATTTAACCACGAATTTGACGAATTACACGAATTATAGACTAATGTTCAGAAAAGAGACATATATCCGCCGCCGTGCGGAACTGAAACGGCTCGTGGGCAGTGGCGTCATATTGCTGCCCGGCAATAACGAGAGTCCGGCAAACTATCCGGCAAACACATATTCACCTATGCGCCAGGACTCCACGTTCCTCTATTATTTTGGACAGCACCGTGACGGACTTTTCGGCCTTATCGATGTGGACAACGACGAGGAGTGGCTCTTCGGCGACGACATCGACGTGGAGGACATCGTATGGATGGGATTTACACCAAGTGTCAGCGAGCTGGCCGCAGAGGTAGGTGTCACCAAGACCGCCCCGATGGACAAACTGATTCCTTTTATGGAGAATGTCCATAGGAACAACCGCAAGGTGCACTGGCTGCCGCCTTACCGCTACGACATTATGGTGCAGATGCAGGACTTGACAGCCGGCATCCATCCTTACATGCAAGGCAAGTGTGCATCCGTAGACCTTATCAAGGCCGTGGTGAAGATGCGCAATGTCAAGGAGTTACAGGAAATTGAAGCCATAGAGCGAGCCTGCGACGTGGGCTACGAGATGCACACAACGGCCCAGCGGCTCATACAGCCTGGCGTTACCGAGCGTTACGTGGCAGGACAGGTGGACGGCATCGCCCGCTCCAAGGCACAGGGCGTGAGCTTCGCCACCATCTTCTCGCAGCACGGTGAGATAATGCACGGCTGCCCCAGCGATGCACAGATGGAGGACGGGCGGCTGGTAATCTGCGATGCGGGATGCGAACTTAACGACTACTGCTCTGACCACACGCGCACCATGCCCGTAAGCGGAAAGTTCACCGACCGTCAGCGAGAGATCTACAGCATCGTAGAGGAGTGTCACGACTACGTCCTACAGGTAGCTCGTGCTGGCGTGAAATACATGGATGTGCACCTTGCCGTCTGCCGTCTGATGACCGAGCGGCTGAAGGAGCTGGGCTTGATGAAGGGCGACGTCGACGAGGCTGTCCGCGCCGGAGCCCACGCCATGTTCTTCCCCCACGGACTGGGCCATGCCCTGGGCATGGACGTGCACGACATGGAGGGTCTGGGCCAGATATACGTCGGTTTCGACGACGAGACACGGCCTAACCTTGAACAGTTCGGCACCAACTGTCTGCGCATGGGCAGACGCTTAGAGCCAGGCTTCGTGGTCACCGACGAGCCGGGCATTTACTTCATCCCCGCACTCATAGACAAGTGGCGTGCCGAGAAACACTGCGCCGACTTCCTCTGCTTCGACAAGATTGAGACATACAAGGACTTCGGCGGCGTGCGCATCGAGGACGACCTCCTCATCATGGAGGACAGCTGCCGCTTCCTCGGCTCCAAGCGCATACCCTATCACATTGACGACATAGAAAAGTTTGAACTGCCGTTCTAAGTTTTTCTAAGACTTATAAGTCCTATAAGACCTATAAGACCTATAAGACCTATAAGTCCTATAAGACCTATAAGACCTATTAAGAAACCTAAAAAAACAAAATACAATGAAGAAGATTCTATCACTCGCGCTCTTGGCCATGCTGGCTCTCGGCGCACAGGCAGAGGAAGAGAAAGACTCTGTCAACCCCAACAAACCAGTGTTCACAACCATCAAGGAGAACCCCATCACGTCGATGAAGGACCAAAACCGAAGCGGCACCTGCTGGGACTACTCCACCCTATCGTTCTTCGAAGCCGAAATCCTAAAGGCCACGGGCAAGACCTACGACCTCGACGAGAGCTTCGTGGCCAACAAAACCTACATGGACCGGGCCATACAGGTGGTTCGCTTCCACGGCGACTGCCAGTTCTCACAGGGCGGCTCGGCCGAAGACGTGCTGGCAACGATGAAGACACACGGCATAGTCCCGCAAGGAATCATGCCCTTCCCCGGCTCGCTTTACGGCGACTCGCTGAACAACTTCAATGAGTTCTTCTCGCTGCTCGAACCTTACGTGGCAGCAATCGCCAAGAGTTCGGCAAAGAAAATCTCGAACCAATGGAAGGTGGGTCTGCAGGGCATCCTCGACGCATATCTTGGCCAGTGCCCCGAGAAGTTCATGTACGAGGGTAAGGAGTACACCCCGAAGAGCTTCTGCCAGAGTCTCGGCATCAACCTCGACGACTATGTCAGCATCACCAGCTATACCCACCACCCCTTCTACACCGGATTCGCTGTGGAGGTGCAGGACAACTGGCGCTTCCCGCTCAGCTATAACCTGCCCATGGACGAGATGATGCAGGTCATCGACAACGCCATCAACAATGGCTACACCATCGCATGGGGCGGTGATGTCTCCGAGGACGGTTTTACTCGTAAGGGTCTGGCCTACGCCATCGACGGCAAGGCTACGCAGAGCCTTCGCGGCAGCGACATGGCCAAGTGGCTGAAACTGCCCACCACCGAGAAGCGAAACGTCATCGACTCCCTCGGCGTGAACGTGCCAGAGATAACGGCCACGCAGGAGCTGCGCCAGGAGCGCTTCGACAACTGGGAACTGACCGACGACCACGGAATGCTCATCTACGGCGTGGCCAAGGACCAGAACGGAAAGGAGTACTACATGGTGAAGAACTCATGGGGCGAGACCGGCGACTACAAGGGCGTTTGGTACATGACCAAGACCTTCATCGCCGCCAACACCATGGACTTCCTCGTGAACAAGAACGCCATACCCAAGGACATTAGGAAGAAATTAGGATTGTAGAATGGACAAAGTAGGAAAATACGAGTTCCTTGCCGAACCCTTCCACTGTGATTTCTCAGGCCGCCTCTTCATGGGGCACCTGGGAAATCACATGCTTAATGCCGCCGACTTCCACAGCACCGACCGTGGCTTCGGCATGAAGCGGCTCATGGCAATGCAGCGCTCATGGGTGCTCTCCCGCCTCGCCATCGAGATGACCGAGATGCCTAAGCAGTACACCCGCTTCACCGTGGAGACATGGGTGGAGAACGCCATGCGCTATTTCACCAGCCGTAACTTCGCCGTCGTGGAAGCTTCCGAGGCAGTAGGTGGGGCTGTTCTTGGCTACGGCCGCAGCATCTGGGCGATGATCGACACCGAGACGCGCCAGCCCACCGACATCTACGCCATCGACGACGGGGCCATCAACGACTGGATAGAGAAAGACAAGCCTTGCCCCATAGAAAAGGGCGGTCGCGTAAGGATGAGTGCCGACGCAGAGTTGGTACGCGAGATTGACACATATTATAATGATGTGGACATCAACGGCCACATCAACTCCGTGAAATACATCGAGCACGTCCTCGACCTCTGGCCTCTCGAATGGTACCGCAATCACGCTGTCCGCCGCTTCGAGATAGCATACGTTGCCGAGGCACACGCCGGCGACCGCCTCGCCTTCTACCGCGAGCAGACAGCCGACAAGGAGTTCTGCATCCGCATCTGCAAGCAAAGCGGCGCGGACTCATTGCCCGGACAGACTGACGGGAGCGGCGACGTAGAGGTGGCACGCAGCAAAGTGCTCTTTGCACCAGTGGTTTAGCTGCTGCCAATGTAAAGGAAAATCATTCCAAGGAGCACCAGTGCAAGGTCGATGGCTTTTGCACGCAGGTTTTTCTCGCGGAAGAACACAGCTCCGCAGAGGAAGCTGACAATGACACTTCCACGGCGTATCATCGACACGATGCTTATCATGGCCGAAGGGAGTGAGAGAGAGTAGAAATACATAAAGTCGGCGGTGGAGAGGAATAAGCTCACGCCGACGATGGCCCAGTCCCAGTGGAAAGGCGTTGTGCCGTGGCGCTTTGGCCACCACAGGAACATGAGCATGAGCAGCATCATCAGGCTTTGGTATATGTTGTACCACGACTGCACCATCATGCGGTCGAGTCCGATGCCGCCTTCGGCAACGGGTGCCATGAGGTATTTGTCGTAGAGTCCGCTGACAGCCCCCAATGCCGCCGCCCCGACAATCATATATATCCAGTGGTCGTGACGGAAGTCAATACCCTCTTTTTTCCCGCTCCGGCTTAGCAGGAGGAAAGACACGACTGCCAACAAGACACCTACCCACTGCCACAAGTTAAGCCTTTCGCCGAAGACGATGAGCGCGCCGACGAGCACCATGACGGGGCGCGTGGCATTGATAGGTCCGACAATGGTGAGCGGCAGATGCTTCATGCCGAAATAGCCCAACAGCCAGCTGCTCAGCACGATGACAGCCTTTAGGACGATGTATTTGTGCATCTCCCATCCGCCACTTTCCACATGGAAGATACTGCCGTCGAGCACGTCTGTGGTTCCGCTGACGATGATGAAGGGCAGGAAGATAAGCGACGAGAAGAGGGTGTTGAGAAACAGGATAGGTATGACGGCATTGTCTTTCAACGCCTTTTTCTTCAGTGAGTCATAGACACCCAGGAAGGCGGCCGACAAGAATGCTAACAGGAGCCACATACTTCTATGATTCTGTTTGAGTAGACGAACCAGAGGAAGCCCTTTACGTGGGGCATCCCCATCTGGCTTAACAGTGTCATGTATTCGCGCACCTGCTGGTGATGCTCGTTGCGCTCACGGGCAAACTTGAAATCGACGACTATCGTCTCCTTCCCGTCAGTCATGACGCGGTCGGGACGGCGTGTGTCACCGTTAGGGAGAAGTATGTTACACTCGTTATAGACCGTCCACCGTCCTGAGAACCACTCGGCCACACGGGGGTCGGCAAGCCGTTTACTTATTAGCTGCTGTATTTTCTGGCGTGTTATCTCCCCGTCGTATATCACGCCCTCCTGTTCGAGCATGAGAAGTGCCTGGGGGATGTCGGCAGCGGTATGTACGGTGGCGAAGACGTTGTGGAGCACACGGCCAAGCTGGATATAGGTGTCGCCAGTGGCCTTTTCCTGCTCGGACATGGCAGGAGCCGGTGTCTGTCCGTCATCCGCCACACCGAGTGGCTGCCCGTCATCGTCGAATCTGGTGGCGAAGAGTACACTTTGGTTGCTCTGGCCCAAGAACACTTTTGGCTGGTAGATCTCTATCTGAATGGCCACCGGAGCGCTTTTTTGCAGGAATGGGTTTTGCTGCTCTGGGGATTGCGGGCAGACTTCTTCCCCAACCGTGGAATCGTGTGTGCTGGCACAGAGTTTCTCCTTTACCGTGGGGATAGACCATGAGCCGTAGGTGAAACGCATCACGCCTTTTTGGTTTTCCAGTCCTTCCAGCGTCGAGTCTTTGAGTTTCAGCTTTGGCAGCACCTGCTCGATAAGTGCCGAACGTGAAGAGCGGCTTCCCCGTTTTCCGAAGACAAACAGGTTGTGTGATGCGCGGGTGAAGGCGACGTAGAGCAGATTGAGGTTGTCGACAAGTGTCTGCTGGTGCTCTTCGTCGTAGTATGCTTCGTATATTGTGCCCTTCATCCCCTTCTGGCTGTAGTCCACGGGTACCAGGGGAAGACGGCTGAACGGCTCCTCCTTAGGCCGGCACCACAGTATGTCGTTGTGTTCCAGCCGCCAGTCGCAGAATGGGATGATGACATGGGGGAACTCCAAACCCTTCGACTTGTGGATTGAGATAATCCTCAGTCCGTTCAGCTCCGGGCTTTGTATAGTAGTGCTACAGAGGTTCTCGTCCCAGTAGCGCAGGAAATCTTCTATGCTGGCGTTGTTGTCGCCGACATATTCGGCCACCTTGTCGAAGAAGGCGCAGAGGTATGCGCTCTGGGCGGCTGAAGCCTCATTGTAGCTGGCGAAGATGGCATAGACCTGTTCCGTAAGTTCGTAGAGTGGCAGCCGCGACAGCTCTTCACGGTGAGCGTCGAAGGCTTCAGGCAGCTGGCCGTCGATTCCCGCTCCGGCCTCCTTTGCCAGGAAAGCACGGGCAATAAGGTCGTCGGGGTGGACAAGGTAGCGCAGGGCGTGGACTATTAGCTGCACGGCTGTCGAGGCATCGAGACGGAAGGCCTCGTCGCTGACGACATTCACGCCGGGCAGTTGCTCCAGCAGATGGTTTGCCAACAGTGGTATGTGGTTGTTGCTGCGCACGAGAATGGCTATGTCCTCGGCCTTCGCTCCCTGTTGCAGCAGTTTCTCCACGCATTCGCCCACAGCCTTCAGCGTCGTGGGCGCATAGTCGTCGGTGGGAAACAGCGTCACCTCCACAGCCCCAGCCATGTCCTTTCCGTCGGGCCACAGCTGCTCCACGTCGTCGTAGGCACTTACCCCCTCCTGGCTTGCTGCCTCGGCGAAGAATTTGTTGTTGAAATCGATGACCCGTGGCTGTGAACGGTAGTTGGTGTCAAGTTTGTGTATCACCAGTTTCTCCCCTGTATCGGCAAACTGCCCGCTGATTCCGGCGAGCAGTCTCCAGTCGCCGCTCCGCCAGCGGTAGATGCTCTGCTTCACGTCGCCGACGATGAGGCTGCTGGCCCCTCGGTGGCTCATGGTCTCGCGCAGCAGCACCTTGAAGTTCTTCCATTGCACCGTCGACGTGTCCTGGAACTCGTCAATCATTATGTGCTCCAACTGCGTGCCGATTTTCTCGTAGATGAAAGGCGAGTCGCTGCCGTCGATGAGGTCGTGAAGCAGTTGCTGTGTGTCGCTGAGCAGGAATCGGTTGGCCTCGTCGTTCATCAGTCGCACCTGTGTCTCAATGCTGTTGAGCAGCCTCAGCTGACTGAGATGCCTCAGGGTTAGGTCGGCACTCTTGAACAACCGCCACTGCTGCCGCTGCTCTCCGACTGCACGGCGCAACAGCTGCCCCAGCACTCCGTCGGCCAGCGTGTGTATCAGTTGCGCATTCGGGCTGCTCTTGACATACCATTTCCCAGGGTTGCCCACGGCGTCGGCCACAGTCTTGGTGACTATGCTCTCGTCCATCTCGCCCCGCTGCAGCTTCAGGAAGATGCTGCACACGCCACGGTTCTTTCCCGAGAAATCGTCCACGCTGAGGCCTTCGTCGGCCAGGCAACTGAAGAACTCCGTGGCAATCTGCCCCATGTGTTCCTGAGCCTTCGCCCTGATACCGCGCAGCATCTTGGCATAGTCGTCGACGAATCCCTCCTGCGCTACGACCTTGTTCAGCTCTTTGCTCTCCTGCTTGTAGTAGTCGCGGAAGATTGTCTTGCCAAACTGCTTTATCTGCCCGATGACGTTCCACGTGCGGTCGTCGTCGATGTTGTCCATGATATACCGCAGCAGCCACTGCAGCATTCTGTCCTTTGGTTTCAGCGCGTCGATCATCTGGTCGACGGCCTGTTCCTCCACTTGCACGTCGTTAAGGCCGACGCGCAAGTTGGCCGTCAGTTCCAGTTCGTGGGCCAGGTTTCTCAGCACGCTCTGGAAGAACGAGTCGATGGTCTCCACTCGGAAGAAGCTGTAGTTGTGGAGCAGCAGTTCGAGTGCCTTTCCAGCCTGCTCGGCGGCATATTTCCGGCTGACACCCAGTTCGCCGCACACCTTCTCGGCATAGTCGTCCGACTTCTCCAGACCTTTCCAGATGCCGTAGAGCTGGCTGAGAATGCGCATCTTCATCTCCTCTGTGGCCTTGTTCGTGAAGGTCACGGCGAGTGTCTGGCGGAATGCCGACGGGTTCTGCACCAGCAGCTTTATGTATTCCACTGCCAGTGTAAACGTCTTACCGCTGCCGGCACTGGCCCTGTAGACGGTCAGTGGTGGCAGCGGTAATGCTGTTTGTGAAGGCTTATTTCCTGGCAGGCTTGCTGCCGGCTTTAGCTTTTGGTGCATCTTCTTCGGCTTTTGCTTCTGGCTTGCTGTCACCGGGGTCTGCTTCTTCCGTAGTGTCAGCGGTTTCTTCCTCAGCGTTTTCTTCGTCGACGAAGTCGGTCATGTCGTTGTCAACCAGTATGTTGTACCACTGTATGAGTTTCTTTATGTCGCTCACGTGGACTCTGTCGCGGTCGAAATCGGGCAGAATCTTGCCGAAGTATTCGCGCAGTTCGTCGCCCGTTGCCGTCTTTGGGTTCACCGACGCGTGTTTCCCGTCTTCGAGTTTCTTCATGCTGTCGAGCACCTTGTAGAGCGCGATGTCGTCGCCGTTGGTGTACATGGCAATTTCGCTAAGTGCGATGATGCGGTCTGAATTGAATGTCGGCTGGCGCTTGTGTGTTGCGTCGAGTGCTTCGACTATGAGATTGTTTTTTCCGCGTGAGAGCAGTTTGTAGAGGCCGGGCTTTCCGGCGATGGCTAAGACTGTTGTTTTCATTATAATAGTTTGATTATTGATTTTTTTGTCGTGTACCGCTACTGGGGCGGCTTCTTCCGGTTTCACTCTTCGTCGGTGGCTTTAGCCGCCACTATCAGAGGTTTCAGCTGGGGGAGAAGCTGCTGGTGGCCGTCGTTGACGATGACGTAGTCCGACCGTTTGATTATTTCCTTTTGTGGCCACTGTCTGTCAATCCACTGTATCGCCTCCTCGCGGCTAATGTCGTCGCGCTCCATGACACGTGCGATTCTGACATCGCGTGGCGCAATCACCGCCACCACACGGTCCACCAGCCTGTTCATCCCTGCCTCGAAAAGTATGGCGCTCTCCACCCATTCCATCCCGCTGGCCTCAAAGTCGGCAATGACAGCGGGGTGGACAATGTTGTTCACAGCTTTGTTGTTGGCTTCAGAGGCGAGCAGGAATCGGGCCACAGCGGCCTTGTTAAGTGTAAACTCCTCCTTGCCGTCTGCGTCGGTGGCAATGTTGTATGCCTCAGGGCCAATGAGTTCTGTCAGCTGCTGGCGCAGCTTCTCCGAGGTGGCCATGAGCCTCTTGGCTGCAGCGTCGCAGTCGTAGACATTAACACCTATTTCGGCCAGCAGCTGGCACACATAGCTCTTTCCGCTGCCTATTCCTCCGGTAATACCTGTTTTCATTTTGTTGTTCCTTCTATGAGATAGTCCACCTGCGACACGTCGAGGGTGGCGTTGCTTATGCCTGTTGGTTTGGTATGCAAATAAATTCTGCATTTCTGCGATGTAGTGTGTCCGAACTCGTTGTAGTCGGCCACCACGCGGAAATCTTTGGGACTCAGCCCCTTATATTGCTTCATTCCCGCGACGAAGTGCACTCCTGTCCTTGCCGGGAACGTGCGTAGTATCTTTCCTTCGGGCATATTGATGCCCTCAATGGGTACACCGTCAATGCTCACCTCTGTGAGCACATCGGTGATAATCCCGATGCTCACCTGGTCGGGCACAATCTTCGCCCCGGCAATCGTTGTGAGCTTTTGCTTCACCACAAGCGTGTCGTGCACGTCGTCGTAGCTTCTTTCCTCGGTGTAGACGGCCTTTATGCTGTCGAGTTTCTGCTTCGGGGCATACACCGTCACGCTGTCGGGCGTTATCTGCCGGTCGGCCACGAAATAGAGCTGCTGCGGGGTTATCGTGCCCCTGAACAGCACTGGCACACGCTTCGACTCACCGTTGTTGTAGTAGTAGACCAGCCGCTCGGGCTTTATGCTGAGAATCTTCGACGATGCCATCAGCTCTGTTTCAACCAGGGCCTTTATCTCGGCGCTCTCCACACTGCCGGTGCCATTGGCGGTGGTGTGGGTTGTGAAGTCTATGTCTATCGGCCGGTGCACCTGTCCGTACATATAGCTTATGATGTTGAAGCCCTTGTCGCTGATGTTCACATGCAGGGTGTCGGTCTCGCCCGAGGTGAGCACCGCGTTTTTCCTCACGTTGGTGTAGCGCACCACTATGCGCACCTCCTGTTCGTATGTCTCGTTAAGGCGCGTCATCAGCCAGAATATTCCCGACAGAGCTAAGAAGAACAGGAAGATGACGAACTCCCTGTTTGTGCGGCTGAACAGGAAATCGGCAACGCTGCGGAAAAACGAACCGATGTTCATCTCTGCATTGGCATGGTGCTCATGTCCTTAAACACGTAGTTCTTGTCGACAGTCACCACCACGTCGCGTGCAATCTTGATGTCGACGGTGTTCTTTGTCAGGTCGATGCTCTTCACCGTGCCGTAGATACCGCCTCCGGTGACCACCGACTGGCCTTCCTGCAGCTCGTTCTGGAATTTCTGTATCTCCTTCTGCCTCTTCTGCTGCGGGCGTATCATGAGGAACCACATGACGGCGAATATGGCCACCATCATCAGGATCATTGCCATGCCGTTGCCCCCAGGGGCTGCTGCTTGCAAAATAATGTTTGTCATAATCTTTTTGTGTATCGGTATTGTTTTTTAATTAGATTTCCGGATCGATGTCGACGGGCTTCTTCATGTCAATCTTCTTCATCAGCCGCCCCGTCTCAACAAGATGGCGTGCTATGGCGTCGAGCATCCCGTTCACGTAGCCGAAGCTGCGCGGCGTGGAATAGATTTTCGACAGTTCAACATACTCATTGATGGTAACCGACAGGGGTATCGTCGGGAAGGTGAGCATCTCGGCCAGGGCAATCTGCATGATCACCACGTCCATGAATGCCAGTCGTGAGAAGTCCCAGTTGTGCGAGGCCTCGCTCATGCAGCGCTGGTAGTCGTCGGCATTGAGTATCGTGGCTCGGAACAGCTTGCGGGCGTAGTCCTTCTCCTCCTCCGACTCATATTCGGGCAGCAGCTCCTGCTTGCCGCCGTTGCTTTCGTCGAAACGCTTGATGGTCTTGAGCACAAACGAGTCGACCACCTCCTTGTCGTCGTTCCAGTAGAGGCTCTTCTCCTCCAACAGAGCATCGAGGTCGTCGTTGTCCTGAATGAGCAGACGGTAGAGCCGCCGCCACAGCTCGCGGTCGCTGCTGTAGTCGTCGGTGTCCGACTCCATGTATTCCTTGTAGAACTGCGTCTGCTCAATCTGTGTGAGCAGCTTGCCGACAAACTCCGGCTCGTCGTCCCATGAGTGCTTGTTCGAGGCCAGGAACTCGGCCAGCTGCGTGCTGTCTGCCAGCTGCAGCGCAAAGCGGTTGTAGACGAATTTCGGCGACGGTGCCGGCTTGCGCTCGCGCTTCGCCCGCGCCTGGGCAATCTCCAACCGCCGACCGGCCTCCTTTGTCAAGGCCACAATAAGCGCCAGAAGAATATTGTAGAGGTCGTAGGCCTTCGAAAGACTGAAGAAAAGTTCCTTCTCGGCCGTGTCTATGTTCTTGCTCCCGTTCTGATAATAGGCGTAGGTTAATTGTACAACTTTAATCCTTATAAGCTCTCTGTTTATCATCTTCGTGTGTGTTTCATATTTGATTTGCGAAAATCGTTTGCAAAATTATGAAAAATTCTCCTATTACAAAAAAAAATGCCGCTTTTTTTGGAATTATTGTGATTTGGAGGGGAAATCGTCTCCGACATGCCTATTAGTCCGCCCGGCGCGGACTCGGAGTTCGCCCCGTCCGAACTCACAGTTCGCGCCGTGCGAACTCGGAGTTCGCCCAGCGCGAACTTTTTGGGCCTCCCAAGGCCTTTCAAAGCCCTCCCCGGAACGACATAAAGTCCACCGTAGGCCGACGCACAACATGGCGACAGAGTTGATACACAACGATGGGGATTGTTAAAAAA
The DNA here is from genome assembly GCA_905233425.1 of uncultured Prevotella sp. Classification (GTDB taxonomy): domain Bacteria; phylum Bacteroidota; class Bacteroidia; order Bacteroidales; family Bacteroidaceae; genus Prevotella. The sequence goes on along the minus strand of CAJOEC010000011.1, from coordinate 170,536 downwards.
TAACAAAGCAGAGCAACTTTTCGGCCCAGTCTTCTTTTCTTTCGCAGAATTATTGTAATTTTGCACCCGCAAAAAAGCAAGCGAGGTGTAGCGCAGTTGGTAGCGTTCCTGGTTTGGGACCAGGCTGTCGCAGGTTCGAGTCCTGTCACCTCGACCCGAAACGCTTTAGTCGGCCACTGACTCTCAATGAGTTAGCGGTCTTTTTTTGTGCTGCGCCCCCAATCTCCGACAGACCCAGCTATCTGGCCCTATATATTATATAAATAATGTTCGCGCGCAATTAAACATTATCACTTTTGTTCACGACCTGAAAATTGCCACCGGCAACTTCATACGTTCACGCGACCCCGTCAGGGTCGATGTTACCGACGGCATCAGATTCCGTAGGTTCTGCGAACCCACGGTTATTGAGAGGTGACGCTTTCAGCGTCCTGAATGCCATGGAATAGTTAAAAAAAACAATAAAAAACAAAAAGTACTGAGGAAATTAGCTCCGAGTGCCAACTTTTTCGTAATTTTACCGCCCGAATTGTCTGCCAAGGCAGATAAAGTGTCATTATGTGAATGAACTAACCGAATCAGTAACTAAACAAAGTTAAATGATGGACTCTCAAGAGAATGCCCTCGTGAACGCTTCGCCAGTCGAAGAGGAGGCAAAAGTAGTAAACCAGGAAGCTGCCGCTCCTGAAGTATCAACAGAAAACGCTGGCGAACAGCAGGCAGAGCCGTCGGCACAGGAAACGCCCCACAGGGTCTACCAGACGAAACAGGAGGTTCTGGAGCGTGTCAAGGAGATTGCCCACGGCGAGGAGCCGCCTCTGAAAGACGAGGTGGAACAGCTGAAGACCGTCTTCTACAAACTGCACATCGCCGAGCGCGAAGCCAGCATGAAGGCTTTCATAGATGCCGGTGGCGACCCTGAGCAATACCAGATCACGCCCGACGAGGACGAGGAGGTGTTCAAGGCCGAAATGAGCATCATCAAGGAGCGCCGGCAACAGCAGTTCCGACAGATGGAGGCCGAGAAAGAGGCAAACCTGAAGCACAAGCTGGAAATAATAGACAAGATAAAGGCCATGGTGACAACACCCGAAGAGGCCAGCAAGACATACCAGGAGTTCAAAGCCCTGCAACAGGAGTGGAAGGACATCAAGGCCGTGCCCGCTGAAAGGGCCAACGAGCTGTGGCGCAACTACCAGCTCTACGTGGAGCAGTTCTACGACTTGCTGAAACTGAACAGCGAGGCTCGCGAGCTGGACTTCAAGAAGAACCTTGAGGCTAAGACACGCATCTGCGAGACTGCAGAGAAGCTGGCCGAAGAGAACGATGTCATCAGCGCATTCCACCAGCTGCAGCAGCTGCACCAGGAGTACCGTGAGATAGGGCCTGTGAGCAGCGAGTTGCGCGAGGAGATATGGCAGCGCTTCAAGGCCGCATCGACGGTCATCAACAAGCGCCACCAGCAGTATTTCGAGGGACTCCGCGAGCGCGAGGAGGAGAATCTCGCCAAGAAGACCGCACTCTGCGAGAAGGTAGAGGCCATCCTGGCTGAGGAGAACAAGAGCAGCATCGACTGGGACCGCCACACCCAGGAGATAATCGCCCTGCAGCAGGAGTGGAAGACCGTTGGCTTCGCACCGCAGAAGATGAACGTGAAGATCTTCGAGCGTTTCCGCACCGCCTGCGACAAGTTCTTCGTCACCAAGGCCGAGCACTTCAAGGTTCTCAAGGAGACCTACAAGACCAATGCCGACAAGAAACGCGCACTCATAGAGAAAGCCAAGGCCCTGCAGGACAGCACCGAGTGGCGCTCGACAAGCGACAAGCTCATTGCCCTGCAGAAAGAGTGGAAGACCATAGGCATGGTGCCCAAGCGTCTGGGCGACCAGCTCTGGGAGGAGTTCCTCGGCGCCTGCAACAAGTTCTTCGAGGCCCGCAACGCCGCCGGCGCCGGACAGCGAGGCGAGGAGCACGGCAACCTGGAGAAGAAGCGCGACGTGATTGAGCGTCTGAAGGCTGCCGCCGAGGAGGCCGGCGAGGGACTGCAGGAGAAGGTGCAGAAACTCGTCGAGGAGTACAACGCCATCGGCCATGTGCCCTTCAAGGAGAAGGACAAGCTCTACGAGGAGTACCACACCGTGCTCGACAAGCTCTACAAGGAGCTTAACATCAGCGTGGCAAAGCGCCGCCTGACGAAGTTCAAGGACAGCCTCAAGCAGGTGGCCGAGCGTGGCGAAGGCGCACTCGACAGCGAGAAGGCAAGACTGCAGAGGCAGTTCGAGCAGATGAAGCAGGACCTGCAGACCTACGAGAACAACCTGGGATTCCTCAGCGTAAGTTCGAAGAAGGGCAATTCGCTCATCGACGAGATGAACCGCAAGGTGCAGAAGCTGAAGGACGACCTGCAGTTAGTGAAAGAGAAAATCAAGGCTATCGACGCCGAAAACAAATCGCAGGAGTAACAACAACTGCGATGAATTGAGTTTTTTCATTTTTGTACATGTTCCCTGCCCTTACAGTGATGTACGGGCAGGTTTTTTGTGACCTTTAGAAAACGAAACCTACATTGAAATAGAAATCTACGGCCTTGGACCTGTTGGAGTATCCGAAGGAGGCTCCGAGCAGGCCCAGCATCGAGTCATAGCAGTAGGACAGCTGGCCGCCAATGATGGTCTTGGTCTTCATCAGGTTCTCCAGCTCAGAGGCATGCTGTGCCGCTACCGCCAACAGCCTCACGTAATGGTTCTTGCCCATCCGCTGACGGGCCTGCAGCTGGAAGGCGGCAAAATGACGCTCGGCATATTCCACATTGCCCAGTCCGGCCATAGGCATCTGCTGCTCCACATAATGGCCGAAAGTCGTTCCGCCGACGATGTTGCCGAAGATGTGGGGGATGTCGGTGCCGAAAAGCATACGGCCATAGAGCATTGGCTCAATGGTGAACCGCTCGCCAAGGGTCATCGACTTGCGCCACGACACAGAGGCGTCGGAAATGCCACGGTGATTGTCAAGCTGCGTGAAATTGTCGGTGATATAGGCATAGCGGGCCATGAACCGGCCTCCACGTGTCGGGAAATACCAGTGGTCCTCCGAGTTGAACTCCATCCGTGCCTGCCAGATGTAGTAATGCGAGTTCTCGAACTCCACATGGCGCGAATCCTCGGTCTTCATCTTGTTGAGGAAATGGTAATAGTCCCAGCGCAGCCCCGCATTGAAGGTGAAATTGCGGACGGAGATGTTCACCGGATCGGCCAATGCCCGGTGCCAGTTGTAGAGCACGCTGTATTCACGTTTGCCCTTGTAATAGACATCAATGTCGTTGTGGTGGAAATAGTAGGAGATGGCAGGGCGGGTCAGTCGCAGAGCACGGGGGTGGAATATGAGGTCGCCGCCGGCCATGATACGCTTGCCCAGTCGCACAGTGATGTCTGAACTGACGGCGAGCGTCTTCTTCAGTGGCAGATTGGCATTCACCTGCATTGCCACCATCTCCTCGTTGTCGAAGCGCAGTCCGACGTTCACCTGGCTGGTCTTCCGGTTGCCGGCCGTCAGCACCAAGCGGTATCCGTCAGTCTCTTCCACCAAGTGTGAGGTGGCTGTCTGGAAGAACAGGTCGACTCGCATCGACGTGGTGATCTCCTCCTCTTCGCGGCTGGAGATGCTGTCGAGGCGGTTGAGGCGGAACTTTGCCCGCAGGAAGGCCTCGTCCTGGGGAGTCATGTTCTCGAAGGTGAAGCCTGTGAGGTGCACCCTTTCCGTCATCACCCTGGGGCGCAGCGGTTGCAGCCTTACGGGACGGAAGGTGGAGTCGATACCGATGACCTGCTTCAGGGACATCATGTCGTCCCAGTGGCGCATGGCCTCAACTTCGCCACGGTTCATGAGCGTGTCGACGGCGGCAGAGTTGAAGCTGGCCGAAGAATAACCCGAGGGGTTCACACGGATATGGAGGTCGGTGTCGGCGATGTTCTCCTCGTACTTGTTCAGAGTGTTGAAGTCGACTACCTGCATCAATACGTTGAATGTGCTGCCCAGTCCGTCAGCCGAACGCAACGAGTCCTGCACGGTGACGCCGATGACGATGTCGGCTCCCATCTTCCTTGCCACGTCCACGGGGTAGTTGTTGGTAAGCCCGCCGTCAACGAGCACCATCTTGCCGATGCGTACCGGCGAGAACACGGCCGGGATTGCCATCGACGCCCTCAGCGCCTGGGGCAGACAGCCGGAGTGGAAGTCCACCTCGGAATTGTCCACAAGATTTGTCGCCACACAGGCAAAGGGGATGGGAAGACTGTCGAAGCTGATGGAGTCGGTGTAGCCCATGCACAGCTTCTCGAGCAGCATGTTGATGTTCTTGCCCTTGATGAAGCCGCCTGAGTTGTCCTTCTGTCTGCCGATTGTCAGTCCGTGTGAAATGATATATGTGTTCTGCTTCCTGCGGTCGGTAAGGCTCTGGCGGCTCATGTTCTCGCGGTCGGTGAGCAGATAGCTCCAGTCAAGCTCATGCACCAATGAGTCGAGCGCGTCGGCATTATACCCTATGGCATAGAGGCCGCCCAAAAGGCTGCCCATCGATGTGCCTACGACCATGTCAATCGGCAGACCTGCACGTTCAATAACCTTCAGCGCACCGATGTGCGCCATTCCCTTCGCACCGCCACCGCTCAAGACCACGGCCACCTTCTTGCGCTCAGCAGCCGACAATGACAAAACGGCCAGTACGGCCAACAACAAACATACAGCTTTTTTCATCGGGTGCAAAGGTAACAAAACTTTTTTGATTTCCCTTCCATTTTTCTCATTACTTGTTCATTTTCCCGCACTTTTCTTTGTTGGTTCCTATTATTTGATGACAATTTGATAAAGTTTTGAAAAAATATCCGAATCGCTTGGCGGTTCGGATTTTTGTTCGTATCTTTGCACCCATGCATTGCGATGCACGCACATTTTTATTTGATTATGGCAAAGTTCATAAACCCGTTCACTGACATCGGCTTCAAGCGCATCTTTGGGCAGGAGGTGTCGAAACCGATACTTGTCAAGTTCCTCAACTGTCTGTTAGATGGTGAGCGGACTATAACCGACCTGAAATTGCTCGACAAGGAACAACCCGGGGAGTCGGCAGACGACAAGTCGCTAATTTACGACGTGTATTGTGAGGTGGACGGCGGCGAGCACATCATCGTGGAGATGCAGTACAAGAGTCAGTCGTTCTTCAAGAACCGTTGCGTTTACTATCTGGCCCGCTCCATTTCCAACCAGGGGACACCGGGCGCAGAGTGGCACTACAGCGACGTGAAGGCTGTGTATATTGTGGCCCTGATGAACTTCAAGATGAGGAGTCTCGGCGATGAGTTCCGCACAGACGTGGGACTAATGGACTTGCGGCACAAAGTCCCCTTCAGCGACAAGATGCGGCTGGTGTTCCTGCAGATGCCGTGCTTCACGAAGTCAGTGGAAGAGTGTGAGACGTTATTTGACAAACTTATTTATGTACTGAAGAATATGGAAGTGTTGAAAAGAATGCCGTGGCTGGCACAGGATGCTGTGTTCCAAAAACTGGCAAGCGTGGCCGATGTGGCCTCGCTGTCAAAGAAAGAGCGGGAGATTTACGACGAAAATCTGCGTAAGTTCCGCGATACCGTGGCCGTGATGGAAGGCCAATGGATGGAGGGCCATGCCTCTGGTTTGGCAGAGGGCATGGAGAAAGGCATGGAGAAAGGCCGCTCTGAAGGTGAACACACCAAGGCCATTGATGCTGCACGCCAAATGAAAGCTGACAACTTGCCAGTGAATACAATAGCAAAGTACACAGGCCTGGGTGTTGAGGAAATAGAAAACCTATAAACATAAGAAGAAAAAACAGCCCGACTCTCAGAGTTCAAAGAAGCGCGGCCACGTCCGGACAGGCCGACACTCCATGAGAGCCACGACATAACAAAAGGCGTTTACTTTCAAATAGAGGATTATGGATATGAGAACTATAATGACAGACGAAGAAGCTTTAATTGCCATACTGAAGAGAAGTCACGCCGACGTGATGGCGGGAAGAACTTACTCACAGGAAGATGCAGAACGTTTTTTAGACCAAAGGTTGTATGAATTTAGAGATACGATGGTCGGCACCAGCGTCGCTGAGCCTTGCTGAAGCCGCTCCCATTGAACCTATATCAGAGAAAGTGGGATTTGAACTACATGGGCTGTTGGTCATTAAGAAAATCAAGGTCATCTATTCCGTTTCAGACGAGGCAATCAACATTGAATACATAAAGAACACTTATTTGTCTGATAAGACAATGCTGGAACGTATGGGATACTGCCTCTGAAAACCGTTAAATATCTTTAAATATGTATCATTAGAATCCGAATCGCTTTGCGGTTCGGATTTTTCATCGTATTTTTGTACTCGACACTGTAGGGGCAGGCCCCGTGCCAGCCCGGTGCCCTTCCAAGGGCAGTGCAGTGTCAAGACATCGATGGAACACCTGAGGCTGAGAACACCGCTTGTAAGGACAGCCGAAAGGAAAGGCGTTTAACGACTATGGAAGAAAAGAAATACCCAATAATTGAAGAGGAGGACGGCTACGGCTGCATGAAGGCAGCTGAACCTATGGAAGCTGTGGCATATAATAAGGTCTCAGCATACGATGTGGAGGATGGTATAACAGACGAATGCAGTATTATTACCCCATTTATTGGTCCTGCCACATACGAAGAGGCAATAGAGCGGATTGAAGAGGCAGAACGCGAAATAGAAAACGGGGAAGTATATGACTGGGAGGATGTCTTGACGGAAGCCAGACAAAGGGCAAGAAAGTATGAGGCTGCGATTTACTAAAGACTATTACTGAAAACTACAGGATAATATACCATGTCACTTCAGAAAACATTTGGATTGATGACATTTGGGATTGTAGGTGCAACCCTGTCAGGCTAACAAAGAGAATAGGATGATTTCCCCCAAAAACAGAAAAGCATTTGCTTAAAGTTTCTTAAATATAGTCCGAATCGCTTTGCGGTTCGGATTTTTCGTCGTATTTTTGCAGCCGACTCTCAGAGTTCAAAGAAGCGCGGCCACGTCCGGACAGGCCGACACTCCGTGAGGGTCACGACATAATAAAAGGCGTTTACTTTCAACGCTTTGTTCTTGACTATCTGAAATCTTGCAACCTTCTACACGGTCAATGAACATGGCAAGAGGTAGATGCCTACATGATGTGATTACGTAGTCACGTATTATACTTATGTGTATGCGTGTGCTTTCATATCATTGTGGGGTCTATGCTTGCTCGTTCAATCCGTGTGGGCATGCAAGAGCCTCAGATAGTGGGACGAGTAGTAGCAGAGTATGGTTCCCACATCTTTTTATATGTCGTATCTAAAACAATCCAATAACTTTTAAAGGCCGAATCTGGGGGCGGGGAGGCAGAAATAGAAATTATGAAAAGAATATTATTGTTTTTGGCGTGTTCTTTGTTTGTGTTGACAGTAAGTGCAACTGATTCAGGAAAGAATCTGACCGTTACGAAAGGGAATACTATCATAATAGACATAGCTTCAGATTTGGGAATCGCCAATACTTCCTACTATGGTCCACATGTTTATAATTTAACCTATACGTTATCTGATGCAAATGCTTTTTCTATAATACCGCATGAGCATGTCTTTAATAGCAGCACCTCTTATGAAACTTATTATACCTATGAAGTAACACTGCAAAAAACAGGAAATCATACTTTTAAAGTGAAATATTCATACGATGATGGCAGAACGAGTAGAACTAACAACAACACATATACATACAACATAACAGTCGTAGATGTTATTTCGATAAATATTCCACAAACACTTTCCATGCTATTAGGGGAAGAAGAAACGATAACGCCTACGGTCATTCAGTCTGGTGCTGAAACTACACTGACTTGGAATAGCAGCAACACCTTAGTAGCTACAGTATCTAACGATGGCAAAGTTAATGCTGTTGGTGTAGGCATCACTACCATTACCTGCACTGCTCATAATGGCGTTTCCGCACAGTGTGTAGTAACAGTGAACCCAGTATTAGTTAGTAGTATCAATCTTAATAAGACCGAGGTGGATCTGACCGTCAGTGAGAAACTACAGTTGGAAGCAACCATCGCCCCTGACAACGCCACGGACAAAAGCGTGACCTGGAGCAGCACCAACGAGGCGGTGGCCGTGGTGAGCGAGGGCGGACTGGTGACTGCCGTCGGCTCCGGTACTTGCCAGGTAAAGGCGACGGCCAATGATGGCAGCGGTAAGACAGCATCGTGCCTGATAACCGTGGAGAAGAACAATAAACTGACGGTGACGGACATGACGCAGTGCAGCGGTGGACGGGGCACGCTTAACGTACTGCTGACCAACGAGGAGACCATCATGGGCTTCCAGTTCGACTTGCAGTTGCCTGCTGGCGTGACCGTGGGTGAGAAAGACGGCAAGTTGTTGGCTCAGCTGACGGGCAATGCCGTGAACACCCATAGTATCTCATCGAGCAAGGTGAGCGATGGTCTCTACCGCTTCGTGGTGACGCCGCAGGGTAGCCGCGCCATCAGCCAGGCCAACGGCGATGGCATGACCATCACCATCGATGTGGCCGACAACGTGGCCGTGGGCACCTACACCATGACCATCAAGGACATTGAGATGACGGTGAAGAAGGCGGGCAACGTCTATGAGGACATCCACCCGAAGAACAGCACCGCCACGCTGACCGTCACCGAGGCCGTGATGGGCGACGTAAACGGCGACGGGCGCGTCAGCGTGACCGATGTCATCAGCATGAACAGCTACATCCTGGAGGAGGAACCCGCGCAGTTCATCCGCAAGGTAGCCGACCTGAACGGCGACGGCAAGGTGACCATCACCGACCTGGTGCAGGTGATAGACATCATCCTTGGAAGATAATATCGGAAATGGCGGATTGCTGCCATGAATCATTAAATGAAACACTTATAATAATAGAACAATGAAGAAAAACATTATTCTTTTGCTTTCTGCCTGCCTCCTCTGCATGGGGCAGGCTATGGCCGACAACCGGCTGACGGTAAGCGACGTCAGCGTGCCTCAAGGCGGACAGGCCACCATTGAGATTGGCTGCGAGTTTGACACGGAGTTCACAGCCTTTGAATTACAGCTGTCATTACCCGACGGGCTGTCGTTGTTGTCCGATGACGAAGGCAAGCCCATTGTGGAACGGGCATTTGAAGGCAACCATGTTGTAACTGGCAATCTGCTTTCTTCAAACGGGAACTATAAGTTCACCTGCTATTCTACAGACGAGACCAGCCTCTCCATGCCCACCAGCGGGCCGCTGCTGCGCGTAACCGTGGTGGCCGATGCCAGCCTGACGCTCGGCTCGTCGCTTCCCGCAAGCATCACGGCCTGTGAGTTCACACGCACGGCAGACTCACAAGGTGAGAATCTTGCTGACGTGGACTTCATGGTAAACATCACTGAATTCCGCACCATCCTCGACGAGACCTCGACTACTGCCCCTGAAGCAGAGGAGAATGCCAATGTCCGTGTGAAGCGTACAATCAAGGCTAACGAGTGGAGCACAATCTGCCTGCCTTTTGCCATGACAGAGGCTCAGACGAAGGATGCCTTTGGCGATGACGTGCAGATAGGCGACTTCAACGACTATGAGGTGAGCGACGACGGCGAGAATATCAACGTGAATTTCACCGATGTCACGGCCATTGAGGCCAACCACCCTTATATAATAAAGGTGGGCGAGAAAGTGACGGAGTTCACCGTCGACGGTGTGGACATTGACCCGCAGGAGGCCATTGTGGACTTCGACACGAGCCGCCGCCATAACCAGCCACGGCAGATGGTGGGGACATACGTTGCCGGCACCGTGCTCGACTGGGGCACTCTGTTCCTCTACGGCAACCAGTTCTGGTATTCTGTAGGCGAGACGACGATGAAGGGCTACCGCGCCTATTTCAACTTTTACGACCTGCTGCCCGACTTCGAGGAAAGCTACGACGCAAGGCACATCAGCATGAGTTTTGGCGGTGATGCCAACGGTGTCATGGATATTGCGACTGGAGCACAACAGACGGAAAAGGCCTACGACCTACAGGGTCGCAAGGTCAGCTCACAGTCGGGGAAAGGACTGATTATTGTCAATGGCAAAAAGGTTATCAAGTAAAGAAAGGAGGACAGTGATTATGAAGAAAACATATATTGAGCCATCGGTCATGGTGGCATACATTGGGACGGCAACCATCGTCTGCGCCTCTGAGGGCGTCACCTCTTCAGACAAGGACATCGACTACGGCGGAGTGGACGAGGATGGCGAGCTTGACCCAGCCTCAAGAAAGTATCGCCGCGACGTGTGGGAGGACGAAGAGGAACAGGAAGAATGAAGCGGACAAGGACTTTGAAGACGAAACAGATTAGAGTCCATCCGTTATTTTAGAACACAGACAGCAGAAATGCCGGAACACCCCCGACTCAGGGAGTGTTCCGGCATTTGCTGCGTATTCCTCTCGGTTTTGTCAGAAAACAGCCAATTATTCCTCTCGGTTTTATCAGAAAACGGCCAATTATTCCTCTCGGTTTTATCAGAAAACGGCCAATTATTCCTCTCGGTTTTGTCAGAAAACAGCCAATTATTCCTCTCGGTTTTGTCAAAATAATGCAGAATTGTTTGCTGTATTCGCAAAAAAGCATTACCTTTGCAGCCACTATGTAGGAGGTGCGGTATTCCTGCCGCATGACAGCCGCCAAGAATGGCAGCATTCCTACTTCAAAGCTGACAGCAGACTGTAGTTATTTAATGTTTAATTAGAGAAAAATGTACATAGAACGAGCGATAGACAAACTTCTTATGGAATGGAAGCAGAGCAGCAGTCTGAAGCCACTGCTGCTTCGCGGCGCCAGGCAGGTTGGGAAATCGTGGGCTGCGGAACATCTTGGTGCGACTTTCGACTATTTTATTGAGGTGAACTTTGAGAAACGCCCTGAGATAAAGGAAATCTTTGAGAAGACTCACGATGTCCACGCACTTGCCGACAGCCTAAGTATGCTTTACGGCAAGCCCGTGGAAGCAGGAAAGACGCTATTGTTTCTCGATGAGATACAAGCTTCGCCTGATGCCATCAAGAGCCTTTGGACCTTCAAGGAGGATTTCCCCAGTCTGCATGTCATAGCAGCAGGTTCACTGCTGGAGTTCACGCTGAAAGAACTGCCGTCGTTTGGCGTGGGCAGAATACGTTCCCTGTTCGTATATCCTTTCTCATTCGACGAATTTCTCATGGCCGAGGGCAAGGCATCGTGGGTGAAGGCCAAACAACAGGCTGACAGTGAGAGACCATTGCCTACTGCCATACATAACGACTTAGTACAAAACTACCGCACGTTTCTTATGGTGGGTGGCATGCCGGCCAGCGTGGCTGCATGGGTGAAAAGCCGTGACTACCGTCAGTGCCAACGGGAACTTGACGACATACAGCTGACCTACTATGACGACTTTGCCAAATATGCCAAGAAGGTTGACCCAGCCCTGCTCCGAAACACGCTACAGAGCGTTATCCTGCAAATAGGCAGTAAATTCATGTATAGCAAGGTGGAAGGTGAATACAGGGCAGAGGAAGTAAAAAAGGCCTTGGGTCTACTATGCGATGCGGGCATCATCAAACGCATCAGCCACACAGCGGCCAACGGTCTTCCGCTTGGTGCAGAAGCCAACAGCAAGTTCCGAAAATACATTTATCTTGACAGCGGCCTGTTGCTGCGCATCCTCGACATGGATATGGGCAGTGCCACCCAGCTGACTGAGCTGATAGTTGCGGGAACAGCCGAAGACCTGGTGAACAAGGGCGGACTGGCCGAAATGGTTCTGGGGTGGGAGATGGTGAAATACAGCAATCCCCGTTCCCAACACGATCTCTACTACTGGGAGAACACCGCGGAGAGCACACGCTCGGAGGTCGACTATATCGTTACACGCGACATGAAGGTACTGCCCATAGAGTGCAAGTCAGGCACAAGCGGTAAGATGAAGAGCCTGCACCTGTTCATGCGCCAGAAGCATCTGACAGACGGAATACGCTGCTCTCTGGAAAATTTTGCCCTCTTGGAAAACTCCGACAAGCAGGATGACAGCACAATCCGCCAAATAAGGATTGTCCCATTATATGCTGTGTCAAACCTATATGCCGCCATCACTCCGGCACTCGTCTGACAACAAAATCCAACCTTCAAATCAACAAATATCAATATTTACGTGTTGTGTAACAAAATGTTTCATTTTTTTTCCGCGTTTTGAGAAAAATTAAGTACCTTTGCAGCCGAATGTCAATAACACAATGGTGATTTTTGATTGAATAACACTTTTAAGGTAAATTTATATGAAAATCAAAGCTGACTATGCAAACGCTCCGCAATGGCGTGAGCTGACCGTGAAATCGAGCCTTCCCGAAGAGCTGAAGTGCCTCGACGAGATTGCCCACAACCTTTGGTGGGTGTGGAACTATGAGGCCCGTGACCTCTTCCGTGACCTCGACCCCGAACTCTATCATGATGTGAAGCACAATCCCGTGATGCTTCTTGAACGTCTCGCCCACGCTCGCAAGGAGGAGATCATGAAGGACAAGACGCTGATGAAGCGCGTCAAGGATGTCTACAAGCTCTTCCGCGCCTATATGGACGTGGAACCCGACAAGAAGCGCCCCTCAGTGGCCTATTTCTCCATGGAGTATGGTATGCACTCGGCCCTGAAAATCTATTCGGGCGGCCTGGGCATGCTCGCGGGCGACTACCTGAAGGAGGCTTCCGACTCTAACGTGAACATGTGCGCCATCGGTTTCCTCTATCGTTTCGGCTACTTCACACAGAGCCTCTCGATGGACGGACAGCAGATAGCCAACTACGAGGCACAGAATTTCACCAACCTGCCAATCGAGCGCCAGCTCGACGAGAACGGAAACCCCATGGTGGTGGAGGTCCCCTATATGAATTATGTTGTACACGCATACGTATGGCGTGTGAACGTCGGTCGCATAAAGCTGTATCTGCTTGATACTGACAACGAAATGAACAGCGACTTCGACAGACCCATCACCCACAGCCTCTACGGCGGCGACTGGGAGAACCGTCTGAAGCAGGAGATTCTGCTCGGTATCGGTGGTGTGCTGACGCTGAAGAAACTCGGCATCCGCAAGCAGATATACCACTGCAACGAGGGCCACGCAGCACTCTGCAACCTGCAGCGTCTGTGCGACTATATCGAGGAGGAGCACCTGACCTTCAACCAGGCCATGGAGCTTGTACGCGCCAGCGGCCTCTACACCGTTCACACCCCTGTGCCCGCCGGCCACGACTACTTCGACGAGGGTCTCTTTGGCAAGTACATGGGCGGCTATCCCCAGCGTCTCGGCATCTCGTGGGACGAGTTCATCGGCATGGGACGCACAAACCCCGACGACCATGGCGAGAAATTCTGTATGTCGACCTTCGCCTGCAACACTTGCCAGGAGGTCAACGGTGTCAGCTGGCTCCACGGCAAGGTGTCGCAGAAGATGTTCTCAGGCATCTGGAAGGGCTACTACCCCGAAGAGAACCACGTGGGCTACGTCACCAACGGCGTACACTTCCCCACTTGGTGCGCTGCCGAGTGGCGCCAGCTCTATGCCAAGTACTTCGACAAGAAATTCATGAGCGACCAGTCGAACGAGGAAATCTGGCACGGCATCTACAACTGCCCCGACGAGGAGATCTGGGCGACGCGCAAGGCACTCCGCAATAAGCTCTTCGACTATATCATAGAGCAGTTCCGTGAGACATGGCTAAAGAACCAGGGCGACCCCCAGCGCGTCATCGGCTTGGTACAGAAATTCAACCCCGACGCACTGGTCATTGGCTTCTGCCGCCGCTTTGCCACCTACAAGCGCGCACACCTGCTGTTCACCGACTTGGAGCGCCTGAAGAAGATTGTCAACGACCCGCAGCGTCCTGTGATATTCCTTTTCGCCGGTAAGGCTCATCCCGCCGACGGCGCAGGACAGGGACTCATCAAGCGCATCTTCGAGATCTCGCAGATGCCCGACTTCCTCGGCAAGGTCATTTTCCTTGAGGACTACGACTTCCTGCTGGCCCGCCGCCTCGTGAGTGGTGTGGACATCTGGATGAACACCCCGACACGTCCGCTCGAGGCTTCCGGCACATCAGGCGAGAAGGCCGAGATGAACGGCGTGGTGAACCTCTCGGTGAAGGACGGCTGGTGGCTTGAGGGCTACCGCGAGGGTGCCGGATGGGCACTCACCGAGCACCGCACATACCAGAACCAGGGCTATCAGGACCAGCTCGACGCCGCCACCATCTACACGATGCTTGAGAACGAGATTCTACCTCTTTATTTTAATAAGAACGAGAAAGGCATCAGCGAGGGATGGATCAAGGTCATTAAGAACAGTATCGCCCAGATTGCACCGCACTACACCATGAAGCGCCAGCTCGACGACTACTACTCGAAGTTCTACGAGAAGGAGGCCAAACGCTTCAAGGAGATAAGCAAGGACGGCTACCGCCTGGCCAAGGAAATCGCACAGTGGAAAGAGACCGTGGCCGAGCGCTGGGACTGCATACACGTCGTCAGCTGCGACTGGGACATTCCCACTACAGGCTTGGAGACCGGCACAAAGTACACCCTGCGCTATGTCATCGACGAGCAGGGACTCGACGATGCCGTCGCACTGGAGAAGGTAAACGTCTACAACGACAAGAAAGGCGAGGAGCGTGTCTACAGCATTGAGCCGCTGAAGATGGTCAAACACGAAGGCAACCTCTACACCTTCGAGGGCGAACTGGCACCCAAGCAGGCTGGCATCTACAAGAGTGCCGTGCGCCTGTACCCGAAGAACAAGAATCTGCCCCACCGTCAGGACTTCTGCTACGTGAAGTGGCTGGAGCTGCCAAACCTGAACGCATAACACATCACCACGACGAATTTCACTTATTTCACGAAACGACGACCATAGCAAGCTATTCGTGAAATACGTGGAATTCGTCGTTTAGAAAAATAACAACACGTTGTTTCATGTCGAAACGAAAGAGGAAGAAGCGTCCGTTCATAAACGTCTTTGGAGTGACAGTGACTATGCTTGCCCTGTTGAGGTTCGCCTTCCCCGGGCTTGCGATAAGTGACAAGAGTAGTAACCACGATTACGACTTGTCACCTGTTGTTTCTTCGTCAGAGCCTGAGACAAAGGACTTTTCCTGCCTGTTCGCTGACAGCGTCCTCCCCCACCCCATCCTCAGCGTGCCAAGCTACGACGCATGTTTCCCCGACAGCAACCACGTGCAGCTGACGGCGGCACAACGCTGGGGTGTGGCTCCCGTGGCCGACCGCAAGGAGGCAGAGGAACGGAAGAGCGACCTTGTCTACGTTGGCACATCGCCGTTCTACAAGGTGGCACCGCTCCACCAGAGCATTGCCTACCTCGTGCCACGCGCCGCCATTCTGCTGCAGGACATCGGCCAGGCATTCTACGACAGTCTGCACATGAAGGGACTGCCCTTCCAGCGGTTCATCGTTACCAGCGTGCTGCGGACGAAGGATGACGTGACAAGGCTGAGACGGTATAACGGAAACGCCACGGAAAACTCCTGCCACCTCTACGGTACGACCTTCGACATAGGCTACACACACTTCGCCACTGTGGGCAACATTACAGAGCCGACGATGAGGGAAGTGAGCGACGACACGCTGAAATACATACTCAGCGAAGTGCTCAACGACGCACGGTGCCAGGAGCGCTGCTACGTGAAATACGAGAGGAAACAGAAATGCTTCCATATCACGGTAAGGTAGCCAAAGCTCCAATAAACAGAAAAGTGATTATTAACAATATTTATTAACAAAAGGGAAAGAACGAAGGAGGTTCAGCCCCCATCTAAAAACCAAAACAACTATGAAAATTGCAGGAAGACGCGAAAGCACAAACGTGGAAGACCGTCGCGGTCTGTCCACAGGAGCCAAGGCCGGTATCGGCGGCATCGGTGGTCTCATCATCATCGCCCTCATGACGTTTATGAACGGTGGCGGCATCGGCGATGTGGTCACCAATGTTGTCCAGAACGGCGGACTGTCTATGCAGACTGAGACCGTTGAGGGACAGCGTGAGTTTACCGAAGAGGAACAGAAACTTGCCCAGGAGTGCAAGATTATCCTCGCCAGCACCGAGGACGTGTGGACAAAGGTGTTCCGTGAGAACGGCCTTGGCGAGTACAAGGCACCCACACTAGTACTCTTCACTGGCAGCGTGCAGTCGGCATGTGGCAACGCCACGGCACAGGTAGGCCCATTCTATTGCTCAGGCGACCAGAAACTCTACATCGACCTCTCGTTCTTCACCGAGATGAAGAAGCAGCTCGGCGTCGAGGGTAATACGTTTGCATACGCCTACGTCATCGCCCACGAGATTGGCCACCATGTTGAGTTCATGCTCGGAAGTCTCAATAAGGCCCACCAGCAGATGAGCCGTTTGGACAAGACCGAGGCCAACAAGGTCAGCGTCCGTCTGGAACTGCTGGCCGACTACTACGCCGGCGTGTGGGCACACTACGAGGACGAGATGAACCACTCGCTGGAATATGGCGACATGGAGCGCGGTCTGGAGCTGGCAAAGGCCATCGGCGACGACTGGCTGCAGAAGAACGCACAGGGGTATGCACAGCCCGAGTCGTTCACCCACGGCACCAGCGCACAGCGCAAACGCTGGCTGAAGCGCGGCTTCGAAACCGGCGACATGCGCACATCGACCTTCAATGTCGCAAACTACGACGATCTTTAATCTTTATGGCTAATCAGAAGAAGCGCCGCTGGCACTGTCTGCCCGGACAGCCGCCAACAGAGTTCGACAAGAAAATCATGGCATGGGAACAGAAAGGCAAGCTCGTTCCCACGCGAAACCTCATCAAGACCCCTGAGCAGATTGAGGGCATACGCCGCGCCGGAGTGGTGAACACCGGCGTACTCGACGCCGTGGCGGCAGCTATTCACGAGGGCATGAACACCCTGGAGATTGACCAGATTTGCCGCCGCTACTGTGAGGAGCACAACGCCACACCCGCCTGTTTGGGCTACGACTGCGGCGACGGCACCATTCCCTATCCCGCCAGCGTGTGCACAAGCATCAACGAAGTTGTGGCCCACGGCATTCCCAAGGAGGAGGATGTTCTGGAGGAGGGCGACATCGTCAATGTCGACTTCACCACCATCGTCGACGGCTACTACGCCGACGCCTCGAGGATGTTCATCATCGGCAAGACCACGCCCGAGAAGGAGCAGCTGGTACGTGTGGCCAAGGAATGCCTTGAGATAGGCATGGAGGCCGCCAAGCCCTGGGGATTTGCCGGCGACATCGGCCACGCCATAAAGAAGCATTGCAAGAAATACGGCTACGGCATAGTGAAAGACCTTGCGGGCCACGGCGTGGGACTGGCATTCCACGAAGAACCCGACATTGACCACGACGCACACCGAGGCACAGGCATGTTGCTCGTGCCGGGAATGGTGTTCACCATTGAGCCGATGATAAACATGGGGACATGGAAGGTGTTCCTTGACGAGGACGACCCCTACGGATGGGAGGTCATAACCCAAGACGAACTGCCAAGCGCGCAGTGGGAGCACACGCTGCTCATGACCGAGCACGGCGTTGAGGTGCTCACTTACTGAGACCTCAGTTTATTGCTGAAGCAGAGACTCAGGTTCCTTCGACACTCTCCACGCGGAGTTGAAGCATACCGGCCGGGACACGCACATTGACGGTGTCGCCGGCCTTTTTGTTTAGCAGAGCCTGTGCGATGGGCGACTTGATGGATATTTTCCCCTCACGAAGGTTTGCCTCATGGGGGCTTACAACAGTATAGGCCATGCGCATATTGTTGCCCATGTTAGTTATCTCAACCCTTGTGAGAAGCCCCACCCTGTCGTTTCTGAGTTTCGACGCGTCGATGACCCGCGCATGTTCCAGCACCCTTTGCAGGAAACGTATTCGGCCAAGCAGTCGTCCCTGTTCGCGCTTGGCGGCATGGTACTCGAAGTTCTCGCTCAGGTCGCCCTTGTCACGGGCCTCTGAGATGGCGTCCTTCACTTTCGGCAGTTCAACACTCTCTAACTGGCGTAGCTCGGCCACGATCTTGTCGTAGCCCTCTTGAGACATATATTCCATAGACTTATGATTTGGCAAGTATTTCCTCTAACAATTCCTGTACGTGTCCGGGGACGATGATGTGGTGGTTGCCAATGGGGTCGGTCAGGAAATAGTTAGCCTTACGTTTGTCGGCAAGCTCAATGACCAACTGTGTGCGGCATTTGTCAGGCTCGGCCTCGTTCCCTAACAGTTCGCCCTCGGCAATGAAATAGCGCGGCAGTACTCCCATGTCGTGCCTGTCTGCACGCGGTCTCTCGCCCGACACTTTGAATATGGTCACCGGCCCTGTTTTCACATATCCTCTGATGCCCACGCCGATGCCCGACTCGAAATGTGTGTCCGTCTCGTAACGCTCAACCATGTTCAGTGGAATAGTACAATGGGCGAAAAGCATCCTCCCCGTTTCGATGTCAATGGAGGCTGGATTGGCCTGGAATCCCGACACCCCCGTAAGCACATGGGCAATCTCCATGGAAAGCATGGCAGGGACATCACCCTCGCAACTGGCCACCACACCCTCGGCGTTCAGCCGTGCCAATGCCAGACACCCCGTGTTTCTCACGGCGGTGAGAAGGTCGAAGCAACGCAGCGTCAGCCCATGCAGCCCATGTCGGGCAACAAGTGTTTTCAAGGCCACATAAATCCTGTTTGCACCAGGCAATGAACTGCTCACGTCATGTCCCCCGGTCTTGAAGTCTTGTTGAGCCGTCTCGGGTATTTTGGCGATGATGTCCAAGAGTTCTTCCATGGGGATGTCCACCAGACTGACACCCAGGCGTTCCTTCACATAGTCGTAGTCGGCGTTGCTGGAAATGAGCCAGTCGGAGGGTCGGCCAATCACCCCCAACCTGTGCCCCCGCATCAGCTGCCGTGCTTTCTCAGCCTTTGCCAGAAGTAGTATCCGGCGGGCTACATATTCCCTGCTGCCGTGGATTATCTCCCCCCGCAAGCCGTTCTGCCGCAGATAGGCCAGAATCTCCATCGATGCGGCCAACGAATTGCTCTTGCCCGACGTGAGCAGATAGAACGGACGAATGTCCGTCCGAGACACATCACCCTTGCTCGCCTGCAACACCGGCAACAGTTTCAGGAACTGTCCCTCCGTGCCGCCCGTTCGCACATAGATCAGATTGAGCGTACTGCTACCATAGTCGGAATAGTCGCTGCCTTTCAGGACATAATCAATGCCCAGGCCGTCGAGGAACTCCCTTGTGGCTCTTTCCACAGCCACGGCATCGTGGAGTTCAGAAGTAAGTGTATAGATGGCTATATTCATGAGTTCTTAGTTTTGGGGCTGCAAAGGTACGCCGTTTCATTCTTTCGGCCAAATGTTTTAGGTTTTGTTAAGTCAATATTCTTCATTTTTGCAGCAATTTGATTGCACTAAGGGGGCTAATCAGGTTAAAATCAGTGAAATTAAACAAATACGTGTTGCAAAGACAAGCGAATATGGAAAGAAATGAGTAACTTTGCGGTTCGGAAAACATACGTATTGTAACTCAAATAAACAACCAAACAATTATTTTTATGGTAAACTACAAGGATTTAGGCCTCGTGAACACCCGTGAGATGTTCAAGCGTGCCATCAATGGCGGCTATGCCATTCCCGCATTCAACTTTAACAACATGGAGCAGCTGCAGGCCATCATCAAGGCCTCGAGCGACCTGAAGAGCCCCGTCATCCTGCAGGTGTCTAACGGTGCCCGCAACTATGCCAACGCCACTCTGCTGCGCTACATGGCACAGGGTGCTGTGGAGTATGCCAAGGAGCTGGGCTGCGAGCATCCCGAGATTGTGCTCCACCTCGACCACGGCAACAGCTTCGAGCTTTGCAAGAGCTGCATCGACTACGGTTTCTCAAGCGTGATGATCGACGCCAGCCATCTGCCCTTCGACGAGAACATCGCCCTGACAAAGCAGGTCGTTGACTATGCCCACCAGTTCGACGTGACCGTCGAGGCCGAGCTTGGCGTGCTCGCCGGCGTTGAGGACGAGGTGAGTGCAGCCGAGAGCCACTACACAAAGCCCGAGGAGGTCATCGAGTTCTCACAGCGCTCTGGCTGCGACTCTCTGGCCATCTCCATCGGTACCAGCCACGGTGCCTACAAGTTCACTCCCGAACAGTGCACCCGCGACCCGAAGACCGGCAAGCTCGTTCCTCCCCCACTCGCCTTCGACGTGCTCGACGCTGTGATGGAGAAGCTGCCCGGATTCCCCATCGTTCTCCATGGTTCCAGCTCAGTGCCCCAGGAGTATGTCGACGAGATCAACTCTCTCGGCGGCAAGCTGCCCGATGCCATCGGCATTCCCGAAGAGCAGCTGCGCAAGGCCTCGAAGAGCGCCGTCTGCAAGATCAACATCGACTCAGACTCACGTCTGGCCTTCACCGCCGCCGTGCGCCGCGTGCTGCACGACAAGCCCGGTGAGTTCGACCCGCGCAAGTTCTGCGGTCCCGCCCGCGACGAGATGGAGAAGATGTACAAGCACAAGATCATCGACGTGCTCGGCTCGGACAACAAGCTCGCACAGATGTAATAAACAGCCTGACAAGGCTATCGCACAAGCAAGTAAGAAGCAGTGGCGGGGACTATTCCTCGCCACTTCTTTTCTGCCCACTTCGCCCACATTTCCGTTTTTTGTTTGGTAGATTCGAGATTTATGCGTACCTTTGCAGCACTCGTCTGACAACTAAGTATAAACCTATAAACATATTACAAACATGAAACAGACAATGAGAACACTTTTGGCAGCCGTTGCCATGACAGCAATGGCAGGGGCTGTGCCTACGATTGCCCAGTCGCAGACAGGAAGCATCAGGGGCGACGTGAACGGCGACGGCAGAGTAGACGTGGCCGACATCGCGACCATAATCAACATCATGGCGGGAAAGGACATCGAAGTCCCTGACACCACTGGTACGGAGACACCCGACGACCCACCCGTGATTGCGCCGAAAGTGGGATGGCCGTCAAAGTATGACGGCGTGATGCTGCAGGCATTCTACTGGGACAGCTACGACGACACACAGTGGAAACAGCTTGAGGGCCAGGCCGACGAGCTGGAAGGGACATTCGACCTCGTGTGGCTGCCGCAGAGCGGAAACTGCGGGGGAAAGTCGATGGGATATGACGACCTCTACTGGTTCACCAACTACAACAGTTCCTTCGGCAATGAGTCGCAACTGCGCTCGCTCATAGACACTTACAAACAGAAAGGCATCAAGACCATCGCCGACGTGGTCATCAACCACCGCCGCAACGTGTCGAACTGGGTGGACTTCCCCCGCGAGACCTACAAGGGCGTGACCTACGAGATGAAATCGACCGACATCGTGAAGAACGACGATAGCGGCTCGACACAGAACTGGGCCACGAAGAACGGCTACCAGCTCTCGTCCAACAACGACACCGGCGAGGACTGGGGTGGTATGCGCGACCTCGACCACAAGAGCACAAACGTTCAGACCATCGTCAAGGCTTATCTCGGTTTCCTGAAGAACGACCTGGGCTATGCCGGATTCCGCTACGACATGGTGAAGGGCTACTCCCCAAGTTTCACGGGCATATATAACGTCGCGTCAGAGCCTGAGTTCAGTGTCGGCGAGTGCTGGGACAGCTCGAACACCATCAAGAACTGGATTGAGGGCACAAAGGTCGACGACATAATCCAGAGTGCCGCCTTTGACTTCCAGTTCAAGTATGTGTTGCGCAATGCCACCGACAAAAACGACTGGACGTGGCTCAGCAAGCCCAACGACGATCGGGGCACAGGCAACAACTGGCCCCTCGTGAGCAGCAACCTCGAGGAGGGCAAGTACCGCCGCTATGCCGTGACCTTCGTCGAGAACCACGACACACAGGTACGCAACAACGGCTCAAGCAACGGTCCGCTGAGGAAAGACACTCTTGCCGCCAACGCCTACATGATGGCCATGCCGGGAACGCCCTGCGTGTTCCTGCAACACTGGATTGACTACGCCCCGCAGATAAAGGCCATGGTGGCCGCACGCAAGGAGGCCGGGATAAACAGCGAGAGCAGCTATGAAGAATTGGGCAAGGCCAGCAAATACTATTCCTTCGTCACTAAGACAGGAAACACCGACCGTCTGCTCGTGGCCTTAGGCAATGTCCAGACTGTCGATGCTACAGTCGACTCAAAGAAGTGGACGAAGGTTACCGAGGGCTATCACTACGCCTACTATTTCCCCACGACTATGAACAAGGCCTACGCCGACCTGCCCTCGGGCAAGTATGAGGGCCGGCAGCAGGTGATGCTCTCAGCCGTCACCGTTCCCGTTGCATCGCCGACAAGCATAGCCTACACCACCGACGGCTCCACGCCCACTGCCTCCAGCGCTATCGTAGTCAGTGGGGCCACTGTTACCATTCCCGTTGGCACAACGACACTGAAGGCCGTAATGGTGCGCGATGGAATGACTGTCGGCGAGGTCATTACGCGTACATATAATATAAAGGAGGGCGACAAGGACTATCCTGTGGAGGTGCCCTCGTTCTGCACCGTGAACAATGGCGAGACTTGCGCATTCTTCGAGGCTCCCCAAAGCTGGAACGAGAAAATAATGTGCTGGGCATGGGACACAAAGAACTACACCGGCGGCAACTGGCCGGGACAGGCATGTATGAAACTCGGCACGGCAAGCAACGGCAACTCCGTGTGGAAATGGACATATACAGGCCCATTGACAACATACCCTAAGTATATCATCTTCAGCAATAACGGTTCGCCGCAGACCGATGACTTCACATTTACAAACGGTGGCTACTACACCAAGTTCGGACTGAAGGCCACGGTGGCCGAGTAATAGACACTGGACACTAAACGGCAGTGCGGCATCATTCCCCGTCGGGAGTGATGCCGCACACGCTTTTGTCGGAATAGAATCAGCCTTCCTGGCTGTCGCTGATGGCCCGCATGATCTGTGCCTCCAGTTCGTCGCACAGTTCGGGATTGTCCTTCAGCAGCTGCTTGGTGGCGTCGCGTCCCTGTGCCAGCTTCGAGTCCTGGTAGCTGAACCATGAGCCGCTCTTCTTGATGATGCCATACTCGACGCCGAGGTCGATGATCTCGCCAATCTTCGAGATGCCCTCGCCGAAGGTTATCTCAAACTCTGCCTTGCGGAATGGCGGAGCCACCTTGTTCTTAACCACTTTCACACGCACCTGGTTGCCAATGACATTGTCGCCGTCCTTGATGCTTGTGACGCGACGAATGTCAAGGCGCACGGAGGCATAGAACTTCAGGGCGTTGCCGCCGGTGGTGGTCTCAGGGTTGCCGAACATCACGCCTATCTTCTCGCGCAGCTGGTTGATGAAAATGCAGGTGGTGTTGGTCTTGGCGATGGTCGATGTCACCTTGCGCAGTGCCTGGCTCATGAGGCGGGCGTGCAGACCGACGGCTGAGTCGCCCATGTCACCCTCAATCTCCTTCTTCGGGGTGAGGGCAGCCACAGAGTCGATGACGATGATGTCGATGGCAGCCGAGCGAATCAGCTGGTCGGCAATCTCAAGCGCCTGCTCGCCGTTGTCGGGCTGCGAGATGTAGAGGTTGTCGATGTCGACACCTAATTTCTGGGCATAGAAACGGTCGAAGGCGTGTTCAGCGTCGATGAAGGCGGCGATGCCTCCGGCTTTCTGCGCCTCGGCGATGGCATGGATGGCCAGTGTGGTCTTTCCCGACGACTCTGGGCCGAATATCTCTATGATGCGTCCCTTGGGGTATCCGCCGACGCCAAGGGCAGCGTTAAGGCCGATGGAGCCGGTGGGTATGACATCAACGTTCTCAACCTGCTCGTCGCCCATACGCATGATACTGCCCTTGCCAAAGTCTTTCTCAATCTTCGACATGGCGGCCTGCAGGGCTTTCAGTTTCTCCTGCTGAGGGTTCAGGGCCTCAGCGGTTTCTTCTTTCTTTGCCATTGTTTTGTTTTTTAGGTGATTTCTATTAATCTAATTAAATGGTGCGCAGCCGCTCTACTTGTCTGCTAATTATATACTGACCCCACCCCTAACCCCTCCCCTACAAGGGAGGGGAAAGGCTGCGCGTAGTTTTGCAATTTGTAGAACATACCTTTATTAGGAGTTAGTGGGAGTTAGTGGGAGTTAGTCGGCAATGACGGGCTTGTACTTGGGCACAAGGGCTTTCATGATGAACCAGCCGATGAGATAGGCCACGGCGCAGATGCAGAACACCACCATGTAGGCGGCGGGCTTGCCCTCAAATCCGAAGAAGGTGAAGGCGCTGCCCTGAGCCTTTGCCCAGTCGAAGAATATACCCGAACCATAGTTGATTGTCATGGAGCCAAAGCCACCTGCCATGGTGCCTAAGCCCACAAGCGTACCGATGGTCGACTTGGGGAACATGTCGCCCACGGTGGAGAAGAGGTTGGCACTCCATGCCTGATGGCCGGCGCCGAGCAGGCCGATGAGGATGGCAGGCCACCATGCGCTATAGACACCGAGAGGCTGTGCCAGCAGACCCAGGACAGGGAAGCAGGCAAAGATGAACATGGCGCGCATACGGCCCAAATAGGGGTTCATTCCGCGCTTCTCAACGAAATACTTTGGCAGATAACCGCCGCCGATGCTGAGCACCGTCACAATCAAATAAAGGGTAAAGATAAGGGCTATACCCATGGCGGAGTCGCTGGTGTAGCCATACTGGTCGCTGAAATAAGCCGGGGCCCAGAAGAGGAAGAACCACCACACACCGTCGGTCATGAACTTGCCCACAAGGAACGAATAAGTCTGCTTGAATGTGAAGCACTGCCAGAAAGGTATGGTTTTCTCTTCTTTCACGGCATTGCGGTCCTGCACGTCGGCAAGGTCGTTGTCCTGCTCAATGTAGTTCAGCTCAGCCTGGTTCACACGCTTGCTCAGACGTGGCTTGTCGTAGAGCCATGTCCAAAGGCCCATCCACACAAAGCCCAGGGCACCAATGATGATGAAAGCCATCTCCCAGCCCCATGCACGGGCCAGCAGGGGGATGGTGGCAGGAGCGGCAAGTGCGCCCACAGAGGCACCACTATTGAATATAGACGTGGAGAAAGCCCGGTCTTTCTTTGGGAAGTACTCAGCAGTGGCCTTGATGGCGGCGGGGAAGTTGCCGGCCTCGCCGACGGCCAGAATCAGGCGGCAGGAGAGGAACAGCCACACGGAGATGGTGGCAATGGCCACAGCGGCATCGCCGGTGAGCTGGCCCAGCTCGGCTACCGAGCTGTAGCCCTGCCACTCCATGGCCACCCAGCCACATCCGGCATGCAGACAGGCACCCACCGACCACACGAAGATGGCAATGAGGTAGCCTTTCTTCGTGCCCATCCAGTCGATGAACTTTCCGGCAAAGAGGTTGGCGACGGCATAGAACAGGGAGAACATACCTGTGATGAAGCCATAGTCGCCGTCAGTCCAGTGGAACTCTGGCGCGATGAAGTCTTTCCATGTTAGTGACAAGACCTGACGGTCCATGTAGTTTACGGTCGTTGCCAAGAACAGCAACCCGCAGATGACCCAACGGAAGTTGGACATTTTGGTGGTTTGTATTGGTGTCATATTATGCAGTTTAGATTTTAGAATTTTGAATTAAGAGTTGTCGCCTTCGGCGATTACCAAAATCACTCATAAGCAATAATTCTTAATTGACAATTCATAATCGTGAAACGACAACTCAAAATTTTAAACTTTTAATTCTTAATTACGTTATCGGATATCTATTACTGGAATATTGTCTTTGTCATTGTAGTAGAGGTTCTCGCCGGCCATTCCCCAGATGAAGGTGTAGTAGTATGTTCCGGCGGCGGCGTGCATCGACCATTCGGGCGACATGATGGCCTGCTCGTTGTGCAGCCATACGACGCGGCTCTCCTCGGGCTGGCCCATGATGTGGGCGATGGTCTGCTCCTGAGGCAGGTTGAAATAGTAGTATGCCTCGATGCGGCGGCCGTGGGTGTGCGGCGGCATGGTGTTCCAGGCGGCGCCGGGGTTCAGCTGTGTCAGGCCGAGCTGCAGCTGGCAGGGGCCTTCCTCAAGCACGTCGTTCACAATGAGCTTGTAGACCGTGCGGTTGTTGCACTCCTCAAGCGAACCCACGGGTCCCCAGACGGCGGCCTTCAACGAGCCCTTGCGCCCGTCGAGCGTAATCCACTGAGTCTTATAGTGTTGGTGGGCGGTGGCAGAGTTAAGGTAGAACTTGGCGGGCTTCGCTGCGTCGTTCGAGCGGAAGAGCACCTCCTTGTTCACGTCCTTGTCCTTGCCGATGTGGCCGCGGCCGATGTAGAGTGCCTCCTTGGGCTGGAGCGGGAACTCCTTGCCGTCGACGATGACCACGCCGTCGCCCTCGCCGCAGTTCACCACGCCGAGCTCGCGGTTGTAGAGGAAATACTTCTCCTTGATGCCGGGGTCCACGTCGAGGCCCAGCTCAAGGAAGTTCTCCAACTTCAGTGTTTTGTTCACTGGCATGGCACCGCCGAAGATGAAGCGGTCGTAGTGGGAGTACGTCAAGTTGATCTTGTCGGCCTCCATCACCTTCTCCATCACGAAGCGCTCGCGCAGAGTCTTCGTGTCATAGTGCTTCACATCCTCCGGATGACACGCCGTCTGGAAATTCACATGCTGCACGCCCACAAACCTTTCGGCCTCCTGAGCATTCGCGCACAGCGATAGGGCAAATGCCCCCGCAATGGAAATAATTGTCTTTTTCATAATCTATACTTTAATTAAACATTTATTCTCTTATTGAAACGAATTACCGTAATAACCGTAATTTGACCGTAATTATTTTAATTTTCAGAAACATATTATTTTATGGAAACAAATTACCGTAATATCCATAATTTGCCCATAATTGATATAATTAAGGATATTACGGAGAAATTACGAAAATTACGGTAATTCGTTTCCATGATATATTCTTTTATTCAGTGATATAATTACGATAGTTGTCTTGATTCAACAACACAAACCTGTCAAATACTGGTATATACAGATAACGCTCTGTATGCAGACTTTCCTCTCCGAAATTAAGCAGTATGCCACGGTGCTGCTTGGTGATCCGCATGTAGTTGAAAAGTTGTGCCCTGTGTTCGCTACTAACCTCGTCCACAGATTTCAGTTCAATGACGATACCCTTATAAAAGAAATCGGCGTAATAGACTTTTTTCAAAGGCTCACCCTTATAATATGTGACAAGCGGTTTCTCTCTTTCTGTTTCCATATTCCGCAACACAAATTCTTTTTCCAGTGCTTCCTGATATAGAGGTTCCGCCATTCCCCGCCCCATCTGGTTGTAGACTTCCATAGCAGCTCCCACGACCTCATACATATCCATATATTCTTGTCTCGTCATGTCAAAAAAAATAATTACGGATAAATTACGAAAATTACGGCAATTCGTTTCTAAGTAATTACGGATAAATTATGTCAATTACGGCAATTCGTTTCTAAGTAATTACGGATAAATTATGTCAATTACGGCAATTTGTTTCTAAGTAATTACGGATAAATTATGTCAATTACGGCAATTCGTTTCTAAGTAATTACGGATAAATTATGTCAATTACGGCAATTCGTTTCTAAAAAAACTATTACTTTGATTCGCGTTCCTCGCGGACGATGCGCATTCGGTTCCACACCACCATGGCGATGGTGATTAGCGTGAGGACACCCATGCCTATCCAGCGCAAGTACTTTACACAGGCATATATGACATAGCCGAAGAACGAGGAGGCGAAGTCGAGCGCACCACCCTCGAAGCCCTCAGGGATCTTGGCGGCAGAGGCCGTCGGGTCGTTCTTGTACACCTCGTTGGCAGCCAGCGTGAAGGCCGAGGCCATGTCGGTGACGAAATACAGGCCTACGATAAGTGCCACGAGGCCGATGACAAGACTCTTCATCACATTGCCCTTCGTGTAAGGCAGAATCATGGGGAAGAGATAGAACATTCCGGCCAGCGATGCCAAAGGCAGGAACTGGTTGCCGGGAACAAGCACCGCGATGGCCAGGATGACAGGGATAAGAATCACCGAGCAGACCAGCGTCGTAGGATGTCCGATGACCAGGGCGGGCGACATGCCGATATGCACTTTCATTCCGCCGAACCGCTTCTTAGCCACCTCCTGCGTCTTCTCGGCGATGGGCTTCAGACCGTCGATGAAAAGCGAGGTGATGCGTGGGATGAGTTCCATCACACCGCCCATCGTCACCCCGAGGAACAGAATCTTCTTTATGTCCATCTGGGCAGCCCAGCCAATAAGTACGCCAACGATGACACCCAACACCAGCGGCTCGCCCAGCACGCCGAACTTCTTCTTCAGACCCTCGGCGTCGACATCAAGCTTGTTAAAGCCGGGGATGCGGTCGAGCAGCCAGTTGATGGCGATGGCAAAGACCGTGAAGCTCTGGCAGAACGGCTGCGGGATGGAGATGCCCTGCAGGTCGTAATGCTTCTGGAAACGGTCGGCAGTCAGGTCGGCCATGACCAAAGTGACGATATAGCACACGATGGCGGCAAAGTAACCCCACAGATACGACTCGTCCATGACGAAGTAGGCCACGGCACCGATGAAGGCGAAATGCCAGTAGTTCCAAAGGTCGATGTTGACCGTGCGAGTGCACTTCGTGAACAGCATCACCAGGTTGACGAACAGGCATACAGGAATGATTAGCGCACCGACGGCCGTGCCGTATGCCACGGCAGCTGCCGCAGGCCAGCCCATGTCGAACACACGGAGGCTCCAGTCGTAGAGCTGGCACATAGTGTCAAGCGGTGTGGTGAAATTGTCCGTGAGAAGCTTCGTCACAATGTTCAGGCCCACGAACCCCACGCCAACATACAGGCCGCTCTTCAGCGCCTTGCCAAACTTCATGCCTATACACAGGCCGATAATAGTGAATAACACTGGCATCATGACAGATGCCCCCAAATCAATGATGTACTCAAAAACTTGTTCCATTGTGTTTGTTTTAGCGTTTTTTTGATAGTTTTTGCATAGTCAGCTGCAAAGTTACAACTTTTTCCCGAAACAGCCATAAAAAAAACGTCGTTTTGTGTTTTTTTGTAACAATTTTGGGGAATGCGGCCTTCTTTCATTTCCTTCAAAGCTGACATGCAGGTGTTGCCTGGAGCAAGGCATGAATAGAACTCAGGCAGAGCACTCAACCATGTGTGGCGATTGGGACAAAGCTGTAAAAGCGTCATCTGCGTATCGTCGCTGATTTCCGCTATGTCATTAACCAGTTCATATTCTGTAATTCCTGACTGACCATATCTCGCAACGATTTCTGGATAGCGGTCAAACTCCACCGCATAACCTAAAGCATCGCCTGCTGCTCCGCTTTCATCAGCGAGGGCAAGAAACTCCCTCAAAACCCTTTCGGCATTCCAAACACCGCTTAATACCCTATTTCTCATAGTCATATTCTATCTGTTTCAACAAGTCCGATTCGTTTTTCTCCATTACAGTCACATACTCATTGAAGTCCTTTGTTAGCTCGTCAACAACTACTCCATAGAGATTCATCCATCCACCATACCCCAGCAGCTCTCTATTCTTTGGCCATTCGTCCACGCTTCTCCAAGGCACAGCAAAGCCGCCATGATGTGCTCTCAATCTGTACATATAAGCTATCACTTGATGAATATCGTCTCTATCTACCCCCAACACTGTCTTGCCAGAAAGGCGTTTGTATTTGGCATCGATTACAAAATCATCCTTATAAAAATCGGGATACCTTGTACCACCTCCACCTTTGAACAAAGCGAAGCCGTTTTCCCTCAAATTATTGTCGGCATGGGTGAAGCCAAGCTCCGACAAAATAGTATTGATATAGCTCTCCCACAGCCAAGCACCATCAAACAGTATTCCGTAGATTTCGTCATCATCACGTCCGTATTTCATTTCTTCCTGGCGAAGTATCTGTAGGCATAGTTGCTGCAATGGGCGATACTCTCCGTAATATGGGTGGCTAACAGGACGCAGATTCTGGTTCATCACGCGCTGTCTCTCATTCCGCTGATAAGTAGGCGTTGCGGAACATATCGCACTAACGGCTTCCGTAGTATCTTCATCGTTGCAAAGGATATTCCCCGCAAATTTGTGTTGGGCTATATATTCTATGGTGTGCCGAATCAACTGGGTGAGGTGATTGTCCTGGGCATACTCACGGGTCGTATAGGCGATGTTGCCGGCAAACGGGATGTTCTGTCGGATATGCCGCGAAATGTCTATCCGACCTTTCACGTTAGCATCATTGTATTTCCGTTCCTGGTATTCCTTATAGATGCCCTGCTGCATGGCACGTTTCAGAAATGCTGGGAACAAGTAAATGAGGAAGTCGAAGATGCTTTCTTCATCAGAGTTGAACTGCAAATCAAAAAGATTGACGGCAAACACCTTCCGCAAAATGTAATGTAGGAAATAGTCGTTATTGCCGTGGGCAAAGCGGGAGCTGATACTCACCTTGGTGTTGCCACAACCAATAAAACCCATGATGTTGCCCGTCACAACCTTGTTGTCCTTCAGCTCAAAGATATGGGCATCACCTATCTTATCCCCATAGACATCAAGGTCTTGTGGGAATATCAGCAGATTGGGATGGTCTTCAAGGCTCAGCTTTGCGATGGTTGGCTCTGCCAACTTCTTCAGCGTTTCAAGATGACAGAGTTCACCCTCCTGCAAACACCTTTCATAGTTGTCCCTCGTTTGTATGGGCTGGTTGCTCATCAATGCTCGTCTTGTTATATGCCTCGTGTAACTTTTCCAACAGTTCCTTTGCCTTGCGGTTGCCGCGCAGATATTCAAAGAGCAAACCCATCAGATGATTGTTCCATAGACATTCAAACGGTTTTTCTTCGTCTTGATAGTCCAGATATTTCCTGAAATAGGCGGCACCTATCTGATAGGCTTCGTTCAATCCCTCCGTCTTGGCAATAGCATTATTGAGGTTGAACATCCTCGCTTTGATTTCATCCTTGATTCCTGCAAACTCAGCTTCGTTCTCAATCATGTTGGCATAGCTTTCCTCTGCTGTCACCTCCTGCCAGGCAAAGCGGCGACGCATGGCAAAATCCATACTCTCCACACTACGGTCGATGTCGTTCATCGTGCCGATGATATAGACATTCTCAGGGACATAGAAACCATCTTTGAACACATCACCTTCCTCTACCATGTTCTGGTATTGGGTGTTTACTTTACCTTCCTTTCCTGGATAGCCGGGGTCAATAGAGAAGAACAACTCGCCGAATATCTTAGAGATTTCGCCACGATTGATTTCATCAATGATGAAGACATAAGGTATATCAGATGATGTTTCTGAAACTATTTCTGAAATATAATCTTTTCTTTCATTGGATATGTTGTACTTTTTCTGCATATACTTAATTACCTCATTACAATGGCTTTTGTAATACGACCCTGGTTTAGTGTGATTATAATAACCAACTATCATTTTTTGTGACAGGTGGGCACCTGCATATTTGCCATCTGCTATAACAAGCTTAGAATCGTTGTCTACCTTTACACCAAAAGGAATTCCAGTTGGGGTTTTAAACGAAATAGTCTCTCCACTTTTTTTCAAGTCATCAACAAATTGCCCATAAGCTTTTTCAATAGAATCACAGGTGTTTGATAATTCTACAACATTAGTACTTTCCAATTTCTTATTCATCGCTTTTCCACAAAAAGCCTTGAATACCCCATCTTTGCGTTCAAACCCAATATTCCCCTTCCCGTCCTTCTTTGGCCGTAGCCCTTCAACAAAATCCGTATAGTCATACGACGGATGGAACTGGACAAAGCCCACTTCTGCCCCCATCTCTTCAGCAATTGCTTTCGCTATAAAGGTCTTGCCTGTTCCTGGCGCCCCTGTCAGAATCAAGTTCTTGTTAGTCTCTAACAGGTTGATGTACTTCTGATATTTTGATTCCATAGCTGTATCTGTGTTTATATTCAACAATTCTTTGATATGCAGTGCTTGTTCGTCTGTTGTACCTTGGAAGAACAGGCTGTTTCCCATTTCTTCATTTTGCTTGGGGATTTCGAAGAAGTTATACCATTGCACTTCCCGCCTCATTGGATTCTCATTTGTCTCGTCAATGACACAATCGGAAGTGATGATTCCCCATCCGTGCAGTAAGTGGTATTGCTTGCCATTTCCTTTCTTTGGGTCGAAAACTACAACGATGTCTCCGATGGATACTTCATTAAGAAAAGACCAATAAGCATCTGGGATTTTCAAATCACTATTACCCACATCCTGCTGATAGGCCTTTCGCAAAGCGTTTCGCGATTTGTACGGCCTAAAGTCCTTGATGGTTTTGGCCGATGAGCCACATTCCAAATAATCTTGTTCGCTATTGAAAAAGTTGATGCTCCACAGCCACACACGTTGTTTGTTAGGTAGCATAATAGCCCGAATGTAACCTAACTTTTCTGGGAATTCAGCAAACAACATCCAGAGAACATCTTGTGCAAGAAGCAAGTTACTTTTCTCCTTACCTTGCAACGATGAAGAAACCAACTGCTGGAGGGCTTCATCCTGAGAGGCCAATTCACATAAGGGGTTCAACAAGTCTAAGAAATGCTCATAACAGCGTCCTGTCGGTTTTACATCTTCTCCTAAGTATTTGCAGAACAGCGTATATACATCATATTTATAGATGGTGTACTTCTGAGGATTGACGCATGTTAGAATGACCGAAGCCATTCGTTCGTCATTGGCCTTGCTGTTGAATCCTGATGCAGGAAGCAGACTGGCCATTGCTGCTTTATAATTTGCCAACCGGTCTCTCAAAGCGACATCCTCATTGGTCAGTTTTTCAAGAGCAGCTCGCAGTCCTTCAGGATTATTCTCCAAAAGATATTTTAGTGTCTTGTTGTCATGAGCCGCGTCAATAAGATTGTCGAAACCGCCCAGTTCCGACTTCTTGGGATTTGCCACATGGTCACTAACTATTTCGAAAGGAGTCTTACCTTTGCTTGCCGTTATCAGTTCCCATTTGTAAATCTCTGTCCATTTCTTGCCATCAATGGGGAATTCTTTCCTAACCTCTTTATATCTTTCTACCAGATACCAATACAAATAATCCTTGACAGCTTCAACCAATTCAGGGCGAAGTTCCCATTCAAACGTGCCTTCACTTCCCTTGGGCAAGTCTTTTCCCTCGCACATAGGGATAATCCAGAAACAAGGCGTACCATCGGGCCGGGCAACCTGAAATCGCCCTAATCGTTTTTGCACATACTTGCCAAATTCCCTGATATTGGCATTTATCTTTTGCGCATTCCCTCCCATTGTATTGCTCACTGCCGTGCAAGAGCCTCTGTGATCTGGATAATAGTAGAATTGCAGTACTATTTCCTTATATGCTTGAGGCGTTTTATCGTCCTTCAATATTTCCAGCCACTCTTCCTTGCTGATACCAATATCGGAGGAGTAAACATCTCCGTGTTGTTGTACATGTATCGTTTCCATATTCTTATGTCCGATTTATATTGTTATTGCTTGTGCCACATGATCACTTGTCTCTTTATCCCACTCACAAAGAGCATAAGATTTGATGGGAATATTAGAGAAAGTGTAATCAAGAAAGAACGGTGACTTTTCGTTAAAGCGATGATAGTAGGTCGCCACGCTTTCCTCACCTATGGCCTCACATGTTTGATGATGATACGCACTGACATAGCCCATGCCTTCAAGAAACTCAAAGATAGTCTGAATGTTGAATTGCTTAGTTTCGCCAGCCTGGCCTTTATAGCAATTCAAGTCCCCAGAAATAATTGTAGGATACTCTTTGAGATATGGGGTATAATACTGCAATGCCTCCATTGCAATTTGAGGGTAGTCCTTTGGGGCGTTATTGGCAGTCCTTGTAGGCCATGCTGCCATTATCAACTTCTCCTCAACAATCAAGGAAAGAAAATACTTATGAATGGGATTGAACCATTGAGGAACTACAGCCTTTAAGTCCGATTTCCACAAAATTCCAAGCCCCTTAAAGTCATAATCTCCCGTCCATGCCATTCTGTATTCTTCTGACAGTCGTACTTGAGCAGGGCAAGCAATTTCTGGCAAGATATAGACATCAGCATTAAACTGTAATATCTTGTCTAATTTCTCTTGCGTAAAACGATTGATATTATAGGATAGTATCTTCATGCTGATAAAAGTTTCTGCACAACATACATGTCGCCATCATCTCAAAACGGTTTCCATTTCCTTGGCCTTCTCGAAGTTGTGTCTCATGTTTACTCCTTTTTCTCGGTAAGCTACTCTTGTTTCCTACGGCACAGGATGCAGACCACCTGCCCGTAAAGTCTGCCTTGGATGGTGTAGGGCGAGGCGTGAATAATGTCAAACGACGTGCCGAGCTTGCTAGTCCACGTGCCATCGGCCAACTGGCGGGCGGCGTGCGTACACTCCTCGGTATCGGGATAGGCGTAGAGAGCAACCTTCTCCATGAAGGCCTCAAGCTCGTCACTGTCGCAGATGTCATAGCCCTGCAACTGGTAAGCCTTGATGAACGTCCTGACATTGATGTCGCCCTCGCAGTTCTGCGGCCACACGTCCACGCCGTCCAGCTGCTCGTCGGGCCACAGCCAGCGGTCCTTACGACCGAAGGCCCAGGCGATGCAGTTATAGTCTGCATCCTCTGGGCTGGTGATGCGGAAGCCGCTGTCGTAGCGCAGACCGGGGAAGGCCTTCAGTATTTCTTCAATTCGGCTGTCCATAGCTTGCAGGCTTCGGTGACTGTTACGCCTTCACCGAGTTTCTTATGGAAGATGGCGTTAAGGGCCCAGACGAGGTTCGACGGATGGCGTTCTATCTCCTCTACGATAAAGGGCACGGCATTGCCGCCCATGTTGACTATGCCGGTGAAGGCTGGGTGCGAGGTGATGGCCGTCACGGAGGAGAGGAAGCGGGTGTCGCGCTGCCAGTCCTTGAGGTATCCCTCAAACATTTCGCGGTCGCTGGGGCCGGCCATCGTGTCGATAAGGAAAGCCATAATGTGTTGAAGTTTTTGGTTTGATGGCTGCATTTTTTCGACCTGTACGGTTGAAAGTCTATGCAAGGAAAGCTCCGAAGGAGCGATAGACTACAGACGGGGGTGAAACCCCCGGTAATAGGAATTGAAATAAGTCTATGCAAGGAAAGCTCCGAAGGAGCGATAGACTACAGACGGGGGTGAAACCCCCGGCGACAGAATCCAGTTGCAGTGGTTGGGGGCTTACACCCCCGCCGGTAATCTATCGCCCTTTCAGGGCTTTCGTCTTGTGCCGACTTACCGGGGTTTCACCCCCGTCTGTAGTCTTGTCGCCCCTTCAGGGCTTTTCAACCGTACAGGTCGAAATTTTTCCGAGAATCTATTCTTTTTCCCGAATTTTTTACGACCTGGCGGCACTCGTCGCGCAAGCCGTAACTTTCAGCCCTCCCCTTGAGGACGGAGCAAAGTGGGAGCGGGGAGGCATCTCACAAGGAGGGAGGTACGTTCCCGCCCTTTTTTAGCGGCCGCCAAAAACATTCACGGCGGCCGCCAAAAATATCCTTAGCGGCCGCCGTGATTGTTCACAGCGGCCGCCACGAACCCAAAAAGTGACATCCAACGATGTTGGCTATTTGGGGTAATAATTGAGAAAAAACACGAAACGTTTGGCGTTTCGGCATTTATTTCGTAATTTTGCGGCATTATTCACCAGAATGAGAATGACAATGAACAATCAACGACTCTATTTCACCGCACTATTATGCGGAATGGCCGTGCTTGGCGTACAGGCACAGAAAGTCAGCGAGGAGCAGGCCTTGCAGCGGGCAAAGGCGTTCCTCAGCAAGAAGACCGCCTCGGTGCTGGGCTGTGCAACCATGCCTACCCAGGGCGCTGCCCTGGGCTGACAGCTCATTGCCCTTTCAGGGCGTAGCCTGCGGAACTTGAGAAACTTGAATAATATACATAATGGCAAGCAAATAGTTATGGAAAAGACACGTATTGCAATTTTTGTTTCTGGCGGTGGCACCAACTGCGAGAACATCATCCGTTATTTCAGTGGTTCAACAATTGTGGAGTGCACGCTGGTTGTCAGCAATCGCGCCGACGCCTTCGCCTTGGAGCGCGCCCGGCGTCTGGGCGTTCCCACAGCCGTAGTGACCAGAAGCGAGCTTCAGGAGCCAGGCAACGTCATACCCCTGCTTGAGCAGTATGGTGTGAGCTTCATCGTGCTGGCCGGATTCCTGCCGCTCATCCCCGATTATCTCATCGACGCTTTCCCCCGCCGCATCATCAACCTCCACCCTGCCCTGCTGCCTCGCCACGGCGGAAAGGGCATGTGGGGGCACCATGTGCACGAGGCGGTGAAGGCCGACGGCGACACCGAGACGGGCATGACCGTGCACTATGTCACGCCTGTCTGCGACGGTGGCGACATCATTGCCCAGTTCAGCGTCCCCGTACTGCCTACCGACAGCGTCGACGACATCGCCGGGAAGGAGCACCAGCTCGAAATGCAGCACTTCCCGAAGGTCATCGAGGAATTGCTTTCGCATGGATAAAACGACCACAGATTACACAGATTAAACGGATTATGTTACCTATTACAGCGGCTAAAACCGACGACAAACCGAGAGCCATCAAGCGAGCTTGAATGGCCGAGGTGCGAAGGAGGAAGACAGAAGGTCAAATCTGTGAAATCTGCGAAATCTGTGGTAAAAATAAAGAGAGAATGAGGTTTGCCGACATAATATTGCCTCTTCCCTTGGAAGGATATTTCACCTACTCCGTGCCGCAGCAGTGGCAGGGGCATGTAGCCGTGGGTGTCAGGGTAGTGGTGCCTTTCGGGCGCGGCAAGAGCTACGTGGGGTTAGTGGCGCGGCTGCATGACGAGAAGCCCGAGGGATACGAGGTGAAAGACCTGCTCAGCGTCATGGACCGGCAGCCCATAGTGCTGCCCTCGCAGCTGAAGCTGTGGCAGTGGATAGCCGACTACTACATGTCGCCCATCGGAGAGGTCTACAAGGCCGCACTGCCCTCGGGACTGAAAGCCGAGGACGGGTACAGACCGCGCACGGAGACATACATACGGCTCACCCGCCAGTTCCAGAACGAGCAGGCGCTCCACGTCGCCCTCGACATGCTCGCACGGGCACCGAAGCAGCAGGAAGCCTTTATCGCATATCTGCAACTCTCTGGATGGGAACTGATTACCAACGAGCCGTCAGCAAACCACGACTTACAAATCACCGACTGCTCATTAGTTGAACTTCTCAACGTCAGCGGCGCAACGACCGAGACGGTGAAAGCCCTCTGCAAGCGCGGACTGCTTGAGACCTACGAGGTGGAGGTGGGACGGCTGAACCACGGCGGAGAATACCATCCCGAAAAGGCGAAGAAGCTGAACGCCGCCCAGCAGGACGCCTACAACAAGATTCTCGTCTCGATGATGAAGAAGCAGGTGACACTGCTGCGCGGTGTCACAAGTAGCGGCAAGACAGAGATTTACATCCACCTCATAAAACATGAACTGGAACAGCACCGACAGGTGCTCTACCTACTGCCAGAGATAGCCCTGACGGTGCAGATGATGGATCGTCTGCGCCAGGTGTTCGGCAGCCGCTTGGGCATATACCACTCGCGCTACAGCGATGCCGAGCGCGTGGAGATATGGCAGAAGCAACTCTCAGCCCAGCCCTACGACATCATACTCGGTGCACGCTCGGCAGTGTTCCTCCCCTTCCAGCGCCTCGGACTGGTCATCGTCGACGAGGAACACGAGACGAGCTACAAGCAGCAGGAGCCGATGCCACGGTACCATGCGAGGAGTGCAGCAATAATGATGGCAGCCCAGCAGACCCTCCCCCAGCCCCTCCCTGTATGGAGGGGAATAGTTACCTCTCCTACTACTAATACTGACGAGAAAACTATATACTCCCCTCCCTCACAGGGAGGGGCAGGGGGTGGGTCTCCTACCGTTCTCCTCGGCACTGCCACACCCTCTCTCGAGACCTGGCACAACGCCCGCACGGGGAAATACGGACTGGTGGAGCTGACAGAGCGCTACCAAGGCATCGAACTGCCCGAGATACAGGTGGTGGACACCGCCGACCTGCGCCGCCGCAAGATGATGCGGGGGCCATTCTCACCACTATTATTAGTGCGCGTGCGCGAGGCATTGGAAAGCGGCAAGCAGGCCATACTCTTCCAGAACCGACGGGGATGGGCGCCTATGGTGATGTGCCGCCAATGCGGGTGGGTGCCCCGCTGCGAGCACTGCGACGTGAGCCTCACGCTCCACCGCACGACGAACCAGCTGACGTGCCACTACTGCGGCTTCACATACCGCATACCCACGGAGTGCCCCGCCTGCGGAAGCAAGGAACTGCAGGGGCGCGGCTACGGCACGGAGAAGATTGAGGACCAGATACGCGACCTGCTGCCCGACGCACGCATAGCTCGCATGGACCTCGACACCACACGCTCGAAGAACGCCTACGAGCGCATCATCAGCGACTTCGCCGCCGGGCGCACCAACCTCCTCATTGGCACGCAGATGATCAGCAAGGGCCTCGACTTCGACCGCGTCGCCGTGGTGGGAATACTCGGTGCCGACGCCATGCTCAACTACCCCGACTTCCGTGCCTACGAACACGCCTACATGATGATGGCACAGGTGAGCGGACGCGCCGGGCGCAAGGGCAAGCGCGGACTGGTCATACTGCAGGCCAACGACCCGAAGAACACGGTCATAGAACATGTGGTGCACGGCGACTACGAGAATTTCTACCAGGAGCTGAAAAGCGAGCGGATAGCCTTCCACTACCCGCCCTTCTACCGTCTTATCTACGTCTTCCTGAAACACAAAAGCGACGCTCTCGTCGACACCGCCGCCTTGGAGATGGGAAGCCGTCTGCGACAGTGGTTCGGTGGCAGAGTGCTCGGCCCCGACAAGCCCGCAGTGGCAAAGGTGAAGACGCTGTGCATCAGGAAGCTGGTGCTGAAGCTCGAGAACGGCCTCGACATCAAGACGGCAAAGCAGTACCTGCGTATGGCCCAGGAGCAGATGATGCAGGACCGACGATACCTCTCGCTGATGATTTACTACGACGTAGACCCGCTATAAGTTACGGACGCGATACATCGCGTCCCTACCACTCCGGACGCGATACATCGCGTCCCTACCACTACGGACGCGATACATCGCGTCCCTACCACTACGGACGCGATACATCGCGTCCCTACATGTTCAACGATCAACGTACATGACGCTTCACGTATTCAATCCCGGCCACGACATTGCGCTTGCCGCAAACATTGCCAACTTCACGCCACCGCGTGCCGCCCGGCAGCTGCACCACGACCTTGGAACCCTACCCGCGTTGTGGGCAGAGCCAGGCGATGCCGTACTAATCGAAGATTCCGTGTTCCTTTGTGGGCAAATCGACCCTTCCGCTTTACTTGCCAAAGAACGTTTCCAAGCGTTGCAGCAGTCTGTAGGGACGCGATGCATCGCGTCCGTACCAAGTAACATTTCACGTGTCGTTCCAGACATAACAGCCGTGTCGCCGTGGGGCTGGAACCTCGCATTGCGTGCACGACTGCGCCGAATGGGCATCCCCGACAACCTCATGCCAACCGATGAACAGCTCGACGACATCCGCCGACTGTCGCACCGTCGCAGCGCCGCACAACTGCTGCAACTTATCTGTGACTTGGAGCTACCCCGTGAGTGCACCACCATCGACGAAGTATATGCCCATGTCGCCCGTCTGGGTCGTGCCGTGCTCAAAGCGCCGTGGTCGTCAAGCGGGCGAGGGATAAGGTTCGTGGAGGCTCCTATAAGACCTATAGGTCATATAAGCCCTATAGGTCATATAAGTCTTATAAGTCCTATAGGTCCTATAAGTCGTATAAGTCGTATAAGTCCTATAGGTCATATAAGTCCTATAGGTCATATAAGCCCTATAGCCTCACCAGCTTTGGAGAGCTGGTTGCGCGGCATTCTTTCCCGGCAGGGGAGCGTCATGGTTGAGCCATGCTACGACAAGGTGAAGGACTTCGCCATGGAGTTCGAGGCCAAGGCCGACGGCACTGTTGCCTACTGCGGCCTGTCGCTCTTCCACACTGCCAACGGTGCCTATACGGGCAACATTCTGGCCACGGAAAAGACAAAACGCGGGATGATAGGCCGCCACATAGCGGTGGAAACCATTGACCAAGTGAAAGACAGCATCTGCCGACAACTGCCCACAATCCTCGAAGGCCACTACCAAGGCCCCTTAGGCATCGACATGATGATATGCTCACAACCATCATCTCTCAGCCCTCAACACTCAACACTCAACACTCAACACTCAACCCTCAACCCTCAACCCTCAACCTTCATCCATCCCTGCGTGGAGATAAACCTTCGTCGCACCATGGGCCATGTGGCTATAGCACTCACGCCCACCAACGATGACGTGGTGGGCGTGATGCGCATAGAGTATTCTGACAACAGATACAGTCTCAACCTGTCATCTGACAACCCTTTTCTTTCCATCGACGATGTAGATGCCTGCGGGCACACGGCCAGACACGACGCGCTGACCGGAAAGGGTAAATGAGCCGTCGAGGACATTCTTCTCAGCATCCATTCCGACAATCTCCTCGATGCCCTGGATGTTGGCGTCGCCGGCAAAAGGTATTCCGATGACCTGACGCGAACCGGCTTCGCCGCTCGCCTTGATGTAGCCCTCGAAAGGAGACACAAACCTCAGTCCCTTTATGAAAGCGCTTCCGGGTGCATAGCCTCCGTCATTGTCGTGGTTTACGTTGCTGTTCACCGAGTTAAGGCAGTAAAGCGACTCATCGTCGTTGAACGAATAAGAGGGGAGGAACTGCTTGCCGTCGCAAACCGCCGAATTGTCGAGGTCTTTGGTGGCCTTCACAACGGTGTTGGTGGCAGAGAACGTCACCGCACCGGCGAGATTGTATTCAGGATGATAATCATCGCTGTTGGGCATGGCCACGAGATAAGGTTTGTTGGCTTCCATGTAGCCAGAGCCAGACTTCTCAAATCCTCCGCTTGTCCATTCGTAGAGCCAGAACGGCTTTCCACTTCCATCATATTTGGCAAAGGGTACAATCTCGCCTTTCTCGGAGTGGGTGAACGTCGTGGCATTGAACGGCAGGACGATGGTCTCCCATCCCTGCTTGCCATTGATGACCGTCTCCATGGAGAACACATGAGTGAACGACACCTCCTCGGCGCTGAACTCCTGTGGGCAGTAGAACAGGTAGCCGTCGTGGAGCACCAGCCGGTCAATCTTTCCGTTTACTATAGTGTTCTGGAATCCCTCCGGGGCGATGCCCTCGTCATCGACATAGAGCAGCATGTTCTTGCACTTGTCGTCCACCTCGTTGAAGCAGTTGTCCGAGAGTTTAGTCTTGCTCTTCCATATCAACGACTTTATACGGGCTTTCGTGAAGGCGTTGGCAGAACAGAAATTGATGGTCTTTGGGAAAGTAACCGACGAGTAATAGAAATCGCCGTCGGAATTGACCACCTCGTCGCCAATCTCGGTGACATCGTATTTCTCACCGTCGTAATACACCGACTCGGGTATCTCCACGTTCTCTTCGTCTGTCGTTACAATGTTTTCAACTGTCGCCGTATTGTCCTCGGGGTGGAGTTTGTATTTCACCCCCTCCGTCGCATAGTCGAAGTCCACTATGGTTTTCCCATCCTGGAAGATGGTGATGGTGCTTGTCACCACGTCGCCAGCCCTCGGGTCGGTTGAAAACGTCACGCTTCCATCGCGGCTTTGGGTTGAGTTGTTAGCCTCGACCGTAATAATGATTGAATTGTCGGCACCAAACCTGCAACTTATCCACGATTCCGAGACGCTCCACGTCAGCTGGGAATTCGTCTGAGCCACGACTGACTTCGAGCCGCCTTCAGCAGTGAAAGACAGCGAGTTGGGATTAACGGCCAGATAGATTTCGGGCTTGGGCTCTTGCAAGAGGAATTGGTCTTTGTCCGACAAGAAAGAAATATGTGCATCGCTAAAAAGGAAGCCGGAATGGGAATTAAGGACAAAAAAGCCCCATTTGCCAAGTGTTATTTCAGAGGGCGAAATAGTTCCTGTTACTGTCATCGATGTAACGCCATTATACCCATTGATTTTATCCCATGCTATTGAATACCAGTCATCATTAATTCCAACTCCCGGCGAACCCTCACATATTACCTGGCTTGGGACAGTGACATTCTTGTTTGCATCGAAATTGACCACTACATCCCTTCCACAATCTCCGAAATTGGAAACGATCAGAGTTCCC
This sequence comes from uncultured Prevotella sp., assembly GCA_905233425.1. Lineage (GTDB taxonomy): Bacteria > Bacteroidota > Bacteroidia > Bacteroidales > Bacteroidaceae > Prevotella. Next base: position 128,024 of record CAJOEC010000011.1, on the reverse strand, counting down.
TTGCCGTCGTTCTGGGAAATGACGACATTGTAGGACTCTGTATAATCCAGACTTGCCCTTTTCGCTGTCATCTTTCCATTTGCCGGCCTGATTACAGTTTCAATTCCTTTTGCTTCATAATACATCCTATCATACGCATAATAATAGACAGCCCAGGGATCTTTAATTGTAATGACTCCGTTATCGTTGATAGTACCCGTTATGGGGGAATTAAAGTCGGGTGCCCCTGTGGCTACATCATATTTTGCCAGCCACCTGTTGCCATACTCGCTTTTGGTGTACAAGAGCTGATTGCCAGGCATGGTGACAGTATGATTCACCCAATCCACATAAAGCCTGATTTGTTGGGTAGCGTTCTCTAAAAAACCATCAATCAGGAACAGACAATCATAATGGGTGTCAAAATTCTCTTCAACTGTGATTTCCACAGAATGTCCGAACTGCTCGATTTCGTTATAGAGACTCGCGCTCTGCAACACTGCCGGTCCTCCCGCATACTGTCCGAAAGACTGTGAGCAACAAAATGCTGAAAGCATGACGGTCAGGCCCATCTTCGCCATGAAGAGGCCGATTGTATTGTTATTCTTATTCATAATCTTCTGATTTTTAAAATGTTTCTTACTTCTGTCTCCTGCTGTAGTCCGGGACGTTCATGTCGCCACTCTTTGGCTTTTGCCTTGCTTCCTGCTTGACGGTCACCTCGCAAGTGGCATCGCCGGCCTTCACTGTTAGCGTTGCCTCCCGGCTCTCAGTCCCTTCATTGGGGCTGACGCTGACGGTCACCTCGGCATTCCCCTCGCCAAATGTCATGTCCGGCAAGCACCAATCCTGGCCGCCGGAGATCGTCCAGGGGGCATTGCTGGTGATGGAGAAGCTGACGTTTCCGCCTCCACGGCCAACAACAAGCGTATTCTCACTCACTTTCAGGCTCACACCATCCTGACTTACTACAATCTTCTTCGACCCGGCGACACCCTCGGCGCTTATCGTTATCCACGATTCCCTACGTGAGGCCGTGCTGTTGTCGGTGACAGACACCGTAACCGTGCCTGAACCGTTGCCGGCAGAGGGGTTCACCGTTATCCAGTTGCTGCCTGTAGTAATCGTCCACGACGTGTTGCTTTCCATGTTGAATGTCTTGTTGTCGGCAAAGCACGACTTGAAAGCAATCGCGTCACCTGAATCCAAGCGTATGAATGCCGCCGCGCCTGCCTGCACCACCTGTACAGGAACAGACTGGAAGCCGTCGCCCGAGATTATTATGGTTGTACTGCGCTTTTCGCGAACGGTGTTTTCTTCGGCTACTAATTCAACAGTCCCGCTGTCCGTACCGCTCGTTGGCGTAACCGTGAGCCATGAGGCATCACCGCCCTTCTCGACAGTCCACGTCGTGTTCGACTCAATGGCAAACGATGCACGACTGCCCCCGGCAGCACCGATTTCCACGACGGTAGGAGTAGCTGTCAAGTATGGCTTCACTCCTGCCTGAGTCACCTCCACTGTGCGCTTAATGCCTCCACCCTCGACGGTGACAGTCGCCGTGCGCTCGTCCTTCTGGGTGTTTTGCGCCACGCTCACCGTCACCGTTTCGTTGCCTTTGCCGCTGTTTTTGTCGGTAGTGCACCAGTCCTTGTCGCTTTTCACAGTCCATGCCACGTTAGACTCGATGCTGAACATCTTGCTGTCGGCCTCTTCGCTTATAAAGCTGAGCACAGCCTTGTCCGAGCCGTTCACGGTCAGCACAGCCTCTGCCGCCGCCTGTGTCACTTTGACCGTAGCCGTGGCCTCGCCACAGGCGAAACTGATTTCGGCAGTACGCTCCTCGGTCGAGGTGTTTTCGGCAGCCACTATCTCGATGTCCGTGCTTCCTTCCTTAAAGCTGTTGCCAGGCGCAGGCGAGAGTGTGAGCCATCCTGTCTGTGAGTCCTTGTACACCGGGCTGCTCATGCTCCATGTGTAGTTCGCCGTCACCGTGATGCTGACGCTTTCCCCTGCCGCCGTGAATGTCACGTCCTGCTTGCTCAGGGCGATTTCGGCTTTCGGAGGCTCAGGCGATGCGGGCTGCACCACCGTCACACTGGCAGAGGCAGTTGAAGAGGTGGCCTTCACCGTAAACGATCCCCGCCGCTCTTTAGTGTCGGGATTGGCCTCCTTCTCTGTGAGCACAAGCGCCATGTCGCCAGAGCCGCTTAGGTTAGAGCAACTGAGCCAATCGGGCATGTTTTCCACTTTCCAGCTGGTGTTTGAACTTACGGTCAGCTGGCCCTGACCGTTTACCAGCGTCACCAAGTTTGTGCTTACTTTCAGGTACTCTTCCATAGAGTCTGAAGAACAGTCTGTAAGCAACAGCGTTGCCAGCAATACCAAAGGCAAACGCAAGAGAAATTTCATGTTGTTAATCATATTATAGGATTATTAGGAAAAATTGATGCAAAGTTAAGGAAAAGAAACGAATCATCATCCTTTTTTTAGGCATTTTTTTTCCTTTTCACCTTTTTTGTACCTTACATATTTCATGTCAATATAACGTTTTCGTTCCTGTTTCTATTGTTTGTTGGAATCATGGCAATGCGTCTGTTCCAGTGTCACTCTTCATTTGCAGTGCCGCTCTGTAGAAAAGCACAGTATTCCTCCAATGAACGTTGCATCACTTCTTGTGGTATCAGTTTGCGTTGGTATTCTGCAACCATTGTGGGGCTGAGGGAACGGCTAAGCGTAATGTCGTTATCGACAGCAACGCTGGCATCGGAAAAAATTGCGACCAGTACGGTTGAAAAGCCCTGAAGGGGCGACAAGACTACAGACGGGGGTGAAACCCCCGGTAAGTCGGCACAAGACGAAAGCCCTGAAAGGGCGATAGATT
>CAJOEC010000011.1:0-125135 GCA_905233425.1 uncultured Prevotella sp. | reverse complement strand
TCAATTCCTATTACCGGGGGTTTCACCCCCGTCTGTAGTCTATCGCTCCTTCGGAGCTTTCCTTGCATAGACTTTCAACCGTACAGGTCGAATAATTTTTGTGCGTTTGGTTTGGGGGCATGGTTAAATTCCAGCGTGGTTAATTCGGGAATTACGGGTATTTCAGGCCGAAATGCGAAAAACTTCCAAAATCGCTTCGCTTTTACACGCTTTTTTCGTACCTTTGCGGCAAAATTGCACCGAAGATATGGAATCGAATTTCGTTGACTATGTGAAGATACAATGCCGGTCGGGCAAGGGCGGACGCGGCAGTATGCACCTCAAACACGTGAAGTACAACCCCAACGGCGGACCCGACGGCGGCGACGGCGGCAAGGGCGGCAGCATCATTCTGCGCGGCAACCACAACTACTGGACGCTGCTCCACCTGCGCTACGAGCGCCACATCCACGCCGAGCACGGCGGCAACGGCGGCAAGGACAAGTGCCACGGCACCGACGGCAAGGACGTCGTCATCGACGTGCCCTGCGGGACAGTGGTCTACGACGCCGAGACGGGCCGCTACGTCTGCGACGTGACCTACGACGGGCAGGAAATAGTTTTGTTAAAGGGCGGACGGGGCGGTCTGGGAAACTTCCAGTTCCGCTCGGCCACCAACCAGGCGCCACGCTATGCCCAGCCCGGCGAGCCGGCACAGGAGATGACCGTCATCATGGAGCTGAAGCTGCTGGCCGACGTGGGGCTTGTGGGATTCCCCAACGCGGGCAAGTCGACGCTCGTCTCGTCGCTGAGCAACGCACGCCCGAAGATTGCCAACTACCCCTTCACCACCATGGAGCCATCGCTGGGCATCGTCGGCTACCGCGACGGCAAGTCGTTTGTCATGGCCGACATACCGGGAATAATCGAAGGGGCCGCCGAGGGTCGCGGCCTGGGACTGCGCTTCCTGCGCCACATCGAGCGCAACTCGCTGCTGCTCTTCATGGTGCCCGGCGACACCGACAACATCTGCCGCGAGTACAAGATACTGCTCGGCGAGCTGGAGCAGTTCAACCCCGAGATGCTGAAGAAGCACCGTGTGCTGGCCGTCACGAAGTGTGACCTGTTGGACGCCGAACTCGAGGACATGCTGCGCGAACAGCTCACAGCCGACATGGAGGCCGAGGGTCTGGAGCCGCTACCCGTGGTGTTCATCTCGGCCGTGACGGGCTATCACCTCGAAGAGCTGAAGGACGTACTCTGGGACGAGTTGAACGCCGAGAGCAACAAGCTGCAGGCCATCACGGCAGAGGACACGCTGGTGCACCGCGACAAGGACATGAGCCGCTTCATGCAGGAGCTTGCCGACGAGGGCGAGGACGAAGACCTCGACGAGGACGGCGACGACGACACCGACGACATCGACGAGCTTGACGACTTCGAGTACGAATACGAAGAAGACGAACCATGAACAGGCCCCTCGCGCTCATAGTCCTCTCCCTGACAATGACGGCCGCAGCCCTGCTATGGCTAATGTGGCTTGTAAAACCTGTGAGACCTACGCGGCATACAAAACCCGCTATAGGCAATGAAAGCAACATCAGCCCCAAGACATGGCCAACATTCGCCTTCCTCCCCACACAATCCCACCACATCTTCGCACAAGGCACCAAGGCCCCGTGGCCCACGATAGCCAATGACTCCACTTTTTCCATTCAAAAGCCGGGAGTCTGCTATCCGCAGTTCATCGACCCCTTCGCCGGGGCCTCATCCTTCACCCTCCATCTACGTAACTTCGGCCCCGGCGACTGGTGCCACCCTCTGCCCGGCGCCAATGTCATCAGCCCCTACGGCGAGCGCGACGGGCGGCAGCACACCGGCACCGACCTGAAGACTGTTCCCGGCGACACCATCCGTGCCGCCTTCGCCGGCGTGGTGTTCATGTCGGAACCTTTCTCGGGCTACGGCAACTGCGTTCAGCTGCGCCACGGCAACGGACTGACGACGCTCTACAGCCACAACGAGCGCAACCTCGTGAAAGCCGGGCAAACAGTGGCAACAGGCCAGCCCATAGCCATCGAGGGACGCACAGGACGCGCCACCACCGAGCACCTGCACTTTGAGATACGGGTGGACGGCCAGCCCTACAACTCAGAACTCGTCTTCGACCACGAGAACGGCACATTGCGGCGGCACAGCATCGTGTTCAGAAAGAACAGCCAGCCCGCAATCCAGTAATCACACGTCTCTTTCAGTATCGTCGGCGGCCTCCCACAAAATCGTCGCCGACACGACAAAAAGTCCGCACGGCGCGGACTGTGAGTTCGCACGGCGCGGACTGACAGTTCGCACGGCGCGAACTCGGAGTTCGCACGGCGCGAACTTTTCCGCACTTCCGGGGGCCTTGCGAGCCACCTCCGAGGCGTTGTGAAAAGCCCCTACGGGGCATTTTCGCCGACCCCTCGGCGACCTGCCGCAAGAAAATAGGGCGTTGGAGTAAAAAAAAGCGAAATAATTGTTCGCGTTTCAGAATTAATATGTAATTTTGCACCGCCAACCGCAAATGACGGCACTATATATAATAATGTATATGCAAAAGAGACTGTTTTCCATATTATCCATGCTGATAGGCATCACGCTCACAGCCATGGCACAAGTGACCACATCGGGAATCAACGGACTGGTGACCGCCGACGGCGAGGCCGTCATCGGCGCCACCATCGTAGCACGCCACACCCCATCGGGCACCGTCTACACAGCAGTGAGCAACGTCCACGGAAACTACACCATTGCGGGAATGCGCGCAGGAGGCCCCTACGACCTGGAAGTATCGTACATAGGATTCCAGAAGAAGACGTTCTCAGGCATTCAGCTCGTCTTGGGACAGAACGCCGTCATCGACGTGCAGATGGAGGAGAACTCGCAGATGATTCAGGAGGTGAAGGTGCTGTCGTCGGGAGGGCGCAACACCATGCGCAGCGACCGCTCCGGTGCCGTCACCGTAATCAACGCCGACAACATGCAGACGGTTCCCACCATAGGACGCAGCATGACCGACATCATGAAGCTGACACCCCAGAGCACGCAGAACAGCGGCATGGCCATCGGCGGAGGCAACTACCGCCAGTCGAGCGTCACCATCGACGGTGCCTCGTTCAACAACGCCTTCGGACTGAACTCATCGCCGCTGCCGGGCGGCGGCACGCCAATCTCGCTCGACGCCCTCGACCAGATGACAATCTCGCTGACACCCTACGACGTGCGCCAGAGCGGCTTCATAGGTGGCGGCATCAACGCCGTGACCAAGAGCGGCACCAACGAGTTCAAGGGAAGCCTCTACACCTACATCACCAGCACATCGCTCATGGGCAACCGCGTGGGAACGACGACAATGCCAGTAGACGACGGGCGCAACGACACCTACGGACTGACCCTCGGCGGCCCCATCCTGAAGGACAAGCTCTTCTTCTTCGTCAATGCCGAGATAGAGGACAACGTCATGGCAGGTCCCAACGCACGAGCCGGAGACGGCGGCAAGAAATACGACAACACGGCACGCCGGCCGCAGATAGAAGAGCTGCAGAGCCTTTCCGCATACATGCAGGACACATACGGGCTGACCACCGGCCCATGGCAGAACTACAGCGTGAAGACACCGGCCTACCGCATACTGGCCCGCATGGACTGGAACATTACGAAAGACCACAAGTTCAATGTGCGCTTCACGAAGTCGAACCGCAAGAGCTCTTCGCCAGCATCGGCATCGCGCTCAATAGGCTCCAGCCAGGCTAACGCCATCTACGGCGGACACCAGAACACCTACGGCAGCAACTCGTACTACGGCATGTCGTCGGAGTCGAGCCGCTACTACTCGGAGTACAAGTTCACATCGGTGGCAGCCGAGCTGAACAGCCAGTTCGGCCGTCTGCACAACACCCTGCGCGGCACCTACTCCTTCCAGGACCAGCCGCGAAGCACGGAGTATGGCGACGCCAACCCCGTCGTTGAGATTGTCATGAGCGACGGGCAGGGCCATTTCCCAACATGGGCCTTGACGGGCGACATGTTCACCTTCGGCAACCTGGCACAGACGAAGAACACCGTCATCACCGACGAGCTGAACATGACGCTGGGCAAGCACAACCTCTTCGCCGGCCTGCAGTTTGAGCACAACTTCGCCGCCAACGGCTATGCCCAGGCCGCCGCAGGCTACTACGCCTTCGAGGCCACGCAGGAGGAGGTGAGCGTCGGCAACTGGGCCGCCGTCTTCGGACGCACGCCCCGCGTCTTCGGCATCACCTACGGGAATAACGAGGGGCACACCATGTTCACCTCGGAGATGAAGACCAACCAGTGGTCGTTCTACCTGCAGGACAACATGAGCCTCAGCGAGCGCGTGCGCCTCTCGTTGGGAGCACGATTTGAGCTGCCCTCCTACCCCTCGCTTGCCAACAACTACAACGAGGGCTACTACAATCTGGACTTCGGCGGACAGCGCTTCCGCACCGACAATGTGCCCGACGCCAGCGTGAGCTTCTCGCCGCGTGTGGGCTTCAACTGGGACATCCTGGGCGACCATAAAGTCATACTGCGCGGCGGCTCAGGCCTGTTCGTGGGCCGCATGCCCTTCGTGTGGCTCGTATCGGCGGTGGGCAACAGCGGCATGGGACAGACATCCTACGTGGCAACAGCCGCCAACGGAAACAAGTTCCCCACGATGGTTACGAGCCAGGCAGAAATGCTGAAGCAGATAGACGCGACAAGCTCGGTATCAATACCCTCGGGTCCCACAATACTCAGCGAGGACCTACGTATGCCGAAGACATGGAAAAGCTCGTTGGCCGTCGATTTCGCCCTGCCCTACGACATCGAGTTCTCGCTCGAAGGCATCATGAACCGTGACCTCAACCCCGTGGTGGTGTCGAACAAGAACGTCTACTGGGACGGCACATCGACCATCGACCTGGGCCACGGCGACGTGCGCCACCTGATGAGCACATACAACAAGCAGCAGGCATACGTGCTGGAGAACGCCGGCTCGAAAGCCTACTACATGTCGCTGACGGCAATGCTGCACAAGGCGTTCAGCTTCGGCCTCGACCTCTCGGCATCGTACACCATCTCGCGGGCGAAAGCCTACAACGAGGGCATCGGCGACCAAGTGTCGTCGGCATACACCAACTACCGCAGCTCAATCAACGCCGTGAACGACAACGAGCGGGGCTATGCCACCTACGTGGCGCCAAACCGTTTGCTCGTCGCCGCCCGCTACAAGCTGAAGGAGAGCGAAAACGCCACATCGACGTTCAGCCTCGTCTACGACGGCTACCAGTACGGATTCCTCGGCGACTATGCCTACAACCGCTACTCCTACATCTTCAGCTCGAACGTAAACAACGACGCGTCGGCACCCGGAAACCTCATCTACGTGCCGGCATCGCGTGAGGAGCTGAACTCATGGGCGTTCAAGGAGAGCACGGTGAACGGAATGCCCTACACAGCCGACATGCAGCGCGACGACTTCTGGACATTCATCAACCAGGACGACTATCTGAAAGACTGCAAGGGACAGTACACCGAGCGCGGCGGGGCGAAGATGCCATGGCACCACCAGATTGACTTCCACTACCTGCGCGACATGAGCATCATGGTGGGCAGGACAAAGCACTCGCTGCAACTTGGACTGGACATGGAGAACGTGCTCAACTTCCTGTGCAAGGACTGGGGAGTGTACAAACAGGTCACGGGCAACACGCTGCTGTCATACGATGCCAAAACGGGCGAGTACACCTACAACCTGGTGAACAACGAGCGGCACCTCTCGACATCGCAGAACTTCACAGGAACGACACCAACCATGACGGTAGGCGTGAACACCATCCCGTCGACCTACCGCATACTGTTCACGCTGCGCTACCTGTTCAACTAAAACTTTCTGTATTATTCCTCGGAATCCTCTTCCCCGGCATAGTCTTCCATCGACCTGATCTCGGCGTTGAGGGCCTCGACCTTCTGCTTGAACAGGTCAAGCGCGCCGGCTTCGGGATAGCGGAATTTCTCTATCGCCTTTACTGTGCTGCTCCTGACGACACGCTTCATCATGCGATACCAGAGCAGATAGCTCTCAATGTCATCCTCATTAGTCAGGTCGTAAGTCTTCTGGAAACGGCTGGCGGGGTCGTCAAGCATTTTCTTTAACATCCTCGCGGTCTTCTTGAATGTGCTGCCATCCTGACGTATCTTCCTGATCTTCTCGTTCAGCTCCTTCTTGACGGCATGGATGCGCTGATTCGTCTCGGCCTCAATTTTGCCACTACTGGCAGTCGGCATCGCCTTCCCGGGCTGTTTCAGTATTTCGCCCGCTGCCACAGCTTTCTGCGGATATTTCTGGAGGGTTCTGTTGTATGCGCGATAGCTGTTGCTGAAATACCTCAAAGCCTGTTCCTCAATGGTTATGGTCTTGATGGCAGCCCTCATGTTCGTGTCCATGACAATACTACGCATGGCCAGTTCCCAGAACAACTGCATCATCTCCGTCTGGTTGGCAATCTGCTCATAGCCCATTTCATTCAGAAAGGCAACGTTCTTTTTCAGAGTGGCGGCATCGACCTCAGGCGCATCTATCCTCATGGCTTCGGCTGGTGTCTCGGGGAAGGCGATGAGTTCGTCGTCGGTATATAGCGGGAAGGTGCAGTTGAGCCACTGCTGCCTGTTCCCTACCCAGTTATAGACAATGTCAAGGAAATGGGCGGCATTGGGGTTCCCCTCGCATCTTGCCTTGACGTAGGCCACCATGAACTCGAACAGGGCCTCGTGGAAGATGACACTCAACATGTCCTGGTCGAGCGAATCGTTGACCTTGCGGGTGTTTGGCTTGGCTCCCTCTTCATGGGGGAAGGAAAAGCCCATCCTGGCAAGATGCTGCTTGACAAACGTGCCTGCAATGGCATCGACCTCCTCGCCACTCTGTGTTATCTTCACCGTGATGGGCCTCTTGCCGTATGCCCTGAGAAGGTCAAGCAGATAGTTTGTGGCATTATCGAGTCTCTCTTTCTTCTTATTCATCTGATGTTCTCAATGTCTTGCTGCCATAAAGTGCCCATGGCGTCGCTGGGCATACGCCAATCGCCACGGGGAGAGAGACTCACGCTGCCCACCTTCGGGCCGTCGGGCATGCACGAGCGCTTGAACTGCTGGCTGAAGAAACGGCGGCAGAAGGTCTGCAGCCAGTGGACGATGGTCTCGTCGTCGTACTTGTTCCCGAAGGCGGCCTGGGCCAGCATGAAAACCTTCGACGGGCGGAAGCCCCATCGCAACAGGTAGTAGAGGAAGAAGTCATGAAGCTCGTAGGGGCCGACGAGGTCTTCTGTCTTCTGCTGTATGTTGCCATTGGCATCGGCAGGTGTCAGCTCGGGGGAGATAGGTGTGTCCACCACGTCGATGAGGGTGTCGCGCTGGTCGGCAAACATCGGCAGACGTGCCATGTAGCGGATGAGGTGCTGGACGAGCGTCTTAGGAACGCTGCCATTCACTCCATACATCGACATCTGGTCGCCGTTGTACGTGCACCATCCGAGGGCCAGCTCCGAGAGGTCGCCGGTGCCGATGACGAGTGCGCCAATCTGGTTGGCCACGTCCATAAGTATCTGGGTGCGCTCGCGGGCCTGGGCGTTCTCGTAGGTCACGTCGTGTGTCGTAATGTCGTGTCCGATGTCGAGGAAATGCTGCGTCACGGCCTTGGCGATGCTTATCTCGCGCTGGGTGATGCCCAACGAGTCCATCAGCGCCACGGCGTTCTTGTGGGTGCGGTCGGAAGTGCCAAATCCTGGCATGGTGATGCCCACAATGCCACGGCGCGGCAGCCCCATCTTGTCGAAGGCCCTGACCACGACCAAGAGGGCAAGGGTGGAGTCGAGGCCTCCGCTGATGCCTATCACGGCCTTGTCGCTGTGGGTGTGGGTCAGACGCTTGCACAGGCCCATGGTCTGGATGTTGAGAATCTCCTCGCAGCTTTCGGCCATGACTGCGTCCGACGGGATGAACGGTGCGGGATTGACTGGGCGGATAAGCTCGAAGTCGCGGGGTGACACGGGCTTGGCGTCGATGAAACGCGCCGTGGCACCATCCTGGGCGGTGCGGAACGTGGTGTTGTTCTGGCGGTCGTGGCGCAGACGGTCCACGTCGATCTGCTGGACCTTCATCTGGGGCGACACGCTGAAACGGCTGGCCTCGCAGAGCATCTTGCCGTTCTCGAAGACCATGGCATTGCCGCCATAGACAACGTCCTGGGTGGACTCGCCAAAGCCACAGCTGCTATAGACGTAGCCGCACATCATGCGGGCGCTCTGCTGGGCAAGCAGCGAGCAGAGGTAGGCGTGCTTGCCCACAAGCTCGTCGGTGGCCGAGAGGTTGACGATGATGTCGGCACCGGCAAGTGCCAGGTTGTTGCTCGGCGGAAGCGGCGCCCACACGTCCTCGCAAATCTCTATACCGAAGCCCACGCCGTCGCAGGTGCGGAAGACTATCGGCTCGTTGCTCACCATGACGGGGCTGCCGGCGAGGTAGATTTCCTGAGGCATGAGGTCGGAAGCCGAGGCAAACCAGCGCTTCTCGTAGAACTCGTCATAGTTAGGGAGATAGGTCTTGGGGACAACTCCCAAGAGGCATCCATGTTGGATGACAGCGGCGCAGTTGTACAACAATGAACCGATGCGCACGGGAAGGCCCACAACTGAGATGATGTCGAGTTTGCGGGTGAAGTCAAGCAATATGAGCAACCCCTCCTCGGCCTTCTCCAAGAGGAGCTGCTGCTGAAACAGGTCCTGGCAGGTGTAGCCCGTCAGACTCAGTTCTGGGAACACGATTATCTCCACGCCCTTGCCCTCGGCCTGGGCAATGAGGCTCTCTATCTGCTGGATGTTGTACTCCACGTCGGCCACACGTACACCCGGTATCGCTGCGGCCACCTTTATCAGTCCGTATTTCATATACTCTAAACAATTATATTTGGGAGCAAAATTACACAAAAAAGCCGAAAGCGCAAAACTTTCGGCAGGGAAATGATAAAAAGATGTCAGAAATTCACACCGACGGTGGCAAAGAAGGCTCCCGTGTGGGCCGTGTCGAAATAGTCGTGGCTGATGTTGGCCAGCCCAAAGTCATAGCCAAGCTCCATGTAAACAGGCGCAAACTGGAGGCCACAGCCGAGACGCAGACCGCCATCGAATCGCTGGAAGGCGTCGTCGTCGAAAGCGCTGTAGGCTCGACGCTCGTTGAAGTCCTTCATCTTGCCACTGACACCCAAGGAGGCATAGACTCCGGCAAAGGGCTGCACACTGGTGTTGTTGTCAATGTTGATGCTGTACTTCACGAGCAGCGGCACCTCGAGGTAGTTCAACTGATAGGTGAACGTCCGGCCATCGAGATTGCCCTTGCCGCCCTTCTCAGAGTAATATAGTCCCGACTCAAAATAGACAGGCGCGTCGGGAACCAACTGCACACCGCCCACGATGCCGATGTTGAGACCAGTCTTGGCTGTACCGCCATCGAGATAGCGGTCGTTGCTGCTTACACTCGACACATTCAGGCCAAGACGCAGTCCCCAGTAAACATCGACAGACGATGTCCTATTGCTATACGTCGTCTGACTGTACTGGCTAACAGGATGGGTGGGACGGGCAGGCGGCCCCATTGGCATACGGCGCGGTGCACGGCCAGGATGACCGGGCTGGGCGATTGCACACAATGAAGTGAGCAGCCCCATGAGCATAACAATAATAATCCTTTTCATCGTTGCAAGTTTTTTGAGGTTTAGACGCTGCAAAGATACACAAAGGATAAATTGTGGCAATGGGATTTTCCCTAAAACGCAAAAGAGGAATCCCTAATTCTCAAGGGATTTCCGCCCTACTTGATGGTGACCTGTGTGGCACCATAGCCGTATTCCTGGAAAGAGGCATCCTGGTATTGGTAAGTCTTGTAGCGGTATTTCAGTTCGTTGAGGAGGGCCTTGCGGAGAACGCCCTCGCCCTTTCCGTGGATAAAGATAATCTTCGTGCCCTTCTGCTTCTCGTACTGCTTGAGGGTCTTGCGGAAGGTGTCGAGCTGGTAGTTCAGTATGTCGGATGGTGACAGGCCGTTGGTATTGTCGAGAAGCTCGGAGGCGTGGAGGTCGACGACGACGGGAGCCTCACCCCCACCCCCTCCCGCATGGGGGAGGGGAGTAGTTACATTGTGAGCAGATTTCTTACCATTGGCTTTCGGGGCCTGAGAGTATATACTCCCCTCCCCTCCGAGGGAGGGGTTGGGGGTGGGGCTGTTGAGGCTTCTTTTCAATTCTTCCGCGCTTATCACCAAAGGCCTTGCCACCCTGTCGTTCTCCACAATAGTATATATAAGTGCGGGCTGCTCGAAGAAATCGTTCTCCTGGAAAGTGTGGAGCTTGTAGAACTTCACGGGGTCGATGCGCAGTTGCACGTCTATGGCTGGTTTAAGAAGGAAAGGCTTTTCGCGCTTGTAGGCGACAATCTGTATGGCCACGCGCTCCATGCCGTTGAGATCCTCGCGGCCGAACTCCTCAATGAAGACCTTCATATTCGGCTCCACCTCCATTGTTGAGCGCAGCTGCCAGCTGTTGCTCTCGACGGTCAAGTAGGTGAAGCGCATGTAGTAGTTTGAGTCGTTGACGAAATAGGTCTCGAAGCGTGTCTGCATCAGCTCCTTCACGTTCATCGGCACGAAGGCGAGGTAGGCCGAGAGTAGTTCGCCGCCCTTGCGCTCTTGGACAGCAGACCCACCTAAGGCAGACCCAGCAGACCCACCTAAGGCAGACCCACCCCCGGCCCCTCCCTGCAAGTGAGGGGAGTATATACCTTTGTCATTAGAATTTGATGTTGCAGAAGTATCTACTCCCCTCCCTACAGGGAGGGGTCGGGGGTGGGTCTGTTGGGTCTGATGGGTCTGTTGGGTTTTCTGTTGCTTCACCTCCACTACATGACTTGTGTCGTAGTTCTCTTCTCCGATGACCACCACCTCGTTAATCATCATCGGCACCTGAAACCCGTCCTCGTCCTCCACAAGGACCACGTTCTTACCCTGGAAGCCAGCCACACGGCCGCCTCCCACCTCACTAAGGAATCTTACTTTATCTCCTATCTTCATTGCTTTTCTCTATTGAAAAGATTTTGGTATTCTTCTTGTTGTTATAGCGTTGCAAAATTACGCCTTTGGTGGTGAACGGCCAAATCTTTTCACAACTTTTTGCCAATTTCTTTGGCTATATTTGTCTGAACGGCTGAATTTGTATGTAATTGTTGCCTTGATTAAACAGCTTCCCCCTACATTGGCGGGGGGCGCTGCTGGTTGCATGCGGATAATCATTTCTGAAGCGAATCTTTCTTTTTTGGCGTTTTTTTTTGTCAAATAGGCGGCACATTTCTTTGCTGGTTTCCTTTTTCTTTGTATCTTTGCATCGACTAAAACCATTTTTAATTATTCACTTAAACTATTTTCTATTATGAAGAGCAGGATTTTTCTATTTCTTTCGTTCGTGTTTTCGACCCTTGGGCTGAGTGCCCAGAGCCTGGTGTTCCATGAGTGAGGAGGCGGCGAGACGGTCATTACGCTTCCTGCCGACATGCACATTGAGGCATCGTCGGGTGTGGTGACGTTCAGCAGCGGGTCTAAGAGTGTCGGCATCCCCCTCGGTTCTGTGCTGGCGGTGACATTCCGCGGCAAGAAGGGCGACGTGAACGACGACCAGACGGTGGACGTGGCCGACATCGCCACCATCATCAGCATCATGGCGGGCAAGGGCGGTGACACCGAGCCTGACCAGAAGGTCTACACCTCCTGCCCCGACGGGAACCACCCGCACATCATCGACCTGGGCCTGCCCTCGGGCACGAAGTGGGCGTGCTGCAACGTGGGCGCCAGCATGCCGGAGGAGTACGGCAGCTACTACGCATGGGGGGAGACGAAGACAAAGGAAGTGTACAGTTGGGAGACGTACATTCATTGTGACGGCTCAGAGGAGACATGTCATAACATCGGCTCCGACATCGCCGGCACGGAGTATGATGCCGCGACGGCCAACTGGAAGGCCCCGTGGCGGATGCCGACGAGAAAGCAGTGTCGAGAGCTGCTTGACAACTGCACATCAGAGTGGACGACACAGAATGATGTGAAGGGCAGGAAATTCACGGGTCCCAACGGCGGTACTATATTCCTCCCCGCTGCCGGGTACGTCTGGGACGGCGAGTTGTGCAACGTCGGGTCGTACAGCCTCTACTGGTCGTCGACGCCTTTCGACGAGAACCTCGCCTCCGACCTCCACTTCGGTTCGGGCTACGCGTACTGGAGCAACTTCAATCGCAGCAGCGGTCACGCGGTGCGCCCTGTGCGTTAGAACTGCTTGTGCATCCTTTCCCAACTCGAAAGCCCCCGTGAAAAGTTCGGCAGAGGTTTCATCGTTCCCCCCTCCGCCGATGTAGGGGCAGGCCCCGTGCCAGCCCGATTGCCCGGCAGGGCAAATGCCGCCGCGTGCTATGCCGCCCGAATTATGCCCCTCGCGGGGCAGCGGGCTGGCACGGGGCCTGCCCCTACATCGGGTGATTGCGGATAATCATTTTTGCGGATTATACAGAAGCTACGCGCCAGCCATTCCTTGATTCCTTCCATAAAGCAAAATGTTTTTCTTCCATCGTTGTCACGCTTGGAAGCGTGACCTACTACTCTAAAAAAAATGCAGAAACAGGGGGAAACGATTTGGCGGTATGAGAGAAACGTTGTGTTTTTGCACGAAAATAGGGGCTAAACATTCTGTTGTCTATGCTGTCACAGCCTTTCTATTTCTTCGGCACTCAGGCCGGTAATATCGGCAATGTCGTCAATAGCAAATCCCTTGGCCTTCATGCGGCGGGCATTATCACTATTTGCCTTTTTCTCGCCTTCCCTCCGGCCTTCCCTCCGGCCTTCCTCCCGGCCTTCCTTCAACCCCCTCAAACTTTCCCTCGTCGCGTGCGCCGTCTACAGTGTTGCGCAGTATGGCACGGTCCATCAGGTAGCGGTCGTAGATGATGCGCTCGTCGCGGCTCATGCGCATCAGGTCGAGCTTCTCGCGTGCCTCCTTGAGTCCGGGAGCGTCGGCATCGTCGGGGATGTCGGTGTTGGCCAGGAAATAGAGCCACTGGTCCAGCGAGTCGCGGCTCCAGCGGTTGAAGTCGTTCACCTTCAAAATGACGTAGCGGGGATAGAGGTCGCTAACGGTGTCGGCCTTGAACTTCTGTTTCTGGAAGGGCGACAACTCCATCAGGTCGCCCTTCGTCAGCCCGTGGAACTCCGTGCGGCCTTCATAGACGCAGTCCTCGCCCTGCCCCAGGTCGAAGTACACAATGTTTATACTATAGACGCGCTTAACGTGCTCGTAGTTCTCGCTGCTCTCTATGTACTCCGTGACGAGCTTCGACGCTCCGAAGAGCATGCGCTGGAAGTAAGTCTGCTCCGGCTCGCCCTGCACCTCGATGAGCAGCAGGTCGCCGTTCTCGTCCTCGGCCAACAGATCCACGCGGTTGGTTTTAGCGTCGGCATCCTCCTTGTTCCCCTCGCTCTCTAAGAGACGGTGAATCTTGATGCGCTTCTTCTTGAGAATGACGCTGACAAAGCCCTCCAGCACGTCGTGGTTGGCCTTTTCGCGGAGCAGGTGTTTCAGTGCAGTCGAAGCTGATGAAGGTACGTTTATTCCTCATACGGTTATATAGTCACAATTCGTTGGCAAAAATATACAAAAAAGCCGAAAGCGCAAAACTTTCGGCTGAAAAATATCATTTGGTTACCGAAATCTTGGTGGGACTACGGCAATCCAGGAAGGATTCTAACAGGCACGGAGGCTACGACAGGAAGCCGAGGAGGGCACCGGCGGCCACTGCGGAGCCGATGACGCCGGCTACGTTGGGACCCATGGCGTGCATGAGCAGGAAGTTGTGGCGGTCGTACTCCAAGCCCATATTGTGGCTGATGCGGGCGGCCATGGGAACGGCACTCACACCGGCATTACCGATGAGCGGGTTTATCTTCTTGTCCTTGGAAAGGAACAGGTTCATAATCTTCACGAAGAGCACGCCGCTGGCCGAAGCAATGGCGAAAGCGAAGGCACCGATGGCGAAGATGAATACGGTGTTCAGCGTCAGGAACTCGCTGGCCTGCGTGGAGCAGCCCACGGTGAGGCCGAGCAGCATCACCACGATGTCGTTCAGAGCAGCACCGGCAGTCTTGGCCAGACGGGTGGTCTTGCCGCTCTCCTTCAGCAGGTTGCCGAAGAACAGCATGCCGAGCAGGGGCAGGGCCGAGGGCACGATGAAGGTGGTGATTAGCAGTCCGATGATAGGGAAGAGGATGCGCTCCGTCTGCGAGACCTCACGACCGGGCTTCATCTTGATGAGACGTTCCTTCTTCGTGGTGAGAAGTCGCATAATGGGCGGCTGGATGAGCGGCACAAGGGCCATGTAGCTATAGGCACAGACGGCGATGGCGCCCATGAGGTTCGGCGACAGCTTCGACGACAGGAAGATGGCCGTGGGGCCGTCGGCACCGCCGATGATGGCGATGCCCGCTGCCTGGTTAGGCTCGAAGCCCAGCGCAAGGGCAATCATGTAGGCACCGAAGATACCGAACTGTGCGGCGGCACCGATGAGCATCAGCTTCGGGTTGGCCAACAGGGCCGAGAAATCGGTCATGGCTCCGATGCCAAGGAAAATGAGCGGCGGGTACCAGCCCTGGCGCACACCTTGGTAGAAGATGTTCAGCACGGAGTTGTCCTCGTAAAGGCCGATCTCCAGTCCGGCGTCGGCGCGGAAGGGGATGTTGCCCAGGATGATGCCCAGTCCGATGGGCACAAGGAGGAGCGGCTCGAAGTCTTTCTTGATGGCAAGATAGATGAAGATGGCTCCTACCACAATCATGATGAGGTTGCCCACCTCGGCATTGGCGAAGCCGGTGTAGGTGAGGAACTCATTGAAGTTATTGGCTATGAATTCAAACATAATCTATATAATTAGTAGTGAGTAATTAGTAATGAGTAATTATGATTACATCATTCACGTGTTTGTGACCTGTATTAGAAGTCTTTTTTCAAGAGCTTTCGGTAATCATAATTACTAATTTCTAATTACTAATTAATCATTGAATAGTCAGCAGCACGGCTCCTTCCATGACGGTTTCGCCGGGCTTTACGAGGATGGAGGTTACCTGTCCGGCGTAGTCGGACTCAATGTTATTCTGCATCTTCATGGCCTCGAGGATAAGCAAAGTCTCGCCGACGGCTACTGTCTGGCCAACCTGCACCTTGATGTCGGTGATGGTGCCGGGCAGCGGAGCCTTCACGGGGTTGCCGGCACCGGCGGCAGCAGCAGGAGTGGCGGCAGGAGCGGCAGCTGGTGCTGCGGCAGGTGTGGCTGCGGGGCGCGGGGCCTCCACCTTTGGCTTATTCATTGACGGGTGTTTGGCAGCGTTGATGGGCTTCTGCAGCTCCAGCTCAAACGGGATGCCGTTGACGTTCACTTTGGCGATATTGCCTTCTACTTCGGCGATTTCCACTTCGTAGTCCACGCCTTTTACTTTATATTTGTAGGTATTCATTTTTATTGGGGATTAATGGAGTTCTGGGGTTGTTGGAATACGTGGTGCGTTATGGTCGGTGGGGCGGATTGCATCGTGCCAGTGGGTCATCTGACTGTACTCATCGTCCCAGTCGGTGTCCTTCGACTTGATGGTGATGACACCGCTCTCGACGTCGTGCACATCGTCCTCATACTGCTTCAAGGCCATGCCGATGACAGCCATGTAGACCTCGAGGTCGATGCCCTTCTTGTCATGGCCTTCCTTGAGGATGTTGCCCGTCTTGTGAGCCACCTCGGCGGTCTTCTCCACCGTCTTGGTGATGGGCTTCATGGGCTGCGTGTTGGCCACCTTCTTGGCAGTGTCGAGGTGGCGCATGGCCATGCCGAAGAGGGTGAAGAAAATCCAGAGCAGTGCCAAGCAGAGGAATACGATGCCCATGGCCATCAATGCCATGGCGAAGCCGTGGGGGTCGCGCTCCTTGAACTGGTCGATTTTCGACGCGCTGGCCTCGATAGTGTTCTCGATGCCGGGTGTTACATTCTCTACAGCCATTACCTTCCATCTGCCTCCAACACGGGCAAACGACTGGTCGGCAGCCAGTGCGGGAACTGTCACCGAGTCGATCAGCTCCACACCGTTACCGTTGTAGAGTGCAATCCATACTGGTTCAGACATTGGTACGGCGAGCGACAGATGCAACTTTCCATCGGCGGGATGGGAGTTGGCGAACAGCACCAGATGGCGGCGCGCACCAATCGATGTGCGGTCATCGCCACTGGGAATCATGGTCATGAGTTTGATGCGCTCTGGGGCGGAGAGGCCTTTGTCGAGCACGCGGCGGTCGGTGGTGATGAACATACCACGCACGTTGTAGGTGGAAAACGAGGTGTTCTCCAGCTCTATCCACGCTTCGCGCTGTCCAAACTCATCCTGGATGCTGGCAGTGTTGTTGGTCATCACCTCGTTGATAACGATGTTCTTGGCACCTTGGCCAAACACCGAGGCTGAGGAGGTGAGCAGGAGGACTGCCAGCAGAGTTTTTAGTTGGTTCATTTTTTTATGTGTATTATTATTGTTATTTGTCTGTAATCTCGGTGGGGGCGGAGACTTCGGCCTGGCTCTCAGCCAGGGCAATGGACGAAATGGACTTTGGCCTGAATCTACCCGCAGAAGAAGAGCACGATGAGTTGTGCGGTCAGTATGCGGAGGAACATCGAGAGAGGGTAGACGGTGGAGTAGCCCAGTGCCGGGGCCTCACGCGAGCAGATGCTGTTCGAGTAGGCCAATGCGGGCGGGTCGGTGTAGGTACCGGCCAGCATACCGGCGATGGTGAAGTAGTTGAACTTGAACCTCAACCGGGCTATGGGGCCTATTATTAAAATAGGTATAACGGTGATGAGGAAGCCCGTCAGCACATAGAGCAGTCCGTCGCCCTCCATCACAGTCTCCAAGAACCCCGCTCCGGCCTTGATGCCCACCGACGCGAGGAAGAGCACGAGGCCAATCTCGCGCAGCATCATGTTGGCCGAGGTGGTGGTGTAGGTCACGAGCTTGATCTTGTAGCCATAGCGGCCGATGAGGATGGCCACGATGAGCGGTCCTCCGGCGATGCCGAGCTTCATGAGCGGCATACCGGGAATGAACGGCAGCGAGCCGAAGATGATTCCAAGGAACACGCCGACGAAGATAGTGGCGATGTTTGGCGCGTTCAGGCGCTTTATGCTGTTCCCCATCTTCGTGGCCACACGGTCGACGGCGTCCTCAGGTCCCACGACCATGATTTTGTCGCCCACCTGCAGGGGAAGACTTGAAGAGGCGAAGAGATCCAGGCCATGACGGGTGACACGGGTGACATTCACGCCATAGACACTTGAGAAGTGCATCGAGGCCATCGACTTTCCGTTGATTGCAGGATTGGTGACAAGGATGCGCTTCGACACGAGCGGCTGGTCCTGCTGCTCGAAGTCGATGTCGAGCATGGGGCCTATGAAGGCCATGATGGCCTCATGGTCAGCCTCGGCACAGACAATGAGCATCTGGTCGCCCAAATGGAAGATAGTATCGCGGTTGGGGATGCAAAGCTCGCCCTCGTGAACAAGGCGCGAGACCACAAAGTCGCGGTTCAGGAAGTTGTGCACCTGCAGCAGCGTCTTGCCCTCCAAATATTTGTTGGTCACCTCGAGGTGCATCTTGAAGGGCTTCTTGTTGGCCTTTGTCTCCTCCATGGCGGTCAGCTTCTCCTCCTCCTTCTCCAAACTGACCTTGCAAATATAACGTGTCAGTACGATGGCACCAATGATGCCCAGCACGCCGAGCGGATAGGCACAGGCGTAGGCCGAGGCAATCTGCGGGGCATTGGCTCCCATAACCGATGTCAGGGCCTCGTTGGCAGCACCAAGACCGGGGGTGTTGGTCACGGCACCGTAGAGCGTACCGACCATCATGGGCAGGGTCTCCGGGTTGTTGGTGTCGAAGAAGATGAAATAGCAGGCGAACATCACGACGATGTTGAGTCCTATAGCTGTGGCGGCAAGGCCATTGAGTTTCACGCCGGCCTTGCCGAAGCTCTCGAAGAAGCCTGGCCCCACCTGCAGACCAATCATGAAGACGAAGAGGATGAGGCCAAAGTCCTGAATGAACGTCAGGATGTTTGTCGGCGCGGCCTCCATACCGTAGTGATGGAAGATATGCCCGGCGACGATGCCCGCGAAGAGCACGAAGGTGACGCCAAGCGAGATGCCGAACACCTTTATCTTACCAAGATAGACGCCGACTGCAATCACAATGGCGTAGAGAAGCGCTATGTGAGCCACCGACGTTGTGTTGGTGAAGAGGGTGGAGAACCATTGGAAGGATTCCATAGATCATTACTTTTTAAGTGCAGCAAGCGATTCCTTCAGCGAGGCAATCTTCTCCTCGGCGTCGCTCTGCTTCTTGCGCTCCAAGGCAACGACGGCCTCGGGGGCATTGGCGACGAAACGCTCGTTGGAGAGCTTCTTCTGAACCCCGGCGAGGAAACCTTCGAGGTGCTTCAGCTGGGCCTCCATCTTCTCAATCTCGGCTTTCACGTCGATGAGCGAGCCAAGGGGAACGGCAAACTCGTCGGTGCCCACCATAAAGGCACTGGCGGTGGCATCCTTCTGCTCCACGACATTGATGTCGGAGAGGCCGGCCATCTTCATGATGATGTCGTTGTAACGCTCGAAGCGATTCTGGCTAACAGTCTGTAGCTGAAGTCGTTCCTTCGGTGCTATGTTCTTCTGACTGCGCACGGTGCGCACGCCGCCAACCACCTGCTTCACCTGCTCAATGTCGGCGATGAGGGCTTCGTCATCGGCTGTTAAACCGCCAAGCTCAAGCTTTTCGCGCATGATGCTCTCGCCGGACTGGCGGTCGTAGAGGGCCTGCCACAGCTCTTCGGTGATGAAGGGCATGAAGGGGTGGAGCATCTTCAGAAGCGTCTCGAAGAAGCGCAGGGTGGCGTCGTAGGTCTCGCGATCGAGGGGCTGCTGCTTGCCGTCGATGTAGGCGGGCTTGACCATTTCGAGGTACCACTGCGAGAACTCGTCCCAGAAGAGCTTATAGACGGTCATCAGGGCGTCGCTGATGCGGTATTTCGAGAAATGGTCCTTCAGCTCAGCGTCGGCCTGGCGCAGCTTGGCGTCCATCCAGCGGACGGCGGTCTGGTTCACTGCGGCAATGCCGCAGTCTACCGAACTGACTTGCCAGCCCTTGACGAGGCGGAAGGCATTCCAAATCTTGTTGTTGAAGTTGCGGCCCTGCTCGCAGAGGGCTTCGTCGAAGAGGATGTCGTTGCCGGCAGGGGCGGAGAGCATCATGCCCATGCGCACGCCGTCGGCGCCGAACTTGTCAATCAGCTCGATGGGGTCGGGGCTGTTGCCGAGGCTCTTCGACATCTTGCGGCCCAGCTTGTCGCGGACGATGCCGGTGAAGTAGACGTTCTTGAAGGGGTACTTGCCCATATACTCCTCGCCAGCCATAATCATGCGGGCCACCCAGAAGAAGATGATGTCGGGGGCGGTGACGAGGTCGCTGGTGGGATAGTAATAGTTGATTTCCTCGTTGCCGGGGTTGCGTATGCCGTCGAAGAGCGAGACGGGCCAGAGCCACGAGGAGAACCAGGTGTCGAGGGCATCCTCGTCCTGACGGAGGTCGGAGAGCTGGAGGCTGGCGTTGCCGCTCTCCTTGCGTGCCAGTTCGAGGGCCTCCTGGGCGGTCTCGGCGACGACGAAAGCTTCAGAAGCCCCACCCCCGGCCCCTCCCTCGGTGGGGAGGGGAGTAGTTACATCTTGCGCTGTATTTCCACCTTGAGAGTATATACTCCCCTCCCCCCTGCGGGAGGGGTCGGGGGTGGGGCTATAGTAGTAGGCCGGGATGCGGTGGCCCCACCACAGCTGTCGGCTGATGCACCAGTCCTGGATGTTCTCAAGCCAGTTCTTGTAGGTGTTGACGTATTTCTGTGGGTAGAAATGCATTTCGCCCTCCATGACGGGCTTCAGTGCAATCTCTGCGAAGTGCTCCATCTTGAGGAACCACTGCAGCGAGAGGCGCGGCTCGATGGGAGTGTCGGGGTTGCGCTCGGAGTAGCCCACCTTGTTGGTGTAGTCCTCCACCTTCTCCATGAGGCCAGCCTCCTGGAGGTCGAGCACTATCTGCCGGCGGCAGTCCATGCGGTCCATACCGACGTAGATGGGCGACTGTTCGGAGATGGTGCCGTCGGGATTGAAGATGTCGATGGTCTCCAGGTTGTGGGTCTTGCCCAGCATGTAGTCGTTGGTGTCGTGGGCGGGAGTGACCTTCAGACAGCCCGTACCGAACTCGATGTCGACGTAGCGGTCCTCGATGACGGGGATGACACGGTTCACCAAGGGAACAATGACCTTGCGGCCCTTCAGCCACTGGTTCTTCGGATCCTTGGGGTTGATACACATAGCGGTGTCGCCCATGATGGTCTCGGGTCGGGTGGTGGCGACGACGGCGTAGTAGCCGCGGTCGTCCTTGTGGATGACAGACCCACCCCCAGCCCCTTCCTGTGAGGGAGGGGAGTATATACCTTCATCAGCAGAAGTAACCTCTCCCCTCCCTACAGGGAGGGGTTGGGGGAGGGTCTGTTGGTCTGCCAAGTAGTACTTCAGGTGGTAGAGGTGGCTCTGCTCCTCCTTGTAGACGACCTCCTCGGTTGAGAGGGCGGTGAGGGCCTTGGGGTCCCAGTTCACCATGCGGAGGCCACGGTAGATGTAACCCTTGCGGTAGAGGTCGACGAATACCTTGATGACGCTCTCTGAGCGCACAGGGTCCATGGTGAAGGCGGTACGGTCCCAGTCGCAGGAGGCACCGAGTCGGCGCAGCTGCTTCAGGATGATGCCGCCGTGCTCATGAGTCCATTCCCATGCGTGGCTGAGGAACTGCTCGCGGTTGAGGTCGCGCTTCTTGATGCCCTGGTCAGCCAACTTCCTCACCACCTTGGCCTCTGTGGCTATCGAGGCGTGGTCGGTGCCCGGCACCCAGCAGGCGTTCTTACCCTCCATGCGTGCACGGCGGATGAGGATGTCCTGGATGGTGTTGTTGAGCATGTGCCCCATGTGGAGCACACCCGTCACGTTGGGCGGGGGAATGACTATAGTATAAGGTTCACGACCATCTGGCTTTGAGCTGAAAAGCTTGTTGTCCAGCCAATACTGATACCACTTACCCTCGACTTCACGAGGGTCGTACTTGCTTGCTATTTCCATATCATTATTAATAATGCATTATTTTCAGCGTGCAAAGGTACGAAGAATTTCTGAAACAGAAAAAGAATTGTACGTTAATCGGTATTAAAAAGTTTGTTTCGCTTATCTGACAATCCATTTCCGGCCTTTCACAACGTATAAATATGCAGTTATCCTATAGTAATGTCTGTTGGATGTTCTGCTCACGGTGGCAGATGTGCACCTCTATGCCGTATTTCTGGTGGATATGCTCGGCGAGATGCTGTGCGGAATATACCGAGCGGTGCTGTCCGCCGGTGCAGCCGAATGAGAACATTAGCGAGGTGAAGCCGCGCTGCAGATAACGCTCCACGTGGGCATCGGCCAGACGGTAGACGCTTTCGAGGAACGTCAGTATCTCGCCGTCGTCCTCAAGGAATCGGATTACCGGCTCGTCGAGTCCCGTCAACCGCTTGTACGGCTCATAGCGTCCGGGGTTGTGGGTCGAGCGGCAGTCGAAGACATATCCGCCGCCATTGCCGCTATCATCCTCGGGGATGCCCTTGCGGTAGGAGAAGCTGTAGACGCGCACCACGAGCGGCCCCACGCCGTCGTATTTCGAGAATGTCGCCGGGCCGTCGTTAGGATGGGCCTTGTAGGGGTTGTTGTCAGTGGTCTTATATCCGTCGGCACGGCTCTGAGCGGGCTGCTCAATGCGGGCAAACTGCGGCAGCTCGGTGAGACGGCGGAGAAGGTCGGAGAGGTATGGATAATTGATGGAAAGCTCCCTCAGGTTCTGTATTGCCGACGGTATGGACTCCAAGAAATGCTGTTTCCTCTCGAAATAGCCGCGGAAACCGTAGGCCCCCAGTACCTGCAGCGTGCGGAATAGGACGAAGAGGTGCAGACGGCGGTCGAAATGCTCGCGCTTGGGCATCTCCGTGAACTGCTGGGCAGCAGCATAGTACTCGTCGATCAGCTCACGACGCAGACGGTCGGGGTATCGGGCCGATGCCTGCCATAGGAACGAGGCCAAGTCATAGTAGAACGGGCCGCGACGACCGCCTTGGAAATCAATGAAATAAAGACCTTTCCCAGCCTCGCCTACCATGACGTTTCTTGCCTGGAAGTCACGGTAGAGGAACGACTCCGACGGCTCGGCAGTAAGGTCCTTGGCAAGCAGCCGGAAGTCAGCCTCTAACTTCAGCTCGTGGAAGTCCAGTTCAGTGGCCTTCAGGAAGCAGTACTTGAAATAGTTCAGGTCGAAGAGCACACCATCGACATCGAAGGCGGGCTGTGGATAGCACTGCGTGAAATCCAGCCCACGTGCCCCACGGAACTGCATGTTGGGCAGCTCACAGATGGTGCGCCGCAGCAGTTCCTGCTCTTTCAGGGTGTAGCGCCCGCCGGCCTCGCGCCCTCCACGGATGGCATCGAAGAGCGACACCGACCCGAGGTCGGTCTGCAGATAGCGCAGCTCGTCGTCGCTGACGGCAAGAATCTCGGGCACAGGCAGCTTGCGCCGCGTGAAATGACGGGCGAGATAGACGAAGGCATGGTTCTCGTCGCGGCTCGTGCCAATGCAGCCCACCACCGAGTGCCCGTCGGCATCGAACATACGATAGTACGCCCTGTTGCTGCCCCCGCCCGGCAGGTGCTCGGTAACGGCAGGCTCCGAGCCACGCAACTTTTTATACAGTTCTGTCAGTTGTTGCATAGTCTGGGATATTAAATTGGTTGCAAAGGTACGAATAATTCGTGAAAAAAAGGGCAGAATGGAAGAAAAATGTGAAAAACGACCGTGAGGACTGGGGGAAAGAGCCGTGAGGACTGGGGGAAAGAGCCGGTTTCCCGGGGAGAGAGGCCCGGTCTTCCCGACCTGTCCACGGCCGCGGACAGTTCGTTCCACGCCCGCCGGCAATTCGTTCCACGCCCGCCGACAGAACAGACGGCGGGCGTGGAAAGGTCATGTTTATACGTATGACTACTATATAAAAACCGTGAACGGCGGAATTCGAATGAAAATGCGTCAATTATGCCAGCCCAAAGACAATTTTTCATAATAACATTGTACGCCATGTACGGAAAAAGTTGTAATTTTGCACGCGAATTGCGACAGTAGACAAACAACGCCAACAACGACTGCGTAAGTGACAAAGGACTTATTAAAACATAATTACAACCAATGAAACGATTATTATCATTATTACTGCTTTGCTGCACGGCCACTGGGCTTTGGGCAGCAGACGACTATGACTTTACCGTCGACCTCACACAAAGCGGAGGTTCAGCGACACTCTATTGCCAAATTATCAGCGAAGAGCAGAGAACGGTGCGGACAGTCAACCGTGCTAATTACTGGCCGGAGGGGACGGATATAGAAATCCCGCAAACGGTAAGCCACGATGAGAAATACTACACGATCACCGAGATTGGCGAAAGTTCTTTCTATGGTTGGAAATTCACCAACTCCATCTCGCTGCCAAGTACCGTCGTGAGTATTGGGACAAGTGCTTTCGGCTATTGTCATGCCCAAACGATTAATCTGGGCTCAGGTGTGCAGTCCATCGGAGCAACGGCTTTTTTCCATAGCAGTGCAAAGACGGTTAATCTGGGAACGAGCTTGAAGTCCATTGGAGCGAATGCATTTGAACAAAGTGCCATAGAGTCTATCAACCTTCCCGAGGGACTGACTACACTTAGTCTTTACACTTTCTGGAACTGTGCTTCGCTGGAAAGTGTTGTCCTACCTTCCACTTTGGAGACGATACCGCAATGGTGCTTCTCAGGCTGTACTGCCTTGGAGAACGTTACACTTCCCCCGACGCTCAAAACGATTGGCTCGGAGGCATTTCACAAATGTAGCAGCCTGACCGAAATCACCATCCCAGCCTCTGTCACCTCGTTTGGTGCTCAGAATGGGGCTTTCAAGGGATGTTCGGGTTTGCAGACGATTATCTTTGAGTGGACGGAGATACCATCGGGAATCACCTTGTCTTATGAGTTTGACTCAGGTACCCTTTCCAGCGCAACCATCGTTGTGCCGAAGGGCTGCGAGAGTGCTTACTCCACTGCCTTGGGGTCTTCAGCCCATATCGTCTCGCCGACTAATAACCAGACCTTCACCAACACTATCGACGGCCTGGAGATGACATTCAAGATTACTGACGACGAGGCGCTGGAGTGCATGGTGGGCGACGGCGAACATGTGGCCATCGATGCCACCAGTGAAGTCTATACGGGAACCAGGCGGATAGCACTGCCCGCTACGGCTACGTTTGCCGGAAAGACGTTCACCGTCACCGAGGTGGGCGCCTACGCCTTTGAGGACATCGGCCTCGAAGGGATTGTCTTCCCAAGCAGCATCGTGAAGATTGGCGACTATGCCTTCTACAAAGGAAACTTCGGGTCTGTAAACCTGGGCTACGTCCGCACCATCGGCAATTACGCCTTCGCCGGAGCATCAGAGAACGTCAAGGGCTTGCTGACGACAGTCAGTTTCGTTGCCCCAGAGGGAGCGCGGATGTCTTCGTCCGCCACTTATGCAGACGGGGACGTTTTCGCTTACAATGCGGACGGGAACGTCCGCGCTCCTAAGCGGGTTAACGGCGAGTCCAGTGTCCTCAGCATTGGCGAACATTCCTTCGAGCACAACAATATCAGCAACCTGGACCTCGGCAATATGGAGAGTGCTGGCGACTACGCCTTCTACAACAACCAGCTGGAAACGGTCAACACCCAGAATCTGAAATACTTAGGCAAAGAGTGCTTCGGCAAGAATCCCATCAAGAATATCATCATCGGTGACGGCCTGAGCAGCATAAGCGACGAGAGCACCACCGTGACCACCGGCGACGGCCCCTTCGGCAAAGGGCTTACGGGTGTCACCAGCGTCTTGGCGGGCAGCACCATCCCTGCCATTGCCACAGCGCTGTTTGGCAGCTGTCCGGAAGGAGTATTCATCGCAGGGGCCGTCGTTGTAGCCACAAGCGTTGTGGTTTGGGCTTTCTTGCGTGGCAAACGAGCAAACTTCACCGACGAGGACAAAGCGAAGAACGAGGACAAGTTCGTGTTCACATTGCAGAAGAACACAGCCAAGAAGGGTACCAGCATCACCTACACTATTGAGATGCCCACTGGCGTAAAGTACGAACTCACTTCGAACCCCTCAGGCCCTGAGTTCCGCAGTGGGAATGTCATTTACCTCCCCGTCGGAGGGCTTTTCGACATCAGTGCCATTTTCAGCAACAAGTGGGGCTACCACTACAAGGTACCCACCATCACCATTCCGCTGAAGGTGGAAGATGACGAACCTGCAGAAGAGCCCGAGCCAAAGCCGAAGAGCATGGTTTTCGACGAACACGAAGTGACGATGGTGAGAGGACAGAGCAGCTATGATGTGACTCTCACCTACACCAACATTTCTCCTGCGGAGGCAGCCAATGTGATATTCTCGCTGAACCTTACAAAATGGGACGAGGAGATAGATGCACTGCACTTTATCGACGAGAATCTCATTTCCATGATATCGGTGGAGAAGAAAATCGATGCCAAAGGCTACCCTTGCGCCCGCCTTACAGTCAGTAAAAGCCCCCTCACCGCCAAAGCCATGCTGGGCCTGGGCCGCTACCTCACTGCCGAGCTCACTACCGACCAGGGGCTACTCACCGACAGAGCCATTGTGACATGCCTGTCATTCCCCAACCCGGAGAATGCGCTCTTCCGCGACACCGTGCAGGTGGGCGATGTCATTG
This sequence comes from uncultured Prevotella sp., assembly GCA_905233425.1. Lineage (GTDB taxonomy): Bacteria > Bacteroidota > Bacteroidia > Bacteroidales > Bacteroidaceae > Prevotella. The sequence continues at coordinate 99,076 of CAJOEC010000011.1, read as the reverse complement.
CCTTGCCTGAGTTCAACGATTTCTTCCCAACATGCTATGCCTTGACACCATTCTACCTGAACTATCAGTCAGGTGGCGGCATAGCCACACGCCTGGGCTACGCACGCTACAGCAAGAAAATCATCAAAGACAACCAAGTCTGCCACCGAGCTGTGCCCCTGATTTCATATATCGACGAAACAGGCTTCCCAATAACTGGCGGTGGCATGACGGCACATTCCCCATTTGAGATGCAGACCACCGTCAAGCTGATAGATGAGGCCAAGAACATATACGAGGAGCAGGTGGACACCATTGTCATCCGGGCCAAGTCTGCGGGGCTGACGAGGCTGCGCTTCTCCGACCCGTACTTTACAAACATCTACTTCGACATGGAGGTCATCAGCGTTGACCCCGCCACGACACCCGCCACGGCAAACCCCTACAAGTGGGATTTCACCAAACCTGTGGACAAGGAGCACTATATGGACGGCTATGATGACAGCCTGTTAGACGAACTGGAGACCCTTGAAACTTTCTTCACACGTAATTCCCGCAATACCATGCCCTACTGGCGCAAGACTGCCAAAGACGAGGCAAAGGGAATAGAGGGCTACTACTCCTCCGACGTGGGCTACTATCCACGTCAATGGGGCGATAAGGACACCCGCAAGTGGGCACCTTTCTACAGCAACACTGGCCGCAACCTGCCGCAGTTTGAGGGCATCACCGCCAGCATAGTAGCCGACGGAACTGACTGGCACAAACCCATCGACCGCATTCGCATCTACGACAACCGCGCCGAAGGCGAGGCCCAGGTGGCCTTCGTCGGACAGACCGACCTCTGCATCAAGAAGCCCATGACGCTGACCGGCTACACAGACACGCACAAGGTGCCGTTCATCGTCAAGGGTAATATGCTGAAGGATGCCGAGGTCACCTGCTCGTACACCTACAACGACGGCTCCGCGCAGAACTACTCTCAGACGAGGAGTTTCTCTGCTGCCGCCAACGACGAGACATTGGAGTTCGAACTCGACGACCGCATGACCACAGACATCACGCTTTCGGTGAATAACGTCGAACTGGAGTACATCCTCATTAAGGCCCCACTGCCCGACGTCACCGACCACGGCATACGATACACCTATAGCTTGTCCGGCAATGGCTACGAGGCCAGTGGCTTCGACAAGGACGATGCCGACGCCAACGGCTTGGCAAGCGACGGCAAGTACTCCCTGACGCTGGCAGAGAGCCTGACGGTTGACGAGACCGACTATCCCGTCACGGCCATAGCCGATGGAGCCTTCACCGACAGCCGCCTGTCGAGCATCCACATCCCCCATACCGACCCGTCGGCACTGGCCGTCGGCAATAATGCCATCGCCTCTGGGGTGGTCAGGTATGTGCCAATGGCCTCACTCAAAGCCTATGTTCTGGACAAGCCGCTTTGGGCAAACGACCTATTCACCGACTACACGATACCCTCAGCAGGCATCGGCGCACCTGCCTTGGACGCACCAGTATATGTGTCGAGCACCGACAACCAGGCCTCAGTGTGGATCATCAAGGACAATGCCACCAAGAACGAGAGCGACGACTACGTCGTCCGGCCCGTGAAGGTTAGCGACAACGTGGCCAACGCCAACGAGGGCATCCTCATCCGTGGCACGGCTGGCTCAACCGTCAGCATGAAGTTCCAGACGGAAGATTCCAAATTTGACTACATCGGCAACCTGCTGAAGGCCAACATCACCGCCCAGCATATCGACAACAGCGCCGGCAACTGCTACGGCATGAGCAAGGGCGAGTTCTGGCTGCTGCCCGACGAGGGCGTCTTCCCCGCCAACCGCTCCTATCTCCAGCTGCCCGCCGCCATCGGTGCCGCCCGCTCCCTCGTCATCGACTGGAGCGACGACGAGTACCAGGGCATCAAAGATATTGACGGTTCACGACTTGACAATGCCGCATGGTACAAGCTCGACGGCAGCCGCCTAAACACACTGCCCACGCAGCGTGGCATATATATAAATAATGGTAATAAAGTAGTCATCAAATAAAACATCCAAGACAATGAAGAAAAAGTATTCGGCACCTGCCATCCGCTGCTATGAACTGATACAGAAGCAGCCACTACTGACGTTATCCAATGGTGCTATCAATGTGAACAACAATTCTGGCGAATATAAGAGCCAAGACGAATTCCTTGACGAATAACACGTTGGATATATATACTGCAGATTTTGCAACACAGAAGAAGACGTAGACTAAAAGTAGTCCACGTCTTCTTTTTGTCATTTCAAAAACACGTCTTTGCCAAAGAGGCTGGAGTCACTGAAGGGTGACGGCCATGAGACCTATCACAACGTCGTTGGAGAGGGCGCGTACAACGAGGCTCGACAGCTCCTTCTGGGAGTCGAGGGGCATACGGAGCATCTGGGCGGCGCCGCCGGGGATCTCACGTCCGTAGACTCCCTTGATGTCGAGAATCTTACCAAGGTCGCGGCCGGCATCACCCGTGCCGAGGCAGATGCGGTATGGGCGTGGTGCGCCGGTGTCGAAGGCCTTGCCGTCGGTGAAATAGTCCTGCTCTATGGGGCACCAGTTCTCGGGGTTGCGCAGCGGCATCCGCGTGGTGCTGCCGTCGGCATAGTTCACTATGACTTCGCCGTTGTCGATGTGGCTCTGCATGTGGTTGGTCGTTCCCGTCATGAGCAGATAGGCCGAGGCGGCCTTGCCCTGCAGGGGTATGAGCTGCTCGTCGGGGTAGTTGTCCCAGAGGCTGACAAACGCCACGTTGTTGCCCTCCTTAGTGGTGCGGAAGGGTACGCCGGCCACCACCACCTCTCCTTTCTTCACCAACGAATGGAACACAGAGTCGTCAACCGTGGGGGTGTATTTCGGATGGCACCACTCCCCCACCCCTTGCAGCGGTATCTGCAACGTGGTGACCTTGGGCCGTGGCGAGGCGTACTTGTTCTGGAAGATGTCGGTGACGCGGGCGTTCATGCTTGGCTCGAAATACACTCTCTTGAATGTTTTCTTCAGTACCGGCTCGGCCAGTCCCAGAGCTTCGGCCTCACGCTGGGTGAGGCGCGGGCGGGTCACGGTGGAAGAGACACCGGGCGTGTCCTGTGACTGCGCTGGGGTGTAGTCGTACTCTATCACCTGATGCTGTTCGCTGTTGCCTTCGATGTCGCGTGTGGTGGGGCAGTCGCTTGGGCCGGCTCCAGCGAGATTCTGGCGGACGATGATTTTCAGCGGGCGGGCGAAGTTCTGCCACACCTCTATGCGCACCTTACCGTTATCACGCGTGTACTTGTATTCCAGATAAGGTGTGCGCACCTGTGCCTTTGTCCATGCCACGGGGAACCCAGGGCGGATGATGCACTCGCCATAGAGGGCGTTGGGGATGATGCCGAAAAGTCCCTGTATCAACGTTCGGCTGCTGATGCCTATGACATCGCCGAAGTCTCGGTAGCACTCACCGCGTGCTGCGTCGTAACGGCTCAGCTGTCCGAAGTTTGCAGGCGACTGTCCGTAGTACATGTTGTCCATGATGTTGGCCTTGAGCAGAGCGTAGCCCTCATCGGGGCGACCGGCCTGGAAATAGGCCAGGGCGGTGTGCATCACCTCAGCCGGGGCAACATTGTTGATGCTCCACGAGTAGGGCATCCAGTTGCTCGTTGCGAGGGTCTGCAGACCGCCCGTTCCCTCGACGTTGATATGCGGTATCTCGCGGTCGACATACTGCGTGGCCCTGAAGAACTGCTCGGGCGTGCCGGCCCCGCAGTCGATGGGAGTGTAGACCGACCACAGGGCGGCGCTCTCATGCAGCCGCTTCAGCCCCATGGCATCCTGGTATTCGGCCCAGTGGGGAACAGACCCTCCTATCCACAGGCGCTCGTCCATGGCCTTGAGTATGGCGTCGGCCTCGTCACGGTAGGGTGCAGGGTCCTCGCCCAAAATCTCGGCGATGCGGGCGGCGAGCTTGTTGGCGCGGTAGTTGTAGGCCGAGGAATGGGTGACGGCTCCACCACTATAATATAATGCGTCGCTGGCCCAGATGCAGCAGTAGGCGTCGTAGAGGTGGTCGCCGTCGGGGTCGAAGTTACGTTTCTCCCATGCCAGATGGCTCTTGATGACCGGCCACATCTTGCGCATAAAAGTCTTGTCGGCGTTGTACTGGAAGTGCCAGAGCAGCTCGTCGATGTAGCAAAGGTTCATGTCGTAGTGGTGCATCTTGTCGGTACTTTCGGGATTGCGGCAGATGTAGCCGTTGCTGTACATCTGCGTACCCCATTTCTCCTCGGCCCGGGCCATGTTCTGTGCGGGGTCTTGCGAGGGATGTGGAATCGTCGGGGGCACCTGCGTCACCTGGCTCTTGGCGTAGGCCGAGAAATGGGTAACGGCACGGTCGTCCCATCCTAAAACGTCGCCGGCGTATGCGGCACGCCAGCCGGGCAGCGGAGTGCGCCAGCCTATGCAGCCGTGGAGCCACGTCTTGCCGTCCCAGTCGCCGTCGGCAGCCATCACCAACGCCCATCCGAGGGAGTTGATGTAGGGGTCGGGGGTGTTGAACACCACGCGGCCAGCCATCTGCCTGTGCTGCTTCACAGCGTCGTTGAACATCTCTGTAGCGGTGATGTCGCCGACAGGTGCCACTTCGTCGAGACGTATGATGAGGTGGCCGAAATTGCGGAAGCTGGGGCACAGTCCCTCCTTCATCCCCTCGCCGGTAGGCGACGGCATGAAGTTCATCAGACTATCGACGCCGAGGTCGCCGTTGCGGCTGAACTTTGTGCTGGCAATGTTGCATAGCTGGTATTTAATGCGGAAGGGGCCCTGCCACTTATCGCCGATAATCTCAAAGGCAACGCCCTCCTCGTCCTGCAATGCCACAGCCTTCACCCTGACGACACCCTTGCCAAAGGCTTCCCAGCGTTTGTCACTAAGAATATATGTGCGCATCCCGTCTTCATACTTGCACCAGCAGTACTCAGCCGAGTCGAGCTTCACGCCCTCCACCTCAAAGCGCAGACTGCGGTAGTGGCCTTTCTTCACAATGGCGAAGATGGGCATGTCGCCAGTCTCTATGCGGTAGTCGGAATGGCCGCCGTAGAGGGCGCGGGTGAAGAGGTTCCTGCCGTTCTCGCAGACGAAGCCGCGGTTCTCAGGCCTGTATTTGGCAAACGACGGCACAGCCATCAGGAAGGCCAGCGCCGCAACGATAATGTTTCTTCTCATATTCTAACTTGTTTACTGTTCATTCACTCTTTCTTTTTTCCCACCAGTCCTTTATGAAGCTCTCGGCAATGGCCATAAGGATGAGCAGACCCAAGGCCATGAAAAAGGCCAGGCCCAGACTGTTGGTGAGCCATATAGCCACATCCCACACAACGATGCATACGACGAATTTAATGGTTATGCTGATGATAAATTTCCAGTTCATAGATTGGATTTACGGTTTACATGTTTTCGGTTTACGATTTGTCATCGTGCGACGTGTCCTATATCACTCCTAACTGATGCAGGAAGATGAGCAGTATGCAGATGGGACAGACATAGCGCATGCTGAAAAGGTAGCCACGCAGAACCCATGCCGGCACATGGAGTGTGCCCTGATTGGTGAACTCGTCGGTGACGATGCTGGGCGGCACCACCCATCCAAGGAACAGACAGGTGAGGAATCCGCCCACGGGGAGGAATATCTGGCCGGTGACAAAGTCGAAAAGGTCGAAGAGCGGCATGCCGAAAAGAGACAGACTTCCACCGTCGGCCCCGGAGGAGGGGAGCAACGACAGCGAACAGAAACAGCCGATGACGGCACACGACACGGTGACGATGAGCGCTCCCCAGTGGCGGCGCACATGCAACTCCTCATGGAAAAACGCCGTGCTCACCTCGTGGAGCGACATTAGCGACGTCAATGCCGCCAAGGCTAACAGGGCGTAGAAGGCAAGGGCGATGACATAGCCCACGGTGGGCATCGACGAAAACGCCTGCTGAAACACGTTGGGCAGGGTGATGAACACCAACGAAGCCCCGCTGTCGGGACTGACGCCGACACTGAACGCCGCAGGGAAAATCATCAGTCCGGCAAGGATGGCCACCATGCTGTCGACAAGACCTATCTGAATGGCCGACTGCATGAGGTTGGTCTGGCGGCTGAAATAGCTGGCGTAGGTGCAGAGGCAGCCCATGGCTATCGACAGAGAGTAGAACGACTGCCCAAGGGCACTGAGGAACACGTCGTGACCAACACGCGAGAAGTCGGGCATGAAGAGGAACCTTATCCCCTCGCCTGCCCCGGGAAGCAGACACGAGGCCACGACGATGACAAGCAACAATATAAACAATGTGGGCATGAGCAGCTTCGACGCACGCTCTATGCCCTTCTGCACACCGCAGACTATTACGACATGGGTGATGGCGAAAAACGCGAGCATCCACGCGATGGGTTTCCACGGATGGCTGATAAACTGGTTGAAATAGTTCTCAACGTAGGTGGCGTCGCCCTGCAAATGGCCCATCAACGAAGCAAAGATATACTGTAGGCACCAGCCTGACACAACGGCATAATAGCCGGTGATGAGGAAGCCGGTGAGCACACCGAGATAGCCCACGGCACTCCACGGCCCGCCGCCCGCCATCTTCGTGTATGCCCGGGCAGTGTTGGCCTGGGCGCGGCGACCGATGATAAACTCGCTGATCATGCAGGGGATGCCAAGCAACAGCACACACCCCACATATATTATCAGGAACACGGCACCACCGTTCTGCCCAGCCATATAGGGGAAACGCCACACGTTACCCAACCCAACAGCCGAGCCAGCCGTGGCCAGCACTATGCCTAAGCGGCTGCCGAAATTGGCCCTGTCAGTCTGACCAGTTTTCATTTCTCGTTCTCCTCGATTCGGTTCCTATCTCGTCATCGTCGCCGGCATCCCCCACTGTGGGGCTGGAGATGAAATTGGCTTTGAGGCTGTTGTTGAGCAACTGCTCACGCGAAGCCAGCAAGTATGTGTTCATACCGGGCGAAATGTATGGGAGTCTTTTCTTCATTGTCTTCATCTTATTACTGTTTTCTTTCCATTGCGAATATATATGCCACGTTTCAGCTTGCCGTCTGTGACTTTCTGTCCAGAAAGATTGTAGACGGCAGAACTGTCCTGACACGAAACCTTCGTCTCGTCTATCCCGTTGATCTCGCCGGCGGCAAGTGACAGCGAAGGCATGGTCAGCGAACTGATGCTCACGGCCTCTATCCAGGCACGGAATGCAGGCAGCGATGTGTCAGACGTAGCTTTGACAAACTTGTTGCCCTTGGTGTTGAGCATGTAGACATCTTTAAGCGTAACCCCCGTCGTGCTTCCGCAGAACTTGAAGCTATTGCCTGCGAGCGTGCCTTTCTTGGTGGGAACAAACTCGGTGCCGTCGGCCTCAAAGGTCATGATCTTGCCCGTGAGCTGCTTTTCGCCGAAGTCTTCGCCTGGCAGGGCGATGATGTACGGCGTGTTGGCCTTCAGTTCGTCGGCGTGGTCGAAAAAGACTGTGCCGTTGTCATCGCTGGTTATGGTCTTGAGCCAGAAGTCCTTGTTCTTGTCGCTGTCGGAGTGGAACCAGTCCACCTCCTTGCCATCGGCAGAGCCGTCGGCGACCGTCACCTTTGTCACCGTGAAGGGCAGCATCATAGTGTTCCATCCGCCATCCTCAGTAGCCTTGCGTGTGAATGTGCGGGTATAGGTGACCTTGTCGGCTGTGAAGCCTATTGGTGTATAGAAGTCGTGCCCCTCAACCAGTGTTATGTTGCTTGCGGAAGTGCCGAGGACCACGTTACAACCGGAGAGATCATCTGGGATGGTGGCATCGGCTATCAGATAGACACAATTGGGGTTGGTGCTCTTTGTGAAGGTGACATTGCTGAGTGAGCCAAGACTGCGAAGGTCGGCATAACAGGCATTGCCAACATTGATAGACGTGGAAGGCTGGTGTATGGTGGGCGTGCCGGTGGCGTCACCAAGAGAGTAGCCGTTAGTGACTTCAAGCGAACCAAAGTTATGATTATCAAGACCCAGTTGAACAAGGTCCTTGACATTATCCTCGCCAGATGAATTCTGATAAGAAATGCGCACACTATAACGTGTGTTCGCATCAGTCGTCTCCAGACCGTCAAATGCTATCTCCATCGATTTAGTAGAGTTCTTGCCCACAACGAGTGGATAGGTCTTGTAGTCGACACTCGTCCACGATGCACTTATCGTCGCCGTGCCATTGCCGTTGTCGGTTGTGGTTATATTCCACTTGCGCAGAGAGCAGTTCATCTTGCCAGCATAGCTGTTGGTGGTTGAGGTATTGCCAAGGGTGATGGTGGCACGCAGTGCGTTGCCATAGAGTTTTCCGTCGGTGGAAAGGTTGTCGATAGTGACTTCGTGTGTGAAGTCAATATTGTCGATGGCGGTGCTTTCTTTTATGGTGATGGTGGCGGTGCTGCCAATCTGATTGCCATTGCTCTTTCTGTCATAGAGTTTCAGCGTGACATCACCCGTCTCAGTGGGTATGAACGAGAAACGAGCATCGACAGTCTGTCTGGCTGGGATGTCGAGGACCTTACCCATGACCGATTTATCGTTGACACGGAGAATGACATCGCCGTGATAGTCCACCGCGCCGCCGGTTATGCTGGCTGTCACCTCCTGCTCGTAGCCCTGGGTGAGATAGCCCTCGTCATTGCTGTCGCCATTGACAACAAAGGTGACGGCAGAGGGTCGGGTGACGGAGGGTATTGGCACGTTGATGGTCAGAACGTCGCCGCTGATGACGGCGGTCATCTGGTAGCGGTCGCCGTCGAAACACTCCTGCCAGTCTGGATAGCCGTGAGGCCGGCTCACCACCTTAATATAATATGTGCCGTCGGCCACGGTCGATGGAATAGAGAGGCCGGTGATTGTTCTTTCAGTTTTTGGATTAGTGCCATTCCACCCCAGCAGTTGTCCCTCGTTTGTAAAGAACGTCTTCACAACTCTGCCACTGCCGTCAACCATCTGCACGGCATAGTCGAAGTAATTGCTGCCCTGATAGTAACTATACACAAGGAAATAAATGCTTATTCCGGTGAAGCTGTCTGTCTCAGCGTCACGACTGAAGGTTTGCGTGGCTAAAGCCCCATCTGACGAACCCAGCCTCAGCCCCTCAAGAGAGAGGCAGTAGTCCTTGGTTCCGCTGACAGGCGGCTGTATGCCGATGACGGCATCCTGCCCGTAGCTGAAGCCGTCGAGGGTCGACGACCCGCCTATTCCCTGCTCCCATGGCTGCAGGACCGACAGGCGGTAGTAGCCATCGCTCGAACCACCCCATCCCCAGTTGATGTGGAAATAGTCGTCGGTGTCGTAGCCGTCGCAAATAAACGAGTGGCCTCCGCCAAGGGACTGTCCACCAAGAGCCACGGGCCGCCCTTCGGCAAGTTCGCCGTATATGAGTTCTACCCACTCGGTGTAGCTGTAGTTCTTGCGATAGGTGTGACGCACGCCGCCGTCGTAGCCGAAGCAGTTCTTCAGCGCGTAAGGGATGGCCTCACTGTATGCCGAGGAACCACCGTTGGAACTCAGGCCACACATCATGTGCAACGCCCTTCCGCCATATTGCATCAGATTGGCCACTTCATTAGCGGCGGTACCGGTGGCATCGCTTGTGTATGTGAGGCTCATGGCGTTCCAGTCGAAGGTGGTGGCGGGGAGGCCACCAACAGTCCGTTCTTCTGTTGTAGTTCCATCCTTACGTGTTGCAGTATAGGTATATTCGAGAATGTTGGTGCAGTAATCCTCCGGCTCCGGCCACTTGTGGAAGTACATCAGCTGCGTCAAAGTTGTGGCCACGCATCCCGTCACAGTCTTCTCCCCGTCTATTTCAATGCAGAGATTATTGTAGGGCGCTCCCTGGTTCCACCGGGTCTCAATCATAGGGGCAATGGCCGAGCGTGCAGCCGACTGAGCCTTATAGGCCTTATAAGCCCCTTTGGCCCCATCAGTCTCATAAGCCCCATCAGCCCCATAATGACTGTCCATCCACTCCAACTGCTCTGCATATCCGTCGAGCAGATAGCGCAGGCCGTCGGGCATATCATCCTCGCTGACGCTGCCGCTGTCTGAATAGCCCAATATGGGCACGGTGCGGTCGTCGCCACTGACTATGACGTAGCCACTGCCACCGTCCAAATTAAACACGTAGTAGCTATTTCTTTCGTCGGCCATGTCGTGCCCTGCAACCTTGGCGCGACACCCATGGCCCACAACAGGCAGAATGTCGGCATCCGTCATATTGCGTTCCCGCAGGAAAGCTCGTGCCTTCTGTCGTGCTTCGGCCTCGCTGACAGTGCCTCCCCATGCCAATGATGGCAAGAGTGCAGTCAGCAGCAGAAACGGTAAAATGCGAAAAGATTTTTTCCTTATAACCATTTTATTGTTTATAGTTGAGTGTTTATTGTTCATTGTTTCTTATTTTTCCGTGCAAAGTTACGGTTTTTATTTCAAATTAAGAGAGTTTTACAACGTATTTTTGCACATATCCCACTATTTTATTACTTTTGCACGCGAAATAGCTCATTTTGTAATGGAAAAAGGTTTTATCCGACGCTACCCGCTATCGCTAACGTGCATCCTGCTTATATGGTATCTCTGCATCTGGTTCATGCCTCCCGAGATGCCTCTCAAAGATGTCAAATTCATAGACAAGTGGACTCATTTCGTGATGTATGGCGGCACGTGCTCGGTCATCTGGATTGAATATCTTCGCTGCCACACCAAGCTCAACCCCATGCGACTGTTCCTGCTGGCATGGCTCGCACCGGTGCTCATGAGCGGATGTATTGAGCTGATACAAAACTACTTGACGACAAACCGCTCGGGAGAATGGCTCGACTTCGCAGCCAACACCTGCGGGGCGACAATAGGCAACGTGGTGGGAATCATCGCCGCCAATACGATATACAAGAAACAACAAACAATAAACATTTAACAATAACACACCTTAACTCACTGACTATGAACACAAAAATCCAAGCCAACTCTTCGGGTACCCGGACTATCGAAGTGACAGAACAGCATCTGCAGACTATAGAGCAATACCAGCTCTTCCGCGACCTCATCGACTCAAACGGATTCGTCGATGAACAGGTGCTCGACAAGCTGAAACTCAACGTCCGCTCGCTGCTCGAGTCGGAGGCAGGACGCGACAAGAACCTGCTCGACCTCTGCCTTGACGTGCTCTATCATCCCAACATGAAAGCTTTAGGACTGCTCAACCTCTACACATTCTATGTAGACTGGAAAAACAGGGGCAACGACAACCTCGGAACAACAACAAGAGCCTTCCAGGGCACTCCGTTCAATTAATGCTTACCGACTTCCTTCCCACAACGAAAAAGGAACTGGAGCTGCGCGGATGGGACTACGTAGACGTCATCCTCTTCTCGGGCGACGCCTACGTAGACCATCCCTCTTTCGGCGTAGCAGTCATCGGGCGGGCACTCGAGGCCGCAGGATTCCGAGTGGCCATCGTACCACAGCCCGACTGGCACGGTGACTACCGCGACTTCCGCAAGCTGGGCCGCCCACGCCTCTTCTTCGGCATTTCGCCGGGGTGCATGGACTCAATGGTCAACAAGTACACGGCGGCACGGCGGCTGCGCTCGGAAGATGCCTACTCACCCGACGGGCGACACGACAAGCGGCCGGAATATCCCACGATAGTCTACACACAGATTCTCAAACAGTTATATCCCGACGTTCCAGTGATACTGGGAGGCATCGAGGCTTCCATGCGCCGACTAACCCACTACGACTACTGGCAGGATCGGCTGCGGCCAAGCATTCTCGTAGACAGCGGAGCCGACATCATCAGCTATGGCATGGGCGAGAAGACCATCGTCGAGATTGCCCGGCGAATGGCTCAACCCTCAACTCTCATCGCCCAGCTCCGCGACATTCCCCAGACGGTCTACATGGTCGCCTCCGAGGCCGACATTCCCGGTGGCATCACCGCCGACGACATCGTGCTCCACTCCCACGAGGAATGCCTCAGAAGCAAGCGTGCCGAGGCCGAGAACTACCGCCACATCGAAGAACAGTCGAACATGGTGCACGCCCAGCGGCTCATACAGCCGATTTACGGGAGTGAAATAGGCGAGAAAGGGAGTGAAAGCGGAGCGAAAGGAACTTTAGTGATAGTCAATCCCCCCTACCCTCCCATGACCACCGACGAGCTCGACGCCTCATTCGACCTTCCCTACACCCGGCTGCCCCACCCCAAGTACGACGGCAAGCGCATACCAGCCTACGACATGATTAAGCACTCCGTCTGCATCCACCGGGGGTGCTTCGGCGGATGCGCCTTCTGCACCATCTCGGCCCATCAGGGCAAGTTCGTGGTCAGCCGCTCGAAGGAGAGCATACTGAGAGAGGTGGGCCAGGTATGCCAGATGCCCGACTTCCGAGGCAACCTCTCCGACCTTGGTGGCCCGTCGGCCAACATGTACGGCATGGCGGGACGCAACAAACGAGCCTGCGAGAAATGCCGACGACCATCCTGCATACACCCCCAGATTTGCCCCAACCTCGACACCGACCACAGCAAACTGCTCGACATCTACCGTGCCGTCGACGCTGTGCCAGGATTGAAGAAGAGCTTTATAGGCAGCGGAGTGCGATACGACCTGCTGCTCCACCGGGGCAGCGACGAGGCCGCCAACCGCTCGGCAGAGGAGTACACACGCGAACTGATTTGCCACCACGTCAGCGGACGACTGAAGGTGGCACCCGAGCACACCTGCGACACCGTGCTGCGACTCATGCGCAAACCGCCGTTCAAGCTCTTCTCACAGTTCAAGCGACTCTTCGACCGCATAAACCGCGAGGAAGGGCTGCGACAGCAAATCATCCCCTACTTCATCTCCTCCCACCCCGGATGCCGAGAGGAGGACATGGCCGAGCTGGCAGCACAGACAAAGGACATGGACTTCCACCTCGAGCAGGTGCAGGACTTCACGCCAACGCCCATGACCATTGCCACCGAGACATGGTACACCGGACTCGACCCCTACACATTGGAACCCGTATTCTCGGCCCACTCGCCCGAGGAGAAGCAGGCACAGCGCAAGTATTTCTTCTGGTACAAGCCCGAAGAGCGCCCCACGCTGGAGCGCAGTCTACGCCGTCTCGGCCGCCCCGACCTCATCGCCCGACTCTTCGGCCCCCACAAGCCCACCACCAGCCCAAAATCCCCAGCAGCCTCAAAAGCCCCAGCAGCACGGCCCACCCCAAGAAACCACTACCACCATGACAATCCTCGAACAAGCCCTCGTCCCGAAAAACCCAAACAAGAGAAGCGAGGACGGAATCGTCGTCACCCCTGACTTCATAGCCGTCATCGACGGCTCAACGTCGAAGAGCCGCCGACGCTGCCACCGCGAGCTGTCGCTACGCCGCCACAGCAACGGCGAACTGGCAATGCTCACCGTAGCCGCCGCCATACGCAAGATTGACAAGGCCGCTTCGTGCCACCATTTCTGCACAGAGGCAACAGCCGACATACGCTCACGCTACATCAAGAGCCTTCTGCCCCATCTGGCCCAGCACCCCGAAGACCGACTAACCGCCTCGTGCGTCGTCTTCAGCCGTCTGCGACGCGAAATATGGCTTATCGGCGACTGCCAAGCCCTCATCGCCCCGGATGCGGGAAAAACCAAAAACTACAAACTCCTCGAAAACCCCAAGCCCTACGAGCAGACACTCGCCGAACAGCGGGCAGCAATCATCAACTCCTCACTCAAGCCATGGGACCACTTCCTCACCGACGACACCGCACGCGAGGCCATCATACCAACCATGCTCGAATCCATGAAACAGCAGAACAACGGCTACAGCGTCATCGATGGATTCCCCGTCGACGAAGCCCATGTGCGCATCGTCACCCTCGACCTGCAGCCATGGGAGATTGTGCTCGCCACCGACGGATACCCCTTCCTATGCCCCACACTGGCCGAGAGCGAGGAACGCCTCGTCTGGCAGCGCGACAACGACCCGCTGAACATCGGTGCCTTCAAGGCCACCAAAGCATTCACCCCCGGCAACAACTCCTTCGACGACAGGGCATACATACGTTTCAACGCATAGTCCCCTTTCGTTAGTGCTACAGTGAAAACGGGTTCACGGCGGCCGCTGTGAATGATTTCTGCGCCCGCCGTGGATATTTTTTGCGGCCGCCAAAAACAATTGTGGCGGCCGCCGTGAAACGCGCGCAACCGTTCTTTCTCCCATTGACGTCCGTACTCTCTCCCATCAAAGTCCGTACTCTCTCCCATTCAACGTGGGGAATCGGCCACAATGGTGAACGTTAAATCGCCGACGGCGAACGTTAATTCACCGTCGGCGATTTGACTTTTTGGAATCTTTACAACATGTATTAAACGACCACAGATTTCACAGATTGCACGGATTATTTTGCCTATTATAGCGGCTAAAGCCGCGATTATGTTGGATTGTGAGAAGACAAAATCTGTGAAATCTGCGAAATCTGTGGTAAAAAAACGAGAGAAACTTTAATCTTTTATTATAATTCCAATCTGCTTGACCTCACGACTCCAGACAAAATCTACCTGCGTAAAAGGTTCATTGTCGACTGGGGCCTCAGCACGTCGTGGGCTTTCACCGATTGGTTCTTGACGGGGGCGGTGAGCGTGGCCTTGATGTCCTGGGCGGAGGCGGCTACGAGGAACTGGTACTCGCCTTCGGCGACGACCCAGGCGGAAGCGGCCTCGTCGAACGAAGCCAACTGGTCGGTGGTGATGCTCAGCGTCAGCGTCTCAATCTCTCCGGGCTTCAGGCTCTTCGTCTTAGCAAATGCCTTCAACTCCTTGGCGGGCTTGTTGGCGGCCTTCGAGTCGGGGGCGGCGACGTAGACCTCCACGACCTCCTTGCCCTCACGGTCGCCAATGTTCTTGATGGTCACGCTCACGTCGTAGATGTCGTTCTTCTGCTTAATCTCGGCGTTGCTATACTCGAAGGTGGTGTAGCTCAGACCGTAGCCGAAGGGATAGGCCACAGGGACATCGAAGGAGTCGAAGTAGCGATAGCCGACGTAGATGTCCTCCTCATACTCGGTGTAGTCCACGTTGCGCACGTCGCCCTTCTGCCCCTGGTTGAGCATGTCGATGCGCGGGTCCTCGTCGATGGGGAAGTTGCGCGACGAATAGGCATCGTTGAACTTCACCGGCCAGGTCATGGTGAACTTTCCGCTGGGCGACTGCTTGCCGCTGAGCACGTCGACGACGCTGTTGCCGCCCTCCTGCCCGGCTTGCCAGGCGCAGAGGATGGCATCGGGCATGTCGCGCCACGAAGCCGTCTCGATGACGCCGCCGATGTTGAGCAGCACGACCACCTGTTTGCCGGCCTTGTGGTAGATGTCGCAGACCTGCGTGATGAGCTGGCGCTCGGAGTCGCTGAGATTGAAGTCGGCCACCTTGCGGTCGAGGAACTCGCCGGAGAGACGGCCCAGGGTGATGACAGCGATGTCGGCGGCCTCGGCCTGCGTGGTCAGCTGGTCGGCGGAGAAGAGCATCTCGGCGGGCAGCGGCTGGGGCAGGAACTTGATGTACATGGCGCGGTTGGGATCGGTCTTCGCTATCTCCTCTATCTCGGCCTCGGCCTTCTGCTTGATGTCGGCGAGGTAGGTCTCGTAGGCGCTCTTCAGCTCCTCGCTGACGGTGTAGCCGCCGTTCTTCAGCCCGTCGAGCAGCGACACGACGTAGGCGTGGTTCACGTTGCCGGAACCTGTGCCGCCCGCAATAAAGTCGTATGAAGTGTTACCATAAAGCGCCACGTTCTTCACGCTTTCGGCAAACGGCAGCGCCTTCTCCCCTCCTTCGGAAGCCCCGTTCTTCATCAGCACCATTCCCTCGGCGGCACTCTGGCGTGTCACGGCAGCGTGTGCCTTCAGGTCGGGCCTGTTCGAGAACTGGTAGCCCTGGAAACGCGGGCTGCGCTCCACAAGGTTCAGCGTGCGGCTGACGCTGCGGTCGAGGTCGGCCTCGGCCAGCTTGCCGCTCCTCACTCCTGCGACAATGCTGTCGAACTGCTCCTTCTTGCCCGGCTGTAGCATGTCGTTGCCGGCCCACATCTGCTTGGCACCGTCCTTGCCGCCCTCGTCGCGGAGGATGGTCTCCACGAGGTCCTTGCTTTCGCTGGAGTACGTGCCGTTGATGTAGTTGTAGGAGGTCATCACCGTCCAGGGCTTGCTCTCCTTGATGGCAATCTCGAAGCCCTTCAGGTAGATCTCGCGCAGGGCGCGCTGCGAGATGCGTGCATCGTTGTTCATACGGTTCGTCTCCTGGTTGTTGGCGGCGAAGTGCTTGATGCTCGTTCCCACGTCGTTCTTCTGCACACCCTTGATGTAGGCGGCGGCAGTCTTTCCGGCCACCACGGGATCCTCCGAATAGTACTCGAAGTTACGGCCGCAGAGCGGGTTGCGCATGATGTTCAGCGCGGGAGCCAAGAGCACGTCGGCGCCATACTCCTTCACCTCCTCGCCGATGGCCTGGCCTACCTCCTCGATGAGCTTCTGGTTCCACGTCGAGGCGAGCAGCGTGCCGATTGGGAAGTGTGTGCAGTAGTACGTGGCCGAGTCGCCCTCGCGTGTCGCGTCGATGCGCAGTCCGGCGGGGCCGTCGGCCAGCACCACGGCGGGTATGCCGAGCGAGTCGAGCGGATAAGTGGTTCCGGCGGCGCCGGGCACGAGGCTCTTCGTGGCGCCAATCACGGCATCGTCGCCGCTGAAGCCTTGCATACCCGTGCCAATCACGAAGTGGGCCTTGTCCTCGAGCGAGAGCCGGCTTAGCACTTCCTGCTGGTCGATGGTGTTCTTAGTCACTTGGTCGGTTGGGGTACAGCCCACGACGAGGGCGGCCATACCGAGGGAAAAAATCACAGTCCTTTTCATAGTCTTATTTGTTTTTAGTTAATGAAGTTATGCTTTCACACTTTAGTAAAAATCCGCCGGGAACATCCTTTTGGATGTCTCGGCGGATATCACTTCTGTCAAGACGGCGTCGAGAATTGAAGAATCGCGACGGGATTAGTTCTGTTGCTCTGTCGTGGCCATCTTTAGGTACCAGTTGGAATTCTTCTTGCCTTCGCTGATAGACCATTCCAGGAAATCGGGGAAGAAGGTGTCGATACGCTTGCTCTCGTTCTCACCCTTTAGTACGGTCTCTTTGAATGCGTCGATAGAAACTCCCTCCAAATAGAATGAGAATGGGAATTCACCACTGCCAACATAGTACATCTTCTGTCCATTCGATTTCTTGACGTTTGGATCACTCTTGTCGGCTTTCGTGCCAAACAAGTTCTTGTCGGCTTTTTTCGTGGGTTCCGTCCATGGCAGATGTACTTCTACTTGACCGCTTGACCCTTCACGCCAGAGGAACGGCCTAATGGTGCACTGACCTTTGTTCACGGCTTTCGAGTAGGTCACCTCGAACACCCATGTCACGCCTTCGCCCGTCGATTTGTTTTCCTCTTTTGTAATGTCATCGGTCAAGTACCACATTCTCGACTCCTTTGTATCATCATTTCCTCCCCATCTCATTCCTGAGATATAATAGTACATCTTATTAACCATCGTGTATTTGTCAGTGGCGAACTGTGTCTGTCCGGGAAGAATCTTGTTCACATAGATGGTTGCAATGTCCGAAGCTTGCAAATCGACGGCCAAGCCATTCTTTAGTGTGATGTAGTTATGATAGGTGGTGAGGTAGAAACGCTCTTTGTTCAGTTTCTTTGAGCCGTCTTGATGCGTATAGTATTCCAACTCATGCTTACAGTTGATCATGAGGTCGTTCATGTCGTAGTCGCCAGCCTCCGGCCACTTGTCTTCGAAGCCATAGACACCATAGAAGACTGCTCTCTGGCTCTCAATTTGCGCCACGTCACTAAAATCGAAGGCATCGGCAGGATTGAGTGCAAACATCAGGTCATCGTAGTCCTTGTCATCGCAGGCATCCTCAAACGATACCACCACATACTCGTTGCCATTGGGGGCAGTATATGCGAACTTGGCACTACGAGCCTCACCATTTGGGTTGGGGAATTTCACGCCACTGTCGTATGCAGCAGACAGCCCATCGGTAGTAGATGCCCAGATTTGTTTTGCTTTAGCATAACTGCTGCCATTGACAGCATAGTCGTTACCCCTCTGTCCCCATGCGTTTGTCTTCAGCATGAAACCAATCTTGGTACCTGCAGGGAATATGGTTGTGCCATTTGCCGTGTCTATACCTCCATCAGCCGTGGGTGGATAGTACATCAGCTGTACCACGTCACCACGCAGCGCACCGATATTGCCGTTATACTTGTTGTTAGGATAACTGCCACGTGGCCACAAACCGTCCTGCGTATTGGGGAAGATCATGATAACATTCAGGTCCATTTTACTCTTTGGCGGATTGTTCTCATTATAGTAGTAATAGCCAAGCGAGCTGTTCCAACAAGTGCTGCTCCCCAACGCTGTGATACTGATTTCTGAATCCTTGATCATTCTCAGGTCGGCAGCAGCCCGGTATTGCTCCTTCAAGTTTGTTCCCGAATTGAGGGCATCGCAAGCGGTGCCAAACATGCCGTTGATTTCTTCCTCGGTAAATACCAATCCTTTACTAATCAGTGCAGGATCAGAAGAGTCAAGAAGATAGTCAGGTCGACCGCTGGCCGAGTTCCATGTGCCTAATGGTGTCACCCATGGTTTGTAGACTTGAGTACCATCGCCCTTTTTATAGAGATGCCCCATTTTGGAAAGATCGTTGGTGGATGTACCTGCTCCAGCCACACGCCATGGAGATCTTGTCGTTCTTGATTGCTGGACATCAGCCAAGGGGTTTTCAACTATAGCGCGGGCTTGCCCGTCTTTCACCTCCACAACAGTCCGCCTCAGACCTACCAAGAAATTGCCCGTTACGATGTGCAGCACCTTTGCGTATGCCGGAAGGGTGACCGTCTCGTCGTACTTGCCATAGACGTCTGTGTAGGCAGCGAATATTGGCTTTATGTTTTCGTCAATATACTCGCCAAGTTTGTTTTCGTCGACAATGGGATTGACATTGTAGACACTAAAGAACACAGGAATCTTGGCATTGAATGCCGAATAGTCGACCAACAAATCGATTTCTTGTGTTGTGGAGAAATCAAAGGTGTTTGCACTCTTCTCTGCTACCGGATCATTACCTTTGTCTTTGTCAAAAAATTCGTCCTTGTCACTGCATGAAACCACACCGACACCGACGCACGCCAAAACAAGCAAGCGTGTGATAAATTGTTTCGTATTAACCATTGTTTTAAGATTTAATAATATTATTACTGAAAATGTCCTTGCAAATTTAGCAATTTAAACTGAATTAACAAAATAAATTGTATTTTTTTTGCAATTTTACCATATTTTTCTCTAAATTCTCTACAATCGGCCGTCGATGATGTCACGTGGCAGTATGCCTTTCACATCATAGACCAGTCCGTTCTCGCGAAGCAACGACCTGATGTCAATGGCCAAGAACTCTTTGTGGGCCACTGCAAGGATGACAACGTCATAGCTGTCGTCGGGCAGTGTATTGACGATGGGAACGTGGTACTCCTCGGCTACGTGTTCAGCGTTGGCCCACGGGTCGTAGACGGTGATGTTGTGAGTGTATTCGCTCAACGACTCGTAGATGTCGACGACCTTAGTGTTGCGTATGTCGGGACAGTTCTCCTTGAACGTGATGCCGAGGATGAGAATCTTTGCATCCTTCACCAGCACGCCCTTCTTGTTCATCAGCTTGATGACCTGACTACCGACATATTCACCCATTGTGTCGTTCAGACGACGGGACGTCATCATGATACGTGGCCACACGCCGTAGACTTGGGCTTTCTGAATCAGGTAATAGGGATCAACGCTGATGCAGTGGCCGCCGACAAGCCCTGGCGAGAGTTTGATGAAGTTCCACTTCGAGGCTGCCGCTTCAATGACGTCGTGGGTGTCGATGCCCATCACATTGAACACCCTGGCCAGCTCGTTCATAAAGGCGATGTTCACGTCACGCTGAGAGTTCTCAATAATCTTGCTCGCCTCGGCCACCTTGATGCTTGGAGCCTTGTGCGTCCCATTAATCAATACTGAGTTGTAGACGCTGTCCACAAGGTCGGCAATCTCTGGCGTAGAGCC
Organism: uncultured Prevotella sp.; assembly: GCA_905233425.1. GTDB lineage: Bacteria > Bacteroidota > Bacteroidia > Bacteroidales > Bacteroidaceae > Prevotella. Next base: position 78,856 of record CAJOEC010000011.1, on the reverse strand, counting down.
TGACGTCACTTTCTTGATCTTCTCTACGGTGTGTTCCTTGTCGCCCGGGTTGATACGCTCAGGCGAATAGCCGGCAAAGAAATCCTCGTTGAACTTCAGTCCGCTGACACGCTCTACCACGGGCAGGCACTCGTCTTCTGTCACGCCCGGATACACAGTGCTCTCATAGACCACGATGTCACCCTTCGAGATTACCTTCCCGACAGTTTCGCTGGCACCACGAAGTGGAGCGAGGTCAGGATAGTTGTCTTCGTCGACGGGTGTGGGCACTGCCACCACGTAGAAGTTGCAGTCGCGTATCTTCTCGATGTCGGTGGTACAGACGAAGCCGTGATTGTTGATGGCATCCTGCAGCAGTTCGTCGCTCACTTCGAGTGTGGCGTCATGGCCAGTCATGAGCGCGTCCACGCGCCGCTGGTTCATGTCGAAACCGATTGTAGGATACTTAGTTGAAAACAGCCGTGCCAAAGGCAGACCTACATAACCGAGGCCGATGACACAGATTTTAATGTCCTTCATTGTTTTTTGATGATTTTACTAAGTCGCATGAATAATCATGTCCTTACTGTATGATTACTACTTTGTTGTTTTCCATTTTCCAGTTCACGTCGCCTTCCATAGCCTTGATGACGTTGTAAACGTATTGTACATTGCGGCTGTTTCCGGCTTTCTGCAAGTATTTCTTGGCATCGTTCAGCCGCTTGGTCATTACACAGCCGCAAGCCGCATTGTAGTTTGCCATTTCGTCGTCAGGATAACGTTCCACAGCGATGAGTAGGGCGTCGAGCCAGTTCTCCGTGCCTTCCTTGTAGCTTTCAGCCACTTTGTACATCTCCTCCAAACTCAGTCCTTCCGGATGGGAATAAATCAGCTTGCGCCCTTTCTCTACCGAGAACGGCCTGATCTTATACTCGATGATGTAGTCGGTGTGGCGCAGACCAGGATAGACGTACTGCAAAAGCCAGCGGTAGGGTTCACCGCCACCCACTCTCTTCAGCAATTCCTCCTTGGCGTCAGGATCCATGTCACGACCAATGATGCGGAGCAGCTCGTTGCGGTTTTCAAGCACGTAGTCGGGTATCTCGGGCGTTTCCACATAGTTCATGTTGTCGTACCAGAAATTGCCTTTTACTTTGCGCGAGCTGGAGTCGATGAGAAATCCTTTCAGGTTTTCCCAGTCCTCAGGCGTGTAAGTGTTGTTGAACACCTCTGAGCTGAAATTGTAATGACGTATCAGGTAGTTCTTCAGTGCCTCCGTGCGCCCCTTTGCCAAGCGCGTGTTATTGCTGTAGGGGCTCTCTGGCGACGCATAGCCGTGGAGCGAGATACGGGTAACGACCACCGACTTGTCGAACAGCGCACTGTCAACCGACTTGTGGATTCTTGCCAGTTCCTCGGGGTTCTTACGGTAGTCGGGGTAGATGACGGTCTCGTTGACAGGGAAGTCAAGGAATGCATGACCCTCAATCTGCCGCAACTTGGTCTCCTCGGGGTCGGGCATGGTTAATGGCAGTGGGGGGCACTCCTTCAATCTCACTTTTCTAACGATAGGCTTAACCAACGGTTTCTTCTTCTTCTTAATAAAGAGATAGGTGAGACCCACTTTCAGATTGGTGCGTGTGTCCAAGGGCGCATCGTATGAAACGCCATTAAAGTGGTCTTCGAAGATGGTCTGGCTCAACTCTGTACCGATGCGCCATCGGTCTTTCAACCGCCATGTGGCAGTCACACCAGCACGTAAGGCCGGCATAAGTTTGCTGGAACGCGAATAGGGGTGGCTATAGGATAATGGCACATCGTCGAAGTTCCAGGTGTAAGCAACACCGACACCAGCAAAGGCCTTCAGGTTGAATTTTCGTTTTGTGATGGCAGGTATTTTGTCCCTGTTATCAGCAGAAGCCTTTGGTGTCGGCGACAGTGCTTCTTCTTCAGGCGAATAGAACTCATCCTCAACGACATCGGCAATAGAACGGGTAGACGTGCGACGGCGGAACAAATCGGTCATGTCAAGCGTGGCATCGACAAACAATCCCGTGTTGTTCCATCCCCACACCTCCTTCGATTCACATTCGGGCACGTTGCGGCTCTTGTTGCGGTTGATACGCAAAGCAGCACGCCAACCCCACAAAGGGGTTATCTCGCGTCCGAGGCCAACGAATATACCTGTTGACCAGGGGTACTTGGAGAACTCCGTCCAAGGCAGGTTTTCGTTGGCCGACTTGTTGATGCCAAGGTAGAGTTGAAGATAAAATGGGTCTCGGTCGGTGAAAATGCTGTCGGATAGCGAGGGGGTGATTCCCGATGCTGACGCATCGGGCACGGTGGTGACAGGCTGAGTTAAGGTGTAGTGATCTCTGACAGTCTGTCCTTGCAAACTCAGCGCAAACAGCACACTACCTAAAAATATAGACAATCTCATTTTTTTCCTTTTGAACATCGAATGTTAAAGATTAAGTGCCTAATACGAAACGATGAATGGGTTATTCGCCGTCGACTTATACCACTCCCAGAAGCGTGTCCTCGTCACATCTTTAGCCCATCCGGGGAAGTCATCGTAGGCTTCGAAGATGTGCTCGCCCTCCAAGGGCCACTGCCATTCTCCAGCGACGAGCAGGGCCTCGGGCATCTGTCCCGGCTCTTGCGCCAGTGTGATGACATCGGTACAGTCATTGCAGGTGCCTCGCTGAATCTCTATGTAGAAACGCTTGGCATCGTCGGCCATGGTATAGTCTTTTGGCCAAGGCACGCAGTCGACAAGTGTGAATGGTGTTCCTGCCAATGCGTTCACGGTGTTGATATACGTCTGACTGTTCTTGCTGCCTAACAATTCGTGCATTTCGCCCATATTCACGTCACCGTCCGGGCCGTCGTAGTGAAGGTACATGCGAACAGGGTTGCCGGCAGCCATCACATAGACGCAGCAAAGCTCGTTCTCATAATCAGGAATGACCTTGATGACAGCATCGTTGAAGTCGAAATCGGGATTGCGGTTCACATCCTCGTAGGCAATAGTCCACGGGAAGGGGTCTGTTTCTTCTATATCAGGATCGTCAGGCTCAACAGGTTCGGGGTCATCCGGCTTTTCTTTCAGCGTAGGTTCAACAATGTCGGGCAGCATTATTTTCAGGTCTGCCACCACGCCGAAAATCACGTCGTTACAGTCGTGGTCGCCACCTTCGATCAGGTCTTCCATACCCATCCAATAGACCTCGTCGTAGTCCTTGATAAAGCTGCGGTGAAGTCCCCTGCCATTGCCTTCAATATTCAGGAACTCGGCACAGAAGTTGGTTCCCATGAAATTGGCCCGATTGTCAACGTATGGCTTGAATCCTTTCGCCTTTAAAATATCCCACTGCCCAGGAAAAGGCTCCTCGTCGGCACGCAGATAGAAGCCAATGCGTGTGTTATCAGGATGGTCTATCTTAAATGAAATGCCACGCAAGGCGCAAATCTTGTCTTGATATCGGTCGTAAACAGCTTGTGAGTTATAAGCATTGTCCCCGACTCGGTCTGGGTTGTTTGGCTTGGCGTTTTCGTATGTATCATGCATATCGAAGTTTGCATCGTACCACGTGTCTTTTTTAAACAAGAATCCGTTGACCTCATCATCGATACTGAGTTTGTATTGCACTTTTGCCAATCCGTCTATATAATCCCATTTGTGGGTCTCCGAAAGGTCTACATACGTTACGTCATCGTATGTATAGGGTGAATGGTAATAGTAACCCAAGATGTGTGAACGTTGGTCTTGTTCCTTGCCTGTGACCCAGGTGATGTAGAACGGGCCGTTCGTCTCTAACTCGTAATTGATGGATTTCCAGGAATTATCCTTTGCATTGAGTTTTTCCTCGTTCAACGACATCATTTTGAAAAAGTCTCTCAGTTGTCCCTCCTTGAATTCGTGATACTCGGCATCATGGTGGATACTGCTTCCAGAAAGTGAAGCAGGATGAGTGTCAGCTCTTGTTAGGGCACTTCGCGTGGTAGTGACGTTCAGGCTGATATTCTCTTCCGGTTTACCACTAAGGGTAATAGTTTGGGTTGCCGACTTACCATTATAGTAGTATTTCAGATAGAGTGTGTTCCCCTGCCCCTGCGGAGCAGTCATCGTGACAACTTCGCTTGATGCCACCTCTTTGTAGTCGTAGAGGGTGGCGTAGCTGCTTTGCGAAGAGAGCAGCATGAGCTTCACTGGCCCGTCGGTGATGACATTAATTTTCAGCTTCACAGCCGTGCGCCACCAGTGCATGCTACTGATGTCGCCCCCCAGACTGTCAAGGAATTCAGCGTTAGTACGTTCAAACTCTGATGCCTCCTCTGTGCTACAGGCCGGAATCAACAGCAGGACTGCTATAAGTGGACAAAACAAATACTTTAATTTCATAACTATTTCTTTTTTAACGGATTTCACGTGATATATTATAGCATACATTGGATTATAACACAGATTGCTTTTAAACGGCTAATCCATCCCTTTAGGCAGCTCTGAATCTGAATTATTTCACCTGTACCTTCCTGGAATTACGTCCTTGTCTTACGATATAGATGCCTCGTGGCAGATGCTCCAGATTGCCAGAGCATGGTTGTCCGGATAAGTTATAAACGTGGTAAGGCTGAGTGAAGTCAAGGGTACTTTCTGTGATGCCTTTAGGCTCACAGACATAGCCTAACTTGTCGTCTATCCACAAGAGGCGTTCGCTGAGGAACCGGCGTACATTCTGAACCTCTTCAGCATAGCTGCCCCAAACCTTGGGGTTCTCGTGCACTATCTCGTTCATCACCGGCCAACGCATGAAGTTCAGTTTTTGAGACGCATCCAGATAAGCCTCCTGCTTGTTTATATAGTCAAGAAGATGCTGCTCGTTGATGCCATTCTCTCTTGCCTTTCCCCATATCTCCAATATCTTGGTCTTTGCCTCATCGCTCCTCACAATAATATTATCTACAAATGTGCGCATATAGCCAGTAGTACTGCCTCCACTGCGATATAGCCAGTCTATTTTGCTGTTAATGGGATAGGTGCGACCGTCGTTTTCGAAGGCAATATCGAAATCCCACACAGGACCTACAAATGTGGTGTCGTTCTCGCGGTGCTTATACATATAAGTGCTCCAATAGGTGTCAGTGTTACCTGATAGCTCACCGACGAGAAAATGACGGATGAAAGTGTTCAGATCAAGGCTTTTTGTCCAGTCCATTTCCATTGCATTAAAACCGTCCTCGATATATGTCTTTTGCTGTGGGGTTATCTTGTCATCATCGGGATAATGGACGGTTATGGGAGTACCTTTAATTGAAGTGAACCAACAGGCCTCTGTGTTTGCACGGGCATCGGCCTCAATGAGGAAGGCCGTGCTTACCGAGTCTGTGCTTCCGGCAGTTAGTGTGTCCACAAGCGCCACGCGGTTTTTCCTCACGTCTATAAGGTCGCATAGCTGGTAGTTGCCCTTGTACTCACCGTTCAGCAAGACATCTACAGACTGGCTGTATGGTGTGTAGGGCATTTCAAAACAGCGGCTCAACTCAAAGGCAAGCAGATTGCGCATAAGTGTCTTGTCGCCATAGTTGTTGACAAGTGTCCATTTCTTAGCTTTTGCCGGGGAGTCGAGCACCCTGTTCTTCTTATTGAACTTTATGCGATAAGGCTTTTTAGGAAATGTAACAGACTTGTTGCCTCTCAAACGCACCGTGCCCAATTCTGCCTGAAGGTCCTTGCCCTTGTCGCTGATAATCGTTATCAGTGCAGTAATATCATGCACTTTGTCGTAAGGCTCCACATTGTCTTCCGTGTGGATGCTCACCGTCGGCAGGTTAGTGAGGCGATAAAGATTTGTCTCGTCGCCTTCACCCGCATGGCCATAGAATTCCAGTTCACCGATATTACACCTCATATCTGACGGGCCGACATAACGCACATAGCGAAAGCCTTTTGAGCATGTTACATCAACGTATGACATTTTCTTGGCTGTCCCCGGTTCTGTAATAATGTGTAGTGGCAGGGCATCCATGAAATCGGGGCTGTTGGCACCTTCCATGACTCCAAGCAATATCCTTTCGTCAGCACGACTACGGTTTGGTGGTGCCCATCCAATGCGAGTGATGACGTGTGGCTCTCCCAAGTCAAGCCCCACCCAAGCATAGCTGCGTTCGTAGGCCGCAAAATAGGTGGTGAGGTCACCGTCGAAAGCACACTCACGGGTATTGACGGTGGTTGTCGGCTTGTTAGTAGCGTAGTCCACCGACTTCTCTGTGCCAATCACAGTTCCGGTCAGCTTGATATCCGCATCTGTGGTTTGTGCCGCGAGTGAACAAACACCACTAATAATTACCGTTATTATAATAGTACTAATTCTAATATTATTCATAAAATGTTGTGCCAACAAATGACCTACTTATGAAACAGCTGCTTCAGAAAGCCAAAACAGCCGCTGGCCTTGACTATAAGTTCGTCCATTGTGCGACCTTCATTAACTGAGATGCGTTTCAGTCTAAACAAGTCTGTATGTATATCGTTGAATCCAAAGTCAACAGTGATGCCACACATGTAGCCAGCCTCTTGTGCAAAATGTATGTCGCGTGGTGAATAATCGCCATTAGGATAGGATATGGTATTGATATGAAGTGAATAATCCCGTTCCAAATGTTCTTTCGAGAGTGCAATTTCTGCCTTGGCAGTCTCGTCGTCACATTGGGGCAAAATGGGATGAAAGCACGTATGCGATTGGAAATCCACCCATGGGATCATCTCTTCAATCTGCTGGTGAGAGAGAGCCTGAGTGTCATCGTATTCTCGTGTCTGTTCAAAGCCATAGCGTTTGAGCGCTTCTAAGCGTTGAGTGTTTGGCATTCTTTTCATTTGCTGGCGTTCGGGCAACAACTCTGTGCTGTGCTGGAACCAGAAATGACGGTGGGTTCCTACGATGTCCGAACAAAGGAAAATGGTGACAGGAATTTGCAACTCACGGATTATGGGCAACAGTTGATAATTGCCCACATGTCCATCATCGAAAGTTATGACAACAGCTTTCTTAGGCAATTGTCTGCCTGTCTGACGAGTCTCTAAGTATTCTTGTAAGCCAATGATGTGATATTTTCTTTTCAAGAACCCAAACGCTGAAGCAGCATTGGCGGCATCGATGTCGTGAAACATAAGGAGCGTAACCTTGTTTCGTTGTACCAGTTCCCTGAACAAGAAAGGAAGTCCTGTATATCTTATCAGCTTAAACACAGCATTTGTCATAATCCATCAATGTTTTTTCATCATACATAGAATCCTTACATATAGATACCTCACCCGCTCAATCATGCCTTGGAGATGGCTACGCTTTTTCACCCATGATGCCATGTAATGGTGGATGGTACGCGTATTAGCCGTGATATTCATCTCTCCTGTATAGTAGTTGAGAGGGCAGAAATACTCAATAGGATAAATAATCAGACCGCTAACTTTTATCACTCCGCCTTCAAGCACCTCTTTGTGGTCAAAATCTAAGAATTTCGTCGCTTTCGGGGTTATGTTGCCGGAATTCTTGCCATTCCATAAAACGTAATGGTGATGATTGTAGTAGTCCAGCATAACCTTAAAGAATTGATGGTTCGGGGGAACAGCCACTCCCAAACCAGGATTCAAATTGCCGTTAGGATTGTCAAATGAGGAGCCTTCCGGGCATTCAAAGCCTGCAAAGGACCCCAGTTCCAAAAGGTCGTCAATTGGGCGAATCAACTCAACGTCCGTATCGAAATAGATGCCACCATGATGGTATAGAATCCAGAATCGGGCATAATCGCTAACATGGGCATATCTTTTAAGGCGATAGGCTTCGGCAACGTATGGGGCTTGGAAAACGTCGAAGTTGCTCTCATTCCATTCCTTTATCTCATAGTCTGGAAGATATTTTTTCCATGATGCGATACACTTCTGAGCCAGTTCTGGAAGGGGGTTGCCTCCAAACCAGCAATAATGTATGATTTTAGGAATTTGTTTTTGCATATTAGCGATTATGTTTTTTTGTTAATCTCGCAATTTTGCTTGATATGATGTTCCGTTCTTCATCATCAAGCCCAAAGATAAAACATAATACGACAGTACTGATGATTGTAAGGACTATGTTTGCAAGTGAAAGCAATAGGCTTGGTTCAATCAACATTTTTATCAAGAGGGGAGTCAAAAGAGAACATAATAAGACCATTATGCAAGGTCTTATAGCATACCTATAATAATCGGTCAACTTTAGTTCTATCATCGGTAGGGCTATATAGAGGTTCAGAGCAAATGCAAAAATAACAATAATCAAATATACAACAAATACCGACCAAGGGGCTCCGCCTATATAAAGAACCAGATAGGAGATAGGTAGAATAGTGAGCATCAGGCCGTTAACTAATGTCTCGTATTTCTTTATTCTCCCGGTTGACGATACTGCAGTAGCCAGAGGACTTGAGTATTTTTGCACAATGATACTAATCAATAACAATCTGAGGAACAACACTGAACCTTCCGGGACTTCTTTCAGCCAGATGTTGAGAACTGCAGGAGTCTCCACAATCAGTGGAAGGCACAAAACAAGCATCAGACAAAATGTGAGTCTGCTACCCTTATAGACGAGCAGATGTGTTTCTTTCAATTGGCCACTTGCATAGGTTTTTGTAATCTGTGGAGTGATTGCCATCTGGAAATTGTTAGCAAAATTGCCTACTGTTCCCTGAACCTGTACAGCTACACCACGTGCAGCATTGACCACTGGCCCAAAAAACACATTCAACATCATGTTCAATCCTTGGGTGTAGCATACATAAGCAAAATTCCCCCACATATTCCATCCTGCAAATATTGCCATCTCCTTGAACAGTGGTTTATTATATATCCAACGATATTTACACTCGTTAAAATTTCGTAAGCAATAGATATTGTAAACCATTCTGATTAGAATTTTCTCTACAGCATATAAGATGGCATAGAGAATGAGCCTGTCGTAGCCAAAAACCAATAGCAAATAAACTATTAGCAGTTTTAATATTGCATCAAGAATGGCTATATATGCAAACGATTTCATTTTTTCGTGTGCAATAATTGCCGATATGTAAGGACAACTTAATATGTCAACTACTGCAGTGAAAATACTAATATGATAACACCATAGTGCAGCATTCATTCGTTCTTGGGGAATAATCATCTTCTCTAATACGAACCACAGGCCAACAGTTTCTCCGAGAATGACAATTAGCAGAGATAAAATGAAGTAGATATTCAGACTTGTCACAAAAACTTCATGCAGCCTTTGTCCGTTGCCTGTCCCTAATTCAAAATTCATGTAACGTCGGGTTGACACGGTCATACTGTCGTTGAGGAAACCAAGCATAATTACTACACCGCCAACCACATTGTAGATACCAAAGTCCTCCACACCCAGTGCTTCTAACACGATGCGCGAAGTGTACAAGTTTATACATATCAAGAGTACCATCCTAAAATAGAGTAGGACGGTATTTTTCATCAGACGAGAGCTACTGGGTGTGTAGGACATGTGCTAATTCATGATTTCTACCTCTTATCGTCCCATCCAAATGGATGTGCAGCCAGTGGCATTCTTGCCATTGGATGGTAGTCGCCCTTCAGACCAATCGGCGACGAGTTACGGATGTCGCTCACAATCTCGATGCTGGGGCGTGCCTCGCTGATGCGGAAGCCCTCGCCGGCCAGAATCTTCTCGTAGCTCTTGGTGTGCAACTCTGTGAAGCCCACGCTGAACTCAAACTCTTCACCGTCAATATTCAGGGTGCGGTAGGTGCGCTTTTCACCCTGTACAGCATTAGGAGGCAGACACTCGGCATTGATGCTAAGGAAGTAGCGCACACGGGCCTTTTCCAGTTCCAGGTAGCCCGACACGCGGTCGAAGCTCATCACATGCACCACATTGCGCTTCACTTTACCGAAGACCCACTGCAGCATGTCGTAGAAGTGCACGCCGATGTTGGTGGCCACGCCGCCACTCTTGCGGATGTCACCTTTCCAGGAGATATAATACCACTTGCCACGAGAAGTGATATAGGTAAGGTCTACGTCATGGATCTTGTCCTGCGGACCTTCATCGACCTTCTTCTTCAGTGCCACGATGGCATCGTGCAGGCGCAGCTGCAGAATTGTATATGCCTTATGCCCTGTTTCATTCTCCATCTCCACGAGGTTGTCGATGTTCCAAGGGTTCAGCACCAATGGCTTCTCACAGATAACATCGGTGCCCAGACGAAGTCCGTAGCGAATGAAGGCATCGTGTGTGTAGTTTGGTGTACATATAGATGTGAAATGCAGGGGATTGGCCTTGCGCATCTGCTTCGAACAGAAGCGGTCAAACTGCTCGTTCTCGGTATAGAACACACAGTCGGGGAACGAACTGTCGAGGCGTCCTACGCTGTCGAACTTGTCGTAAGCTACCATGAGGTTGTTACCAGTATCGGCAATAGCCTTGATGTGGCGCGGGGCAATATAGCCTGCAGCACCAATGAGTGCAAAGTTTTTCTTTTCCATAATAACTTTTTTGGTAATAGGTTTTTGATTTGTATTCTTTTTCACTTTCTTATTTTTTGGTTTTTACCTTCAAATATTTATATAGTAGTTCTATCGGATGTATTGCTTTGACACCAGTTCCGTCAAGGATCTGCTGGCGGCATGATGTCCCTGGCGCTAACACAAAAACGGGATTCATTGTGTCTTTATTATTTATATTGCCAAATACTATTGCTTTTCTGACGGCAGGGAACAGAATCATCTCACCTATTGCCAGCGAAGTCTTGTAATGTTCCTTCTCGTAGCCGAAGGAACCAGCCATACCGCAGCAGCCACTGGGGATGACGTGAACGTTGGCATTCAGCAGCTCACGTAATACTTCAGCCATCACTTCTACACCTACCAATGCCTTCTGATGGCAATGGCCGTGAAGATAGATATCCATAGATGTCTGTTCAAAACTATTACGGGTGATATGCCCCGCCTTTATCTCTCTTAACAAGAATTCGTCAAACAAAAGACTATGTTGTCCCAATCCCCTTGCTTCGTTTCGCAGCTCTGTCGGTACTAAATCGGGGTATTCGTCGCGGAATGAGAGGATACATGACGGCTCGATACCCACTAAAGGAGCCTCGTCCGTTACCACATCCTTTAACAATCGCACGTTCTGATGGGCTATCTGCTTGGCGCGTTTCAAGCAACCTTTTGAGATGGCGGCCCGTCCGCTTTCCTTGTGGTTGGGAATACGGACAGCGTAACCCAAAGTAGCGAGCAAGCCCATAAAATCTTCAGCCAATTCCGGCTCATGGTTGCGCGTAAACTCGTCAAGGAAAAGCCATACTTTCCTCTCTCCTTCCGACGCAAACTTGTTGCATTTGTTTTTCCGAAGCCTTGGCAGTTCCCTCTCTTCAGCAAACCCAATTGCTTTCTTGATTAATAAGGATGTTGGTTTGAATGTAACAAAGAAGTTATAGAGCGGACGCACATATTGGCTGACCTCCTCTATTTGTGCCGTTCTGGCTACCAGCCAAGAACGCAGTGGCGTGCCATGAAGGTCATAGTAGTGTTGAAGCATCTCGGCCCTCAAACGGGTCATGTCCACGTTAGACGGGCATTCACCTCTACACCCCTTGCAGGCCATGCAAGTGTCGAGCATCTCCATGACAGCAGCCAAATCGCCCCCACGGGTCAGGATCTCACGCATCACATTGGCCCTTGACCTTGTCGTTTTGAGTTCGTCGCCACTCACCTTGAAAGCGGGGCACATGGTCCCTCCTATAAGGTTGGACTTGCGGCAATCGCCAGAACCGTTGCACTGCTCAAGGGTACACATCAGGGCATGAGTCTGAGACTTGGCTCCAGTCGCCCCAGGTGCCTTACATTCATCGAATGAGGCTTTCCAGTTAAAATAGGTATGGTCAGTTCCGATGATCTTTTCAATCTCATATTGCTGTTCTTCGTCAAAACGCAGCATGGAGTCCATCGGCAGTGTGTCAACAATTTTGTGGCGGTTCAACAAGCCATCAGGATCCCAGCAACGTTTCACCTGTCGCATCAACTCGTAGGTCTCCTGTCCGTAAAGCAAGGGGATGAACTCACCTCGCAACCTGCCGTCACCATGTTCTCCACTGATACTGCCTCTGTGTTTATTGACAAGGAGTGCTGTTTCTTGGGCAATTTTGCGGAACAGCCCCCTACCCTCTTTCGATTTCAGGTTGATGATAGGACGCAGATGAAGTTCGCCTGTGCTGATGTGTCCGTAGAAGACAACGTTGAGCGCCGATTGTCCGCATTTGGCTCCAAGTCTGTCGAGCATGTCGCGGAAATCCTTCATATAGGCCGGCATACGGCTCGCTGCCACAGCAGTGTCTTCGATGACACCCATCGGCTTCGCATCGCCTTTCATACTGCCCAATATGCCGAGTCCGGCCTTGCGCAGATTCCACACCTTGCTGACATCAGCTCCATAAACACGCGTACATTTATATATTAATCCACTCTGTAGCAAATCCCGCTCTACGACATTTGCCTTCTCGTCCAGCTCTTCACGTGTGTCTGCCCTCAGTTCTGTAATAAGCAGTGCCGCAGGGTCGCCATCTACGAAGAATCGGTTCCTTTGTTGTTCCGCATTACCTTTACTCAACTCCAATATTTCACCGTCAATAAGTTCGATGGCTGTGGGATGATGTTTCAGCGCAACAAGATTGGCCTCGAAGCTCTTCTCCATTGCATCACAATGTCCGCAAACAACCATTATCTCTTTTGGCGGCAGTGGGTCGAGGCTCACCGTAATCTCCTTGATAAACGCAAGCGTCCCCTCGCTTCCAGCAAGAAGTTTACAAAGGTTTATACTCCCCACCCTTTCCAGGGGAGGGGCAGGGGTGGAGGCAGCAGGGATAAGGTTCTCTGTCACCTCGTCAATCGCATACCCGCAGCTGCGTCTGTTCAGCTCCTTGTCAGGGTAATTCTCGGCAATGAGTTTCGATGTCTTTTCATCAAAAGCGAAGTTCAGAAGCTGTGCATATATCTTTTCAATCAGAGAATCATGTTGCTCTTTCGTCCAAAAGGTCTCACCGAATCTCTCCTCTAATTCTTTAATCTTACAATCTTTAAATACTTCCGTAGTCCCGTCGGTGAGAATGCCTTTTGCCGCTACGACATGATGCCGTGTGCTGCCATATACCAAAGAGTGCGTACCGCACGAGTTATTCCCGAACATCCCACCGATGCAGCATCGGTTGCTTGTCGATGTCTCTGGGCTGAAGAACAGCCCGTAAGGCTTCAGCGCGATATTCAGTTCATCCCTCACCACGCCCGGCTGTACTCTGGCCCACCGTTCTTCAGCATTAATCTCTAATATCTTATTCCAGCGCTTACTTACATCAACAACTATACCACTGCCCACCACCTGACCGGCAAGCGACGTGCCGCCCGCACGGGGAATCAGGTCAACACCTTTCTCCCGCGCCATCTGCATCAGCTCCCGCACATCCTCTTCCGTTTCCGGGTAGGCCACACCGTAGGGTATCTCCCGATACACCGATGCATCGGTGGCGTAAGCAATCTTGTGCAGGCTGTCAGTGTAGAGCTTCATCAGATTATATCTGTATATTGGCTTAAATAGTCTAAGCCTTACATTCCCACCGTGGGAATGAATTATTCCCACTGGGGGAACAAATTATTCCCACCGGGGGAATGAATTGTTCCCACCGGGGGAATGAATTAAGTGGTGCGTCTGATCAACTTATAGCAAAGTACAAAGCATCCAAAACCAATGACACAGCCCAATGTGTTGTGGATGATGTCATCGACATTGAACACACCACGTGTTGTAATCAGCTGTGTCAACTCAATGAACAGAGACAGTATTAAGCCTATTTCAATCACATTCCAGATATGCTTCTTCTTTAAGGCAACACCAGAAAAAAAACCTATTGGGATGAACATCATGACATTCATGATAAGTTGGGCTATAATTGTATTATAAAGTTCCGTGTAACTCCATAGAGGACATAGATGATAACGTTTCTCGAACGTTTCCTCCCTAAATATGATTGTTGTGCATAATACAAGAAAAATATATCCTATTAACAAGCAAACAGAGGCTTGTCTGAAGAATATAGAGTAACTGATTTTTAATCGGAATAGCAGAAAAATGATACCGCACACGAAAAGTAACACGCCGATGATGACTGAGGGGGATACACCGATGTCATAATCCAACATGTACTTTAAAATCTGTCCGATATCGAATTCCATCCTAATTATTTGAGTGACACAATAATCCTTTTCACAATATTCTTTGTGTTTTGCAATACCAGTTCTTTCATCCAGTCAAGGCCGAAATCAAACCATCGTTGTGGATGTGTAGTAATCATCAACTGGTCGGGCAAGCGGTTGTTTTGAAGTGCCTTTATGATATCATCCGTTGAGTGGAATGACCAGCCCTTGACATTCCATTCTTCTTGGTAGCCTTCAATTTTATCCCTCACACTGACCTTGTATCCATCCCACCGTCTGCCAGTATCGGTCAGATAGAGCATTTTAGAGAAGTCGGTTGAGAGGTAGGGCTCACCAATGATATCCAGCTTCTTGTAATCATAATGTTTCCAAATGTCCTTACTGTCGAATGGTGAACGAGGACTACCGTGCATGCAAATCGTAGAAACAGGAACCAACTTCCTCAACTTTTCCATATTAGTCTTGAAGTCTTCGAAAGCTTTCTGCACATCACCATTGCAAGTAGTCAATGACTCATAGTGATAACCCACTTCGTGTCCCCATTGATGGATGGTTCGGATAATCGCGTCATCCCAGCTTTCTGGAACGGCCCTGAAATAGTAAGAGGCTTTAGCTCCTAATTCCTTTTCATCTTTTGCTACTGCCAGTGAATTCTTTGGCTTCAAGTCCACATCATGCCGAAGGATGACAAACCGTTTTGGCTGATTCCCCTCACAATAATGCTGATAAGTGATAAACTCATAGCCACAGTTTTTTAACTGCGACACAAGTTCACAATATTTCTCTCGAGTAAAATCCATCTTATTTGAAGCGGTATTGATAATCAGGATTTTCGTTCATGATGCGCTTGCTATCAGGATAGTTCTCTATGAACCACACTGTGAATGCAACTGGGTCAATCTTTGTTTTAAGAAATTCCTGCTGTTTGTTTTGAGTTTCTTCCTTAATTCTTTTATTCTTAACTAATTCTACAGCCTTCTCAATTGATGCTGTTTGCGATGCCTCGTCAGTCTTGTAATAATAGAGTAATCCCACTCGTTGCTCGTCATTGGTATAACCTCTTGTTTGAGCATTCACATAGATTGCAGATGTACCAAGTATTGCACATTCAGATGCCATCGTTGCACTCTCACCATAAAACAAGGTTGCCTCTTTCATTACATCATGAACTTTCTCAAACGGGAATTTGATTTGGTATTGTTGTATTGACGGTGGCAAATTGTCCTCAGAACTAATAAACACCTCTGCATATTTTTTAATCTGATTGACAACTTCTATTTTATTCTTCTCCGTAATGAATTTGGTTCCTTCATCATGAAACGCCTTTGAGCTTACAAACCTGATAACAACAAATGGAGTGTCAGTAGGTATCTTCAACAATCGATACACCTCATCCTTATCATAACGGAAATAATTTGGATGCAAATAAAATAATTCGATGTTCGCATCTATCCTTATCTGATCATTACGTAACGTTCGTTCAAAGGAAGTGGAAGTGATAAAAGCACTCAAGAATTTAGAAAAGACCAAGTCATAGATTCCTGCCGCTTCCGTATCTGACAGACCTATTTGGGTTCTGCCCATCAAGAAGGAACCTAATACCACTCCTGGATTAACCCTTGACACGACAAAGTCTATTTTGTTCTTTCGAATGACTTTGGCTGTTATCCAAGCATTCTGTAGCAGAACAAGCGCCTTTGACAACAAGCCCTTCTTTGGACGTTTCAGCTGTGTGTATTCAATTCCGTATGCATTTAACAGATAATCAGCAATATCTTTCTTTGAAGATAGCCAAAACACCTTGTGCCCTCTCTTGATAAGTTGTTCACGGACAACACGGAAATTGTGGACTTGGGCAGGATGACCGGTCGAGATTAATATGTTCATATTGATAATGTTAAGATTTTTTATAAACGGGTTGAGCTCCTCTTTTTTTTGCAATGTAGAAAGACATGAATGGGAATACGATGCCTGGCATCAAGTCGTTTAAACTCCATATAGCCCTAACCTTCTTTCCACGCAAAGACTTGACATATTCTTTTGTTGTGATGAGTCCTTTATGAATAGCTTTCATACCATAGACAGTATCCGTCAGCCAGTTAATCCACTTTATACCAGTTTGATATGTATTCGGATACTCTTGGGGAATATTATTCAAAAAGTTATACATTAATTTGGCATAATCTATGCCACAAGCTTTTGCCAAGCCTACCCACAGCCAGGTCCTGGGATTTATCTCAATGAGTTTATACTTACCATCACGTTTATCAAGTAAAAACTCTATTTCGCACGTTCCAGTATATTCTAATGCTTTTACTAATGGAGTCGCTTCCTCCAAAATAGCTGGAACGAGGATACTCTCTGCGAAAGTCGCCGTACCATATTTGACGGGGTGCTCTCTCAACTTTCGTCCCATCCAATAAGACTTAATATCTCCTTGTATAGCAAAGCATGTGAAGGAGACAACCTTGTTGTCTTTATCATTGGGTATCAGTTCTTGTATCATTATGTCTTGGACATTAACCGTCTCTCTAATGGAGTTACATACATCCATGAGTTCCTGATAAGAATCTACTTGAATGGCCTTTTGGTGTGTCGCTTTGAAAAAGGAAAGCCCTTCATTTCCCTTTATAAGCAGAGGATATCTAAACGATTCTGCCTCAGTAATGTTCTCAGGATAGCATGTTGAAGGTATTGCCGTACCACACCCTTCCGCTACCTTCAACAAATTCTTCTTATTAATAATGTTATAGAGGGCGGACTTGTCTGGAACCAGCATCTTGTAGAAAGGTGCAAGTTGAGCCTTATGGAGTGCCAGGTTTTCAACAATATGGTCATTGCTGCCGATGAGAAACCAACCGCGAATGTTTTCCTTTTGAGCTGTCTCAATCAAGAATTTTATAAACGCCTCCGACTTAAAATCTGGGCACCTGAAATACTTGGTACAATATTTAGAATGTTGTGCCAGACAATGAACCGTGTCCATTACGTAAACAGGGATACCTAACTCTCCCAGTGAACGTGTATTAGAAAGCCCTTGGACGTGTCCTTCTAACACGATGGCTCCTTTCATGTTGTCATCTCCCACTGTCAATAATCTATTATTTGTTTATAATACTGTTGTAGATATCAAAAATACGCTTAGCTACAAGCTCATTAGAAAGTCCTCGCTCTATAATACGTTGGCGGCCTGTTGTCTTACCATGAAAAGAAAAAGTCTGGTTTATAGCATGAGCGATATCGTGAGCATCATACGAGGTGACATGGCAACCTTCTATGCCTGCGGTAATCTCTCTAACGTCACCGACATCAACAGAAACAATAGGTGTTCCACACTCCAATGCCTCTTTGACAACCTGTGGTGAACCTTCTCGATAAGAGGTCATCAGAAGACAGTTTGCCGCATTCATAATCAGATTAACCTGTTCACGAGTAAAACCACGCATCTCAATCAGATGAACGCCTTTGGTCAATGCTGTTGCAGCTTTTGCCAAAGAACTGTTTTTTACAGCATTGTCAAAAGCACCGGCAAAGAGTACATATTTTCCGTCAGCCTCCCATCCAAGCAGTCTTCGTGCTTCAGCTCTATCTATTGGGTGAATAGTAATAGTATCTATTCCACAGGGCAAGGCGCACTGATTATTACCATGACAGCCAGCCTGTTTCTGTAGATTCTCAGTAACAAAAATGTTATATGCAGAAAGTCGTATTGCTAATCTCGATAAAAAAAGATTTCTGCCACCTTCGTGAATATCACTACCGTGGAAAGTCGTGACTACAGGTACTCTTCTTTGTAAATTAGCCAACAATCCGCTAAGTCCGTAGTGAGCATGAATTAGGTCAGGACGATACTCGCGAATCTTGGCCTTCAACACAGACCTATTTGAAAGGTATCCGATGATTCCTTTTCCATGTACGCCGTAATATTCAATCTCAACCCCGAGCTGCTTCAGGGCTTCTACTTGCTCAACGATAAAGGGTACAAAATATCCTTTGTTGTGGTTAGCTACAATAAGAATCTTCATTGAATGTTATTTCTCTTGATTTTTGTCCGCAAACGCCAATATAGTCCTAAAATTGTTGTAGTATTCCTTACCCCCATGATTTTTACCATTATTGCGGTGCGACGTGATTTTGGGGTAGATGCGTATAATAGTAAGTCTTTATGACGCTTCAGTATGCTAATGGCCTCAGGCTTGTCGGCATCATTCAGGGAATATAGATGATATCCTAAACTTACCCAAATGTTAGCCAGATAAATCAATATAGATGTTTTATTCGTGCATCCTTCCTGACAGAGAGCTTTCCAATGAGTAAAGATTTGATTATTGCTTCGATAGGAACGGATGGAAGAAGTCGTGGTAACACTATTGGCTCTATGATGATATCCATAGAAAGGAAGGTTATGAAAAGAAACAGAATGAACACATTGCCATAAATGCAAGTTCCAACTTATATCTTCATCAACTATTCCTACGGGGAAGAAGATTCCGTTATCTATTAACACCTGACGGCGCGTCATCATGAAGCATGCACTGAATTGAAACTGCTGTGTCTTAACAAGATGACTAAAAACAGCAGATGTGTCTGGTAATCTTGAGATGGTTTCTAAATCATAATCATTGGAAGCTTCCCGATGTTCTTTCCAAATGTCTACTCTTTTGAATACAATCAAGTCGCACCCACGTTCACTCTTCTCTAAAAGTGTTTCTATTCCGTCTTGTAATAACCATTCATCATCGGAATCCATAAACACGACATATTCTCCTTGTGCATTCTGAAGTCCAGTGTTTCGTGCTACAGAAACTCCTTGATTCTTTTGGTGGATAACACGAACACGAGAGTCTGTGACCGCCAATTTATCGGCCAATTCTCCGCTACCATCAGTGCTTCCATCGTCCACTAAGATTATTTCCATATCTTTGAGTGTCTGACTTAGCACAGACTGAAGGCAACGCTCCAGATATGGCTTTACATTGTATACAGGTATAATTACACTTACTCTTGTCATTATCCTTTAACTTTAATTACATTCCATAGAAGAAGTATGCCAATGGCCAAAATGTGGCCTGTAATTTCTGATAGGTGTTTGTACGTGTCTTTTATTTTATTCTTTTCCAAACAGTAGAGACCATAAAACGCGAGAGGGTATATAAAAGGCATGTGTAACATCACCTTACGCAGTTCGAAACTTGCCATCACGTATGCAGAAGCTGCCATCTCAACAATAGTAAAACCAACAATCGGTATCATTATTGCATTGAAACGCTTAACTGCGAAATAGACTCCTGTCCATAAAGGAACAACCAAGAACAACTTGTATGTAAGCCCAGCACCATAAAAATTCATGTTCCTGGGGCCGAGTGAGACATTTGGAAACAATGTTGGAAATGGACCAAATAATGAAGCAAACCATCCCACAAAATAGTTAAATCCACCAGAGTAATTGGCGGAACCATTTTCAGCAAGAAGTTCGTCAGTGTTGCCTCCTTCTGTATAGTGATCCATCTGACTTTGCAAAAAAGCCATAGAGGCTACTAACCCCACCAAAATCATACCATATAGGAATAATGACAGAGCGCTGCCATGTTGAGTGACAGCGTAGTAACCGACAAAGCCGACTAAGAGAAAAGCGACAACTGCGGGTCTGTAGAAAACCATAATAAGGAGGAATACAAAAACAATAATCAATGACCCATTTTTTTTATCAACTATAGCCTTATAAAAGTTATACATTGCGCATATCACTAAAAAGGTAAAGACCGACTCCTTAAGATATGTACAATGGAACATTATGAGATAGGATGATGTTCCGTATGCTAAACCTGCAATGAAAGCATATTTCTCAGGCATCAAACGCTTTCCTATGCGAAACAACAGCACCGCGGAGATGGCTCCTGTCAGAACATGTAAAGCGTTCATAAAAAGATTGGAAGGAATAATATACATCATAAAGGCACTTAATATAAGTGCTCCCCAGTCATCAAATCCAAATCTCGAAATGATTCGTGTTACATTTTCTGGGAGTCCCATATCTATAGACCTCAGACCTTCTTCATAATAGAAAACCCCATCGGGATCTTCCCACAGAAATTCTTCTCCTAATAAGAAATTGGAGGTGACTATTATTAAACCTGCTATCAAAAAGCTATAAACAAGCACTGTTTGAAACAACTCCTTTTCCGAATAGGAATTAATGTCTTCATGAGAATACCATAGAAGTAGTGCCACCTGCGTAATAAAAGCAAACATCGTAACAGGGGTGATGGCACATAATGCACGCCCCGATGACATAACAGCAAGAAAACATAAAGTCAACAGGCCTACAATGAAGATGTTATTATGCAATCTATACAACATTCCTTCTCAATCAGCCTTATTTACTGCTCTTACTTCTTGCCAGAATGTTAAAGACTGTGCCCCAGAAGTACTTCCAGTCGGTGCGGAAAGGATGATCCAAGTAGGCTTCGATATAGCGACGCTCTGAAGCCTGGATTTCGTCAAGACCGATGGGTGTCTTCTTTTCGTAATAGAAGGGTGGCAGCATGCCAGGCTTCACTTTACTGCGAAGTTCCTGCATCTCGGGGGTGTAGAGTGAGAAGAAATGTTCGGTCAGCGGACGGACACCCACCCATTTCATGTCGCCCTTGAATACATTTATGAGCATGGGCAGTTCATCAAGCCATGCAGAACGGAAAAGACGTCCCCAAACGTTGACACGGAAGTCATCGGTCAGCTTGCCAGAGTGATCCAGCTTGTTCAGTTCGTACACATAGTCTTGTATATACTGCGAATAACTGTGCATCGTCCTGAATTTGTAGACCTCTATCAATTTGCCGTCTTTGCCAGTACGCTTCATTTTCAAAATGGGCGAATCGCAGGTCTCATTCCTTTCTAATGGCTCAGACCTCTTCTTGGCAACTACATGCAAAGAGCCGTTGAGATTCTCCTCTTTCTCAATCTTGAAGCCTGCCCTGGATATTCGGCCAAGAATCTCTGTGCGGCTGTAAGTGCGATGGCGTTTACCTGACAAGAAGTAATACATCTTTCGGGTAGCCTTTATCTTTGGAAGCATTTCATGCCAAACGTATGTCAAACCGACAAAGAGGCTTCCAATGCCAAGAGGGAACCGTCTCTTTATCGCGTCGAACTCCTGATGGCTTGTTACGGCCACGCAATCCAGCTGGTCGCCAACCTGCATCTCATGATTCCAGTCGTCGAGGAAATCATTCAAATCAGGTATTCGGTTTAATTTGCCCTTTATACTAACTTTCATACGTCGGCAGCTTGTCTTTATAATGTTGCAATAAATGTGGAACAGATGAACTCGATATCCGATGACTCAATATAGGGGTGCATGGGCAGGGAGAGGACAGTTCCGCATAATCTTTCGGCTACTTCACAATTTAATTGAGCATTGTGCATTGTGCATTGTGCATTCTTAAATGCGGTTTGCTGGTGCATGGGCTTGGGATAGTAGACCATCGAGGGTATGCCAGCGTCTTTCAGCTTTTGCTGAAGTTCGTTACGTTTTGCCTCGTTAGGCAGCTGGATGGTGTATTGTGCCCAGCTGGAACCGAAGCCGTCGGGTATGACGGGTGTCTTGACATGGTCTTTCAGCAGCTCCGTGTAATGACGGGCTGCCTTGTTTACAAGCTCCACCTCCTTGTCGAAAGCGTGTAGCTTCACTTGCAAGATGGCTGCCTGCATCGTGTCGAGACGTGAGTTCAAACCGATACGCACATTGTCGTACTTATCGGTGCCTTTTCCGTGTACGCGATAGGAATTCATCAGCTGTGCCCATTCGTCGTTGTTGGTGAATACAGCACCGCCGTCGCCATAACAGCCAAGAGGCTTGGCTGGGAAGAAGGATGTAGTGGCGATGTCACCAAAAGAGCAGGCTTTCTGGCCGTTGATGCTGCCGCCGAACCCCTGGGCGCCGTCTTCCAATATCAGGAGATTATACTTCTTGGCCACAGCTTTGACCAAAGGATAGTTGGCAGGAAGGCCGAACAAGTCGACGGCTACCACTACCTTCGGAGTGAGTTTCCCTTCTTTTGATGTCTGCCGGACAGCATTCTCTAAGCTTTCCGCGTCTATATTAAAAGTGACATCATCAACATCAACAAATATAGGTGTAGCACCTTCCAATGCCACCACCTCGGCAGAAGCAAAAAAGGTAAAATCGGGCACAAACACGGCGTCACCAGGCCCGACACCCCATGCTTTCAGTGCCAGTGTCAGGGCATCGGTTCCGTTGGCACATGTCAGGCAGTGTTTCACGCCTGTATAGTCAGCGAGTTCTTGTTCCAACTCTTTTACTTGTGGTCCCATGATATAATGAGCACCTGAAGCCACGTTCAGCATGGCATTATCAATATCAGCCTTTAGTATCTGATATTGTTTCGCTAAATCTCTGAATTGCATAACTTTTAACTTTTCACTATTCACTTTTCACTCTTTCAATAATCTCGCCCTGCTCGTTGACGATGCCGATTTGGCGGGCGGGCACACCAGCCATCAAAGCAAAGTCGGGTACGTCTTTAGTAACTACGGCTCCGGCAGCAATCATAGCCCCCCGGCCGATGGTATGACCACAGACAATGGTACAGTTGGCTCCTAATGATGCGCCCTCTTTTACCAATGTTTTGTTATACTTCCCATGGACAGGAAAATGAGCACGCGGCACAAGGACATTGGTGAACACACACGATGGGCCGCAGAACACGTTGTCTTCAAGTTCCACGCCTTCGTAGACAGAGACGTTATTCTGTATGCGCACGCCGTTTCCAATTTTCACGTTATTGCCGATATTCACATTCTGCCCGAACGAGCAGTTCTCGCCTATCACGGCTCCACTTTGTACGTGGCAGAAATGCCATATCTTAGTGCCGTCGCCTATGGTGACGTTATCATCAATGTAGCTTGATGGATGGACTGAATACATATATAACAAAGGATTATAAAGTGTGAATTTATTAAGTCTCTTGTTTCTTTCTAAATATAATCTTATTCAGTAAGATGGTCTTTTTACTTATTTCCACTGTGTTTTTTTCTTCTTCAGTACGTTTGTACTTGTGCGAATACGCATAACCATAACGTACATGAACGTTTACGCCGTTCAGGATAAAATATTGAGGTTTGCTTGTGCCGTTAATAATCTGAATAGGACTGAAATCGTTTAATCGGTGGCGGTTGACGCGACCAGCCCGAATGATAAGTAACGAACAATCAACAATACGCTCCATAATGTCGGCATCGGCCAAAATTCCGGCAGACGGGCTGTCGATAAAGATACTGTCATATTGCTGTTTCACAGTATCGAGAAGCTCTTTGAGCAACGGACTTTGTAACAGCTCTGTTGGATTAGTAGGCAGGGCACCAGCCGGCAGAACATCCATCGTGGGAAAGTCTTCTGGATGCCACAGCAGCTTGCGAAAGTCACTTTCTTCGCCACTAAGATAGTCGGTTAAGCCAAACAACGGCGTTCGCCATAGTCGTGAGGCAGAGGCCTGACGCAAGTCACCGTCGATGAAAAGAACACGCTGTCCGCCAATAGCATGAATCAATGCCAGATTCATACCTATAAAGGTCTTACCGACCTCAATCTCTGTAGATTTAAGGAGATAGACCCTGCCACTATTATCAGGTGACTTGATAGCCACAATAGAATCCATATTATTTCGCAAAACACGGAACGCCTCATTAGAGGCATTGAGCAAATCTGGACCTACAACGATGCCACCAGATTTGGCTTTGCGACCTATTCCAAATCGCATCAACAGACTGTCTAAGCTGTGCTCACGGCCTGAATAAGGAACTTCGCCAATGAATGGGATGTCGCTGTTGATCTCTATATCATGGCGGTCACGCACGCTTTCATCAAATGAGGCGCGAAGGAAGAAATAGGTTAATGGCATCAATACGCCCAATAGGACAGCTCCCAATAGTACAACAATCCTGTTTGGCGAAGTCGGCTTGCCACTACCGTTAGGAAAGTCAATAATCTGTGAGGGAGCAGTTTTATACGTCAGACTTATTTCGTTCTCTTCCTTCTTCTGAAGCAAATACATATAGAGACTTTCCTTTACCTTTTGCTCGCGCTCAATAGAAATAAGATGCTTAGCTTGAGAGGGGTTGGAAGAAATCTTTGAAGCTGTTTCGCTATGATAGTCATGCATGGATTTTAGTTGAATGTCAATGGTGCGAATATGATTTATTACATTCGCAAGTATATTCTTCCTCAGACTGTTTAGCTCCTTCTCAAGATTAATCATCAGTGGGTTCTGTCCAGATGTGTAATCCAAATGGCTTTGCATCTGTATCAACAGACTGTTATATGACGTAATCTGAGACTCAATCAAACCATTGTTTATACCGGAATTGACTAAAAGCAGTTGGTTGGGTGATGATTTGTCTTCCAGCAGACTACGAATATATTCGGCCATTGCTTTTTCGTTTGCCAACCTCAATATGTCGGCATCCAGACGGCTTTGCTGTTGAAGATAAACATCGCTTACACGCTGAAGGTCAGTAATGCCGAAACGACTCTTGAAAGACGAGATGCTATCATCTACTATGCTCAGTTCGCGTTCGAGTAATTTTAGTCGTGAATCTATAAAATGTGAGGTGTTTTGAATTACGGTCTGTTTCTCCTGCAGCCATTTTTCATTATACACCTGAATAATCAACTCAAGTGTTTTGGATGCCTCTTTTGTTGAATAGTCACGATAGGTCATGTCAATGATGGAAGATCCTTTTTCCTCAACCTCTGCCGACAAACGAGACTGGATGTCAACGGCCATATCGAACTTTTCCGTTTCATCTATAGATGGATATAAACGGTTCACGACTTCCAAGAGTGTCTCAAGAGAAGTTATGTGACGTACCACATCAGGAACATTGATCTTCTGTTTTACAAAACCTATTTGATTAAAGTCTTTACTATTCTTATCTGTAACGTTTTCTCCTAAATTCTCCTCATGAAGCATTATAGAGGCCGTACGTGTATACAGAAACGGTGTGACTATAAGGTATCTGACAGCAAACAACAGACAAATAAAGACAGAAGCCACGAACCAACGCCAGCGCGTAATGCACATGCGCCATAAGTCGGCTATCGAGACAAAACTATCTGAACGTTTATCCATTTCCGATTATTTTATTAACAGCGCTCCCAGTGTGGTGAGAAACGAGGCCAGCGAAAGCCAAAAAGAAGGTTGGTTGAAAGTATTGCCTATAGATTTTGATTCTCGTTGTCTTTTAGAATTAGGCGTCACATAGACAACATCATTCTGCTGCAAATAATAAGCCGGTGATAGGAGCATATCCTGACGGTCGCATAAATTGATAATGTATGTAAAATCTTCACCATCTACCTCACGCATAACCATGATGTTCTCGCGCTGGCCTGTGATGGTCAAGTCACCAGCTGCGGCAATGGCATCAAGAATAGTAAAAAAGTCTTTTTGTACATTGATGCGTCCGGGATGATTCACCTCGCCAAGGACATTAACCGCCAAATTGACATATTCGACTGTCACGATGGGGTCAAGAACCAATTCACGCTCAATTAGTCTGGCTCTTAAATAAGCGGCAACTTCCTGGCGTGTCTTACCCCCCACAGCGACCCTTCCTAAAACAGGGAAATTGATGTCACCCTGCTCATCAACGGTGTATGCCAAAATAGAGGCTCCACTTGTACTGCCGCCAACCGATGTTTGTGGTGCCAAAGTGGTACCTAATGCATTCATGTTATGGGAAACAGAGGTAAGGTTGAACTGGTTTACCAACATTGGGTCGGTACTGCTTACCACAATATTGATTTTATCTTTTGGTCTCAACCTGAAGGGTTGTTCTTTCTGTAGTGTCATTCCACGTATGGCATCGGCATTTTGAAAATAGGCCACATTGTTTGGAGTGGAACAGCTACTTAACCAACCTACGACGAAAAATAAAATGTAATAGATGTATTTTTCCATCTTACCTCTTTTCAACAAAAAAGGTTAAACTTTGCGCCCTTTACGTATGAGTGACACGAAGCTGCGTAGCTTTTCGGACTTGGGCTGGTAGTCGCGCACATATTTCTTTGCGGCATCGCGGTAGACGGGGTTCTGGGTTGAGACGTAGAGCGCTATCCAGAGATATGCCCTTGTGTCGGTGGCAGCCTTCGACTCGCTCCGCTGATTGATACATGAAAGCACGCCCAACGCTTTTTCCCGCAGCTGTCCTTCGTCGGCCGTATAACGGCACAGATGGGCACAGATGAGCATGAGAGCCAGGAAATGGTTACGGGCAGCCTCGTTCTTCACCTCGTGGTTACAATAACGGTACAGGCGGGTCAGCATGTCGGCATCGCGCCGGTTCACGTCGGCATCCTGCTCGCGATTGACGCGGTGTTTCAAGATGTCGAGAAGGTGGTTCTGTGTGTACTCGATGAAGTCGGTACGGATGGCATCGGCCGAGTCACGACTGAGAATCATCACTTTGTTCTTGTCAACATCGCACATACGGATGTTCATCACGCCAGAAACCAATTCAATCGCCAAATCGAGTTGTATTGCGCCACGCGACAATTGTACCCTTTCTACAGATGCTTCATGTCCGGCAAACGGACCGCTAATTATCTTCACCTTATCCGTGACCTCGATACTACTGACAGGAGGAATGATCTCGAAGTGTCCGCGATATTTGATACAGGCCTGCAAAAATGCCTGCATTGTTGAGTCAGAAACGGTGGCCTTGGTGCCGTTAGTGTCCAAATAGTGCCTCAAGCGAAGCCTCGGCATAATATTCTTCTGGTTGTTCACCAGATTGCTGATGTCACTCTCGGTGGTCTTGAGGAACACAATGTTGGCAAAATCGTCTGACACCGCGCCTTCCGTTTCCTTCAGGAAATCACGGGGACAGAAAGGCTCTATAATAGTCTCTCCTTTACTCAGACGCTGGGCATTCTCGGTTTTGAGCCACTCCATGAAACGTTTCATCTCATAATGCGTCATGACAAACCACTTTATGGTGTTATCAACAGCCATACAAACAGATTTCTTACTTGCACATTCCTAATGCTGTGCAAGCCAAGTAATTGTTTTTCAGATGGTTGTTTGTCGCCAAGAGGCTTTTTAGGCCTACCGAGATTCCGTGACTGCCGTTTGGGAGGCACATTCGGCCAACTTTCAACCTGTTTTCCATCCCCTTTTCGTGTCAGATGGTTAATCGTGTACAAAAGTAGACATTTTCTGACAGATTCTACCCTCTTTCAGCAAAAAAAGATGCAGGAATGCCGTAATTTAACAGGTTTTAACCATGACACGGCATACTTTTCGCCTACTTTCCAATATTTTTCACTTTCCGTTTGGTGCTTTCGGAATAATTGTATAATTTTGCAGTCAGTTTTAACGCACTGTTATCAATCATGTTGCATTTAAAGAAATACTTGAAGCTATTTGCGCTACTGTTCTGCATGTTTTGCGCGGCAAATTTGCGTGCCGCCGCAAACGATGAACTCATTAGCCTCGAGGCAGAGATGCTTAGGTATATGGACACCAATGATAGAGAATCATTCACCCGTGTCGCTAAAAAGCTGAAAGAGGCCAGTAAGGAGGCTGGCGAAGAACGTTTTTTCTATAGGGCATGGGGCAATCAGGGTATCTACGAGGCCACTCACCAGTATTATAAAGAGGCCCTTGACATTGCCAAGGAAATGATAGACTATGCCCGACAAGATGGCAGCATCTATGGCGAGTATGCTGCCCTGCATACCAATGCGATGATTCTTATGCAGCAACAGGACTACGATGCTGCCCAGAAAGCTTTTCTCGAGGCTTCCGACTTCCGCCGCCGCCATTTCCCCAACGAGAGTGCCGCCGAGGACTTGCGCGAGCTGATGAAGATTGCCTATATGCGTGGTGACGTAGAGATGGCAAAGAAATACGGATACCAGTTGTTGGCCGAGCCAAACGTGACGCCACATCATAAGGGCAGGACATTGTACCGCCTGAGTATCGTGGCCTTCAACGAGGGGAATGTGGAGGAATTCAACCATGTTTATGAGGAGATGAAAAGGCTTTCGCAGACCGACGGCATCAAGTCGATAAACCTGTATACAGAGCTTAACTATTACATCATCAATGCCGACTACAAGCAGGCTCTCATGCTGGTAGACCGTCTTTCTGCCGACAGCTGTGCCGAGCGGAAGGCCCTCATTTACCACCGTCTGGGCGACAACGAGAAGGCATACGAGTATATGGTGGAATACAAGCGTATCTCCGACTCCATTGCACGTGCATCGCACGAAAACGATGTGGCCAGCATTTATCTGCGCATGAACAACGACCGTCTGCGACTGGAGCAGGAGCTGCTGACCCACCAGAACAGCCAGCTGCGCTATCGCTTCTATTTCGCGTTGGGCATTGTCCTGATACTGGTGCTGCTGTTCTTAATCTATCAACGACACAAGATTGTACGTGTGTTGAAGCACGACAACCGAATGCTTAACTACAGTAAAAAGGATGCTGAAAGAGCCCTCGAAGACCTTAACGAGCTGTCGTTCTACGAGAGTAAGACTGAGTTGCCGCTCGACACGCCTGTTAAGGTGAACAAACTTGGCGACCATCTGGCAAACGTCACTCAGAACCAATGCAACCGCGATGTCACCGCCATTTTCCAAACCAAGCTGCCCGACGATTTCGAGATAATGACCAACTCCGATGCGTTGAGGAAACTGCTCACAAAGATTCTCAACGATTCTGCCCGCTACACTACGAAAGGCTTTGTCAGGCTATTGTGCGAAGAGACACGAGATGCTGTCCTCTTCACGATAACAGACACGAGCATGAAGTCTGGCGACAGCACAAACGACAAAAAAGCTGGCGAGGACAAAGCCGCCCGTTATACCAGTATGAGCCTCAACATCTGCCAGAGCATCAGCCGCCTGCTGCATGGCCGGATATGGCGCGATTACGAATACGCCGACGGTGCCAAGTTCATATTTGAGATTCCGAAAGGTGCAAAGGAGGTAAATGATTAAACGATTCTTCCGCATATACCCGAATCAGTAAAACTAAAAATGATTATCCGTATGTATCCGATAGTCGGCCTGAAAGGCCAGAAAGCTAATAGCCCAGGGCATCGCCCTGGGTATGAAGACAGGGTTATCATCGCCCTGAAAGGGCAAAAGCCTTGGACGGAGGCGACGCCTCCTACTCATTCTTTTGCCCCTACAGGGCGGGGGCTGTGCACTCATGACTACCCAGGGCGCTGCCCTGGGCTGATAGCTCATTGCCCCCTTCGGGGCGTGGTCGAGCACACAAAATCCTACCAAGTTTTTTTATCATCACTAAGTTAATATCTGAAAACCGATGGAAAAGAAAACAAAAACACTGGCTCGCAGACTGACGAAAAGAATTCTGATCTGGACGTTGTTTGTCGTCCTTGGGCTTTCGTATGTTATACTTCATTTCGAGACAGAGGCCACACGCCAGTTCTATTCCGAAATCTATTATAACAAGATGCTCATCACAAAAGAGTACACCCGCCGAGTCATTTCCGACGTTTATGTCGCCGCTACGAACAACATCTACTATCTGGAGCACTCGCTCGACAAGCCCGACGGCTATAAGCAGATTATGGAGCGCATTGTGAAGAGCGGCACGCGTGTGCGCAGTTGCGGCATCAGTTTCATTGAAGACTACTACTACCCGGAGAAACAACACCACTTCTGTCCTTTCGCGTGGCGGAACGCGGCCAATCCCAATGTGGTCAATTCGCAAGACTTGGGCGATGCTGACCTGGACTATCTGCAGGCCGACTGGTTCAAAGACGTGGTGGAAAGCGACTCAGCGAGGTGGAGCGACCCTTTCTATGACACATACGACGAAAACACAGCATTGTCGGCCTATATGGTGCCCATTCACGACTTGGCGGGAAAGGTGGTGGCCGTAATGGGGGCCGACATGTCGTTAGACTGGCTGACAAACAAACTCAGCGAGACCGACTCCACCATCAACAAAAACACCATGATGATGGCCAGTTTGTTTGAAATGAAGTCGCAGAGCTTTATCATCAACCACGACGGCACTTTCATGACGAACTCTGACGAAAACAAGATTATCAAGGACAATTTCTTCACACAGTTAGAGGGGGCTGGCAGTAGCGACGCGGAGCAGCTGATAAACAGGATTAAGGTTGCTGATGCCGACGAGTCTGTGCAAAAAAGCCTGGAACGCTTCCTTGTCAATGGCGAGGAATGCTACGTGTTCTACACGCCCGTGAAATACACTCAATGGATATTGGTGACGGTGGTGCCGTGCCGCGCTATCGACATACTGAGCTATCTCAATGCCGTAACCGTACTGGTCATCATCCTCCTGGCCATCCTGCTGATTGTCCTTGTCACATATTATTATATTAGGAACGCGACGGAGCCGATAAAGCAGCTCGTCCACGTTACCGACGACATAGCGCAAGGGAAGTACGACACGCCGCTGCCTGAGACCTCTCACAACGATGAGCTTGCCGATCTTCGCAACTCCATTCAGAAAATGCAATTTAACCTGTCTGAAAAAATAATGATTAAATAAAACTGACAATGGAAGAAAACACAAAGAATACTGAATCGAGAACAAAACGCCGCCCGGTGGTTCTCACCGTACTGGTGGTACTGACAGTCATGGCCGCCGCGTCACTCTATGCTTGCTACCAGGTTGCTCTGGCTGGTGCCCATGCCAGGTATATGGGCGTGAAGAACGTGTCGGCCGAGAAGGTGGCGAAAATAATTCGCGGGGCCGAGATGAACGCCAACAACATTTTCGACGAGGTGAGCCGTAACCTGAACGACCCGGAAGGGGTGGTGGCCGCGCTAAAGAGCAAGGCCAACCTGAACCTCGACGTGAGGGGATATTTCGCCGCCTTCGTGCCCGACTATTACCCCGAAAAGGGCACGTGGTTCGAACCCTACATCTTTCAACCTGAGTACGGCGGATTCGACTACAGGCAGGTGGGTTCCGCCCGTCATAACTACACCAAGTCGCCATGGTACGTGAAGGCGAAGGAGAGCAGCGCGAGCTTCTGGAGCGAACCCTACTACTATTACGACGGGACGAGCTTGAGCGGGCACTACAGCACGTTTGTGAAACCTCTGTTCGACAGCAAGGGCGACCTGGCCTGCGTCTGCGGTGCCGACATGAAGTTCGAGTGGCTGGCCAAGGAACTGAAGTGGGTCGACGAGAGCAGCAAGAGCAACAAGGTGCTCAACAAGTATCTCGTGCTCACCGACCTGAACTTCTACACGGTGATACTCAACAACGACGGAGAATGCATAGCCCATCCCGACGAGAAGGAGCTGACGCTGAAGGACGAGGGGCTGCTGAAAGACCTGAAGCACGGGAAGAGCGGTGTGGTGACCAACATGGAAATAGACGGCGAAGAATGTACTGTCTATTACGGACCCATAGAATACATCGACTGGTCGGTGGCTGTTATAGTGCCCCAAAAAGATATTGTCAAACACATATTGCCGATAGCCATTGTACTTTTAGTACTGGTGGTGGTTGGCGTATTAACCGTGTGGATTGTATGCAAAAGATAGTGAAACGCATTTTCTCGACACCGGCCATTCATCTGAATGCGCTGGTGGTCATTGAGGTGGTGATGCTGCTGGGCGTGTCGCTGGGCGTGCTGTTCTTCTTCACGCGCAAAGCGCTGGTCGAGGAGCAGAAGAATGACGCTGAGGAGCGACTGGAGACCACAGTACAGCATGTGGACAACATCCTGCTGACGATAGAGCAGACGACGGGCAACTTCTACTACAGGCTACTGGAGCATCTCGACGAGCCGGATACCCTGGCCCACTATTGCCGTAAACTGGTAGAGTGTAACGAGGATATCGTGGGCTGCGCCATAGCAATGGAGCCCGGCTACTATGAGGAGGGCAAGCCGTGGATGACCTACGTGCACCGCAAGAAGTATAATTCGCCCGAACTTATCGTGTCGAGGGAAAGTGACAACATTCCCTACATGCAGCAGACATGGTATAGCGAGACGATGGCAACAGAGAGTCCTGCATGGATTCCGCCAGAGCATAACCGTGCCTACCGTGCCGAGCCCATCATCGCTTTCAGCCTGCCCATCAGGGACAAGATCGGAGAGTGTGTTGGTGTCATTGGCGTAGGGCTGTCCATCAGCCTGCTGTCGCAGATAGTGCTCGAGGCTAAGCCGTCGCCCAACAGCTACAGCATATTGCTGGCGAAAGACGGCAGCTACATCATCCACCCCAACCACGAGTTGCTGGCCGGACAGAAGGTGTTCGACCAGCCCGAGGTGGCGGCAAGCCCGTCGGCAATGGAGGCAGCCAAGGCCATGCTGAAGGGCGAAGAGGGAAACATGTCGTTCCTGATGAACGACTTCCGCTGGTATCTGTTCTACAAGCCCTTCGTCCGCAATTCGGTCAGGGGAAGGAAGATGGCAGGAATGAACTGGAGCATCGCAACCATCTATCCGAAAGAGGACATCTTCGGCGAATACAACCATCTCGTCTTTCATGTCATGGGCATCGTGGGCATAGCGCTGCTCGTCTTCTACATACTCTGTAGGAAGGCTATAAGGGGACAGATGAAGCCCTTGGCCTATCTGACAGAGAGTGCTGAAAGGATAGGTGAAGGACACTACGACGAGACAATACCTAAGACTAAGAGAGACGACGAGGTGGGCACATTCCAGCAGCACTTCGCTTTGATGCAGAAAGCGCTGGCCGCCGACATTGCCAAGCAGGATGCACAGAGGGAGACGCTCAGAGAGCGACATGAAGAGCTGGAAAAGAAACTCAAGGAGATAGAGGCCGCCGACGAGGTGAAAAGAACTCTGCTCCACAACGTGACCAACCGCATGATAGGCCCGGCAAAGGCCGTGGGCGACAGCGTGACAAGGCTGTGCGACCACTACGACGACATCACGCCGGAGGAAGCCAACCGCGAGATAGACAACATCAAGCAGCAGAGCGAGACCATCCTCGAACTGCTCAGCCACAAATTCGAAGGAAAAGAATAACACCATGAGTAAAGAAGTACGCCGCACTTTTTCAAAACGCCTCAGCAGAACCATCCTCATACTGGCAGTACCACTATTCGTGCTGTCGCTGGGCGTGTTCTATCAGTATGCACGCGAACTGCTGGAACGGGAGACAGCAGAGCGGTCCCGCACAATTCTGCGCACCACAGAGCGACTCGTCGACAACCATATCAACGCCATAGAGACCGCTGCCAAGGCCAATGTATGGGCGATGGAAGAAAACTTCACACCCGACTCGCTCAAGACCATAGCACAACGCATCGTCAGCCTGAACCCCAGCGTGCTCAGCTGTTCCGTAGCCGCAGAGCCTAACTCGTTCCCTGACTACGGCGACAATTTCTCCGTCTATTCCGTCCGCGACATAGACACGGTCATCACCGTACTTGAGCCAGAGTTCGAGTATTATGAAAAGAACTGGTACAAGAAGCCCATGCAGATGGGACGGCCCTGCTGGATCAATCCCTTCAGCGATTTCAACGAGGGCACCATCAACCACCACGATGCCGTAGGCTCCTACTGCATGCCACTGCGGCCACAAAGCAATCGCATAGAGGGCATAGTCACCGTAGACTTCTCGTTCCAGAGACTGCGCGAGACCGTGCTCGCCACCCACCACCCCTATCCAAGCTCCTACTACATGATTCTCGGTCCCTCGGGGGGCTATCTCGTCCATCCTAATAGCAGCCTGCTCTTCAAGAAAACCATATTCACCGCCACCGACTCCGTGGAGCATCCCGACATAATAGAGCTGGGACGAGCCATGACCACCGGAAAGCAAGGCACCACCCACGTCACCATCGACGACCGTCTCTGCCATGTCACCTACATGCCCGTGTCCGATACCGGCTGGAGCATCGCACTCGTCTGCGACGACGACGACGTGCTGGCCGACTACAACCACCTCACCATCGTACTCATCGTCTTCATCGTCGTCGGACTCCTCCTCATCGTGTGGATAATCCGCAGGGGCGTACAGCACAGCATAGGACACCTCAATGAGCTGATGGAGGCCACAAAGAAGATTGCCGAAGGCGACTACCAGACACTCATACCACTGAGCGACCACAACGACGTCGTGGGAAAACTGCAGAACGCATTCCGAAAGATGCAGCAGGCCATCATTGCCCACCTCGAAGAAACCAAACAAACCGACGCAGAACTCGAAAGCAAGAGCGCAGAGATAGAGCGCATACTGACACGCGCACAGGAAGCATCGCGGCGCAGACAGACATTCATTAAAAACGTGTCGCGACAGATACTCACGCCGCTCAACGCCATAGAAGCATTGACCGCCGTGCTGAGAAACAACATCAATAGCAGGAAAAAAGCTGAGATAAGCCAGCTCACCACCACGCTAAAGCATAACTCCCTGCTGCTGCAGCGCAACACACTGATGCTCTACGACAGCAGCGACGTCGGTCTGGCCGACTCCTCACGCTACAAACAGCGCGAAGACGTGCTATGCAACCAGTTTGCAAAGGAGTGCATAGATTACACGGAGAAACTATTCTACATCTCGCCAATACAATTCACCACCCAGCTGCCCGACGACTTCAAAATACGCACCAATCAACTCTTCCTCATGCGTACCGTCCGCGAACTGCTCTACAACGCAGCCAAGTTCTCCGACGGAAAGCACATCACGCTAAAGGTCTCCCAAACCGACACCGCCGTCCTCTTCATAGTAGAGGACATAGGCCCCGGACTGCCGAAGAATGCCGAAGAACTCATTTTCGAGCCTTTCACCAAGGGCGACGACCTGGCCGAAGGTCTCGGACTCGGTCTGCCCCTCTGCAAGACCCACGTCAAGGCCCTCGGCGGCAGCCTCGTCTACGACGACAGCTACCATCAGGGTTGCCGGTTCATCGTGGAAATACCAAAAGAGAACACTTGACCAACCTGAGTTTTCATTAAGGTTGGACCTTTTATTCCAAAAATAACTAATCATCCTTTTTATCCTAAGTAACTCTTACCAAAGCACCAAAGCAAAAACAGTTAAAGGTAGTTAAAGAGCGGGGCTTTTGTTTGCGTAATAACAAAAATTGCTAACTTTGCACTCGTAATAACGAATTAATATGGAAAACATGGAACAAACAGAAAAGAAAGTGCTATCGCTCAAGAATCTCACGAAGAGTTCAGTTTGGGATGTTCAGGAAAACGACATCTTCCGTCTGCTGGAAAGCGCTGAGAAGGATGCTGAGCTGAAGGACAACGTGCGCCACTATGCCGACATCATCCGCTCGGCGTTTATGGTCGAAGATGTCTCGCGGGAGTCACAGCTCGCAAGAATGAAATATGAGAAGATGGGCTACAAGGTGGGAATGGTACGCCTCGACGACGGCCTGAAGTCCACCTGGGCAATAAAGAAGCGTCCAATAACACGTGTCACCGACCTCACATACGAGAACATACGCCACATCACGGCCGCCAAGCTCATCGAGGTGCTCGACCGCAACTTCGGCGGTGGATGGGACTCGCTCTCGCAGAGCATCAAGGACATCATTGAGAACGGTTTTGACATCTCAACGACGACGCTGCCCAAGGAGAGACTCCACAAGAAAGGCGGCATGTACGAGAAGAAAGTCGCCGACGGTTTCGAGGTGCTCGAAGTTCCGAAAGGCACATGGGTGGAGGCCATCTTCGCCAAAGCGAAACCCGAGGCAGAGAAGCCAAGAATGAAGTTCAACACGTACAACGACGAGGAAAATGAAGACGAAGACGTTGAGATTGAGGACACCTTCAACAAGCCCGACGAAGACGACATCGAGATTGACGGCCCCAACGACGACGAGATAACCGAGGAGAACTACTCCACAATGATGGATCTCGGAACGACCGACCCCGACGAAGAGGCAGAAGGCCTGTCAGACTACGTGGACGAATAAAAGCATTCGTTTCAGGCGTTCTCAAGCAGGACGACCTCTATACCAGCCCTTTTCAGCAATTCTATGCCGTCGGTCAGACGGTAGTTCTCACCGTACACCACACGCTTGATTCCGGCCTGGATAATCAGCTTGGCACATTCTATACAAGGTGATGCGGTAATGTAGATTGTGGCACCGTCGCTGTTGTTCGACGAGCGTGCCAGTTTTGTAATGGCGTTGGCCTCGGCGTGCAGTACGTATGTCTTGGTCACGCCATTGTCGTCCTCACACACGTTTTCAAAACCACTGGGTGTACCGTTGTAGCCGTCGCTGATAATCATCTTGTCCTTCACCACCAGCGCTCCCACCTTGCGGCGCTCGCAATAGCTGTTCTCAGCCCAGATGCGCGCCATGCGCAAATAGCGCATGTCCAGATTCCGTTCCTTCTCTTGTTGTGTCATAGAAAGCCTTTGTTATTAATGGAGTTTGAGGATGATGCTTGTCGCGCCGATGGTGAACAGTGTGCCATCGTCGATGACTCGCTTTTCACGCGGTGTTATCTCCGTGTTGTCAACGAATGTGCCTGTGTTGCTGTTGGCATCGCGAAGTGTATAGCGCAACTGTCCCCTCTTGTCGCGGCTGACATTGACGATACAGTGTGTGAGGTCCACGCTGGGGTCGACAGTCTCTATTGGCGTGTTAATGGGATTTCCCTTCTGGTAGCGGCCAATCACGTTGTCACCCATGCGCAGCGGCAGCACCTGCTTGTAGTGGAACACATTCTCAATGACCACAAGCGAGCCATACTCCCCACCGTCGGGTTCCTCGTCGTTCAGTGTGCGTGTCTCCTCCTTCTGTGTGTCGCGCAATTTCGACACCCCCATCCTTATGCCAAACTGCTTCCCGCAGTCAGGACACTGGAAGACCAGCGACTGGCCGGGCTGGTATTTCGTTTCATCGAAAGTGATGAAGCTATCACATTTCGGACATCTTACTCTTTTCACACCTCAATCCCCACTTCTCATTTCTCGCTCTTCATGACCCATGCCTCGCCAAAGTTCTTCCTGCTCTGCTTACGCAGTTCGCGCAGTTTTTCCGAGGCCTCGTCCTGTGTGGCATAATGGCCATAGAGAACACGACGGAAACGCTTGTTCTGTATGTATGCCTCGTTGAACCCCTGCTTGTTCAGCTGCTCAACAAACCCGTCGGCGTTTTTCTGGCTCACCTGACTGGCAAGCACTATGCAGTATTCGTCGGCTGTGGTCTGCGGTTGGATGGTTGCAGGTGCGATGTCCTGTGCCGGGCTATCTTCCGCAGGGCTGGTAGTGGCGTCCATTTCGGACGCGACACGTCGCGTCCCTACTGTGGAGCCACTGGCGTCCATTTCGGACGCGACACGTCGCGTCCCTACTGTGGAGCCACTGGCGTCCATTTCGGACGCAACAGGTTGCGTCCCTACTGTGGAGCCACCGGCATCAAGCTCGGACGCGACACGTCGCGTCCCTACTGTGGTGCCTTGCGTGGCAATAGGTATGAATGTGCTTTGCTGTATCTGCTGCCCGTTTTCGAGGTCGCTGTTCGACACTGGTGTCCCTATCATGAAGAACGCCACTACGGCAGCTGCTACTGCGGCGGCATTGCGCAGCCACGACATCTTTATCACTATGGCGTGCTCCTCCTCATTGTCGTCCACTTCCTGACTGCTATCGGTCGGTTGTTCAATGTCTGCCGCTACGGGCTGTTTCTCTTCTGCCAATAGAGGCACAACGTCTTCTTCCACCGCAGATTCCTGTGCTGCGGCAAGCGGCATCATCTGGAATGTGCCCAGACCGTAGAGTCCGGGGGTGAGTATTCCTGCCTCGCATGGCCTGAACTCCAGCTTCCCCTCGGCGTTGAGTCTGAGCACCCCTATGTCGTTAAGCTCATACTCCCCCTCGGCCTGCAGATGCTGGCGCAGTTCGGCCACCTCGTCCTCAATGCGCCTCAACGCCTCGGGATAGCTTATGTCGTAACACTCTATGTACGACTGCACCAGCAGCGAGTCGTTCATGGTGAGGCTCTGGTTGAACCCTATGGTGCGAAGTGGCGGGACGAAAGTGTTGTCGGTCTCGTCGTAGCGTGCCTCGACATAGTGGGCCATGAAGCCACCGAGGTCGGGGACGATGACACAGTCGTTGGTCAGAAGAAGGATCTCAATATGTCGTTGTAGTTCAATCATGACGGTTGATGACTTGTTTTTATTACATTCCCCACAGTTGGTAGTTCACGTCGTAGCCAGCCAGCAGGAACCATTCGGCCAGCAGTTTCTCGTAGTAGCGCAGCAGATAGAGAGGTGCCTCCACACGCTCTTCAAGGGCCTGCTGCGGGTCTTGTGGGCTGTCAGTCGCGGCAGTAGAGGCGGTTGGGTTGCTTGGGTCGATTCCAGTCTTGAGATAGAGGAATGCTGCCAGAAGATCGACCTGCGTGATGCCCGCGTCATCGCACATCTCCTCGAGGTCGTCGGTGGTGAGTCCGACCTTTGCCAGCACCTCGTCGATGTTGTCAATCACGTCGAATGCTGTGTAGTGTGTGGGCAGGTGCCGGCGGCTGAAGCCTCCTTCCTGCACCAGCTTCTTGAGGTCGATGCCAAGGCTCTCTATTAACTTTATCGCCTTCAGCAGGTTCAAGTCGTGCACCACATCGTAGTAGTAGCGGTTCTGCTCGCCCTCATAGTACAGCACCGGCCAGAACTGTATGGCAGCTATGGTCTGTATCATCCATACGACTGCCGAGAACGTGTGGTTGAGCTTGAACACGATTGTATTGGTCTGTAGGTTGGTCTTTCCCGGCACGATGCTTGGCGTGAAGCCCTTCTCGCGCATCCAGGGGATGATGGCCCTCACGCACTGAATGGGCACATAGTTGTCGTGGCGGCTGTGCTCTATGAAGTATCTCTGCTCCAGGTCAGGCTCCCATCCGTTCATCAGGTTAATCTTCTCGAGGGCAGCTATGAACGCCTTTGCCTGTTCAGTCTCGGGGTCCATGTATGCCGGCTGTATCAGGTTGTGGAGCGAGTCCTCCATGTTCACGCCGTAGTCGCTGAGTGTCGACTTCTTCTTGGTCTTGACATACTCCTTTGCCCCCGTTGCGAGCGGCTCCTTGAACAGGTCCTTGTAGTCGATGCCCAAGTGGCAGTTCTCAACACATGAGATGAGCATCATCACCACGTCCTTGCAGTCCTCACACCAGTCGTTCTTCACATATTCTTTATAGGCGATGGCATAGTCTGTGGGGCCGCCTCCGGCGAATGTCTTGGTGAAGGTGATGCCCTTGTCCTTATACTCCATGTCGCGCAGCTTGGCCACGTAGAGGCTCTCCGAGCCACCCTGCGAGAACCCGAGGTTGAAGAGGTACTTGCCCTGCGGCATCTGCTTGTCGTCGAGTATCTGCTTTGCGGCCACCAGTCCGTCGAGCGAGTTGCGGGCGTTCACGTCGCCGCTGTGGTAGAACGACGGGCGGTCTACCGACGAGCCGTAGCCAATGAAGTCGCTCATCACGAGTATGTAGTTCGGTCTCAGCGGGTTGGCAATCAGTCCGTTAATGAGTTCCTGACTGCCTGTCGACGGACAGTCATCGGGCGAACCAAGTGTGGCACGGTTGAAGAGCATAATGCCGTCGCAGGGCACGCTGCCGTCCACAATGTCCGAGGGGATCATCATCACCCCGCTGATGGTTACAGGCCCGCCGTCGGCATCCTTCGACGTGTATTCATAGATGATGCGGCGCACGGAGCGCGACGACAGCGAGACGCTTCCCACACGAGTCTTAACAATGGTATCGCGCTCGTAGGTTATCTTATAATCGGCATCCTTTGCGCCGACAGTCATTGTAGTCATCAGGGCGGCTAAAGCCGTCATTATATATTTTTTCATAGCCATACTATCTTATTACAGTCTTGTTCCCGTTCTTTATGTACACTCCGCCGCGTGGCTGTTCGACGCGCTGCCCGTTCATGTTGTATATGACTTCATCTTCAGCTTCCTTGTCATTCAGCGTAGCGCTGATGCCCACGGCGTCACGTGAAGCCACCCTGAACTTGGCTGCCACAGGCCAGTGGTCGCCCAGTGGCTTGCCGTCGCGCAGGTAGCCGTCGCGGTCGATGGTGAACGACACTGGAACTATCTTTGCCCCATCGGAAGGATTTATGTAGAGTATCTTGTCGAACGTCTCCTCGCCTGCCTCCGCCTCGGTCTTAGCCGTCGGGTAGACACCGCCCTGCTTCAACTCCACCCACACGTCGGCAGCTGTGGCACGGCCTGTGGCGTTGATGGCCTCGATGAACTCGCCCCTCACGTCGTCGCGTCCGTATAGGGTGTTCATGTCGCCCACAATGATTATCGGGCGCGAATCCATCAGCGTCTCCACATCGGCCTTCAGCTGTGCCCATTGTGCCATACGGGCCTCGTGGTCGGGGGTGCCCTTCCCATCGGCCTCGTCATCGGAGGCTGTGGCGTCCATGTGCATGTTGTAGACAACGATGGCGGTGCCGTCGCGCAGCGTCACGTCGTAGCGACGGTAGCCCTTAGTCACCATCTCGTCCATGGCGTGGCAGAACTTGCCGAAATTGGCCGTCCATGCCGTGCGGGCGGCGGGCGTCACCTGCAGGTCCTTCTTCCAACAGCCCATCAGGCCGTCGCACACGAAGCGATGGTTCTGCAGATGGAGGAAGTCTATCTTGTGGCCGTCAAGCCCCACGTCGCCGCTCCACTCGTCCATCGAGTAGTCGTCCTCGAGCCAGACGGAGAGCACGCCGTGGAAGTTGAAGTCCTCCTGCATCATTACCAGGTCGTAGCCCTTCCCGGCCAGATACTTGCCTATTCGCGCCGTACCCTCGTCGCCGGGGCCGTTGGCATTGACTTTCACCATCAGGATCTTCTGCGGCAGTCCGTCAACGTTGAGCGTCGCGATTGAGAACTCGCCACCGGGCTCAACGGCCAGCGCAGCATGGGAGCCGCAGAGAAGGGTGGCGGCTATCACCCATTGTCTTATTCTCATAATTGTTCTCATAGTACAATAATCACACATTCGACTGCAAAGGTAAGGAATTTTTCCCAAACGCGCACACACATTTTGGGTTTTTAACTTTTGGCTATCGCCGAGGTGTCCAAAACAGCCCTCCGAGACGCCAAAGAGTTCGCCCGGCGCGAACTGTGAGTTCGCGCCGGGCGGACTGGGAGTTCGCGCCGGGCGAACTATTTGTCATGTCGGCGACGATTTTTTGGCTGCTCCGGGCAGACTTTGGCAGAGAGCCGTCTTGTGTCTATTTCCTGCTTCTGTAGAACTTTTCCAAGACGCGATAGGCATTCTCCCTTTCCGGGGAAGCGACCTCGCGGGACTCGGTGTCGATCTTCATCACGGGAGCAGCATCGAGGTTGTCCTTGGTTATGGCCGTCCACTGGGGCAGACCCTCGCCATTAGGATTGCCCGTCTTGCAGAAGTTGGCGTAGTAGGTGAGGAAGAGCTTCGAGATGGCATAGTCCTCGTCCTGCCAGTCGTAGTACTCGTTGGTGTCGAGCGTTCCCATGGCATACTCGATGTCGGCGGAGTGAACGGCACCAGGAGCGATGGCTGGCTGCTCGGCAGCGGCCTTCTTCTCCTCCTCGGTCTTGTCGCGCACGCCTCCGGCAAGTGCGCCCACCTTGTCACCCATCTTAGCCGAAACCTGAGGACGCGGGTGCATGTAGTGGTAGCGGTAGACGGGCAGCCCCGACTTGGCGTGATAGTCGCAGACCTTCCATGTGGGGAAGCCGGTGAAGAGGTCGCTGACGAGGTCGAAGCCCTTCTGGCTCATCACGTCGTCGTCGGTCTCGATACCGTAGGCCGCGAAGATCTCGTCGGTCATGTCGCCGAACTGCGCCCGCATGGCGTTCTTGTAGTTCTCGAGTGTAGGAGCCTGGCCTTGCAATGCCTGCATGGGATGGGCTTCTAATGAGTTCCAGCCGGCGAGCAGGGGCACTTGCGACTGTCCGTTCTTCCCGAAGATGTCGTCGGGGTTCTCAGCCATGAAATAACCGTCGATTACGACATTGGCCATACCACGTGGAGGAAGGAGCTTCTCAAGTGAATCGGCGCTCAGTGCCAT
Organism: uncultured Prevotella sp.; assembly: GCA_905233425.1. Taxonomy (GTDB): domain Bacteria; phylum Bacteroidota; class Bacteroidia; order Bacteroidales; family Bacteroidaceae; genus Prevotella. Next base: position 36,561 of record CAJOEC010000011.1, on the reverse strand, counting down.
CGCGTCGGCCAGACTTGCTATGCCCGCCTGTTTCAGCAGTTCGGCTCCGGCAGCGTCGGCATCGGCCTGCGACGATGGCATGTATGGCAGCACCTCGGCACCCGACGAAAGCATGGCACCCGCAATCAAGTCTTTCGACAGGGGCGAACACATCAGCAGCGAAACGGAGAACGAGCCTGCCGACTCGCCCACGATGGTAATCTTGGCTGGGTCGCCGCCAAAGGCCGCGATATTCTCCTTCACCCACTTGATGGCGGCCACCTGGTCGAGGAAACCGTAGTTGCCACTACCCTTGTAGTCGCTTGCCGCCGTGAGGTCGGGATGGGCGAAAAATCCGAACACGCCCTCACGGTAGTTGGCCGTCACGCCGATGACGCCATGCTTGGCGATGCTCGTACCGTCGTAGCGCGGCTCGCTGCCCGAACCGGCCATCAGTCCGCCGCCGTTGAAGTAGATAAGCACGGGCAGGGCGTCGGCCGTGGTCTCCGCCGTCGTCCAGATGTTCAGGTACAGGCAGTCCTCGCTGCGCCCGGAGCCGCGGAACGACATGTCGCCGAAGATGTTGGGCTGCATGGGGTCATCGCCAAACTGCTTCGCCTCGCGCACGCCCTCCCACGCCTGAAGTGGCTGCGGAGCCTTCCAGCGCAATTCTCCCACGGGAGCCTGTGCGAAGGGCACGCCGAGGAACTTCTTCACGCTGTCCGCCTCGAAGCCTTCGACTACGCCGTACTGTGTTTTCACTTGAAGGCCGACGGCCTCCCCTTTCTTCTGTTCTGTGCAGCTGCAAAATGCCACACCACACGCGATGGCTGCCATCGCAAATGCTTTTTTAGTCATAATGTTGTCTGTTTATAGGGTTTATGTGGCAAAATTACATAAAAAATGACGAAGCGACGATATTTCCCCACGTTTTTTAATGATTATTGTGGATAAATTCGTATCTTTGCAGCCACCATTGCGACAAGTTGGTACAAATAGATGATTATCGTATGTTTCCGCAGAACGGCCTAAAAGGCCAGCAAGCAGTCAGCCCAGGGCAACGCCCTGGGTATGATGATAGGGTTATCATCGCCCTGAAAGGGCAAAAGCCTTGGACGGAGGCCACGCCTCCTACTCTTAATTCGTGAAATTCGTATAATTCGTCTTAATTCGTTGTATATAATATTGTTTAATTCGTTGTATAAATAGTAACAGTATGAGAAAAGCTATCATTAGTATGGCTCTCGCAGCCGTTTGCTGTCTGAGTGCCTCGGCACAGGAGAAACTGTTCAATAGTGCCAGTGTCCAGTCGCCCGTCGTCAACAACGACGGCACAGTGACGTTCAATCTCTTCGCCCCCAAGGCCGTCAAGGTCGAGGTGACCGGCGACTTCCTGCCCACACGCCAGGTCGACATCCCCGGCTACGGCAAGTACGATGCCCCCGGCGTGGCAGAACTGGTGGAGGGTATGAATGGCGTGTGGAGCTACACCACAGACAAGCTCGCCCCTGAGATGTACAGCTACACCTTCAACATCGACGGCATGACGGGCGTGAAGGACCCCGCCAACATCTATGTGAACCGCGACATCGTGTCGTTCTCGAACATCTTCATCGTCAGCGCCGAGAAAGGCGACAAGGGCGACCTCTACCGTGTGAACGAGGTGCCCCACGGCAACCTCTCGAAGGTGTGGTACGACAGCCCCACGCTGAAGATGCAGCGGCGCATGACCGTCTACACGCCCGCCGGCTACGACAAGGGTGGCCGCTATCCCGTGCTCTATCTGCTTCACGGTGCCGGTGGCGACGAGAACGCATGGAGCGAGCTGGGACGTGCCGCGCAGATTCTCGACAACCTCATTGCCACGGGCAAGGCAAAGCCGATGATTGTCGTCATGCCCAACGGCAACCCCAATTGTCAGGCTGCCCCCGGTGAGTGGTCATTTGGCATGTACACGCCAGGCTTCATGGATGGCGGCACAGGGCCGAAGGAACCTGCCGCAGCAACAATTCCTGCCAGCTTCATGGATATTGTGAACTATGTGGATGCCAACTACCGCACGGTCAAGAGCCGTGCCGGGCGTGCTGTCTGCGGTCTGTCGATGGGCGGAGGCCACACCTTCGCCATCAGCCTCCTCTACCCCACCCTGTTCGACTACTACGGCCTCTTCTCCGCCGGTCTGCACCTTGGCAAGGACTTCAACATGAACCAGCCCTTCTCTGAGCAGATAAAGAGCGACCCCGACTTCGCCCAGCAATCTGCCAAGCTATTCGGCAGCAAGCCCAAGCTCTACTGGATGGGCATGGGCAAGACCGACTTCCTCTACCAGAGCACCGTTGACCTGCGCGCCTACTGGGACTCGCAGGGCTACAAATACGAATACGTCGAGACCGACGGCGGCCACATCTGGCGCAACTGGCGCATCTACCTGACGATGTTCGCCCAGAAGATTTTCAAGTAGTGGCCCCAATTATCGACATGGTGAAGGGTGTAGACCTTAACGTCATGCACGCCGTGGTGGAATGGCCATCCGTGAGGCAGAGGAAGCCAAGCGCAAGGCCGTTCAATTCGTGTGATTCGCGTAATTCGTTCAATTCGCGGTTCAGATGACGTGCATTATTCCCATGAGATAGAGCAGGGCATAGCCGAGCACCATAGAGACGATGCCGGTGATGATACCGATGCGGGCCATGTCCTTCTGCTCCACGAGGTTCGTGGCGTAGGCCAGTGCGTTTGGCGGCGTGGAGATGGGCAGTATCATAGCCGACGAGGACGCGATGGCCACACCGATGAGTACCGTCGACGTGCCGCCGATGGCGTCGAGCTTGTCGCCCATGGCCGAGCAGACCACCACGAGGATGGGCATGAGCAGTGCCGCCGTTGCCGAGTTGCTGATGAAGTTCGACAGCAGATAGCAGATGACACCCGAGAGAATGAGTATGAGCAGAGGCGAGAACTCGCCGAAGGGGATGCTCTCGACAGCCAAAGCGGCCAAGCCCGACTGGTTCAGGCCATAACCCAGGGCGAAACCGCCGGCTACCATCCAGATGACGCTCCAGTTTATCTCCTCCAAGTCCTGACGGCTGATGACACCCGTCATGGCAAAGACCACGAAAGGTATGAGCGCCACGGTGTAGCTGTTGATGCCCGTCACCGAGTCGAGCAGCCATAGGGCCACGGTGGCGATGAACGTCACGATGACAATCTTCGACTGTGCCCCCGGCTTCATGCCGCCCTCGATGGTCAGCTCAATACGCTTCTGGGTGAAGGGGAAAATAGTCTTCAGCAGCATCCATCCGATGAACAGCAGCACGGCGACCAGTGGCACCATGAACATCATCCACTCGCCGAAGCCTATGTTGAGGTTCAGACCTTCGGGGTCGTTGAGATACTTCAGGGCGATGGTGTTGGGCGGTGTGCCGATGGGCGTTCCCATTCCGCCGAGGTTGGCAGCCACGGGGATGCTCAATGCCAGGGCGATGCGTCCCTTGCCCTCCGGCGGCAGCTGCTTGAAAACAGGCGTGAGGAACGTCAGCATCATGGCGGCCGTCGCCGTGTTCGACACGAACATCGAGAACAGGCCCGTAATGAGCAGGAAGCCTAAGAGCACCATCTCGCTCCGCGTGCCGAATGGCTTCAGCAGCACCTTGGCTAACTGCGCGTCGAGGCCGGTCTTCGTCGCCGCGATGGCAAGGATGAAGCCGCCAATGAACAGCATGATGACTGGGTCGGCGAAGCAGGCCATAACTCCCTTGTAGGAGAGCAGCGTGCCCACTTCTTCAGGGTCGCAGAGCCATTTCACGCCCGAGTCGCTGCAGAACAGCAGCATCAGGCCCATGATGGCGACACTGGTAGCCCACGACGGCACCACCTCCATAATCCACATCAGCGTGGCGAAGGCGAAGATGGCAATGATGCGCTGCTGGACGATGTTCAGCCCGTCGATGCCGAATGAATCACTTGGCAGATTCCACAGCAGCAGTGTAATAAGCACTACCGCGATGGCCTCCACCGTTTTCTTTAATACCCTTTGAGGGTGGTCTTTCTTCTCTTGATGCCTTTTGTGGTAGGCGTCGATGAGATGGAAACCGTTGAAACTTTTGAACATAGTTGTAAATTATTGAGGTTTGTTATGTTTGACAATGATGTATATTATGACGGGGGCACCCATGAGAGGGGTGACGGCTCCGAGGGGTATGATGCCGTTCTCGCCGGGCAGATAGCAGATGATGTTGCACAGCAGGGCAACGGCTGCGCCGCAAAGCAAAGTGGCGGGCAGCAGCAACTGGTGGTTGTCGGTGCGGAAGGTGAGGCGGGCGATGTGGGGCACAGCCAGGCCGATGAACGACACGGGGCCGCAGAAGGCGGTGGTGATGGCGGTGAGAAGTCCGGTGACGACAAGCAGCCAGTTGCGTATGCGGCGTATGTTAAAGCCGAGGTTCTCGGCATAGCGGTCGCCGAGCATCAGGGCGTTTAGCGGTTTTATGAGCATGAGGGTGCCGACGATGCCGGCGATGGTGACGGTGGCGAAGATGGGCAGATGGGCCGTGGTGACACCGCCGAAGGTGCCCATGCCCCAGACCATGTATGACTTCACGCCCTCGTCGGTGGCGAAGAAGTTGAGCAGGGTGATGGCCGAGGCGGAGAGGTAGCCTATCATGATGCCGATGATGAGCAGCATTATGTGGTTCCTGACTCTGGTGGAAAAGAAAAAGATGATGGCGGTGACAATCATCGCCCCGACGAAAGCGGCGAGAATGACAGCGATGAAGCCTCCAAGATGGAGCGAACCGAGGGACAGCGAGCCGCCGAGGAGGAGCATGGTGAGGGCCACACCGAGGCCTGCGCCACTGCTGATGCCGAAGATGGAGGGGTCGGCGAGGGGGTTGCGGAAGGCGGTCTGGAGCAGCAGTCCGCTGGCGGCAAGGGCGGCACCGCAGAGGAGGGCGGTGATGGCCTGGGGAAGTCGGCTTTCAAGAACAATGTAACGCCATGACTCCTTCTGCCCCTCGCCGCCTGTCAAGATGTCGAGGACATCGGAGGCGGGGATGTCGATGCTGCCCCCAAAGATGTTGAGGGCAAACAGCGCGGCTATTAGCAGGGCCAGAAGGGCTAATGCAGCGGTGGGTTTTATGGGACTTATGGGTCTTATAGGTCTTATGGGTCTTATTCCACCCTATGATAATAACGGAGGGGCGGCAGGTTTTGTATGTCGGGGTGGAGGATTTTTATGAAGTCCTGTAGCAGGAGGTCGGGGCGGAAAGGGGTTTCTTCGTAGAACATCGAGGTGGAGACGTTGCAGGCATAGACACCGTGTGCGGGAATGACCCCACCCCCAACCCCTCCCCTTGAAGGGAGGGGAGTCTTCACGGCTTCCATCATTCGGTAACCGTCTTTTTCGCTGAGGAGGGCACTAAGGGTGAGGGGCTGCGGACTGTCGTAGCGCAGGAGCCAGAGCTGACAGTGGCCGGCACGCTCGAGCACCGTCTCGAAGGACAGTTGGAGGGAACCGCTGTTAGTGTCATCGGCCCAGGGATAGTCGGCCCCGGCATCGACAAGCATCTGGCCGATGGTGGAGCGACCGCCGGGGACATACCACACCGAGCCGGCCATCTTGTCCATCAACACTGAGGGGCGCCCTGGGAGCGCGGACGACCGCGCTTCCAGGGAGGGTGTGTCGGCGGGAGAACCGCCGACTGCGGCCAGTTGGCAGAGGGCATGGTAGCGGGTCTCCACCTCTTGGAAGAGGCTGTCGGCCTCCTTCTCTTTGCCGTAGAGCATACCGTAGAAGCGCATCCACTCGGCGCGGGCCAAGGGCGAGGTTTCCATATACTCGGCACACTCGATGATGGGGATGTTGATGTCCTCCAAGCGTCCGTAGCCGCCGCTGTTCTCGAATGGCGAGAGAAGGATGGCATCGGCACTGGCATCGATGATCTTCTCCACTATCGGACTCATGCCGTCGCCGCAGTCAATTAGGGTGCCGCGCTTCACGCCTTCCTGTACGAAGGGGACCTTGATATATTTCAGGTCGGCGACACCAGCTACCTGTGCCGTAGCCTGTAGCTGGTCTATGAGAGCGCAGTGGACGCTGGTGAAGACGACGCTGCGCTGGAGAGGGACGCGAACGAGGGTATTTACAGACCCCCCCCCCAACCCCTCCCCTTGATGGGAGGGGAGCGGCTGCGCATTTAGCGCAGCATACGGGACAAGGACGTAGGTGTGGAGCGTCTTGCCCGGATTCCAGGGGTTGTCGATGTAGACGATGCGGCAGTCGTCGCGCCGCTCCACATGGATGAGGCGGGCGTAACGGAATGCTATGCTGTCGGGGGCCGGCTCCTGTTGCAGACGCTCTGCCCAGCTCTGCGGGGAACGGTTGCCCCCGCAGGCTGTGAGCAGAGCGAGTGCTACAAGTAAAAGGCTATCTGACAACCACTTTCTTGCCATTCTTGACATAAATGCCCTTGGTTGATGGAGTGATTCGGCGGCCCTGCAGGTCGTAGACATTTTCCGTTTGTTGCGACTCAGTCGCAACATACTGAATACCGACGGTAACATTGCTCTCAGGCAGCTCCTCAACGCCCTTGGCACCGAGGTTGTCCATGCAGAAATAGGCGGGTGTGTTCATGCCCCAGTCGCCGGTGTCGCTGCTGCTCATGTCGAAGCCGAGCTTCTTCACCTTGCCCAGACCAGAGAGGTCCACATAGCGCCAGTCGTTGATGATATAAGCATTGTCGGCGTCGCGCAGGTCGGCCAGATAGAAGTCCTTCGTGCCCGTCACCTCGCCGTCGGCATCGTAGCCGGTGACGGTGAGCATGAACCAGTCGCCGAGGTCGAACTTCTTTGCGTAGTCGTCGCCGTTCACCATCGAGGTGTAGGCGTAGGCAGAGTTGGTGATGTAGAAGCCGGGTATGACAGCACCCTCGTCGGTCAGCACCTCGACATACTTCGGGTTATAGCTGTTGACGTTATAGGTGGCGAAGTTACGCGAGCCGTCCACACCGCTTCCTACGCACGACTTGTACTGCTCTGTAGAGGCATCGCCTTCATAGTTGGTAGAGGTCATGTTGGTGTAGAAGAAACCGTAGCAATAGTCGTAGAGGTAAGTGCCATAGTCGTAAGTCTCGTGGCCGTTCTCAAACTTGAACGAACCGCTGACGAATGAACCCGTGTCGTCGGTGCCATTCCAATAGCTCTCGTCGTCAAGTTCCAGGTTCTCGAAGTCGGCAACCTCCAAGGCCTCGGCCTCGGTGACGGGAACGCTCACCTCGATGTCGTCGATGCAGGCATAGAGGGGCACGCCGCTGTTGTGGGCGGTGAGCTGGAAGGTGAGCTTCGTCACGTCTGAGCCAAAGCCGCTCAGGTCAATCTTCGTCCAGTCCTTGATATAGTTCAGCTCGGTGGTGAACTCGGCCAGCTTCACCACTTCGGTCTTTTCGGTTCCGTCGGCCTTGGTGGCCACGATGTTCATGTAGAGGTGGTCGCCCTCTTCCTCAAACTTCTTCGAGTAGCCGTCGCCCACGAGGATGTTCTGCATGGCGTAGGCGCTGTTGACGACATACATGCTGTTGACGGTAGCTCCGCCCTCGACGTTGACATCGATGATGCCTTCACCATAGACGACGGCGAAGGTCTCCGAGCCGTTGGCACCCGTGCCCACGATGTTGTTGTACTGGTCGTCGAGCGACTCCAGCGTCGTGCCTGTGCGCTTCGAGAGGGCGATGCCGCCCCACCAGTCGTAGCTATACTCGTCCATGTCCATGAAGCTGTAGTCCACGTAGCCAGTGAGCAGTCCGCTGATCCAGGGGCAGTGGTAGGTCACCTCGCCCCAGTCGCCTTCCTCGCCTTCGCCAATCATGCCGCCGTTCCAGAAACCCTTGTCGTTGAACTCCATGCCGGTGTCCTCCATCGTGGAGATGGTCGTCTCTTCTGCCAACGAGGGCACATCGACGGTGAGCACGACGGCTGGCACGCGGCCGAGGACGGCACTCTGAGAGATAGCGGTGAAGTTGGGGGCACGGCCGGTCAGCTTCGACGTGGCGCGATGGTTGCCGACGGGGTCGCCGTAACCGCTGATGCCCAGCACGCCGTCTGTCAGCTCAATCGTGGGCTGTGTCCAATCTTCGGGCACAGTGAAGGTGACTGCCTGGGCTTCGGGCGTTGAGGCCATCTTGTACTGGTTGGCCTTGCTCTTGTTTACGGTGATTCCCTCGGTTGCCTGCTTGTAGTCCAGGAAACCGAAGAAGTTGTGGATGCCTGCAAGCTTGCCAGCGGGATGGTAGAGGCCGGAGTACTGAATGGTGACCTCGTCGCCGGGCTTGACTTTTGTGACTACCTCGCCATTGACAGTGATGGTGCGACTACATGGCTTGGCGGTCATCACCTGATAGACGCTCTGACCGGCGGCGTTGGTCAGGCACACGATGTTGCGGCCCTCGGTGAGATGGAGGGTGTAGCTGCCGTCGGCGTTTTTCGTCACGCCCTCTTCAGAGAAGCCAGTGTATCCCACTGAACTCATGCTGACCATTGGACGAGCCAGCGTGACGGTGGCAACGCCCTCGGGGGTGAAGGTGTAGTCGTAGCCGCCCTCGCTGAAGTCTTCGGGAGTCAGGAAATAGAGCACGTCGAACTCTGCATCGACGTTTTCCATGGAGAGTTTCGTGTCGATGGGGTCGCCGCCGCCCCACGGTGTGACAGTGGTCAGGTAGTCCTTGTTGATGGTGATGTTGGGCGTGATGCCAGTGGCCTCTTCGCCAACGGTGACGACGAACACGCCAGTATTCTCCGGCCAGATGGCGCTCCAGTCGCTGCCGCCTACGAAGCTCTTCTTCTCGGCTCCGTCGTAGAGGTCGAGGTGGATGGCATCATAGTAGACAAGGACGATGGCTGTGCCCTTGCCCACGGCGGTGAGCAGTTCGTCCTCGACCTTCACCACTGAGTTGTCGGCCTCGCCGTTGGTGTTCAGCACGCGGAAGTGGAAGTCAGGCTCGATGAAGTAGTTGGCGGTGATGCTGTTGACAAGTTCCCAGTTGCGCATGGGCAGTATGTCGTAAGTGTCGCCCACGTTGGCCAGCTTTAAGTGGCCGCTGGGGTTGATGTTGAGGAAGATGTCGGCGACGTTGTAGCCATCGTTGGACTCTGCGGCGTGGTCAATGATTCTCGGTGTCAGTCCCGAAAGATCCGTGTCGGTGAAGTCGAGCACTGGGCGCTTCTCCTGGTCGATACTCATGGTGAAGAGTCCAGCCTGCGTCACCTTGCTGGGCTGGGTGACGCGGTAGTTGTACTGCTGCTTGTCAGCTAAGCGGTAGGTGTAGGTCTTCGTGTTGCCCTCGGTGGCGACATTCTGCGGGGCCACCTCTTTGAACTTCACGAAATGGGCCGTCTTGGTGCCGACGAAGAGTTCGGCAGTGGCGGGCACGCTGATGGTGAAGAGGTCGCTCATGGGAGCCTCGGCCTGGATGGTGGGGTTGGCGGTCACAGTGCCTGAATAGGTGACGGGCAGATAGCCCTCGGCCAGATGGGCCTCGGAGGGCACGAGGTCGAGGTAGTAGGTGTTGCCGCTGAAGACGAGGAACATCTTGTTGCCGCTGGTGTATTCGCCCATGGTGGTGTTCACGATGCCGCCCTCCTTGTCGGTAACCTTCAGCGTGAGGGTGTAGTCGGTGCCATAGACCCAGTCGGCGTTCTTCACGCGCACCTCGGGCGAAAAGATTGCGAAGGTGGCGTGGTCGGCATCGATGTCGAGCTGGATGGTGCCGCTGACGGTCTCGCCGTCGGCAGCAGTGGCCGTCAGAAGGTAGGAGCCGTCGGGGGCGTCGAAGGTGTACTTGTTGCTGGTGGGTTCGCCCACCTCAACGATAGCGTCGTTGTTCAGGCCCTTCAATGACTTGATGAGCTTGCTCTTTGCGTTCATCGTCACCTCAACCTGGGTGGCAAGTGCGCTGCCCGTCGCCATGAGCGATAGGGCAAGGAAACTAAGTAATAATTTCTTCATAGTGGATTACATTTAATTAATGTTATAGAATAATTCGTTCAAATTCGTTCAATTCGTGTAATTCGTTCAATTCGTGTAATTCGTTCAATTCGTTGTTTAGAAAAAAACAATTCGTTGTTTAAGAATCATTGTCCACCGGCCATGACGGTGATGATGGCCGAGATGTCGGCCACGTCAACTGTGCCGTCGCCGTTTACGTCGGCAGCCACAGAGGTCTCAGAGGACACAGAGCCGGCCATGACGCTGATGACGGTGCTGATGTCGGCCACGTCGATCGTGCCGTCGCCATTGACATCGCCCTTGGTGTCGGGCTGTGGGAAATGGCCGTCGGGTGGCAGGGCGAGGAAATGGCCGGGATTGATATACACCTTGTGCTTGCCGAGCTGCTTGCCCTCTGGAGACCACTGGTAGAGGTAGCCCGCGCCTTCGAAGGAGGTGGCATCGGTGCCGTAGATATAGCCGGTGTATGGGTTCACGTAGATGCCGTAGGGCTGGCCCATCTTCTCGAAGTCGGTCTTCAGCGAGCCGGGCAGCGACTGCGAGAGACCGCTTGCGCCACGGGTCTCCATCACGGTCTGCGGATCGATGGTGAGGTAGGAGAACTCGTAGTCGCCTGTGATGTAGGAGAAGCTGGAGCCGATGGCGAGGAAACGCCCGTCGAGGGTGGTGCAGTTGTAGGTGGCGGGCTTGTCGAAGCGGACGAAGATTGATGTTGAGTGTTGAGTGTTGAGTGTTGAGAGAGCGGCCTCACAATCGAAGATGAGTCCGGCGGCGGGCTGCTCGTAGTAGTCGCCTGGCGAGTTGATGCAGAGGTAGCGCCCGCTCTGCGACATCTTGCCGAAGAGGTTGGGTATGCCTGTGTCGATGGTCTTCTCCACCTTCATCGTCGTGGCGTCGATGATGCTCACCGTCGTCTCGTAATCGTGGTCTTCCTGTGCGGCGTACCCCCCGGTGTTAGCCACGAAGAGGCGGCCTTTATATAGGGCGATGCCCTCCGGCTCATAGCCCACCTCACAGGCGGCAACGACCTTGTAGTTGCTCAGGTCAATCTTTGCCACGAAGCCCCGTTCGAAGTAGCGGGTGCCGCCTGTGGTCTCGCATTCGTGGCCGTAGCTGGTGACATAGACGAACTTACCGTCGGAGCAGAGTTTGCGGTTGTTCGGTATGTCCTCGGTGGCGGCGACTGCACGGCCTTCGGTGGTGATGAACTGCACGATGTTCGACCAGTTCACGGCGATGGCTATAAGTTTGTCATTGATCTGAATAATGTCGTTGGGCGTGTCGCCGATCTTCTTCCCGTTCACGTCGCGGAACCATGAGTTGCTCACCACGCGCCCGTCCTCGAAGTATGTCAGCCGTCCGTTGTCGGCCTGCCACATACCCTCGTTCAGGACGATGAGTTTCTCCTGCGCTACGCCATACGTTATACAATATATAAACAATAAACCTGTCAGCAGTCGTTTCATACTATAATTCGTGTAATCTGTGGTCGTTATTTCGTGTAATTCGTTTAATTCGTGGTCTTCATTTCGTGTAATTCGTGTAATCTGTGGTCGTCAATTCGTATAATTCGTGTAATCTGTGGTCGTTATTTCGTGTAATTCGTGTAATTCGTTTAATTCGTTTAATTCGTGTAATTCGTGTAATTCGTGTAATTCGTGTAATTCGTGTAATTCGTTTAATTCGTGTAATTCGTTTAATTCGTGGTTTAGAGTCCAAGAGTGAGCGTCAGTCGGTAGTTGCGGCCGGGCATGGGGTAGCGGGGTATGTGTTCGTACTGTTCGTCGAGCACGTCGCAGACCTCAAGGCAGAGACCGGTCGAGAGACGCCCAAACGTCGTGGTGTACGACAGTTTCGCGTCAATGTTATTATAAGGTTCAAGGATGTCCTCTGGGTCGGCGTAGCTCCACATCCGCTCGCCTACGTGCATATAGGAGATGGTGAGAGAATAGCTGCCGTAGGGACACTTTCTTGTATTTTCGTGTAATTCGTATAATCTGTGGTCGTTAGTCCGCCCGCTTCCGTTGGGTGTATTTGTCCTCCCGCGTGGGGTAAAAGTACAGATTCCCGTGACGGTGTACGACAGTTCCGGGGAGTAGCAGATTGGCTTGTCGTAAGTGTCCTCATCATCGGGGTCGGTGCGGTTCAGGTCGCGCTGCCATGTCAGCGAGCCGAGCAGTGATGCGCCCCACGGCCCCTTCTCGTAGTGTCCTTTCACCGTGGCGTTCAGCCCCCGGCAGAAGGTGTAGCCGTAGTTCATCATCGTCCAGGTGTAGGTGCCCTTCAGCGGTAGGCACACGATGCGGTTCTCAATCCTGTTCTGATACACATCTGCCTGAACGTCGGTCGTTATTTCGTGTAATTCGTTGTTTTTAGATGTCCAGTGCCACTCCGCTCCGATGTTCCACTGCTTTGTGTATTCCGGCTTCAGGTTGCGGTTGCCTACCTGCGTATAGTAGAGGTCGTTGAGTGTCGGCGCACGGAATATTTTCTTGTACCATGCCCGCAGCGTCACGCCGCTGAGCGTATAGGCCACTGAGACGGCGGGCGTCCAGCGGTCTAATGGGTCGGCGGCTCCAACATGTGTGAATGTGAAGTCATGGTAGTGCTGGTGTAGCAACGACACCGCGGCCTGCAACCCATATAATCCGTGAAATTTGTGTAATCTGTGGTCGTTATATAATTCGTTGTTCAGGTTTATCTGTGCCGCCACAACCTCCTTTTGGTCCAGTCTGAATACGTTGTCGAAATGCTTCAGGTCGGCACGCAGCTTACTGTAGCGCACGTCGTAACTCGTCGACAGCGACAGCCACGTCCACGGCATATAGCCATAGCAGAGAGCGCCGTAGCCGTCCTCCTGACGGTAGTGGTTGTCCACGCGGGCGGTGTTCTGGTTCTCGGGGTAGTCGGTGCAGTAGCGCAGGTACTCGTTGGTGTATTTTGCGTTCACCTTCACGCGGTGGTGCTCCCTGAACTGCTGTTCGTAGGAGGCCTGCACGAAGAAGTCACGATCCCACTCGCGTCCCGCGTTCACATACTTGTCGCTCAGCCGGCGGACGATGCCCCCCGGACAGCCGCGCTCGGAGTCATAATAATAAAGATGTGTGGAGAAACCGCCCTTGAACAGCGCCCCCTCTATGCGCCCGTAACGTATGTCGCTGTTGGCGCGCCGGCCCACGGTGTCCTCATACTCGGAGTTGTAGCGGAAAGGATAGTCGCCGCGAGAGTAGGTACACTCGCCGTCAATGAACCCCTTCCAGCCATTGAGGAATGAAGATTGAGGATTGTAGATTGAAAATTGAGCGTTGAGTTTCCCCATCCACGTGTAGAACGACGCCCGGCGCAGCTGCACCGACAGCAAGTCCTTCGTGGGGCGGCGTGTGCGCAGATAGACGGTAGCGCCCGAGGCATATTCCGAGGCCGACTGGCAGTTGTCAAGCTTGTTGGCGTTATAGAGTGTCACGCTCTCCATGCTTGACAGCGAGAACTTTCCCAAGTCGACGGTGCCGTTCTGTGCGTTGGTGATGCGTATGCCGTCGATGTAGATGCCCACATGCTGCGCCCCCATCGACCTCACATTGATGGTCTTCAGTCCGCCCAGTCCGCCGTAGTCCTTTATCTGCACGCCAGAAAAATACTTCAGCGCGTCGGCCACCGACGTAGTGCTCAGAGCCTGCAGGTCGCCCCCGCTCAACTTCTGCGATGTGGCCAACGGGCGCTTGCCGTAGACCTCCACCTCGCCGAGATGCTGCAGCGAGTCCCCTGAAAGCATGGATGTCTCGTCCGCTTCAAGGGCAAGCAGCGGGAGAAAAGCCTCAAGGGCTATCACAACGCTCATCAATCGTCGGACCATCGTCATCAATATCTTCTTTCTTTAGTCCACCGTCACCATGCATCGTGGAGCGGTGCCTTCTCGTCCGCAGGAAGGCTGGTCTTCAGACTTTGCTCCACTTTAGGAGCCATAACGGAGTTCACTGCTGCGGGACAGTCGGAGATTCTCACTCACATTCCCAATTAAGCACAGCTAAGTGCACCTTCGCGGGCAACACATCCCTGTATTGCGGGTGCAAAGGTACACATTTTTTTGAAACCAATGTAATTAATGCAGGATTTTTTCCCCTTTTTGGTTCATTTTTTAGCCCTGGGGTCGTCTTGCCGCCTCAGAACGTAGCACTATGGCCGGTTTTCACCAAATCCCGACGGGATTATCCCAATTTGTCATCCTGATTTCGATATATTTTTGTACCTTTGCACCCCAAATGGAAAACAACACTAAACATAGAATTCTTTTTGTATGCCACGGGAACATCTGCCGCAGCCCGATGGCAGAGTTCGTGATGAAGGATTTGGTAAGCCAGGCGGGGCTGGAGGACAGCTTCGTTATTGAGTCGGCAGCCACCTCGACGGAGGAGATAGGCATAAGCGTATATCCCCCTGCGCGACGGAAACTGGCGGAGCACGGCATTGGTTGTGCGGGCAAGACGGCACGGCAGATGACGCGCTCGGACTACAACCGCTACGACCTGCTGATAGGCATGGACGAGTGGAACATCCGCAACATGCGGAATATCTGCGGTGGCGACCCGGAAGGGAAAATCGTAATGCTGATGGACTTCACCGAACGGCCTGGCGAGGTGGCAGACCCTTGGTACACAGGCGATTTCGAGGCTACTTGGCGCGATGTATTGGAAGGCTGCCAGGCACTATTAGATAGACTTACAAAATAATTCCCCTTACTTCAGTGGGAGGAACCAGTTCTTTTCGTCGAGTAGCGACACCTTGGGATTTTTGTAGGCGAGCTTGTCTGCAAGCCACTTCGAGCCGTAGTTGGCGCCATAGAAGGCAGCAAGGTTCTTGTGACGTGCTATGCGGGTGAGGTCTCCGAAACGGTTGCCCTCGAAGGCCAGTTCAAGGGCCATCTCGTCGCAGATTAGGTCCTCTACGGCATTGATGGTGTCGTTGAGGTTGCCCATGGGGGTGATGTTCAGCTCGGCCATTTTCTGTGTTACGAGAGTGTCGAGCTGGTAGCCGGTAAAGGCACCCTGCGTATAGCCGGCTCCCCGGCTGTGAATGCTCCAGTTGTTGGTGAAATAAGCACTATTTTCCTTCGAAAGGAAAGGCACCACCTTCTCTAAGAACTCCTGGGTACCCATGCGTTCATCATAGTCGGAGGGATGGAAATAGAAATAGTTGGTGTTGGATAGGTCGTCCTTAATGCCGTCTTTCAGTATGGCGAAGGCAGCCTCTGGTTGTCCCATACGGTTGATGGCCTCTGCGAGCCGGAGGTAGACGGTAGCAATGCGGTAGATGGGTACATTGGCACTAAAGAACTTGGTCATGACAGAGAATATGGAGTCCTGCTTGCTGACGCTACGCATGGTGACCATACGGCGCATGTCGCCGATACTGGCAGTTTTCACAATGTTGCCAGCGCTGGTTTGAGAATTGGGCACATAGTACCATTCCTGTTTCTGGTTCAGCTGGTAGTAAGTCTGCGATGCGTCAATCTGCCGGTCCACGAGGAAGCGCTCTTTTGAATTGGAGGAGCCGCTGGTGGTGCTGTAGAAGTCGTAACCGAAATAGCGTGGCAGCTCGGTGGTGACACCCCGAAGTTCATTGGATGCCAAGGGGATATAGGTAATGATGTCCTGGGGATCGGAGATGGAGAAGATGGAACTCCAGGGGAAAGAACGCTGTGTGTTCTTATAAACCGTTGCGTCGTTAGGCAGTCTGTCGCCCAATTCCTCCCTGTAGTCCCATGGTTCGATATATGCCTGTTCAGCAACGAGCTTGTTCACCAATAAGTAGTTGAAGTAGTATTTTGCAGCCTGTTCATACTGGTTGGTTTCCAGGAAGAGGTCACCCAATACCACATCAACGGGAATCATGGCCTTGGCGGACTGTATGTTTTTCTCTTCGGCACTGGTGGTGCCGTTGAGCATGCCTGCGGATATGTTGCCATAGTCGGGTACTGCGGTTCCGCTGAACTTGATGAGCTCGGGGGTGAGCGCGTCGCAGATGCCCTGCAGGTCCTTGGTGGGGAAGTTCTGGTTGGCATCGCCGATGCTGACGAGCGGGTCTGTATAGAAAGGCACCTCGCCATAGTTCTTGGCAAGCTGCATATAGGCCCATGCGCGGACGGCCAGTGCCTCGGCATATTCAGGTATGGCCACCTTGCGGCTACCGGTGAGCAGGGTTGTGTCGCGGTGGGCAATGTAATAGTTGCAGTTGTTGATGATGCGGTAGTAGAGATAGGGCTGGTTGAATTTGTTGGTGCTGGAGGGGGAACCCGAAGCTGACGCTTCGGGCACAGTGGCGGCGGCGAGGGAGAAGTCGGCCAGCTCACGCAGGTCGGTCTCCGTATAGACATTGGTGGCTACGAGGTCGCCACGCATCTCTCCCGTCATCACATACTGGTCGGCGGCCTGCTGCAAGCCCTTCAGGATGCCTAAGGTGTAGAACATGGAGTCGGTCTTCTGGTCGAGTTCTGGGTCGAATATCTGACGGTCGGAATCTGTCTCGAACATGTCGGAGCAGGAGACCCCCACCCAGCCTCCCCCTGCGAGGGGGAGGAGTATATAGGCTACAAATGCAAACAGTTGCTTTGACTTTTCAATGATATATTTCTTCATAATCCTTTTGTCAGTTATATTATTATTATGCAATTCTAACTACTCCCCTCCATATAGGGAGGGGCAAGGGGGAGGGTCTATAGATTGATTCTCATTCCAAAGGTGAAGGTGCGTCCCTGTGCCACATTGCCTGGGTCGATGCCCTGATAGAGCACGGCGTTGTTGGCGGAGAACTCCGGGTCGCTGCCCACATAGCGTGTGACGGTAAAGAGATTGTTGGCCTCGCCCCATAGTGCCAGTCCCTGTAGCCAACTAAGGTTGACCGGCACCTTGTAGGTGAGTCGGAGTGTCTTCAGGCGTAAGTAGGAACCGTTTTCTATCCACCGGTCGCTGAACCGGCTGTTGCCCATCGGGTCGCCGTAACTGATGCGTGGCACGTCGGTCTGCTGCCCTTCAGTGCGCCATCGGTTGGTCATGTTCGTGGTCTGGTTGTAGAAGTTGCTACCACCCTCGAGCACGCTGCGCTGGTAGTTGTAGATGTCATTGCCAAGCGAATAGTTGAATCCGAGATGGAGTGTGAGGTTTTTCCAGTTCACATTGGCGAAAATGTTACCGTAGATGTCGGGATTGGGGTCGCCTATGATGGTCTTGTCGGCCTCGCCTATTTCGCCGTCACCATTGATGTCGACAAAACGCATGTCGCCAGCGTGGAAGTCCTGGCGTGCGCCAGTGGCATCGGTGAGGTAAAGGTAGCCATTTGTGCCAGCGGTGGATGCCTCCTGGTCGGTGGCAAGCACTCCATCGGTCTTATAGCCGTAGAACACTCCTGCCGGATGTCCGACGATGGTGGCAATATTCTCTATGCCATAGATGGAAGAGGTGTAGCCCTGTGCCGTCTGTTCACCATCGAGATATATAAGACTGTTGTTGGGCAGCGACTTCACCTTGTTGACATAGTGACCTATGGAAGCGCCGAGTTCTATCTGCAGTGACTTGGCTACCACCGGTTTGGTGGTCAGTGTGAGTTCGAAGCCCTTGTTGCTGAGTGAACCGCCATTGCTCCAATAGTTGTCGATACCCGCCACGAGGTTGTCGAAATGCTTTAGCGTAAGCAGGTCGTTGGTGCGGTGTATGTAGTAGTCGAAGTCGATTCCGATGCGGTTTTTGAACAAGCTGGCCTTCAGACCGAAATTGAACTTGCTGGTGCGCTCGCAGGATATTTCCTCGTTGCCGATGTTGTCAAGCTGTGCAGCGGTAGCCTTCCACAGATATTTGCTGATGCCAAACGATGTGCGGGCAGCATAGTTGCTGATGTCGTCATTGCCGCTGAGGTCCCATCCAGCTCTGAGGAGGAGGTAGTTGATAAAGCTGAGTGTTGAGTGTTGAGCGTTGAGAGACTGGAACCACGCCTCGTTTGAGATTGCCCATCCTAACTGTACGCTTGGGAATAGTCCCCACTTGACACCGCCAATCTTCATACCCTTTGACTCCTTTCCGAAGCGGCTGTTACCCTCTACGGACAGGGAAGCCTGTAGATAGTAGCGGTTTCGGTAGTTGTAGTCTGCATTGGCATACCAGGTTAGACTGCGCCATTCGTCGTTAGTGCCTGTGGCGTCGTAGAAGTCCATATTGGTGCTGATGTTGGGTGTCTTGTCGTTGGCAGCATTGGCATACTGTCCCTCGGGCTGGTTGTTGTCGTATGCGAAGTTGAGGTATCGGAGGCCGACAAAGGCATTCAGGGAGTGCGGCCCCATTTGCTTCTGTAGCTGCAGGCGGGTGTCGCTGCTGATGGAGTTTTCCTTGGAGAACATGGACATGGCCTTGTTCTGAACACTGCCAATGCCTTCGATAAGGAACATGGGCATGCCATTGTTGGGGCGATAGTACCGCTGTGAGATGCGGTCAAGGGTATAGCTGAAGGTCTCGGTCAGCGACAGCCAGCTGTTAAAGTCGAAGCGTGGGGCGATGACGGTATTGAAATGGTTGGACTCCACACGGTTCTTGTTGATGCCTTTACCATTCTGTAACACAGCCGTCGGATTGCCGAGGCTAAGGTCGGTGTCGAGCATGGTAAGGTAGTCGTCGGCCTCGGAAAGAGTGGAAGAGAAGTACCTGCTCACATTATTATATGTATATGGGCTGAGGAATGGCGACTTGATGAGTGCGAGGAAGGTGGGTGATGACACCGGTGCTGCGGAGAAGTCGGCAGGCGCACCGCCGTCGAACACGTCGCGGTTGATTTTCGTATAGGACATGTCGAACTGCACCTTCAGTTGTCTGAGGATGCTGATATCGGTATTGAAACGGACGTTAAGTCGGTTGAAGCCGTTTTCTTTCGCCGTACTCTGACCGTCGGTATATCCAAGGGAGAGGTTATACATGCCGATGTCGTCGCCACCCTGCACGTTGATGTTGTAGTTCTGTGTCATCGCCGTGTGATAGACCTCCTTTGTCCAGTCGGTATTGTTGTGATACATGGCATAGTAGTACTTCGAGGGGTCGTCGATGAGGAACTTGAAGGTTGTGGGGTCGGTGAACTGGCTGATGGTGGGATATGTGCCGAGCATCTCGGATGCATAGATGCGGTATTGGTTAGCGTCCATCATTGTAGGCAGACGCGGCACGAGGGAGACTCCCACACCCACATTGGCATCGATGCGTGTAGCCATGGAGTGGCCGCGCTTGGTCTCAATGAGGATGACACCGTTGCTGCCCTTTGCGCCGTAGAGGGCGGTGGCATTTTTCAGGACGGTCACCTTGTCGATGTCCTCAGGGTTGATGTTGAGGAGGAGGTTGGCGTAGTCACCGTCATGGAGTGAAGAGCGTGTCTGTTGCATGTCCTGTATGATGCCGTCGATGACTATCAGTGGCTGTGCATTTGCATTCAGCGAATTGAGTCCGCGTATGAACATGGCGGAACCACTGCCAGGTACACCAGAGCGGTTCAGGGTATGCACATCGGCTCCCATGATGTTACCGACATCCGTCTCTATCGTGTGTGACGTGGTGTTGGTGATGCTCTGCGTGTTAGCTGCGACGATGCTTGTCTCTTTGGTAAACATGGGCCGGAACACGTCAGGAAGCATCTCAATCTTAAGGTTGCTCCCAGCTATTGCGACCTGAAGGCTGATGTACTGAGGCGAGTGGACATAAAGCGCAGTGGTGTAGACAGGGACCTTGATGACAAACTCGCCATTATCCTCGGTCATGGCTGTGTAGTTGTTATTGTCGAGAGCCCTGAGCATGATACCTGCCAGAGGTGCCTTCGTGGTGGCATCGATGCAGATGCCCCTAACCTCCTTGGTGGGGTAGTCCGGCACGGTGACACGCTTTAATTTTGGAGCGTGGACGCCCCCGTCCGCATCTTGAGCTTGGGCTATAACAATAAAACTAAATAATGAAAATATTAAAATGCTTAATCGTCTCATAATCGTATTATTTTTTTCGGAGTAGCAAATTTTTCACTTTTCACTCTTCACTTTTCACTAATAATCCCCTCTGTCATATTTATAATCAGGATGCTCGCTGATATAGTCGTCGAGTTCCTTCGGCCGAAGTATGATGCAGTCGATGCGCAGGGTGCGGTCGTAGCTGGCAGACTCCGCGTTGGTCACCTTGCTACGTACACGGATATAAGGTGCATATCTCTTCGATCCTGAAGATACTCCCAGATAGGAAAGGGGGAAGGTGAATTCTCCTGCAAGGACAGTGTCAACCTTTGCCGTATACCGTTCGTCATCTATCGAGTCAACTCGTACCGTCACGTTCTCTAAACGAGTCTGTTTGAAAGAGCCCTTCTCGTCATTACATCCTATCGTGAAGTCAATGAGGTTGGGCTTCAGCTCACCCGCATAGTATTTGCTGTTGATATTTGCAGGAACAAGCACCACATAGATATTATATGTCGTAGAGCGAAGGTTAGGCATATAGAAGTATATCTCAGGGTTCGAGTTCTTGCTCTGAGGCTCCAGCTCAACATAACGGTTGTTCGACACATGTCCCAGCACCTCCTCGTTCTGCTTGGTCACCACCTTCACATTAGGTGCTCCGTTCAAGTTGGTATAGTAAGCCTGTATGTCCTGGTACTCCGCCTCAAAACGTATTTCAGGATTGCAGATCGTCCACGAGGGTATCCGCAGACTGTCCGTAATCCAGGCGGCACCATTGCTCATCTCAAGCCGTTTTGCTTCGTGAAAAACGTTGGCGGCATCATCGGAATACATTTTGAACCCGTAGGTGGTCATCAGCGAGTCGCAGCTGAGAACAGCACCCTCTTCCAGTCTCTTCAACTTCTTGTTGTCATAGAGGCTGTTGTTGTAGAACAGGCTTGCCATCATATATAGCTTTGCCAAGGAGTCCTTCATTGCCTCCGCGTCTTTCAGCGTCACCGTTGTAGGGTTCCTTCCTTCACCAGGCACTAAGTACTTGAACGAAGGG
Organism: uncultured Prevotella sp.; assembly: GCA_905233425.1. GTDB lineage: Bacteria > Bacteroidota > Bacteroidia > Bacteroidales > Bacteroidaceae > Prevotella. The sequence continues at coordinate 15,579 of CAJOEC010000011.1, read as the reverse complement.
AGATAGTTGCAGTAACCCCGGATCTTTGTCTGGGCATCCCTCCATGCCTTGTTCGTCGGTAGCAGCATCGTATAGCTACTGTCCTCCCGGTTGATGTGCGCTTCGAACAGACTCAGCATATCGTTATGCTCATAATAAATCGTGTCAAGGAAAGTCTGTTCACCGTTCACCACAGGCCCCGCCTTGCTCTTCCTCTCATCGATGATTTTCTCGTCGAAGCTGAGAACATAGTCGCGAACCGAATCAACAGGATAATCAACGCTGAGCAATGCCTCGTAGATGTTCGAAAGGAAGGCTATACGACCTTTCAGCGTATGAATCGTCCCGTTGCTGCTCCCCATGTTCAGCTGATCGAGCAAGACATCTTGAATAACGTACGAGTCCTTCCCCGAGAAATGCATTTTCTTTTCATTCAGCATATACACATCCTTGTCCGTTTCGCCAGAGGCAGGATAGTTGTTCCGGGCGATATGGTTTTCCACAAACTCCTTCACCAAGCGTTCATTGTCGTAGCCCAGTAGGGTCTGATAATCGAAGGTGTCGTCTTCGGGAGCCCATACCGTGTAGGTTTGCGAAGCGTCCAAACGCTGGTCGTATCCCGTTCTTCTCAGAATCTCGGCAAACTGCGTAAGATTGCCATTCTTTTCAATGTTCTTCCACAGGGTCGTGTTCTGGGACTCCAGCACTGATGTGTTGGCATTGAAATGGTCATCCCAGTCGGAGCAGCTAATGAATAGTGGATAGTGAATGGTGAATAGTGCTATGCACGCCAACCACTTCGCTGCTTTTGGCGGACATACATAAAGTAAATCCCTGAAAATATTAGTAATCATAACTATTATCTATTAACTATAAACTATTAACTAAAGGTCTCCTTAGAACATATCTTCTATATATGTCGTGCTATTGTAAACATTCTCCGGGCAGAATTCAATATAGTCGAGATGGAACTGGTGGTGATCAGAGTCAAGCACACTCTTGAAGCGCAACCAGTATTCGCCCTGCCCAAAGTGCTGCCGGGTAAGTATGCGGCGCAGGTCTTTAGGATTGTTGCGCGCATAGTTGCCCGAATTGATGCCAACGGTGTAATAGAGCGGCCCGCGCATATACCCTAAGTTTCGCATGTTCACATCGCTCTCCACGCCCTTGTCGTCAAGTTTCGTCCAGTCACACCAGCCAGTATAGACGTCGGGAGTCAGGTCTGCATTGTTCACAGGTACGAGACGCATGTCAAGAGGAATGTCTAATGCCTTCATCGTCGTCAAGTCCGAGGAAGAGCCTAAGTAGAACTGCAACATGCCACGCTGTTCGTTGCCCTCAGCGGTGTAGCCGATACGCAGTTCGTAGGTTCCCTCTGGCACCGGTGGCAGACGCATGGCGAAGTCATAATGTCCCTTGCAGTTGAACTCATCACCCTGATAGTTGCTCCAGCCGCTGCTCTGGCCTGGCAGATAGTACAGGCGCGTTTCATCGCCATTGTAGATCTTCATGTACTCCAAGAAGCCAGGCGGTATGCGGATATAGGCGCCGCTCAGGTCACCGTCGGTTCCTCGTTTGCCACCGTTAAGCGCGTCCACCTCACTGTCAGTTATGCGCCTGAAGGAGTTGGACATCATTTCGCCAAACAAACTCGCATCATCGAAACGCAGACGCTCGTTCAATGCCCCCCTCACCACATTAGCATCGTACACCAGCACGCCATTGATGGGATGGATATAGCCGTTTGTGGGAGAGATCTGACTTTTCTGACCAGCCAGTTCAATGCCTTCGAACATAACGGGACGCAGGGATTCTGACATCAGTTCTGCTACCCGGTCGGTCAGCGACGAATTGGCCACCCAACGATTCAGCCTCAGACTTGTGCCATTCTTTGTCACCTTGAGGAGCGTGTAGGGCAGCATCGTTTCGTAATACTCTACAAGCGTAACCTTCGAGATCTCGTTGTGATGGTTCGTCAGCTTCGTATAGGGAATCTTGTATTTCAGGATATGATAACGCAGGAACATGCTTAGCACATTCCAGGGATTCTTGTAGTCTGTTCCGTAACTGATTTCAATATTATTGTTGCGCACGTAGTCGTACCAATTCTCACAGTTCGCATACGCCTTCCTCGCATATTCTGCCAATGTCTCTACGTCGACGATTCCTAATGCTGCGAGACTGTCATCGGTCTCTGCAAAAATGGTGTAACCCATTTCGCATTTATTAGGCAGATAGAAGCCTGTCTTAATCGAAATTTTCTCGAAATCGTGACTAAGCGCCGTCAGCGAGTCGGCCAAGCCAGTCGCTTTCAAAGCATTCGAGAATACGGAGAACTGATCCTGGTGCATCTCCATTTCGCCCGCAATCAGCAGGTTGGAGCGGGTTATCACTTGGCTAATCTCATGCAGCACACCATTCTCCAAGTCCTTGTCAATACCCTTGGCAAGAATCAGGGAATTACGGTTTATGGCAACCTGATTTGTTGCCGTATCAAGAGAAGTCGTGATTTCGCGTCCCAAGATGGTTTTTACCGTCATACCATTCCCCATATAGACACTCATCACCTCAGTGCCCAACAGGTGGAAAAGAGCAATATCATTGCATAGCGAGTCGGTAAGTCCTTCCAGCCCAGGCTTTGTCATACCATTATGAGGCAGTTCAGGGTTGCTCATGTCCTCATAAAGACTGTCCACATACGCCGTCACTGCGTCGTTGTCAGGAGCAAAACATGTGTATGTACCGTAGGCGGACAGGATCTTGTCATATCCTATCCGTGACAGGATATAATTGAAACTGCTGAACCGTTCACTGCGATTTACCAGATAGTCCTCGATGGTCTCACCAGTAAATGTGTAAAGATTTGACTCGTCGATATCCTCGGAGCAGGAGACCCCCACCCAGCCTCCCCCTGCGAGGGGGAGGAGTATATAGACAACGAAACGAAGCAACTTCCTTGTCTTGTTCAAAATATTCTTTTTCATAATTAATAGGGAATTAATTGTATCTTGTATTTTTCTATCTACTCCCCTCCATATAGGGAGGGGTAAGGGGGAGGGTCTCTATTTTTTCTCCGTAGATTTCTCCTGAATCCAGACAGGATTCTGGTTCAGCAGGACATTTGCTTTCATTTCATTTTCATAGATGGGCCAGTACAAATATGGCTCGGAATCCATCTTATAAGAAACGGCATCACCCTCACCCGCCTTATATTTGCGGATAATGAAATCTGCCATATCCTTACGCAGCTTGGGCCATTCGTTAGATGTCGTTTGCGCCCCCACGGTCTTTCCGCCTTCGGAGGAATCGGGTGAGGCATCGCCCTCCTCCGAAGAGGTCTGCGAAGACAAGACCATCGTGCTATTGATGTTTACCCCCTGCATTCCACGGTAGCAATAACGCATCAGGTCCCACCAGCGCTTACCCTCGAAGCACAGTTCACGCTCTCTTTCCGTAAGCACCAGCACTTCCATGGCATCCTTTGTGCGGAAGTTACTAACTCTCAGCGTGTCCTTGGCATCCATATCCATTGAGCGCTTGTTCACCGCTTGCACCAGATCGAATGCCCCTCTCAGTTTGTCGGCATCCTCATCGGTCGACATCGCTACAAGAGCCTCAGCTTTCATCAGCATCAGGTCTGTGATACGATAGACAATCCAGTTCTGGCGGAAGTTGTCAAAGTTTCGCGAAGTACTCTTCGACAGGCCAGCCGTAGAATTCACAGAGACTACCGACTGAGAACTCTCACCATAAACCATCTTCCTTATGGCCAGTTGCTCCGCCTCCGCGTTGTCGGCATCATAAACGATGTTCCAGAAACGATAATCATTTTTGGAGAAGAATATCTTCTGAGCCCCTACCTTGTTGGCATTAGCTTCGATTGAATTGAAGATTTTCGATGCCATCAGGCGGCCATGCTGGGCAGAGTTGTCTGTCTTATAATAGTATCTCTCCAATTCCGTGTTGGCGTTATTAATACCATTATACTGCCACTCCAGAATACTTTCGCGACAATTACCATTATTGAAATGGAAGAGCATCAACTGAGCATCCTCAGCTTCATAAAGATGATAGATGTCTTTTTTGTCAGTGCCCACCATCTCATAGTTGTACTTTTTAAAATACTCATCCTTCGCCTCAATCACGCGATCAACGAGTTCAACCACTTTCTCGTAGTCGGCATTGTCATGCGTCATGGAGCCGCGCCACAGATAGATGTCTGCCATGATGGCATCGACAGCATCTGTGGTGATATAGCCCCAGTTGCGCCAATCGTTCTGGCCATAACCGCCCGACTTCATGATGTAACGACGGGCTTCCTGCAAATCGTCCAAACAATACTGAAGCACTTCACCAGGCGATAACTGGGGAACAGCCTTGACATCATCGTCATTCTCTACGGAATGAGACATATAGGGGACATCGCGGAAAGCACGCACAAGATAGAAGTGGCACAGGCTCCGCAAAGCCAGCATCTGTGCCCTCACCACCTGATAGTCGCCTTCAGTGAATTCCGGATCGGCAGTCATTACATCTGGAGCATGATTTAAAACGATGTTGCAGTTGTTGATGACCTTGTACAGACTTGCCCAAGAGCAATAGCCCATCGTAGGCAGCAGATTTAATGCGCTGATATTGTCAAGCGTCAAGTCTGTGTAGTCATCACGCTTCACCAGTTCATCCGAACGATAAGCACCCCAGATAATGGCACGTGACTGCACATCCTCATTCAACATACTCAGATAGCAGCCGTCCACCATCTGGTCAACATCGGACTTCGTCTTCCAGAAGTCCTCACCTACGATACGGTCTGTGGGATAGATCGTCAGGAAGTCATTGCAGGAGACCCCCACCCAGCCTCCCCCAACGAGGGGGAGGAATATGTAGACAACAAATGCAAACAGTTGCCTTGACTTTTCAATGATATATTTCTTCATAATCCTTTTGTCAGTTATATTATTATTTATTCAATTCCCTTTCGTCTGTTCCCCCGCCTGTCAGGCGGGGTCAGGGGAGTGTCTTTAGAATCCCACTTGAATATTCATTGTCACCGACTTTGATCGTGGTGTTTGCGAAGAGTCGTAGGCTATACCCCATGAACCGGGCGAATGTTCAGGATCGGTTCCGCTATACTTGCTCCAGAAGAAAAGATTCTGCCCCGAGAGGCTGAAGTTCAGCCTATGCAACCCCAGAGGCTTCAGCACCTTGGGATTAAAATTATAAGAAAGCTGGATATAACTCATACGAACAAACGAGGCATCTTCCACATAACGGTCGCTCCCTAAGAAGTTATAGCCCGTGTTGAACATGGCACGCGGAATGATGGTTACATCGCCATTCTTACGCCAGCGCCAGTTTACAGCAGAACTCTGGTTATAGGCATTGAACATTTGCTCGAGGTTCATCTTCGCCGAATTGACAACCTTCACACCCTGACGGTAGTTGAAGCTTGTCTTCAGCGACCAGTTCTTAAATTGCAGGTTGATGCCGAATCCTCCATTGAGATGTGGGTTGGAGTTGCCAAGATAAACGATGTCGAGGGAGTTGATCTGGCCGTCGTGGTTGACATCCTCATAGATGGCATCGCCGCCCTGGAATTTATAAGATGATGTGCCATCGCTGAAGTTATAGACTAAGCGTATAGGATCTCCGAATGCATCCATCATGACTTTGCCTTCTGCGTCGAGTGCTATTGGCGCCGTCTTTCCCTGGGCGAGGAACTGGTTGTTGATATAGTCGCGCAGTTTTTCTCCATCCCATCCATTACTGGTCTTCATGTTGGTGAGGTATTCGTATGTGTACTGATAGACACCTTTATAACGGAGACCGTAGATGGATCCGAGGGGATTGCCTTTCTGTATGCGGTTAAGATACTGTCCTCTTTTGCTGTAGTCCCATTGGGAGTTGATGCTCTCCAATACGCTTTCGTCCATGTCTGTTATCTCGTTAAAGTTCTGCGAGATGTTGAAGTTTGCGGAGACAGAGAAATCGCGTATGCGTATGAACCGGTTGGCATAGATGTTGAGTTCCCATCCTTTGTTGGTCAACTCTCCCACATTTGCCCATGAGAGTGAGGAGAATCCTGTTGAGGAGGGAATGGCGACGCCTCCCATGAGCAGATCGTTGGTACGTTTGAAATAGTAGTCGAAGCTGGCTGTGATGCGGTCGTTGAGTATGCCGAGGTTGGCTCCGAGGTTATACTGTGATGTGCGTTCCCATTTGAGCTTGTTGAGCTGTAGTCCGTCGAGGTAGGTGACGCTGTGTGTGTTTCCGAGTCCGCCATATACACCTGACGTGCTATACATGGCATATTGGAGGTATTCGGAACCAGGGGGGCGTCCTACGATTCCCCACGATGCACGGAAGGCTAACATGGAGAGGGCACCCCTGAGGCTCTCACCAAGGGAGAGGGAGTTGTGATCGTCGATGATGTTCCATCGTAAGGAGAGTCCGGGGAAGTAGCCCCACTTCTTGTCATCGCCGAACTTGGTGGTTCCGTCAGCTCGGAGTGAAGCGTCGAGGATGTAGCGCTCTTTGTAGGAGAAGTGCCCGGTATAGGTCATTGACATGGAACGCCACTGCCCGTTGCCGGAGCTCATGGAGGTGATACTGGCATCGACTGTGGGGGAGATTGCCTGCCCGGAGGCAGAACCGCCTGGCACTGTGGGGGTATTTCTGTTTTCTACGTTCTGGCTGTTGTCGTTGCCCGTCGTGAGTTCCCACCGTGCGAGCATGGTGGTGTAGAAGTCCTGGTTTTTGAAGTGCGGAGTGAAAGTGAGGGTGTGTCGTGTTGTGACGGCAAGTGAATTGTAGTCGTAGACTTGGCTGAGGTTGTACTTGCCGTCGTTCCATCCTTTGGTTTCGAGTGCTCCTGGCCAGTATTTTGGCTCGCTTTTGGAAAAGATGTCGAGGTAGACGAGTCCGGTGTATTTCAGACGGGTGTGGCTGTCATCCTTGCCAAGCAGGTCGTAGTCGAGTTTGAACTCTGGTGAAATACGGTAGGTCTTTTCTTTTCTCCATGCGAGGTTTGCGATGGCGACGGGGTTTCCGAGGTCACGTATGGCACTCAGCTGCGGTGAGGAGGTGTTAGGCATTGATGAGCCAGCGGCATCGCTTGCCCCGAGTGGCAGCATGGCATAGAACTCATCGGTGTTGGTGCCGTCGCCGTTCTGGCGGTAGACGCTCATGTTTGGTGAGATCTGCTGTGCCCGTCCGAGTATGTTGTCGTCGAAATTTCGGTTGTTGGCGGTGTAGGTGAGTGGGAATGTAGTACTAAACTTGATTCGGTCGCTGACGAAGTAGTCGAGCGTGAGTTTTGTGGTGAATCGGTCGAGCGTCTGCTTGATGATGGTTCCGTTCTGGTGGTCATAGCCTACTGACACTCTGAAGTTAGCTTTCTCGCCGCCGCCGGTGATGGAGAGGGAGTGGTACTGGCTCCAAGCTGTCTGCTGCACTTCGTCGACCCAGTCAGTGTTGTTGTTCCAGTTCTGGAATTCTGCCCATTGGTAGTTGTAGTTGATTTCGTTGATGTTGGTGGTTGCGTTGGCACTCTGGGTGGGGTTGTAGTACATCTCCTTGAGCATCATAGTGTAGTCGTCACCGTTGAGGAGGTTGTAGCCCTTTGGTTGCCAGCTGGCCTGCAGTCGTAGTGAGTAGTCTACGCGCACGGCTCCACGGGCACCGCGCTTGGTGCGTATGGCGATGACACCGTTGGCACCTCGTGAACCCCAAATGGCTGTTGCTGCTGCATCTTTGAGCACTTGTATGTCTTCGATGTCAGTGGGGTTGACAGAGAGCAGCGAAGCGTAGGTCTCTTCGTTAGCGTTCTGGAAGTCGAAGTTGGCATCGGGGTTGTCGAAGATGTTGTCATCGACGACAATGAGCGGGTTGGAGTCTCCGTTAATGGAGGTGACACCACGCAGGCGCATCGTTGTGCCAGAGCCGAGGTTACCTGAGTTGGAGACGATGTCGAGTCCGGCAATTTGTCCCTGCAGTGCTTCGTCGGCTGAGGTGAAGGCGAGTCCCTCTACTTCGGCCATGTTAAAGGTCTGGGCAGCCACGGAAACTTCTTTTTCGGGAATGGCGAGTCCTCCTTGGTTGAACTTACGCTTGGCCACGACTTCCACCTCTTTTATCTGTGTGGCATCCTGCATCTTGACATTGAATTTGTTCCGGGTGCCTATAGAAAGTGTGACGGTCTTATAGCCGACGTATGATATGCGGAGCTTGTTCTTCGCGTTCTTGATGGTCATGGAGAAGTTACCGTTGATGTCGGTCTGAGCATTGGAAACGATACGGTTGTTGTTGTCGATTTCCACGACATTACACATCATGACCGGCCCCATGGCATCGGTGACGGTGCCGGAAATGCGCGTGGTCTGTGCGAAACAGATTGAGGATTGAAAATTGAAGATTGAAAACTGCGTGGCTACGACCAACAACAGCACCTTCAAGAACCTCTGATATTTATTTTCCTTTTTCATAGATACTCAATATTCAATGTTCAAAATCATAGTCGTAGCGCGTATAGTAGAATTTCTCGAACCGCTTGTAATAGTCAGCCATTCGGGCGTTGGCATTGCTGCCCGTCCAAAGGGCGTCGTAGCGAGTCCCAGCTTTTTCAGAGGGGTTGGCTTTGTGGAAATTGAGCGGTGTGCTGATTTGATGTACGACAGCAAACGAGGAATTGTTGATGACATGTGAACGCTTGTTGAGTTCATAGTCGCGGGTCATCACATTCACATAACTTGTAGAGTTGTTGGTATCGATCGTGATGGTCTGGCCGGAGTTGTCCGTGACATAGAGGCGGCCGCTGCCGCCTGTTATGTTCAGCTTTTGGCGTATGCGGGCAGTATCGGAACAGGCCGTGGCGTATGCGCCCTCCTCAATGACGTTGTCGGCATAGATGGAGTTGTCCTGGAAATGATAGCGGATGAAACTGTTGATTTCTTCCACCATCGCCAGGGCCTTCTCACGGAGGAGCTGTATTTCCGGGCTGATATTATTCTCTGCCTTTTCAAGTTCGAATCGCTCACGTACAGGTTCGTAGATGGCCTTTATGTCGCTCCACTTTGGCAGTCCGAGGTCGTACGCCTTCTGCATGGCCTCATTGTCGGGGGCATAGACGGTATAATTAAATGAGTTGAAATAGTTGACGTTGTCAGTAAGGCCATTCTTGGCCGCAAAGGGATGATAGGCAGCCATGCGCTGTTTCTTCGTCACAGCGTTCTTCTCGCTGAGCCGGTCGCTGGCAAATGCCATGAGTTCGTCCATGTCGAAATCGTTGCAGAGCTTGAGGAACTCCGAGAAGCGTGCGGTGGTGGCGGCGTCTTGCTCAAGGACGGATAGTACGGAGCGCTGTGGTGCCTGTATGATATGGTCGATGGCGTATGCCACGCCATTCTTTTGGTTGTATGTCTGGGTGATGGTGGAGGCTGGCACTGAGCCTTCGATTTGCGCCCCGCTCTTTACAACTCCGTTCTCAAACAGGATTTCTCCGCCATGCTTTGTCTTGTAATATTTGTTCCCGTTGTCTCCCAGCTTTTCTCCGTCGCCGAGCACGATGGTATGATAATTGAGCAGGTCGGTGAACTGTGAGCGGAAGCTGGCTGCGTTTATCTTTCCTATGGAGTCACCGATTTCCCATTGCCCTTGCGCGTTCTTGAGACATTTCCATGCTGAGCAGTTGACGAAAGGCGACTTGCTCTGGTAATAGAACTTCAGGGCGCGAGGCTCATCGTCGGCGAGCGACGAGGGGTCTATATAATAGCGCTCGAAAGCATCGTCGGTAGGGATGAAGAAAGCGTAGGTGGCGCTCATGGCGAGAAGGTAGGCGTAGTAGTTGAGGTTGAGTCCGAGCGGCTTGGTGCCCTTACCGTCGTTCACGGCCACATTCATGATGCGCATGTTGCTCTTCATGGTGACCGGCGCTGAGACTGCGACGAGCGAAGGAGGCGCAAACATCTTGTCGAGCATATAGATGACACCGTTGTTGGCTATCTTCACATTATATTTATTGTCGGCTGTGCGGTTGAGCACATCAAGGCTCAGACCCATGGGGTCATTGGCCTCGTCCATGACGTGGTCGAACTTTGAAGGCACAGTCGAGACGAAAGAGCGCTTCATCAGGTTGTTGATGAGCTGCTGCACGTTCTGGAGGGGAATGGAGTCAATGTTCTCGGCCAGGTGTTGCCTGTCGTTGACGACAACATCTCCCTCCTTCTTTCCGAATTCTTCCATAAGGAACTTACCCTCACCGTCGATGAAGAAATTGCCCAAGGCGTCGTCCGTGGGCACGAACATAGCGGCAATGTCACGGATGCTGTTGTCGCCCGAACCATTATCGTAATTATTCCATCCGGGATCATAGACGAGACCGTAGCCGACGACGGTGTTGTCTGGGTCATACATCAGGTCGCTGCCTTGCGAGTATGAACTGATATAGCGCATCTGATAGATGCTGTCAATATGCTGCAAGGTGGTGTTATCGCCTAATGACTGGACATAGTCGTTGTAGTTCCTGGTCAGGATGGAGGCTTCCGCGTCAAAATAAGGAGCGCTGAAACGGTCGAGCATCCGGCTGAAAAGGGATGACTCGCCATTGTTACGAATGACCTGGGCCATATTGCCAGGAGGAACAAGCACATCCTCCATCTGGTGGATATATCCGTTCTTACAAGTGATGTCAGGGCTGATTATCTTGTTCCTGAAGATGTAGGCAGAATGTTCTTCTGGGTCGAACACGTTTCCTGTTACCACTTCAAAGTCGCTGTCTGTGCCGCGGGTCGTGATGGCGTTGGTGGTCATCTGCTCCTCGGTGAAATGAACCATCATGGGACGGGTGGCATCCATGACCACATACAAGCCCTTGTCGTAGAACTTTTCCCAGTACTCATTGTTCACAGGCATGTCACCCTTCCACTTCATGTGGGTGATCGTGTCTATCACGCTGGCACTTGTCACATGCTTCAATGCCATACCATGGATGATGGGGTCTTCGGAGGTTCCCGAGATATTGGACAACATCTCCACTAACAGCGCATTGTCGAGCATAGAGGCATTGAGCAACTGTTTCTTCATGGAAAGCGTAAGGTCCTCGTAACGCCTCACCCCCCACTGATTATTGGCAAAGAAACGCTCAAAAGCCTCGTCGTTGGCCGCAAAGACGGTCTTCGAGCCAGTCTTCGACAGCGTCTCTGCATAGCCGAGGTCGTCTATCAGACGAAGATAGTTGGTGAAAGTACCCGACAAGATTTCTTTGTCAGACTCCTGAATGCTACTGGGATCCTTCAAAGCTCCATAGATGCTACCTCCCAACCACGAAGGATAATTCCCCTCGTCGTCAAGGTCGTAATCGTCTGTACATGCCGTGAATACCCCACAAATCATAGCAAGGGAAAAGCAAATCCATTTCCTCCTCGCAAGCACGAAAAAGCGGTCATTCATACAGGTTTTGGTTATAGTTATTATCCTTTTTTTATTAAATTAGCGTAAATTACGCCTAACAGCGTGCAAAATTACAAAAAAAAGATTAAAACCACCATACATTTTTCAATAAAATTTGTTACGAATAATAAAAAAAGTGCTATCTATCCTTACGGACAAATAGCACCAACTGTTAATAAACAGGAGGTAATTGTAAAGTTTATTATAGTTTTACCGACGAAATGTCCACAAGGTTGTTGATGATGGCATAGATGGTGAGGCCTGCGGGACTGTGTATCTGCAGCTTGCGGGCGATGTTGCGGCGGTGAGTGATGACCGTGTTCACCGAGATGCAGAGGTGGTCGGCAATCTCCTTATTCGACATGCCCTGCACCAGCGACACAATCACGTCGCGCTCGCGGTCGGAGAGCATTTCGGAGTTCTGTGTACCACCCTTGAACACCATGTCCGAGATGTTGCGAGTCACGTCGCTCTGGCGGGCGACCTGCTCCAAGCGGCGGATGGCGGGCACAAAGATATGGTCTTCCACCATGGCGTGCTGGCGCAGCCACACCTCGTTCTCGTAGATGTCGTGGAGGGTAGCGGTCAACTGGTTGTTGTGCAATCCGTCCTGGGGCAGATACTTGATAACCAGCAGTTTCAGTTCGCGCAGCTTCTTGTCGGCCGCTCCGTGGTGCTTCGAGAACGTGTCCACGTCGTAGTCGTTGGCAGGATGTCCGTCAATGAGCGACTGCACGTAGGGGAACAGCGTCTTCTGCTCATACTTCATGTGCCGCCGTATCTCGTGGGCATACTCGTCGTAGAAGCGCAGTATGAGCTTTGCCAGGGGATTTGAGACTTGAGTGTTGAGACTTGTCAGCTGTGAGTTCTCGTCGAGCGACTCCTGCAGCTCACGCCGGATATAGGGCAGCTGGAAGTCAAGGAAATAGGCATGGCTGGCCTCTAAATAGTGTAACAATGTGGGGACTGAAAGCTGCCCATCGGCCTCGAACTCGCCATAGCCGTTTATCGTGTAGTTGACCACCGCAAGGAAGGTGTAAGTGTCCACACCGTTGTCCTCGCACGTTTCCTTGACCGTCTTGTCGCCAAAGCCGAGACTGATGCCAAAGCTGCCAAGCATCTGCAGCAGGTCGTAGTTGTCGCGGATGAGCGAGATCATCTTGTCGTCGGCCTCGTATGTCTTCTGGTTCTTCATCGTCCTTCCGTTTTTATCGGGCTGGCACGTGGCCCGCCCCTACATTATACCAATAAATGATTATCGGGTGCAAAGGTAGTCATTATTTCCGACCTGTGCAATAACCACAATTAGGTATTTTTTTGCATGTACCGTACCTTACTGTATCCTCGCCCCTGAAGCCATTTTGTTGATAATAGTGGCGATGTCGGCCACGTCGATGGCGCCGTCATTGTTCACGTCGGTTTTGTTTACGGTGAACATGTATTTGGCGGGCTGGGATTGGGAATAGCCTGGGGCTGTTGCATATACGGTGAGGATATAGGTTGTGGTGTCGCTGTTCATCACCACCTCATCGCCTGTGAACTGTTCCTCGGCGGTGGTCAGAGTGCTGGTGAAGGTGGCACCAGGGGTGGCACACTGGAACTTGAACCTGTTGTTCATAACGATGATGGTTGGTGTGGCACACTCGCCGTTGGGGGTAGGGTCTAACTCCATCTCCTCAATCTTCAGGAAACTGCGCCATCCGTCGAAACGTGAATACAGGTCTTTCGTGCCTGTGGGAATGTAAAGTGTCCCATTCCTGTAAGTATTATCGCTAAAACAGTCTACATGGAAAGGAGACTTGATATATGACCGCACGGTCATCAGAGAGGTTATATCCTTGAAGGAATTGTTTGCAACACTTTCCAAGGTGCTGGGGAACGTGACAGATGCCAGCGCGTTCTTCAAGTTTACAAATGTCCAGTCGCCCAAGTCCTTTACGCCCTCAGGAATTACCAGGTCGGTGATTTCTTTGCCGTCCATGTAAAGATGCCCGGCAGAATATAGCGGATTGTTCGTATGAACTGTGTCACCAGCTATTCCATCGTTGGCGTGCTGTACGTCAAACTCAATAGAGCACCAGGCACCAACGTCGGAAATATGAACAGCGTTGAGCTGGCGGCATTCTTCGAAGGCGCCAAGGCCTATACTGGCTATTGAAGAGGGTATGGTGACGCTGGTCAGAGCAGGCCAATGGCAGAAGGTGTTTTGTCCGATGCTGGTCACTCCTTCGGGGATGACCAGGTCGGTAATCTCCTTACCATCCAAATAAAGATGCCCGGCATAGTAAAGTGGATTGCTTGTGTAGAAAGCCCAAAAAGTGCCTGAGCCATACCATATCGCATAATTTTTAACGTCAAAGTTGATGGCACACCAGGCTGCCAAGTCAGAGATGTGTACGGCAGACAGCTGGCTACAGCCATTGAAAGCACCAGAGCCAATGCTGGTGACGGAAGAGGGGATGGTGACGCTGGTCAGTGAAAAACAATCCTGAAAGGCAAGATTCCCTATTTTGGTCACACCTTCGGGAATGACCAGGTCGGTTACCTCTTCGCCATTCATGTACAGGCTATGAGTGTAATACAATGGATTGTTCGACATGGTAGGAGTCCACCTTGAGCCATAGCCTATGGTAAAGTCCATTGCACACCAGGCTGCAAGGTCGGAGATATGCACAGCGGAAAGTCCGTCGAAGGCATAGCCAATGCTGGTTATCGATGGGGGGATGGATATGCTCGTCAGATTCGGGCATCCGCGAAAGGCTCCATTGCCTATCGATTTGACTTTGTAGCTTACGCCTTCCCATGTCACAGCATCAGGGATTACAACATCGCCTTCATAGTCAGATGAATATTGGGGAGAATAGATCACACCATTATAAACCGACGTACTATCTCTGTATGTCACAGTTGCTGTTTTGTTCTCTTGGTTGAAAACGTAGTAGATGCCGCCAACCTTGGCATCATACGCGCCCGCCATCATCGGCAGGAGCATCAGAATGATAAAGGATAGTACTTTCTTCATAGTCATTGTTGATAATTAGTGATTAATAAGTGTCAATTCGGGGGGCAAAGATAGCAATTATTTCCGACTTGGCCAAAGAAAAACGATGGTTTATTTGAAGATATTAGAACAATTATTGGGCACTTCTATTAATTCACAAATTTGAGTGGAACCCTCAGAAGAGGGCTACGGCTCGCGATAGTGTTCGTTTATCCACTCATTGACATGTTGTTTTTGACGATTTGACACGTTTGGACACAGTTATCCCTGCGGGTTATTGTCCGCCACCTTCGTCCCACTTCCAGTCTGGGTCATCTACGAAACGATTATTTTGTCTTTCGGGGGGGCTGGCGCAGATGATGCGGTGGTGCTGAATCCTGAACTCGCGCATTGTGGGCTTCATATATTTCTTTTTCATTGTCTTCTCTCCTTTACTTTATTTATTAATATACTTTTTGCCGTTGAAGATATAGATACCGCTCTTAGGCTTACCGTTGAGACGGCGGCCGCTGAGGTTATAGTAGTGCTTGGTGCCATCGTGGTCGATGGTGCGGACGACGGGAGCGATACCCGTTTCTACATCGCCGAAAGAGGTGACCAGCGCGCGTGCAAAATTAGTCTGTGTCTGTGTCTGGCTGGCCTTGAAGTAAGCGCGGAAAGGTGGTACGAAGGCCTTCGGCTCATTCTGCGGCACTTTATGCCAGTTGCCGTCACTCTGTAGGATATATTTCGGCTGGTTGGCATCGTAGAGGTCTGTATTGTCGATACGAGTCATAGTGCTTGCGAAGGCGTAGCCACCGTTTTCGGTCTGGGAGCCTCCACCCCCTATCTGAATCGTGCTTTCTCCAGCAGACGCCAATTCGAAGGGATCACCGTTTTCTACAACCAAGAAGTAAGGATGACGGGCATGGGTCGTATAATAATTGTCAGATTTAGGAGCTTCTACGAATTCGACGGTAGTGACGCCGTCTTCTATGACGGCCTTTTCGAATCTATAAAGTTTGGCACCCTGCCCAGTCCGCAGACTGGGCTTATAAGGTACAGCAAGGGTATAACCTCTTGGCTGATAGGTAAAGTCGCCCTCGTCGCTTTTCTGATCGAAGCTAACGGCAGGCTCAAACTTACGGTCGTAGACAGCCGATGACATTCCGAAA
>CAJOEC010000010.1 GCA_905233425.1 uncultured Prevotella sp. | reverse complement strand
CACCGGCATCTCGAAATTCTCGCAGATGGGCATCTTCAGCAAGCTCAACAACCTGAACAACATCTCGATGGTTCCGGCCTATGAGACCATCTGCGGCATATCGGAGGATGAACTGGTCACCACCCTGCGGCCAGACATCGAACTTCTGGCCGGCAAGAAAGGACAGACCTACGAGGCGATGCTTGCCGAACTGAAGGAGAACTACGACGGCTATCATTTCAGCGAAGAGAAAACCGATATGTACAATCCCTTCAGTCTGGTCAAGGCGTTTAACAATGGCAAGGTGGGCAGCTACTGGTTCGACAGTGCCACGCCCTCGTCGCTCTTCCACATGCTTGCCAACATGCCGCCCATTGACATGGCAGATATCGACGGCACGAGATGTGAGGCCGGCGCCTTCGACCAGCCCTTCGACAGCTATGAGGCCCCGCTGCCAGTGCTCTACCAAAGCGGCTACCTGACCATCAAGGAATACCTGCCACACCGCGACCAGTACGTGCTGGGCTTCCCCAACAAAGAGGTGCGCAAGGGATTTGCCACAAGCCTCTACCGCTATGTCACCCATACGCAGGCCGACAATCGCAACCGCTCGGCGTTTCTGGACGCCTGGCTCGACTTCCGCGACGACGGCGACCTCGCGGCTTTCATCGACGCCCTGAAGGTGTTCTTCGCAGGTGTTCCCTACATGATTGACGACAAGAACGAGCACCACTTCCACGCAATGCTCTACACGCTCTTCGTCTCGTTCGGGGCCGACGTGGTGGCCGAAGATCTCTCGTCCAAAGGCCGTGCTGACCTGACGCTGAAGATGCCGAAGGGAATATACATCATGGAGCTGAAATACGACGACACTGCCGACGCTGCCCTGCAGCAGATAGACGAGCGCGGCTACGTTGATAAATACGCCCTCGACGGAAGACCCATCACGAAGGTTGGCCTCGCCTTCTCGTCGAAGGAGCGTAACATCACGGAATGGAAAAACTACTGACAGAATGAATCCTATTTTTCCTGTGAAATGACTTTTTTCGGAAAATAAGAGAAAAACATGAATTATTTTTTGTGATATAAAAAAAAATGATTACCTTTGCACACGACTAAGGAAAACAAAACATCTTAATATATTAGCTTATGTCACAGATTACAGGACGCATATCCCAGATTATCGGCCCGGTCATCGATGTTTATTTCGATACCAAGGGGCAGGATGCGGAGAAAGTTCTTCCTAAGATTTACGAGGCATTGAGGATTGACAGTGGCGACGGCCGCGTGCTGATTGTCGAGGTGCAGCAGCACATCGGCGAGGACACTGTGCGCTGTGTGGCCATGGATAACACCGAAGGCCTGCACCGCGGAATGGAGGCCATACCACTGGGTTCGCCCATTCTCATGCCTTCCGGCGACCAGATCAAGGGCCGCATGCTCAACGTCATCGGGCAGCCCATCGACGGTATGAAACAGCTCGACATGAAGGGTGCTTACCCCATCCACCGCGAGGCTCCGACCTTCGAGGAACTGTCGACGAAGAAAGAGATTCTTGCCACTGGCATCAAGGTCATCGACCTGCTCGAGCCTTACATGAAGGGTGGTAAGATCGGACTCTTCGGCGGTGCCGGCGTTGGCAAGACGGTGCTCATCATGGAGCTTATCAACAACATCGCCAAGGGACACAACGGCTTCTCGGTGTTCGCCGGGGTAGGGGAGCGTACCCGTGAGGGCAACGACCTCATCCGCGAGATGATCGAGAGCGGCGTTATCCGTTACGGCGAGAAATTCCGCAAGGCCATGGACGAGGGCAAATGGGACCTCTCGCTCGTCGACCCCGAGGAGCTGAAGAAGAGCCAGGCCACGCTGGTCTATGGCCAGATGAACGAGCCGCCTGGAGCACGTGCCTCAGTGGCACTGTCGGGACTGACCGTTGCCGAGGGCTTCCGCGACGGCGGAGGCAAGGATGGTGGCGCTGCCGACATACTGTTCTTCATCGACAATATCTTCCGTTTCACGCAGGCCGGCTCTGAGGTGTCCGCTCTGCTCGGACGTATGCCGTCGGCCGTGGGCTACCAGCCTACACTGGCCTCGGAGATGGGTACGATGCAGGAAAGAATCACTTCAACGAAAAAGGGGTCAATCACCTCTGTACAAGCTGTTTATGTGCCTGCCGATGACCTTACCGACCCGGCACCTGCCACGACGTTCACACACCTTGATGCCACGACGGTGCTCGACCGTAAGATTGCCGAGCTTGGTATCTACCCCGCCGTAGACCCGCTGGGTTCCACCTCGCGTATCCTCGACCCGCTGATTGTCGGCAAGGCCCACTACGACTGCGCCCAGAGGGTGAAGGAGATATTGCAGCGTTACAAGGAGCTGCAGGACATCATCGCCATCCTCGGCATGGACGAGCTGTCGGACGAGGACAAACTGACGGTGAACCGCGCACGTCGAGTGCAGCGATTCCTCTCGCAACCCTTTGCCGTGGCTACGCAATTCACTGGCCTTCCGGGCATTATGGTGCCTATCGAGGAGACCATCAAGGGCTTCAACGCCATCATCGACGGCGAAGTGGACGACCTGCCCGAACAGGCATTCCTCAATGTCGGTACCATCGACGATGTGAAGGAGAAGGCAAAGAAACTGTTAGAGGCTGCGAAGGGGTAAGATATGCTGAAGTTAAAGATAGTATCGCCCGAAAGGGTGGAGTTCGAAGGTGAGGTGGAGAGCGTGAAGGTGCCCGGCATGAGGGGTAGCTTCGAGATTCTCAAGGATCACGCGCCCATCATCTCGTCGCTGCAGAAAGGTGTCGTGGAGTACGACGGCAAGCAGCTGTCTGTCACCGGCGGCTTCGTCAAGGTGCAGAAGAACGAGGTGTCGGTGTGCGTGGAGCTGCAAGCCCAGTAGCCCCTAAGTCGGGGGGCTGACAAGCGCTAAGGCTGTATGGTTCTCGCTGTATTCCTTTCCACGCTGCTGATAACCCTCCTCGGAGTGGCCTACGTAAAGGGCTATGACTACGTGAAACAACGCTCGCCGGAGCACTTGGTGCATTTCTACCTAATAATGGCAGCAATAAGGATGTTGCTGATAGGTACAACGGCAGCGGTGGTCATCATCCTGACCGACGACAAGGCAGAGGCCCGTCAGTTCGCACTATGTATAATAATATTGTATGTGCTGATGTTGGCGACGACTCTCACACTGAGACACTGAAAAGGTAAGAGTGAATAGTGAATAATTTGCTTCCACAGCAATTGTTAATTGTGAACTATGAATTGTAAACTGAAAAGACTGCTTCTCATTGCGCTGACCATCTTTGCGCTGACACCTTCGGCACGGGCCGAGGACTTCAGTGCCAAGGAGGTGGTGCTGGAGCATATAAAAGACTCTCACGAGTGGCACGTGTGGGGCGAGGGCGAGAACAGCATTGTCATACCACTGCCTGTCATCGTGAGCAGCAGCACTGGCTGGCACGTGTTCTGCTCGTCACGTTTTGAGCACCATGCCTCTGCCGACGGTCTGCGCCACGTGAAGGCCGACGCGCCTGCCGACATACAGGGGCTGGCCTTGGCCACTGAGGGCGATAACGCGGGAAAGATTGTTGAGAACGGCGAGCCTGTCCTCGACCTCTCGATTACGAAGACCGTGGCCGTGATGTTCATCAATGTGGCGTTGCTGCTCTGCTGCATACTTCTGAGTGCCCGCTGGTACAAGAAGCGCAAGGCCAGCGATCCCGCCCCCGGCGGCTTCGTGGGCTTCGTCGAGATGATGGTGATGTATGTCGTCGACGACATCATCAAGCCTGGAGTGGGGAAGGGATACGAGAAATACGTCCCCTATCTGCTCACTTGCTTCTTCTTCATCTTCACCTGTAACGTCATGGGACTCATACCGTTCCCGCCGGGCAGTGGAAATGTCACTGGAAACATCGCCGTGACGTTCTTCCTCGCCCTCTGCACGTTCATCATCGTGCAGTTCTCGGGCAACAAGCACTACTGGAAGGACATCTTCTGGCCCGATGTACCCACATGGCTGAAGGCACCCATACCCACCATCCCCGTCATCGAGTTCGTGGGCATTTTCACTAAGCCCTTCGCGCTGATGATCCGACTTTTCGCCAACATGATGGCAGGACATGCCATCGCCGTGGCCATCACGTGCATAATCTTCTTAGTGGCAGCACAGAGCGTGGCCGTGCAGACATCAATGTCGGCCCTGTCGATAATAATGAGTATCTTCATGATGTGCCTCGAATGCCTCGTCTGTTTCATCCAGGCTATGGTGTTCACAATGCTTTCCGCCGTGTTCATCGGACTGGCAAGAGTGGAGCCGGCACATGAATGAGTTTAGAGTTTAGAATTGAGAATTTTCGTTGCGCGATTAGATTTTTAGAATATAGAATTTAGAATTAAGTATTAACAATAAAAAATCAAGAATTATGATTACAACACTTTTAGCAGTTGAAGGCGTTGCCAAATTGGGCGCCGCAGTAGGTGCCGGTCTCGCAGCTATCGGAGCCGGTCTTGGTATTGGTAAGATTGGCGGTCAGGCTATGGATGCCATGGCCCGTCAGCCAGAGGTAATGAGCAAACTGTTCACAAACATGATTGTGGCCGCCGCTCTTATCGAGGGTGTGGCACTCTTCGCAGCCGTCATAGCATTCCTCTGCATCTAATAATAGTGAGTAATTAATAATTAGTAATGAGTAATTATGATTGCATTGCAAGCCAAATGAACAAAGGTCTGTTTCTGCTGCCAAAGCAGTCGCAGAAGTAATCATAATTACTAATTACTCATTTCTAATTACTAATTAAACATCAGCATTATGGATTTATTGGTTCCGAGTACTGGCCTGCTGTTCTGGATGTCCCTGACATTCTTGGTGGTGCTGTTCATCCTGTGGAAGTTCGGGTTCCCCGTCATCACGTCGATGGTGCAGGAGCGCAAGGCTTTCATCGATGACTCGCTGCGCAAGGCCCAGGAGGCAAACGAGCGTCTGGCCAATATACAGAAAGAAGGTGAATCCATCCTACAGGAGGCACGCGAGAAACAGTCGCAGATACTGAAAGAGGCTGCTCAGACTCGCGATGCCATAGTGGAGAAAGCCCAGGAGAAGGCACGCCAGGAGGGTGGCCGAATGCTCGAGGAGGCCAGAGCCGCCATCGAGCAGGAGAAGAAAGCCGCCATTGCCGACATCCGCAGGCAAGTAGCCACGCTAAGTGTCGAGATTGCCGAGAAGGTTCTCAGGCAGAACCTCCAGGGCGACAAGGCACAGATGGATCTCATCGACCGTATGCTGGATGATGTTTCCAAGAAATAACTAATAAAGTACGAGCGTATGGATATTGGAGTAATTTCAGTTCGCTATGCACGTGCACTGCTGAAGAGTGCCACCGACCAGAAGATGGATGAGCAGGTGTATCAGGAGATGCAGCTCATGGCAAAGAGCTACATCGAGGTTCCCCAGCTGCGCCACACGATAGACAACCCCATGTTGCCGAAGGAGAAGAAGCAGATGCTGCTTGAGACCGCCGCCGGCGGGGAGAAGGCGTCGCAGCTGACAAAAGCCTTCATCGTGATGGTGCTCAAGGAGGACCGTGAGAACATCATGCAGTTCATGGCCAACAGCTATGTGACGCTCTATCGTCAGCAGAAGAACATCATCCGTGGAAAACTGATCACCGCCGTGGCCGTGGCTCCCGAGACGGAGCAACGCATGCGACGCATGGTGGAAAGCAAGACTAAGGGCACCGTGGAGTTCGAGACCGAGGTGACCCCCGACATCATCGGCGGCTTCATCCTCGACTACGACACGTTCCGCATGGATGCGAGCGTGAGGACGGAGCTCAATTCTATTCTTAACACATTAAAGAAGTAACTAAGATATGTCAGATAAGATTAAACCAAGCGAAGTTTCACAGGTTCTTCTTGAGCAGCTGAAAGGTATCAGCAATTCCGCAGAGTTCGACGAGATAGGCACGGTGCTCACCGTAAGCGATGGTGTGGCACGTATCTACGGTCTGCGCAACGCCGAGGCCAAGGAGTTGCTGGAGTTCGAGAACGGCACGATGGCCATTGTTGAGAACCTCGAGGAGGACAACGTGGGCTGCGTGCTGCTGGGCACAACTGCGGGCATCAAGGAAGGCATGGTGGTCAAGCGTACTCACCGCATCTCCAGCATCCTCGTGAACGACAATATGCTCGGCCGCGTCATCAACCCGCTGGGCCAGGCCATCGACGGCAAGGGCGACATAGACCTTAAAGGAGCTTTCGAGATGCCGCTGGACCGCAAAGCCCCGGGCGTCATCTATCGTCAGCCCGTGAAGGAGCCGCTGCAGACAGGACTGAAGGCCATCGACTCGATGATTCCCATCGGCCGCGGACAGCGCGAGCTTATCATCGGCGACCGTCAGACGGGTAAGACCGCCATCGCCGTCGACACCATCATCAACCAGAAGAGTTTCTACGAGGCCGGCAAGCCCGTCTACTGCATCTACGTGGCCATAGGCCAGAAAGCGTCTACCGTGGCTGCCCTCGTGCAGACGTTGAAGGATCACGGTGCACTGCCATATACTATTGTCGTGGCTGCAACAGCCGCCGACCCTGCCGCCATGCAGTACTATGCACCGTTTGCCGGTGCCGCCATCGGCGAGTATTTCCGCGACCGTGGCCTGCCAGCACTGGTGGTCTACGACGACCTGTCGAAACAGGCTGTTGCCTACCGTGAGGTATCGCTTATCTTGCGCCGTCCCTCTGGACGTGAGGCATACCCCGGCGACGTGTTCTATCTGCACTCACGCCTTTTGGAACGTGCTGCAAAGATGAACGAGCAGCAGGAAGTGGCCGAGCAGATGAACGACCTGCCCGAGTGCATGAAGGGTCATGTGAAGGGTGGCGGTTCGCTTACCGCCCTGCCTATCATCGAGACCCAGGCCGGCGACGTGTCGGCATACATCCCGACAAACGTCATCTCCATCACCGACGGACAGATATTCCTCGAGAGCGACCTCTTCAACCAGGGCCAGCGTCCTGCCATCAACGTCGGTATCTCCGTGAGCCGTGTGGGTGGATCGGCACAGATCAAGTCGATGAAGAAGGTTGCCGGAACGCTGAAGATTGACCAGGCACAGTACCGTGAGCTGGAGTCCTTCTCGAAGTTCTCCTCCGACATGGACGCTGTGACCGCCATGACAATCGACCGCGGACGCAAGAACCAGCAGCTGCTCATACAGCCGCAGTACAGCCCTATGCCTGTCGGCGAGCAGGTGGCCATTCTCTATTGCGGTGTGCACGGACTCATGCGCCAGGTGCCCATCAACAAGGTGCGCCAGTGTCAGGACCAGTTCCTCGACAAACTGCGTTCGTCGGCTCCAGAGGTCATCGAAACCCTCGGAAGCGGAAAGATTGACGATGCCACCACCGACAAGATTGAGGCTGTGATGGCTGATATAGCCGCCACTTATCAATGAGTAATTAGTAATGAGTAATTATGATTGCCTTTGAAATCCAAAAAACGTTTCATTGCTGTGGTTTCATCCGCCTAAGAAGTAATCATAATTACTAATTACTCATTTCTAATTACTAATTAAAGAAGATTATGCCAAGTCTAAAAGAAATCAAAGGCCGCATCGCCTCGGTAAAATCCACGCGCAAGATTACGTCTGCCATGAAGATGGTGGCCTCGTCGAAGCTGCATCATGCCCAGATTGCAATACAGAACATGCTGCCCTACGAGGAGATGCTGGAGCATATATTGAAGTCGTTCCTCGCTGCCGAGGTCGAGGTGGGAACAGCATTCGACCACGAGCGCGACGTGAAGCGAGTGGCAATGGTGGTGTTCTCCAGTAACTCGTCGCTCTGTGGCGGCTTCAACGCCAACATCATCAAGGTGATGACCAGAGCGGTGGAGGCTCTCTCCAACGAGTTAGGCAAGGACAATGTGGAGGTCTATCCCATTGGCCGCAAGGTGGCTGAGAAAGCCGTCAAATTGGGTTATAACGTGAAATGCGACCTGGCCGACCTCGTTGATCACCCCAATGTGCAGCAATGCATCAAACTGGCCGAGGAGTTGGGCGACCGCTTTGTCGCAGGAGAGATAGACAAAGTGGAACTCGTCTACCATCACTTCAAGAGTGCCGGCTCCCAGATTCTCACCAACAAGACTTTCCTGCCAATCGATATCCGGAGTGAGCTGGACCGCGACCATGAGCGCGACCTCTCAACGAATATTGTCACGAAAAAGGTGCAGGACTACTTAAAGGAGAAGGGATGGCGTAAGAAAGCGAAAGCTGAGAACGAAGTGGCCCCGCTCAACGACAACTTCATCGTTGAGCCTGACATGAACACCGTGCTCTATGAACTCGTCCCGAAGATGGGCCATTTGATGCTCTATACTGCCCTTCTTGATAGCGTTGCCTCGGAACACGCCGCCCGCATGGTTGCCATGCAGACGGCCACCGACAATGCCGACGAGCTGTTGCGCCAACTGGATCTGCAGTACAACAAGGGTCGTCAGCAGGCCATCACCAGCGAACTGCTCGACATCGTGGGTGGCTCTGTGAACAACTGATTGTTGCTTCAATTATTGCTTGAATTGCGCATATTAGTCTATTTTCCTGCCGAAAGTTTTGCACTTTCGGCTTTTTTGTGTAATTTTGCCCTCAGAATTTAAAAAGACAGATGAACATTAACATTAACAGCGAGCTGACGTGGCGCGGAGTGGCCTGGCGTGCGGCTTTAGTGGTGGTCACTATGGGCGTCATCTTGTGGTTCATGCCCCGTGACAACCATACCACATTCAAAGTGGAGTTAGGCAGTGTGTGGCGTTACAATGACCTGAGGGCGACTTTCGACTTCCCCATCTACAAGAGCGACTCAATCATACAGCGTGAGCAGGCGGAGGCTTTGCAGGGCTATGAGCCATACTATGTGTACAACGACAACGTTTGTGCAGCGCAGGAGCAGCTTTTCGTAAGCCAGATGCTGAAGGAGCATCCCGGCATGGGCCGTGCCTTCACGACAGCCGTAAGAAACCAGTTGCGCATACTTTATGCCAAGGGAATCATAGACACCCTGGAGCCGTTGGTGGCAGACACGACGCGCATGTTGCGGCGCATTGACGACAAGGAGGTGACAAGTGTCAGCGCCAACAGTGTGTTGACAGCCATGCAGGCATACGAGACACTGATGTCTGCCCCGGCACTCGCCGATTATTCAGAGCAGCTGAAGACACTCAACCTCAACGACTATATAGTGCCCAATCTCGTCTATGACCGTGAGCGCAGCGAGGCCAGCATGGAAGAGCTGAAGGCCAGTGTGCCTAAAGCCAATGGCGTGGTGAAGCAAGGACAGAAGATTGTAGACCAGGGGCAGCTGGTCGACCAACAGGTTTACCAGATTTTACTGTCCTACCAGAAAGAGCAGGAGAACCGCAATAGTGACCAATCGGGACTGACGATGACACTCGTCGGAGAGATGCTATACGTTTTCATTGTCATTGCCATGTTCACAGTCTTTCTCCAGCTCAACCGCAAGGACTATTTCGACCGTTTCCGCAGCGTGGGGATGATTTACGTACTCATAGTCTTAGCTTGCATCATGGCATCGCTCCTCGTGAGCCATAATATGCTGCACATCTTCATCCTCCCCTTTGCCATCGTGCCTATCTTCATCCGCGTGTTCATGGACTCACGCACAGCTTTTGCCGCCCATGTCACGGTGGTGCTCATCTGCGCCTGTCAGTTGCAGCGCCCACTTGAGTTCATCAGCGTGGAGTTAGTGGCAGGCATGGCCGCCATCTTGTCGATGCGCGAACTGAGCAGCCGGTCGCAGATTTTCTGGACTGCCATCGTAACAACCATAGCGGCCATAATAACCAACATCTCAGTCTATCTCATACGCTCGGGCAGTATCGAGTTGATGGACCGCTCCGAGCTGAACTACCTGGCCATCTGTGGCATCATCATCTTCTGCTGTTACCCGATGCTTTACCTCATAGAGAAGTTCTTTGGCTTCATCAGCGACATCACGCTCATCGAACTCAGCGATATGAACAAGGAGCTGCTGCGGCGCATGAGTGAGGTGGCTCCCGGCACGTTCCAGCACTCTATACAGGTGGGCAACTTGGCGGCGGAGATAGCCCGAAAGATTGGCGGCAACCCGCAGTTGGTGCGCACGGGAGCGCTATACCATGACATTGGCAAGACTGTGAACCCCATCTATTTCACTGAGAACCAGCCGGGAGGAATAAGTCCCCACGACCGTCTGTCGTGCATCGACAGTGCGCAGATGATTGTTAGCCACGTCACCGAGGGCCTGAAACTGGCCGACAAGTACAACCTTCCCGTGCAGATACGTGAACTCATATCCACACACCACGGTCAGGGCAAGGCGAAGTATTTCTACATAAAGTACAAGAACGAGCACCCCGACGAGCCAGTCGACGACCTGCTCTTCACGTATCCTGGTCCTAACCCATTCACTAAGGAACAGGCCATACTGATGATGGCCGACGCCGTGGAGGCCGCATCGCGCTCGCTGCCCGACTACACTGAGCAGAGCATCCGCGACCTGGTGAACCGCATAATAGACTCGCAGGTCAAGGACGGTTTCTTCCGCGAGTGTCCCATCACGTTCCGTGACATTCAGTATGCGAAGACCGTACTCATAGAGAAACTGAAAACCATTTATCACACACGTATAAGTTATCCTGAAGAGAAAAAATAGAATGTTATTATGGAGTTTAAGAAGTTAATGGAGTTAAAGGAGTTAAAGGAGTTAAAGGAGTTAAAGGAGTTAAAGGAGTTAAAGGAGTTAAAGACGTTACTTTTGTGTCTTCTGTTTGTGCCTGTGCTGTTTTCTGCCTGTGGCGAGAAAAAGGAAGAGAGACAGAAAGCCCCGACACGTGTTATGATTGAGACGGTGGCGGCAGTGGCAGGTTCAAGTAGCGACCAATCATACGTGGGCATCGTGGTTGAGAGCGAGGCAACATCTGTCAGTTTCACCAGTATGGGGGTGGTCAAGCGGATATTAGTGAGCGAGGGTCAGGCTGTCAGTAGCGGACAACTCATTGCCGAGATGGACGACACTCAGGCCCGCAACCTTCTAACCTCTGCCGAAGCCCAGATGACACAGGCCAACGATGCACTGGAGCGTTACTCGATGCTCCACGACAACGGTTCGCTGCCAGAGGTTAAGTGGGTGGAGATTCAGAGCAAGGTGGCTCAGGCCAAGTCGCAGCTTGAAGTGGCTAAGAAGAATCTCGCCGACTGTCGTCTCGTGGCTCCTGTCAGTGGTGTCATCGGGCGCAAGCTCATCGGCGTTGGCGAAACGGCGATGCCGTCACAGTCGGTGGTCAGCATCCTCAACATCGGCACCGTGAAGGTGAAGGTCGCCATTCCTGAAGGCGAGATTAACAGCATAGGAGCAAACACTCCTTCTATAATTAATGTGGAGGCCATCGGACGGACCTTTGAAGGCGGACGGATAGAGAAGGGCGTGCAGGCCGACGCACTGACGCACAGCTATGACATCAGCATCAATGTGGCAAACCGTGACCGCGTCCTGCTGCCTGGCATGGTGGCCTCTGT
This sequence comes from uncultured Prevotella sp., assembly GCA_905233425.1. Taxonomy (GTDB): domain Bacteria; phylum Bacteroidota; class Bacteroidia; order Bacteroidales; family Bacteroidaceae; genus Prevotella. The sequence continues at coordinate 49,289 of CAJOEC010000010.1, read as the reverse complement.
TCGGTTTACTGCGGCAGTGCCGCAGTCTACTGGACTGCTGACGCTGCCCGTGACGGCGGTACAGCGGAAAGCTGATGGAACGCTGTTCGTGTGGACGATAGCCGATGACAACACTGCGCATCGCACAGCGGTGAACATAGGCGAGACGAATGGCAATCGCGTGGTCGTGACGACAGGTATCAGCGACGGCCAGCATGTCGTCATTGAAGGGTACCAGAAACTGAGTGAAGGAACAAAGGTGGTATATTAATCTTAATCGTAAATGAACAAGATGAACTGGCTCCGTTGGCCACTGGAGCATTACTCTATAACGCTGCTTATCATAGGCATCCTGTTTGTGCTTGGCATCTTCGGCATGTGGGACATGCCGAAGGATGAGTTCCCACACGCCACCATCCGCCAGGGCGTGGTTGTGGCCGTCTATCCCGGCGCCTCTTCCGAGGAGGTGGAGCAGCAGGTGTCGCGTCCGATGGAGCGCTACCTCTTCACTTTCGGCGAGGTGAACCGCCTCAAGACCACCACGAGGTCGCAGAACGGACTGAGTATCATGATGGTAAAGCTCAACGACGACGTGAACAACAAGGACGAGGTGTGGAGCAAAATCAAGCATGGCCTGAACACCTTCCGCCTGTCGCTTCCCGGAGGTGTCGCAGCCCTTCTTGTGATGGACGACTTCGGCAACACCTCGGCGTTGCTCATAGCCATAGACAGCCCCGAGCGCAGCTACCGCGAACTGAAGCAATACAGCGATGACCTCAGTGACCGCCTGCGGCGCATACCCTCAGTGGCCAACGTGAAAATCCTCGGCGAACAGAAAGAGCAGATAAGCCTCTACATAGACCGCGAGCGTCTTCAGGCCTACGGCATTGGCCATCAGGTGCTCTTCGCCCATCTGCAGGCGCAGGGCCTGACGACCATGAGCGGAGGTATTAGCGACGACGACCAGCACATACCCATCCACATCGTAAACACCGAGGACTCGGAAGATGAGATTGCCAACCAGATCATCTTCAGCGACCCCTTGACTGGCAAGGTCGCCCGTGTGCGCGACATTGCGAAGGTGGTGCGCGAGTACGAACCGATGTCGAGCCGCATAGAGCAGGACGGACACCCCTGCGTGCTCATATCCATGGAGATGACTCCTGGCAATAATGTTGTGCAGTATGGCAAGGAGGTGGAGCGCGTTCTCAAGCGCTTCGTGGAGGAGGAATTGCCTTCCGACGTGAAGGTCACCCGCATAGCCGACAAGCCGAAAGTGGTGTCGCAGAGCATCACCTCGTTCCTGCGCGACCTGCTCATAGCCATGGTCATCATCATCCTTGTCATGATGGTGCTCTTCCCGCTCAGAAGCGCTATCGTTGCCGCCATCACCATACCGCTGAGTACCTTCGTCTCCGTCTCAATCATGTATATGGCGGGCATCGAGCTGAACATCGTGACGCTCGCGGCACTCATCGTCGTGCTCGGAATGATTGTCGACAATAGCATCGTCGTCATCGATGGCTACTTGGAGTATCTCGGCAAGGGCTTTGAGCCGAAGGAAGCCGCCATTGAGTCGGCAAAGCAGTATTTCATGCCGATGATGCTTGCTACTATCTGCATCTGTGGCATCTTCTTCCCCTTCCTCATCACGATGAAGGGTATGTTTCTCGACTGTCTTGAGGACTTCCCTTGGACTATCACCATCAACCTCATGGTGTCGCTGCTGCTTGCCGTCACGGTTATACCGTTCCTTGAGGTGCTTCTCATAAAGAGACCCACCCCCCAGCCCCTCCCTGAGAGGGAGGGGAGTGGTTACACTCAAGGCCAAAATGTCGCAGAAGAAGTATATACTCCCCTCCTTCAAAGGGAGGGGCAAGGGGGTGGGTCTGCTATCACCAAGTTTGTGCAGAAGAGTTACGACCGTGCCCTCGCCTTCACCTTCGCCCATCCGTGGATAACCATCTTTGGAGGCATAGCTATCATCCTGCTCTCGACGGTCATCATCCCAACGCTGAAAATTCGTCTCTTCCCATACGCCGACCGCGATCAGTTTGCCGTGGAGATATACTTGCCTGACGGCAAGGGACTCGCCGAGACTGAGGCTATTGCCGACTCCGTGAAGCACGTTCTGGAGAAGGACGAGCGCATCACAGGCATCACGGCATTCCTTGGCTGTTCGTCGCCACGATTCATGGATGCCTACGCTCCGCAGGTGGCGGGCAGCAACTTCGCGCAGTTCATCGTGAATACCACGGGCGACATAGCCACCCTCGACCTCTTGGCTGAATACCAGCCCATGCTGAGTGAGGCATTCCCCAAAGCTTACGTCAAGTTCAAGAGGCTCGACTACCTTGAGGTAGACGAACTGGAGTACCGCTTCTATGGCGACAACCTCGACTCACTGCATGTCGTGGCCGAGCGGCTCATGGAGCGTATGCGCGAGATGCCCGAACTGGAGTGGGTGCATACCGACTTCTTCCAGCCTTATCCTATAATAAATGTGGTACTCGACCCCGTGGTCTCAGCCCAGTTAGGCATAACCCGCACCACGGCCCAGCTCGCCCTCAGTGCCGCCAGTAGCGACCTGCGTGTGGGGCAGATATGGGAAGGCAACTACGAGTTGCCTATCGTCGTGAAGGACGATGCCGACATGACCTTCAGCGATATTGCCAACCTTGGCATAACGTCGCCGATGTCGTTGGCGTCGGCCGGACTGTACAACATCTCGCCTACACTCTCTAACTTCGCTCCGACGAACACCATACCACTGCGCCAGATTGCAAAGGTGGAGCCTTTCTGGAGCGAGAGTAGCATCATGCACCGGGGCGGCGAGCGCTGTATCACTGTGACTGCTCATTTCGTACAGGGTGTCTTTACTGCTCCTGTTGAGAAGCGGATAGCCGAAATCATGCAGAACGAGATTCTTATCCCACAGGGCGTGCGCACAGAGGTGGGCGGTGAGATAGAGTACGGCGACGAGGCCATGCCGCAGATTATAGGAGGCATCAGCATCGCCATGATCATCGTGTTCTTCTTCTTGCTGTTTAACTTCAAGAAATATGGCATCACCCTCGTCTGCATGGCAGCTCTTGGCCTGATGATTCCCGGCGCACTCATCGGCCTTGGCCTGATGAACCGTGCCTTGGGCCTGACCTCCATTTTCGGCCTCATCACGCTCATGGGAATGATTATGCGCAACGAGATACTCATTTTCGAGCACGCCATCGACCTTATAAAGAAATATGTGGCTGAGCACGGCGACTGGACTGTTGACCGCAAGGCTTACAACGAGGCTGTGAAACAGGCTGCCTACGAGGCAGGAAAGCGCCGCATGGTGCCCATCTTTCTTACCACGGCTACGACGGCAGTAGGCGTGGTGCCGATGATTATCGCCCAGAGTTCGTTCTGGATGCCCGTCGGCGTCACCATCTTCGCTGGAGGCATCGGCTCGCTCATCATGGTCGTTATGATGCTCCCCGTTGTCTACTGGAAAGTAAACTTGAAGTAAAAGTGAATAATTTGCTACCACATATAGGACAATGAAAAAGATTATAGCCCTCATCCTCTTTTCCGTATGCTGCAACATTGTTGCAGCCCAGCCCACCTATACCCTCGAACAGCTAAAGGCCTCGGCTCTAAGCCACAACATCGCCATGCGCACCGCCCGCCTCGACATCGATGCCGCCGCAGAACTGCGCAAGGAGGCATTCACCAAATATTTCCCCTCGCTTAGTGCCACAGGCTTCTGGTTCAACGCCAACAAGGGCATGGTGCAGAAAGACATCAACCTCTCTGAGGTTATCCCTTCGTCGATTGCTTCCACTCTGTCGATGCTCCTCCCCGCAGAGGCCCTTGCTGAGATGGCCAGTCCCGTAAGCATCTCGATGATGAAGAACGGTACCATTGGTGCCATAACCGCCACGCAGCCCGTCTTCGCTGGGGGACAAATCGTCAACAGCAATAAGCTGGCTCGCGTGGGCGAGGAGGCCAGCAAACTACAGTTACAGCTGTCGGAACAGGAGGTCGAGAAGCAGACCGAGCAATACTACTGGCAGTTGGTGTCGCTGCAAGAGAAAACCAAGACCCTTGATGCCGTCGACTCGCTATTGGCGTCTATATATAAAGATGTGGATGTAGCCGTGCGTGCCGGCGTAGCGATGCCAAACGACAAGCTCCAGGTGCAGCTGCGCCAGAACGATATTGCCAGCAAGCGGTTGAAGCTGAACAATGGGATAAGCATCATCAAGCTGTTGTTGGCGCAGTATTGCGGACTGAATAATGAAACGTTTAGTGTTGAGAGTTCAGAGATGAGCGACATCGCAGCCACAGTGCCCGAAGCGTTAGCGTCGGGAACTCTTACCCCCTCAACACTTAACCCCCAGCTCACTATTCTTCCCGAATACCAGCTATTGCAAAAACAGGTTGAGGCAGCCACTTTGCAGAAGCGTCTTGCCCTGGGCAAGCAGTTGCCGACGGTAGCTGTCGGCGCGGGCTATAACTATCACAACTTGCTCGACCACGACCACACCTTCGGCATGGTCTTTGCCACCCTCAGTGTACCTATCAGCGACTGGTGGGGAGGCTCACACGCCATAAAGCGCAAGAAACTGCTATTGGACAAGGCGAAGCAGCAACTTACAGACAACACGCAGCTCCTCGACATCCGTGCACAAAAGGCGGCCAACGACGTGGAGGAGGCTCAACAGCAGATTCTGCTGGCCCGGAAGAGCATTGAACAGGCTGGCGAGAACCTCAGGATGAACAGAGACTACTACCAGGCAGGTACGTCGAGGATGAGCGATTTGCTCGAAGCACAGATGCTCTACCAGCAGGCTCTTGACAGTCGTATCGACGCCATCGCCGAATATAATCTCAAACTGTTGGAATACAAACAGGCTACGGGGAAATAATAAAATTCGTTTCTTGAATGTAAAAAAAACGAAAAAGTAAGGCTGTGTAGAGGAAAATTAGTATCTTTGCGCTGAATTATAAATAATTACGATTCATATAATGGTTTACAATGAATTAGGAAAGACCGGTTTGCGTGTCTCCAATCTTGGTTTTGGCGCCTCGTCGTTGGGCGGTGTGTTCCGCGGCGTGCGTGAGGAAGAGGGCATTGAGGCAGTGTTCACTGCCCTCGACAACGGAATAAACTTCATTGATGTGTCACCCTACTACGGCCACCTGAAAGCCGAGACAGTATTGGGCAAGGCCTTGCGTCAGGTAGACCGTTCGCGCTATGTGCTCTCAACGAAAGTGGGACGCTATGGCAAGGACGGCGTGAACACATGGGACTACTCGGCACAGCGGGTCCACGACAGCGTTTACGAGAGCATGGAGCGACTGGGAGTGGAGTACATCGATATTATCAATGTACATGACGTGGAGTTCCAGGCCGCCCTTCCCGGCGGACTACAGAAGATTGTCGATGAGACGTTGCCGGCACTCTGCGAACTGAAGCGCGACGGCGTGGTAGGCCACGTAGGCATCACCGACCTGCAGCCCGAGAACCTGAAGTGGGTCATTGAGCATTGCGAGGAGGGCACAGTGGAGAGCATCCTCAACTTCTGCCACTACTCGCTCAACGACACACTTTTGGCCGACTACCTCGGTTTCTTCGAGATGTATGGCATCGGCGTCATCAACGCCTCGCCATTCTCCATGGGTCTGCTCTCCGACCGTGGCACTCCCGACTGGCATCCTGCCCCGAAGGCTCTGAAGGAAGCCTGTGCACGAGCCGCCGCCTACTGTCGGGAGCAGGGCTGTCCCATTGACAAACTGGCCATACAGTTCTCCACCAGTCTCAACCCACGCATTGCCACTACGCTTTTCAGTAGTGCCAACCCCAAGAATGTGCTGAAGAACATCGCCTACATCAACGAGCCTGTGGACGAGGAACTGGTGGCAAAAGTTCAGGAGATTATCGGCGACCAGATGTTCGTCCGCTGGAAGAACTCATAAGTCCTATAAGACCTATATGACTTATAAGACCTATAAGTCCTATAAGTCCTATAAGTCCTATAAGTCCTATAAGTCCTATAAGTCCCATTAGCTCTATTAGCCCCATGACAATCATCGATGCACACAGCCATCTGTGGTACACACAGGATACAGAATGGAACGGGAAGCGAATATCGCCGCTGCCCAATGGTCGCAGCATGTTCCTCGGCGAGGAGCGGCAGATGCTGCCGCCTTTCATGATTGACGGCCACAACACCGCCGAGGTGTTCCTCTCGAACATGGACTACGCACAGGTCGGCGCAGCCGTCGTCGTGCAGGAGTTCATTGACGGTCTGCAGAACGACTACCTGAAAGAGGTGATGGCCAAATACCCCGACCGCTTCTTCTGCTTCGCCATGGCTGACTACCTGAAAGACGGCTTCTTCGAGCAGGCACGCCAGTTGCTCACCGCCGACGGATTCCCTGGAATGGCCATCCCCGGCCACCGCTTGCTTGGGCGCAGCCTCCTCTCCGACGAGATGATGCAGATGTTCCATTTCATGGAGGAGAACGGCAAACTGCTGTCCATCACCCTCACCGATGGCGACGAGCAGGCCGCCGAACTCAGCGAGGTCATCGAGGAGTGCCCCGGCTTGAAAATTGCCATCGGCCACCTCTGCATGGCCGACCAACCTACCACCCCGCCATGGGACAACCCATCGTGGCTCATGCAGGTGTGCCTCGCCATGAACGACAACGTCTACCTCGAGTGCGGAGGCATCACGTGGCTCTACAACACCGAGTTCTATCCATTCCCCTCCGCCATACGGGCACTACGTGAGGCCGCTGAGCTTGTTGGCTGGAACAAGCTGATGTGGGGCAGCGACTACCCGCGCACCATAACAGCCATCACCTACCGCATGTCATACGACTTCATCACCAAGTCGAAAGAGATTTCCGACAACGACAAGCGGCTACTCTTGGGAGAGAACGCCAAGGAGTTCTACGGCTTCAAATCACTACCCGACCTTCCCTACGTGAAGAACATGAGCGAGTAGAAGCGATTTCTTCTGAAGCAAACAGTAAAGTTACTCAACACTTAACTCATAATTGAAAATACTATGGAGTTTACAGCAAAACAAATAGCCGAGATGATTGGCGGCCGTGTTGAAGGCAACGAGAACGCCACAGTCAGCACATTCTCAAAGATTGAAGAGGGAAAGGCGGGTGCGCTATCGTTCCTTTCCAATCCCAAATACACCCATTACCTTTACGACACCCACTCCTCGGTGGTACTTGTAAACGACGACCTCCAGTTGGAGCGCGCCGTCGATGCAACACTCATCCGTGTGCCCAACGCCTACGAGGCTGTGGCCAAGCTGCTTCAGATCTACGATAGCATGAAGCCGCGAAAGACAGGCATTGACCCACTCGCCTGCATCTCGCCCAAGGCCACCGTCGGCGAGAATGTCTACATCGGCCCCTTTGCCGTCATCGGCGACGGTGCCGTCATCGGCGACGCCACTCAGATTTACCCTCATGCCGTCATCGGCGACGGGGTGACCGTCGGCCAGCGCTGTATCATTTATCCGAATGTCACCATCTATCAGAGGTGCCAGCTTGGCAATAACGTCACCATCCACGCCGGCAGCGTCATCGGTGCCGACGGTTTCGGTTTTGCGCCCAACACCGAAGGTTACGACAAGATTCCGCAGATAGGGACGGTTATCATCGAGGACAATGTTGAGATTGGAGCCAACACTTGCATCGACCGCTCGACCATGGGCGCCACGATCATACGCCGTGGCGTGAAGCTCGACAACCTCATACAGGTGGCCCACAACTGCGAGGTAGGCGAGAACACCGTCATGTCGGCACAGGCGGGCATGGCCGGAAGCACCAAGATAGGTAAGTGGTGCATGGTTGGCGGACAGGCAGGCTTCTCCGGCCACATCAACGTGGCCGACAAGACCTTCGTGGGCGCACAGTGCGGAGTCATCAGCAACACCAAGGGCAACGGCGAGTCGCTCATCGGCTCACCTGCCATGGAGCCTAAGACTTATTTCAGGGGCATGGCCGTGCTGAAGCATCTGCCTGAGATGTACCGTGACATCGCAGCTATAAAGAAGAAGTTGGGTGAGTAATAATTCTTTTACCATTCTCTCTTGAGACGATTAGCTGTTGTTCTTTTCTTGGCATTGACTTTCAATGCCGTTTTCGGGCAATCCCGATACGACTACTCCAAGCTGGTGACCGAGACTCTGGACCGAGGAGTCGTAGCCGTGCGCCAGACCAACGGACGTGTGTTCATCAGCTGGCGCATACTGAGAAGCGACAGGACGGTCGAACCTTTTTCCATCTTTCGCAATGGCCAGCAACTCAACGAGCATCCATTGGTGGATGGGGGCTCTTTCTTCATCGATGAACAACCGTTAGCCGACCAGGATGCTGTCTACGAGGTGAAGGGTGGGGGCATTGATGGCCGCTTCATCCTACGTCACGACGCCCCCTTAGGCTATCTGCCCATTCCATTGGAGAAGCCCGACGGCGGCACCACGCCCGACGGGCGGCGCTACTTCTATTCTGCCAACGATGCCAGTGTGGCCGATGTGGACGGCGACGGGCAGTATGAGCTGATACTGAAATGGGAGCCTTCAAACGCCCATGATAATGCCCACGACGGGTTCACCGGCCCAACTCTCATCGACTGCTACAAACTGTTTAGTGTTAAGAGTTTAGAGTTAAGTGACATTTCCTATAGAGCAGAAGAGAAGTCTCTCAACACTCAACACTCAACACTCAACTCTCAACTACTCTGGCGTATCAACCTTGGCCGCAACATCCGCAGTGGTGCCCACTACGTACCCTTCATAGTCTATGACTTCGACGGCGACGGGCGGGCAGAACTGATGGTGAAGACTGCCGACGGCACCCGCGACGGACAGGGCGCCGTGATTGGCGACAGCACCGCCGACTACCGCTACGGTGTGGCTGAGGCCATGGCCCGACTGCCGAAGAAAGGTCGCATTCTGGAAGGGGCGGAGTATATCACCGTGTTCGATGGACAGACGGGGCGAGCACTCGACACCAAGCCGTACATCCCGGAGCGGGGCGAACTGAAAAGCTGGGGCGACGACAGGGGCAACCGCTCGGAGCGCTACTTAGCAGCCTTGGGCTATCTCGACGGCCGACGTGCCAGCGCGCTCTTCTGCCGTGGCTACTACACACGCACCGTCATCGTCGCATGGGACTGGGACGGACATCAACTGAAGGGCCGCTGGGCTTTCGACACCAACAACCCCGAATGGCGCGACTATGCCGGACAGGGCAACCACAACCTTCGCGTGGCCGACGTGGACGGCGACGGTTGCGACGAGCTGACATACGGAGCGATGGCCGTGGACAACGATGGACGCGGACTCTACAACACGGGCATGGGGCACGGCGATGCCTTGCACCTTGTGGCCGACCCGCAGGCCGACCGGCTGTACATCTGGGACTGCCACGAGAACCGCCGCGACGGCAGCGAGCTGCGCGATGCCCGCACAGGCGAGATAGTCTTCCAGATAAAGAGCCGTAGTGACGTTGGCCGTGCACTGGCCGCCGACATCGACCCCACGAGCCCGGGAGTGGAGATGTGGAGCACCGATAGCCACGGCATTAGGAACATGAAGGGGGAAAGCCTCACCCCCGACTCCTCTCCAAGGGAAGAGGGGGGCGGGTACAGCCAAGAGCAGACAGCTGACCACAAAGAAACAATTGAACTAAATAATCCTTTCGCCCGTCGGAGAGGGGGGAGGGCTGTTCTTAGCATCAACTTCGCCATCTGGTGGGACGGTGACCTGCTGCGCGAACTGCTCGACCACGAGACGGTTACGAAATACGACTGGGAGAAAGGGACGGTGACTGAGCTGCAACGCCTCGACGGACGGTTCAACAACGGAACGAAGTCGAACCCCTGTCTGCAGGCCGACATCCTTGGCGACTGGCGCGAAGAAGTGATCGTCCGCAACGAGGACAGCACCGAACTGCGACTCTACACCACGACCATCCCCACACAGTATCGCATCAACTGTCTGATGCAGGACATTCCCTACAGGCTTTCGGTGGCTACTGAGAACGTGGGGTACAACCAACCGCCTGAGGCAGGGTTCTATATCGGACCCGACAAGACGGACTACCTGAAATGAGCCTTTAAAGTGTCTGCCCTTACTTTGGTTGTATGTTCAGACGGATGCCAAACTGGAGTTTCAGGCTTGTTGGCTTGTCCTTGAAAAAGTTCTGGACGTTGCTCCCGTTGTCGAAATAGTGGTTGATGCCCGGTTCGGCATAAAGTGAGAGCTGCGGCAACAGGTTGTACTGGATGCCGATACTGCCGTTGGCCGACAACTGCATTCGGTCGCGGCTCATTTTCTGTTCCACGCCCTCGGCTTCCATGCGTGCCTTAATGTTCCAGTCGGCTTGCATTCCTGCCGAGACGTATGCCCGGATGCCTTTATACTGCCACAGCTTGTAGTTCAGGCTGAGGGGCACGCCGAGATAGTGCAGCCTCTGGTCCTTGCTGATGACCTGGCTGCGCATGGTCTGGGTGAACTCCGACTGTAGCTTTGTGTAGACGATGCCCGACGTAAGTGACAGTTGTCGCGTCAGGGGATAGTCCACGGACAGCCCGAAGGCAATGGGCTGATGGTGGTGCTGGTGCTCCTCGTAGCCTGTCAGGTAGATGGGGCTTTGCCGCCGTGCCGATGCTGTTGTTCCGGCTTTGCTGGTGTTCGCGTAGTTTTGGGCCATGGCATCGGCCATGAGGACGGCGTTGCTGTTGTCCTGGCTGCCGAAGCCGTTCATGGCGTAGAGGCTGAGGGTGGGGTGGGGGTGGGCTTCTGACCGCGCCTTTTGCGCGGTGTACGGGACAACGGGGTGGGACTGGCGGTGAGAAGGAGTGGTTTGGTCTGTCGCCCTTTCAGGGCTTACAATAGCTGGGTCGACAGCAGGAGTTTCATCCCTGCCTGTAGTCTCTTCGCCCCTTCGGGGCTTTTCCGCCATGGCTGGGTCGCCAGCAGGGGTTTCACTCCTGCCTGTAGTCTCTTCGCCCCTTCGGGGCTTTTCAGCCATAGCTGTCAGTTGCTGCAGTTTCTCTTGCTTGGCAGGCAACCGTTCCTCCTCTGCCGTCTGTTCATTCTGTTCCTCCAGCATCGGCTTGTCCTCCTGTACTACAGCCAGTCGGCTGTCGGAGTCGCTTAGCTCCACATTATTATTATATAGCGCGAGACCTCCACCGGCGAGTAATGCGGCGACAACTGCTGCTGCCGCCCATCGGCGCAAGGCTATTATCCGTGCACGACGGGTCTGCAACCCACTACTCTCGGGCTGTGGCAAAGCCGCCTCGATGTCGGCCCACAGTCCTTCGGGCGCTGGCACCTCGTGCTCCGCCAGTTTGTCGTGCAGCTGTTGTGTCCATTTGTCCTGTTTCATGTGCGTTGCAGTCTTGTTGTCTTGTTGTCTTTGTAGTCGTTAATCATTTTTCCCAGCATTCGTTTCGCCCTGAAGAATATCGATGACGATGTGTTCTCCTTGATGCCCAGTAGTTTGGCAATTTCCTTGTGTGGCCGTTGCTCGAAGACGAAGAGGTTGAGCACCGTGCGGTAGTTTGTTGGCAGCCGCCCTATCATCTCCGTCAGCTTGTCGGGCGGCAGGTCGCCGATGTCAGGCTCCTCGTCCGTTTCCTCCGGCGTGTCGGGTATCTCCAGTTCCTTTCTGCTGTAGTCTGTCATCGAGAATCGGCTTTGCTCCCTCAGATGGTCTATGGCGTTGTTGCTGACAATTCGTGCCACCCATGCCTTCAGGCTTCCCTCTCCCCGGTAGTCGAACTTGCTGATGGTGGTGAGAATCTTCACGAAGCTGTCCTGCATGACGTCGTGCACCTCGTCATGGTCTGGGACATACCTCAGCGCGATGGCCATGGCATAACCCGAATAGCGGTCGTAGAGCCGGCGCAGAGCCGCCCGCTCGCCGTTGTGTATCGCTTCTATGAGTTGCTTCTCAGTCTCCACCAGTCAGCCCACCCTCTTCTTCGTGTTATAGTATAATGAGACGGTTATTGAGAGTCTTTTCTCCGTCGTCTCTCCCGTTGCCATGTTCTTAACCAGGAAACTGTTTATGGGTATTCCCAGCGTCCATTGCCCCGTGACGTTCTGGAAAACGGCATTGGCGTTCTCTTTCGACAGCAGACTGATTCTGTATTTCTCTCCGCCGACCAACGCCTCGAATGAGCATGTGTTGTAGAGTCGCTGTGTGCCGTCATACTGTTCCATAGTCGATTCGAAGGCCATGTACTGTGACTGCTCGCTGTAGCCTTCGGAATAGACCCAGATGGTTGTCGGAGTGTTGCTTTCCACTACAGTGGCCGACTTATCGGGGAAGCATAGCCCAAGCAGGTAACTCTGTGGCAGCCTGACCCTCATTGCCGTGTTCACCACTATCCGCGCCGTGTCCACCACCTGCTTGTTCACCGTCCATTCGCCCTCGTAGACACCGCGCCCATAGGCTGTCCCCGAATAGGCATCGCTACTTGGCGCTATCGAAGAAGCATCCGCGTCGCCTTCTGTGCCGCATCCGGCAGTCAGTCCCGTCATGGCAGTCAGCAATGCCGACAACAGCCATTTCATTATGTTCTCTTTCATTTCGTTATAACAATAAGATGTATGTTTTTATTCAATAAACGGGAAAAAGCGGAAATCTTGCACTTCGCAAGGGCCTTTTTTGTCGATTAACTTTTTTTAATGATAAATAGGTGCAGGATTTTGCAAATATCTTGTTCTAAAAGTGAAAAGGCTTCAGATTGTACCGTAACTCTTTTCCAAATTAATAATAACACTATCAAAAACGAAACGATTATGAAAAACTATTTTGTGAATTTCGGTCTGGCTGCCATGAGTCTGCTGGCAGTAGGTTGTGGAGTCGGTGATGGCGATGCCGATGATGGCTATGCAGCTGCTCCAAGTTACGTTGATGCTTCGTACGGAAGTGCCAACGACAATTCTTCCTCCTCTTATGGTGGCAACAAGTTTGGCGAGTTTGCCGACAATCCTTTCATCAAGACCTCAATCGAAGCCACGTCAACCTTCTCGGTCGATGCCGACGGTGCGTCGTATGCCATAGCGCGCCGCTATCTCACCTCGGGCTACATCGTCCCTTCGTCGAGTGTGCGCATTGAGGAGTACCTGAACTATTTCACCTTCGACTACGCCTCGCCTTCCGACGGCAACAACGTGGCCATCAATGCCGAGGTGGGCGACTGCCCTTGGAACTCGGAGCACCATCTGCTGCGCTTGGGAATCAAGGGAAAGGAACTCAAGGATAGCGAGATTCCCCAGGCCAACTACGTTTTCCTCATCGACGTGTCGGGTTCGATGTCGACCAGTGACAAGCTCGACCTGCTGAAGTCGGGACTGAAGCAGCTGGTCTACAATATGAAGCCCGACGACCGCATTTCAATCGTCACCTATTCAGGCGAGGTGAAGAAGCTGCTTGAGTCGACACAGGTCAAGAATGCCGCCAAGATAGTTAGTGCCATAGACCAGTTGGAGGCCGATGGCTTTACAAATGGAGGCGAGGCCCTGAAGATGGCCTACGAGGAGGCCATGGCCAACTACGACCCGAAGTGCAACAACCGCGTAATACTGGGTACCGACGGCGACTTCAATCTTGGTGTCACCAGCACCAGTGCACTCACAGAGATGGTTGAGAGCTACGCCAAGAAAGGCATCTACATGACATGTCTTGGCTTCGGCATGGGCAACCTGAACGACGATATGATGGAGAGCATCAGCAACCATGGCAACGGAACATACCATTACATCGACAGCGAGAACGAGATGATGAAGGTCTTCGTTCACGAGCGCGAGCGGTTCTTCAGCGTGGCTAACGATGCAAAGTGCCAGGTGACGTTCAATAGCGACATCGTCAGCGAGTACCGCCTGATAGGCTACGAGAACCGCACGATGAACAAGGACGAGTTCGAGGATGACGCGAAGGATGCCGGGGAAATTGGTGCAGGACAGACCATTACGGCTCTCTATGAGGTTGTGCTCAACAACGGGGCATCGTTGGCGAGCAAGGCTGGAGAGACTTTCGCCACCTTCGACTTCCGCTACAAGAAGTCGCTCAACGATGAGAGCATACCTCTGAAGAAAACGCTCAGCGTGGCCGACATATACAATAATAACGCTCGTTCCGACGATTTCTACTTTGCCGCTGGAGTGGCTGCATACGGCATGGTGTTGCGCAAGTCGGTTTACAAGGGCGATGCCACCATCAGCATGGCACGCGAACTGGTGAGCGGCCACATCGGGAAAGACCCCCACGGCTATCGTGCCGAGCTGCTCACGCTCATGGATAAGGTGAGGTAAACACGCCTCCGACCACCCTCGGCAGCGTATCCGACCATTTCCGGCATCGTCTCCGACATGGCAAATAGTTCGCCCGGCGCGAACTCCCAGTCCGCCCAGCGCGAACTCACAGTTCGCACGGCGCGAACTCGGAGTCCGCGCCGGGCGAACTTTTCCGGTCTTTCGGGGGCTTTGTGACACCCCTTCGTCCAAAGTGTCAAACGTCTCCGTTCTCCATCCTTGACTCCTCCGTTCTCAGTATTTTCTGTTTATCTTTTTTTAACAAAAATAATCTAATAATTTCTTGCATTTTTGCGTTATTATTAGTAACTTTGCAGCCCCAAAAGCGACAAAAAGGGGATATATGATTATAATTCAGAGAGTTAGACACGATTTTTAAGGTAAAAGAAAGGAAAAGAGGATGAGACAGCTAAAGATTCAGAAGAGTATTACTAATCGCTCGAGCGAGGCACTTGACAAGTATCTTGTCGAAATTGGCCGTGCTCCGCTTATCAGCATCGACGAGGAGATTGAGCTGGCACAGCAGATACGCAAGGGCGGTCTGGCCGGCGAGCGCGCCAAGGACAAGCTCGTGACGGCCAATCTGCGCTTCGTGGTCAGTGTGGCAAAGCAGTACCAGCACCAGGGCCTGACGCTCACCGACCTCATTGACGAGGGAAACATCGGGCTGATAAAGGCGGCACAGAAATTCGACGAGACGCGAGGATTCAAGTTCATCAGCTATGCCGTGTGGTGGATTCGCCAGAGCATCCTGCAGGCCATTGCCGAGCAGAGCCGCATTGTGCGTCTGCCGCTCAACCAGGTGGGATCGCTCAACAAGATCAGCCACGAGATTAGCAAGTTCGAGCAGGAGAACCAGCGCCACCCCTCGGTGAGCGAGCTGGCTGAGATGACCGACATGGACGAGGAGAAGATTGGCCAGTCGATGCAGGCCGACAGCCACCATGTCTCAATCGACGCTCCTTTCCAGGACGGCGAGGACAACTGTATGCTCGATGTCATGGCCAGCGGCGACGACACCCGCACCGACCGCTACGTAGACCATGAGTCGATGGCCCAGGAGCTTAACTCCGTTCTCAGTAAAGTGCTGAAAGACCGTGAGATAATCATCATTCGTGAATGCTTCGGTATAGGATGCCATGAGAAGGGCTTGGAGGAGATTGGCGACGAGCTTGGGCTTACCCGCGAGCGTGTACGCCAGATTCGTGAGAAGAGCATTGCCAAGCTGCGCGACAGCGGCAACGCCAAAATCTTGATGAAGTATTTGGGTTAAAAAAGTTGAAGATTGAACGGCAAATATTGCCGTTTGGAAAAAACATCGTAACTTTGTGGCGATGAAACGTGCATTGATGCTCATAGCCACATTCGTTATAGTCAGCACCAGCGTTTTGGGTGAAAGCCTTGATTCGCTGGTGCTGATGCGTATGTTCAGCTTCCGCAAGAGCCTCGGCGACAGTCTGAAGCCATACTCTACGAATGTCTACATGAAGCATCTCTACCAGACCCACCGCCGCAATTTCACACTTTGGGCTGTGCCGTCGCTCTACACCATAGCCGAAGGCAAGAGGGCTTTCCTGACTGAGCAGTACGGCCAGTTCTTTTTCGGAGGCGAAGACGGTTTCAGGTCGAAGCGGCAGGTCTACTACACCACCATCCCGAGGCAGAGGAACACCTTGCCCGTGCTGCGTAAATATGTGACGCCCGACATCTACGATGTGACCATCTACGACGACCACATTCTTTCGCCCTTTAACCGCGAGAACAAGGTGTTCTATCGCTACCGTGTGGAAAAAGGCAGCGACAGCCTTGTCACCGTTTCCTTTCGTCCGCGGTTTTTCAGGAATACACAGTTGGTGAAAGGAAAGGCATTTGTGGTGGAGGCCACGGGGCGGGTAGTATCGGTCACAATGGAGGGTGAGTACGACATGATCCATTTCCGCACCAGCTCAACACTTGGAGAGGAAGGCGCACGCGCCCTGGCCCCGGTGCACAGCGAGACAAACGTAGTGTTCAAGTTCGTGGGCAACCATGTGTCGTCGCGTTTCGAGGCTGTATTCGACTGTCCTGTAACGCTACCTGACTCGATAGACATCAAGGGCGACCGTTCACTCATCGACTCGCTGAGACCCATACCGCTCACCGACGAGGAGAGGTTCGTCTATGCCGCCAACGACCACTACAACGCCCCATCGGCCACAGTTCCCGACACCATTCATGCTGCCGAGCCTACTGACAGCCTTTCCCCGTCGGCTGCCGACACTGAAGCCGCTGAACATCCGGCACGCCGTAGGCACAACTATCTGAAGGAGATAGGATGGGACTTGATAGGCGAGAACCTGATACGCACGCTGATCGCCGACAATGACAACGGCTACGTGAAACTATCGCCGATACTCAACCCACAGTACGTCAGCTACAGCCCCAGTAAGGGATTCTCCTACAAGCTGAAGATGGGTGCACGCTATAATTTCAATAAAACGTCGTGGATTGATACAAACCCCTACATCGGATATAACTTCAAGCTGCGGGAGTTCTACTGGGAGGTGCCCTTCTACTTCTTCTACAGCAAGAAGCTCAACGCCCATGCCTCGCTCTCGTGGGGCAGCGACAACCGTATAGGCAACAATGGCGTGCTTCAGGAGATAAGGGAGGAGTATGGCGACCTCCCTGAGTTGGAGAACAAGGAACTGGACCTGTTCGACGACCACTATGTCAGGGCGAAAAACGTGATCAGCCCCACGGAGTGGCTCACTGTGGAGACGGGCTTGGTCTACCACCGCCGACATGCCATCAATGCCGAAGGGATGATGGCTTTTGGCAAACCCACGCTGTTCAGCTCCATCGCCCCGTCGTTAGGCATCAAGGTCAAGCCATGGGCAAAAGGCCCGATAGTGAGCATCGACTACGAGCGCGGACTGAAAGGCAACGATGTGAACATGACATACGAGCGCTGGGAGGGAGACATCAGCATGAAGCACACTATGAGCCACATGCAGACACTTAACGTGAGGGTAGGGGGAGGATTCTATACTACGCGGGGTAACAACTATTTCATGGACTATGCCAACTTCCGCGACTGTAATCTGCCTGAAGGATGGGACGACGACTGGACGGGGGATTTCCAGCTGCTCTCGTCAGAACTTTACAATGCCTCAAACTATTATGTACGTGGAAACATCTCCTACGAGTCGCCTCTGCTTGTGGCCTCGATGGTGCCGCTGCTGGGGCGTTATGTGGAGCGTGAGCGTGTCTACCTGAGCAGCCTGTCTATAGCCGATACCCGGCTGTATTCCGAATTAGGCTACAGCTTCACGTGCCGCTATGCCACAGTGGGACTCTTCGCCAGTTTCCTGAACACCCACTACAGCCAATTCGGCTGCAAGTTCACATTCGAACTCTTCCGACGTTGGTAAACAATCAGTCCCCTTTCATTCCATTAGGAACTGTGATTAAATTAAGTAGTCAAATGGCTTTAACTTTTTGTTTTTTAGAAATACAGGTAAAAACAAGAAAAACCGAGAAAAACATGACAAATGGTTTTTATCTGTTTTTGTTGTTTTTATCTGTTTTACTAAAAACATCGTTTCCAATTGCTAACTATATTTAGTGTCAGTTCTTTAGTCTCGATTTTTCCCTCTGTTCAAGGAACTCGCTGACCTGCTCCTGAGTGGAACGGGTGACGGCAATGCGGCCGGAACGGGTGTACTGGAGGACACAGTGGAACTCGTCGAGCGTGTGGTAGAGCGACATGATGTCATCGGTCTTGCCACTCTTCATCACAATGACGTAGGTGGGGTTCACCTCTGTTATCTGGGCGTCGTGCTTCCTGATAGCCTTGCTTATCTTAGGGTTCTGGAGCACCACGTCGGTGGCAAGTTTGTATAGGCCGGTCTCACGGATGAAGAGCTGGTCGTCGGTGAACCATGTGGCCTTCACCACGTCGATCTTCTTCTCAATCTGCCGAGTGATCTTTGTTATCTGGTCCTCGTCGCTCCAGGCGGTGATAGTGTATTTGTGCACGTGGGGGATGCTCGACGCCGACACGTTAAGGCTCTCGATGTTCACCTGGCGGCGTGTGAAAACGGCGGTTATCTGGTTGAGAATACCCGCGATGTTCTCGGAGTAGACAAGGAGTGTATAGAGTTTAGACCCACCCCCCTGCCCCTCCCTTTGAGGGAGGGGAGTAGATACTTCTTGCATTTCTTTTTTCTTTTCCATACTTAAACTATGTTTTTGGGGGTAACTACTTCCCTCCCTTGTAAGGAGGGGCTGGGGAGAGGGTCTCCAACATCATGTCGTCAACGTTTGAGCCTGGCGGTGTCATCGGCAGCACGTCGTCGTCCTCCTTTATGGCACACTCCAGTATGTACGGGCCAGTGGTGTCGAGCATTTTCTGCACAGCGTCTTTCAGCCGCGACCGCTCGGTGACGGCCTCGTAGGGGATGTTGTAGCCCTGGGCAATCAGCTCGTAGCAGGGGTTCATCATCCGTGTGAACGACTTGCGCCGCTGCCAGAACATGTCCTGCCACTGGCGCACATTGCCTAAGTAGTTGTTGTTCATCAGAATCATCTTCACCGGAGCCTGCTGCTCCATGATGGTTCCTAACTCCTGTATGTTCATCTGGAAACCGCCGTCGCCCATGAAGCAGACAACCGTGCGCTCTCTCTCCTCTCTCCTCTCTCCTCTTTCCTCTGTTATCTCTCCTCTCTCCTCTCTCCTCTTAACTCCGAAAGTGGCTCCAATGGCCGCTGGCATACCGTAGCCCATGGTTCCCAAACCTCCGCTGGTGCAGATGCTGCGCTTCTTCGGATACTTGAAGTAGCGTGTTGCAAACAACTGGTTCTGACCGACATCCGTCACCAATACTGCATCGCCCTCAGTGGCCTCGGCCACAGCATTGACCACCTCGCCCATGAGCAGTGGCCCTTCCTTGGGATGTATGGCCGGTTCGATGACTTTGGCACGCTCTTTTTCGTCGAGTGGGCGGAACGACTCGCGCCACTCGCGGTGGTCGGCGGGGTGGAGTAGTGAGGCGATGGCGGGCAGCGACTCCTTGCAGTCGGCCACAACGGCCACATCGGTCTTCACGTTCTTGTCTATCTCACTTTTGTCTATGTCAAGGTGTATCACTTTTGCCTGCTTGGCGTATGTCTTCGGGTTTCCTGTCACGCGGTCGCTGAACCTCATGCCGATGGCGATGAGCACGTCGCATTCCTGCTCCTTCATGTTCACAGCATAGTTGCCGTGCATGCCCAGCATCCCAACATTCAGCGGGTGGGTCGATGGCAATGCCGACAGTCCGAGCATGGTGCGTCCGGCGGGAATGTCGGCCTTCTCAAGAAAGTCCTGTAGTTCTTGCTGCGCGTTGCCTAACTCCACGCCCTGACCCACCAAGGCCAATGGCTTCTTCGCGTTGTTGATAAGCTCGGCGGCTTCGCGCACGGCATCCATGTCAAGCGTTGGGTAGGCCACGTAGCTGCGCACGAAGTCCACCTTCTGGGGTTTGAACACCACTTTTTCCGTCTGCGCGTTCTTGGGGAAGTCGAGCACCACGGGGCCGGGTCGTCCTGAGCGGGCGATGTAGAACGCACGGCTCACTGCCCAGGCTATGTCCTCGGCATGGCGTATCTGGTAGCTCCATTTCGATATTGGCTGTGCGACACCCACGAGGTCCACCTCCTGGAATGCGTCGGTGCCAAGAGCGCCGATGGGCACCTGTCCGGCAATGACGACAATAGGCGTCGAGTCGAGCATGGCGTCGGCCACACCCGTAAGAGTGTTTGTCGCTCCCGGACCGCTGGTGACGATGGTAACTCCCACGTCGCCGCTAACACGGGCATAGCCCTCGGCAGCATGTGTGGCTGCCTGTTCGTGGCGCACAAGAATATGGTCGAAAGCCTTTTTCTCGCCACGAGTATAGTCATAGAGGGCATCGTAGACGGGCATGATGCTGCCGCCGGGATAGCCGAAAATGGTTTTCACACCCTCAGCCTTCAGCGCCAGCATGAGGGCCTCGCTGCCAGTGATGGCATTTTGTTGGATGTAATCTTTGTCTTTCTCCATATACATTATTATAATATGGGTGCAAAGGTACGGTAATTTCTTGAAAATGACAAAGAAAGTTCGGATAAATTTGGCTGATTAGCCGAAACTTTGTAATTTTGCACGAAAAACAAGAACATAACAATGATAGAGATTACCAATCTGAAGAAAACTTTTGGCGAGACCATAGCCAGCGACATCCCTTCTTTCAAGGTGAACGATGGCGAGCTGCTGGGACTCGTAGGCAATAATGGTGCGGGAAAGACCACGCTCTTCCGCATGTTACTCGACCTTCTGAAACCCGACGAGGGGCAAATAAGCATTGACGGCATAAACCCGGCAGAAAGTGAGGAATGGAAGAAATTTACAGCGGCATACATTGACGAGGGCTTTCTTATCGATTTCCTTACACCCGAAGAGTATTTCGCCTTCATAGGAAAGATATGCGGCATGGGGCAGGACGTTGTTGACGAGCGTCTGCAGACATTGGAGCATTTTGCTGGCGGCGAGGTGATGGGACAGAAGAAGCTTATACGCAACCTCTCGGCCGGCAATAAGCAGAAAGTGGGCATCATGGCCTCACTTATCCAGCAGCCACGGCTGCTCATCCTCGACGAGCCGTTCAATTTCCTCGACCCCACAAGCCAGGTGGTGCTGAAGCGCACACTCACCGAATATGCCAGCACTACGGGGGCCACGGTGATGGTGAGCAGTCATAACCTGCAGCACACGGTGGACATTTCCACACGTATTGCCCTGTTGGAGAAAGGCCGCATAATAAGGGACATGACCAACGAGAACGCCCAGGCAAGGGAAGAGCTTGCCGACTACTTCGGCGGATGAGAGGTGAGCCTTAGTCCGACATAGCACAGCATTCCATTGAGCAGCAGCAGTTCGTAACCGAAATGGTATGCGAAAAGGTGGGTTGCTGCCTGGTCGATGGCAAAGGACAGCAACGGCGAGGCAATGCAGACGAATGGCACAAGGCGGTTATCTGCTTTGCGCCGTGTGAAAAGGGCGAAGGCGAAGAGACCCAGCAACGGCCCGTAGGTATAGGCCACCATGGTGTAGATGGCATCGATAAGACTCTTTGAGTTTACCGCGTGGCAAAGAAGGATGAACAGGGCGAATGCTATGCACATCGCTCCGTGGCAGCGCCGACGCAGACTCTCGTCGCCCTCTTTGCCGCTAATGTCCACGCAGTAGCAGGTGGTGAGCGACGTGAGGGCAGAGTCGGCACTGGAGAACGATGCCGAGACGATGCCGATGGTGAAGAGCACGGCAACTGTCACACCTGAGTTGGCCACGAACAGCGGCAGGAGGTCGTCGCCACTGGCCGGCAATGACCCTCCGTAGAGTTGCGCCAGCAGAATGCCAAGCGAGAGAAATAGGAGGTTGGCTGGAAGAAAGGCCAGACCGTAGATGCACATGCTTTTCTGTGCCTCGTGCAGTGTGCGGCAAGTGAGGTTCTTTTGCATCATGTCCTGGTCGAGGCCGGTCATCACCACCACGATAAACAATCCGCTCAATAATTGTTTCCACAGCAGCCACGGCGACGACCAGTCGTCGAGGACGAACACACGGCTTCGCTCGTCGGCCATGATGGCACCGACGGCGTCGGAGACGGATTCGCAGCCGCTGTCCATGAGCACAGCGCGAATGATAAGCACAAGTGCGGTGAAGAGGCAGAGCGTCTGGAAAACATCGGTGAAGACCAGCGTGCGTATGCCGCCACGTCGCGTGTAGAGCCAGATGACAAGGACGAGCAGCAGAACCGTCACCACGAATGGCACTCCGAAAGAGTCCATCACCATACGCTGCATGACAGTGCAGACGACATAGAACTTCAATGCCGCCCCGGCCAGTTTCGATCCGAGAAAAAACCATGCGCCCGACAGATGGGAACTGCGCCCAAGACGCTCTCCGAGAAAGCTGTAGATGGATGCTTGGTTCAGCTTGTAGTAAACCGGCAACAGAACGAAAGCCACGGCGACATATCCCAACACGAACCCCATGCACAGTTGCAGATAGGCCATGCTCGAGGTGAGCACCATGCCCGGCACGCTGACGAAAGTGACGGCCGAAATGCTTGCCCCCACCATGCCAAAGGCCACCATATACCATGGCGACCGGCACCCGCCACGAAAGAATGTTTCGTTCGACGAGCGCCGGGCTACAAGGCGGCTGATGCCGGAAAGAATGCAGAAATATGCCGTCAGGGCTAAGAGTATCAGCATATTACTTGTATAGGAGATCGCTATTCAGGAAAGCACGACCTCCTACTGGAACAGTTTACGCACCTTCTGCATGTCGTGGTCGACCATTATCTTCACCAGTTGCTCGAAGCTGGTCTTGCGCGGGTTCCATCCAAGCTGTGCCTTTGCCTTTGCCGGGTTGCCGAGCAGCTGCTCCACCTCTGCGGGACGGAAATACTTCGGGTCGACCTCGACGATGATACGTCCGCTATTCTTGTCGATACCCTTCTCGTCGACACCCTCGCCCTGCCATTCCAGGTCGATGCCCACTTCGTGGAATGCCAGCGTGGCGAACTCGCGCACGGTGTGGTATTCGCCGGTGGCAATTACAAAGTCATCTGGCTTCGGCTGCTGCAGTATGAGCCACATGCACTCCACGTAGTCGCGGGCGTAGCCCCAGTCGCGCAGGGCGTTGAGGTTGCCAAGATAGAGCTTGTCCTGATGGCCCTGTGCAATGCGGGCTGCTGCCAGCGTTATCTTGCGTGTGACGAAGGTCTCGCCGCGACGCTCGCTCTCATGGTTGAAGAGTATGCCGTTGCAGCAGAACATGTTGTATGCCTCGCGGTAGTTCTTCATAATCCAGAATCCGTAGAGCTTTGCCACTCCGTAGGGCGAGCGGGGGTAGAAGGGTGTCGTCTCGCTTTGGGGCACCTCCTGCACCAAGCCGTAAAGCTCCGATGTCGATGCCTGGTATATGCGGCATGTCTTGTCCAGTCCGCAGATGCGCACGGCCTCCAACAGGCGGAGCACGCCCACGGCATCGGTCTCAGCCGTATATTCAGGAACGTCGAACGACACCTTAACGTGGCTCTGTGCAGCGAGGTTGTAAATCTCCGTAGGCCGCACCTCGGCGATTATGCGTATAAGCGACGACGAGTCGGTCATGTCGCTCCAATGCAGTTCCACCAGTCGCTTCTTCTTCATGTCGCGCACCCACTCGTCGAGATACAGATGCTCAATGCGCCCGGTGTTGAACGACGAGGAACGGCGCATCAGGCCGTGCACCTCGTAACCCTTTTCAATTAAGAACTCTGCCAGGAACGATCCGTCCTGACCGGTAATGCCTGTAATAAGTGCTATCTTTCTTGTTTCCATTTCTTAATATGTTTATTTACAATAAATGACAAATGTAATTAGCTACGTTCCTTTTTTATTACTACAATGTATTAAAGAACTGCAGACTAGTCTCTACCTTTGGCCAATCTATGCATAGTCCTGTTCCTATGCGATAGGCAGCAAAGCCATTATGTGTGGTGCGGACAAGGCCCAGTTTATTCAGATAGCCGATCTCAGCCTGAAGTGATTTCCTTGTACCTCCAGCTCTCAGAGTAGTCTTTTGGGCGATGTGCAGTTCGTTTGCAAAATGATCCATTAACCAGTCAAGGTAGTCATTTTGTTTGAACTGCCGTATTCCATTGCTCTTTTCAACAGAAAAAGCGAATAAGTCTTTGTCGAACTTCTCTTCCGATAATTTGAAGATGTAATGGAGCAATGCTGCATATTGACCATTCTGAAGGAACGCGGCACGCAAAATCTCCATTGGCAGAAAGTCGTAAGGCGAATCGTTACGCTCGCAAGCATCGACGAACTTGTAGCCCAGCTCTGTCAGGTCTCCGTTTGGTGAGAGGAAGCCGATGTGGTACAGCCCAGAATCTATCACCTCACGATAACTGTGGGCATTACCTCTGACTTTCTTTGCATACTCCATCCATGCCTCTTCCTCTGTGATGTTGCCGTTGTTCAAGTCGTTACAGAGCGTGGCTTTTAAAGAGTCTGTTCTTCCTGAAAGCAGTTTTTGGTAATGGTTGCCGTCTATTCTTATTCTTGTGTTAGTGTCATTGACAGAATAAGGTGATGATGAACTGAATATAGGAATGAGGTCAGGCCAGAAGTAGTACGTGAACCATAGCCTTCGCCAAGCCTTGTCGAGAATGGTGTCGTTTGATGTGTAGGAAAGGTATTTGTAAACGTCAGCGTTACTGTCAATTCTCCTTACTGCATCAATCAAATCCTGTGGAAACACATATTTTTCATAATCTTCACCTATTGATGCTATCACCTTTACCGACTGGCAAAATCGGTAAAAGGCATCAGGATGACTCATCCCTTCGCGCACATGTGCCCAAAGTGTAGATACCCGCCCTGTCGTCGTAGGGGTTATCCTTTGCACTGTCTTACAGGCGGCTAGCGGATTGCCACGTACACACTCCAGTTTACCTTGGAAAGGCCTTGTCGTGGAAAGGTCAGGGTCGCCGTATGTGAAAATCCAAATAGGGATATCGGGAGCTGTTGCCTCTATGATGCGTTTAACGTGTGCCCCAGGGCTGCTGTGCGAGGGGTATTGGGTCGGGAAAACCATCACCGAAGCGTCATACCCTTTTTCAAGGTAGGCGCATGACTGCCCTAATGCGGTTAGTATGCCATGCACGCCCTCGTTTGCCCTTTTAAATTCAAAAGCGAAATTAAGTTCTTTCTTGGGATTCTTTGCATTGATGACTCCATCAGCCAGAGGCCACTGCGCGCCTCCTTCTCTACCCGCGAATAGTGACCATTCACCATTTGTGCCAATACCGTCAAGGAAACGGCCTTGGTCGCTCTGTATAATGCTTGCTATTTCGGCAGAAGCGTATGCCGCCTCTGAATTATGACTGCTCATTGTTGTCGTATGTCTCTATGTATTGCTTTATCTTTTCAAGGAAAGGCCTAGCCATAAGCGGCGGCACTGCGTTTCCCACTTGGATACACTGTTCTTGCCTTGTTCCGAGAAACACATGCGTGTCGGGGAATGTCTGTATTCTTGCCGCCTCGCGTGGAGTAAGCGTTCGATTCAGAGTGGGGTGGATGGGAAAAGCGTTATGTCCAGGTACCATAGTGGTGGAAGGTTTGAAACGGCTCAACCGCTTGAACACATGACTGTAGTTAGCCACGGTGCCACGCTTTGAGTCGCTGCGAGTTGCCACAGCAAGTTCTGGAGGAAGATCATCTACATTCAGTTTCGCCCCCTCTTTCACGTAGCTGTATCGTGCGGCTACAATGGGTTTGTGCTCTAACGGAACGTGGTTGGCCACACGCCTTTCCTTGCCCACTAAGTCCATGATGACATCGCCCACAGTGGTGTATTCAGGCTTTAATCCAGATCCGATGGGGAAATGTGTAGGGTTTGGCTTCTTGAATCTGATGCCGAGTCGGTTGCCAATCATAAACATTCTGTAGCGTTCTTGCGGCACTCCGTAATCGGTAGCACAGACTATCTCGCACCATATATCTTTGTAACCTATATTACGGAATTTTCTTTTCACCTCTTCCACGAACAGACCTTTGTCCAAATTTGTAAAGCCCTTTACATTCTCCATGAAGAAGAACTTTGGCTTCACCTCTTCCACGATCCTGATATACTGATATACCAAGAAATTCCGTGGGTCCTCATGCGGATTGTAGTCGCCTGTATTTATAAAGCGTCTCTTGCCAAAAATAGAGAAGCCCTGACAGGGCGGTCCGCCAACAATAAGGTCAACGTCACGCCCTTCGAGCACTTTGTCCAAATCGTTCTTGGTTACCTGATTGATGTCTTTGACAATCAGAGGCACATCGGGGAAATTCCATCTGTGTGTTGCTGCGTAGCGAGGCATTATCTCGTTGGCAAGCACTATGTCGTACCCCGCGTCTCTCAGTGCCACAGAAAGGCCACCCGCTCCGGCAAACAAGTCAATCGCATTCATACTTTCCAGCTTTCTTGGCTATTTCAATCTGTTGGAGCATAAACGCTGCCAATTTCTGTGAGAAGAGCGGCGGCACGGCATTGCCAACCTGCTGCCCTTGCTGTCTGCGGCTTCCTTCAAAGATGATGCTGTCGGGAAAAGTCTGTATGCGTGCTGCCTCCCTTACGGTGAGGGTTCGGTTCAGCGTGGGGTGGATGGGGAAGGCATCATTGCCAGGAACCATTGTTAGTGACGGTTTGTCCTGACTCAACCGTTTGAAAGTGTTGCCGAAGTTCTTTCGATAAAGTTCGGGCGAAAGCACATTCTCTGGCAACCGTCCCCCTTGCGGTATGAGCTTGTAACGTGCAATGTTCTTTTCGGTGTGTTTCAGCGCGACATGATTGAACTGAGGCATATCGGGCAGACTCTCCAAGTCCTTGATGACATCCCAACAGTTGTTCCAAGCGGGAAGCCCGTCATCAGGGTTGTCTGAGTGGTCGGGCTTTGGGAATGCAACAGGCAGACCAAGCCTGTTGCCTATGATGATAACGCGTTCCCTAATCTCTGGAACACCATAGTTGGCCATATTGATGAGTCGGTATTGCGCATTGTAGCCAGCATCTTTCAACAAGTCAAGCACATTTTGAAGATATGCGCCGCCTTCAAGGGTCAGTATGCCTTTTACATTCTCCATCACGATAAACTTGGGCTTCAGCTCTCGGATAATCCTCGCATAAGCATAAACCAACTCGTTACGCGGGTCTTTCCTCGTCCGTTTATCTGGGTTTGACGAGGCTCTTTTTCCGATTGTAGAAAACCCTTGGCATGGAGGTCCGCCGATGATGACATCAACTTTCCCCTCTGGAAGATAGCTGCGTATCTCTTCCGTGGGAACCTGGTTGATGTCGCGGTTTATCATGGGTATATGAGGGTAGTTTCGACTGTGTGTCCTGGCTACAACTACATTGTTGTCGATGCACAGTCGCACGTCAAAGCCCATCTTCTCAAAGCCAATATGCAATCCCCCGGCTCCGGAAAACAAGTCTATTGCCGTATGTTTTGTCATCACTCTCAAATCAGCTATCACCGCTGAACTGCTTTATCCGCTGTTCCTCTGACAGCTTACATATTAATAATGTGTTGTCGTTCTCTGCCACTATATACCCGTCGAGGCCCTGGATGACCACCTTGCGCTCCTGCGTGGTGTGCACGATGCAGTCATGACTCTCGAAGAGGCTGATGTTGTCGCCGATGCAAGCATTGCCGTAAAGGTCGCGGTGCACGTGCGTCTGTAGCGAACCCCATGTGCCGAGGTCACTCCATCCGAAGTCGGCAGGGTAGACGAAAATTTCCTCTGCCTTCTCCATGATGGCATAGTCGACGGAGATGTTCTCGCAGAGCGGGAATTTCTCGTCGATGGTCTGCTGTTCCTGTGGCGTTCCGTATATGGGCAGCATGGCCTCGAATATCTTGCTCATCTTCGGCTGGTAGATGCGGAAGGCGTTGACGATGGTGTTCACGTTCCACACGAAGATGCCGGCGTTCCAGAAATAGTAGTTCTTCTTTATGTACTGCGTGGCCGTCTCGAAGTCGGGCTTTTCGCGGAATGAGTCAACGCGGAATATGCTTTTGTTGCGCAGCGAACTTGCCGAGAGGTCGGCCTGGATGTATCCGTAGCCGGTCTCCGGACGTGTGGGCTTCATTCCCAGTGTGACGATGGCATCGCTGTCGGCGGTGAAGTCGAGGGCGTTGGCGATGACGCGCCTGAACTCCTGTGGGTCCATCACCACATGGTCGCTGGGCGTTACCACAATATTCGCTTTCGGGTCTTGTGCCTTTATGCGCCACGACACGTAGGCTATGCACGGGGCGGTGTTACGGCGGCATGGCTCGCAGAGTATGTTCCCCACGGGCATGTCGGGCAGCTGCTCGTGCACGATGTCGAAATATGCCCTGTTTGTCACTACCCACACGTTGGCAGGGTCAATGATTTCGCCGAAGCGTTCCACGGTGAGCTGAAGCAGAGTCTTCCCTGTGCCCAGGACGTCGATGAACTGCTTGGGCCTCTCAGCCGTGCTCACGGGCCAGAAGCGGCTTCCTACGCCGCCGGCCATGATTACGAGATGGTTCTTCTGTTTACTCATAGCTATTTATGTTTTTCAAACTCCTTCATTCTTCAGAAAGTCGCAGAACAGCTGCATTGCATTGTTTGTGGCTATGGCGAGGTTGATGTCTCGTCCATGGTCTTCCTGAACTTTCATCGTCACAATGTTGTCTTCGCTGCCACAAGCCAGCCAGATGGTACCCACGGGAATTTCCTTTGTCCCTCCGGCGGGGCCGGCGATGCCCGTTGCGGCGATGGCGAAGTCGGTGCGCAGGGCGCGGCATGCGCCTTTCACCATTTCCCTTGCCACCTCCTCGCACACGGCGGTCTTCTCTTCGAGCAGCTGGTGCGACACGCCGAGGAGGTTCTCCTTCACCTCATTGACGTAGCAGATGATGCCGCCCTTGAAATATTTCGATGCGCCGGGAACGGCAATGATGGCCTCGGCGATGCGTCCGCCAGTGCAGCTCTCAGCCGTGGCGACGGTCTTTTCTTTTTCCCATAGCAGTTCGCTGACCTCCCTGCTAATCATTTTACCTTCAAAATCCATTATCTTATTTATGTAAAAGTTACTTTCGAGAACGCCGGAGCGTCGATGTCGCAATAGTCGTGGTCGAGATACTTGTAGTAGCCCGTGACGGCAATCATGGCGGCATTGTCGGTGGTGTAGCTGAACTGCGGTATGTACACCTTCCAGCCGTAGCGGCGTGCATGGTCGTGGAATGCGTTGCGCAGTCCGGTGTTGGCGCTCACCCCTCCGGCCACCGCCACATGTTTTATGCCCGTGTCCTTTGCGGCCTTGCGCAGTTTCTTCATCAGTATGTCCACGATGATCCACTCCAACGACGCTGCCAGGTCGGTCTTGTGATGCTCAATGAAGTCGGGATCGTCGGCAATCCATTTCCTCAGACTGTATAGGAACGATGTCTTCAGTCCTGAGAAGCTGTAGTCGTAGCCGGGGATGTGTGGCTCTGCAAACTGGAATGCCTTCGGGTCGCCCTGCCGAGCCAGACGGTCGATGATCGGCCCGCCGGGGTAGCCCAGCCCCATTATCTTCGAGCATTTGTCGATGGCCTCGCCTGCTGCGTCGTCGATGGTCTGTCCCAGCACCTCCATCTTGTTGTATGCTTCGACGCGTACTATCTGCGAATTGCCTCCGCTGACGAGCAGGCAAAGGAAAGGGTAGGGGGGATGCTGAGTGTCGGGTGTAGAGTCTTGTCTGATGAAGTGTGCCATGACGTGCCCCTGCAAGTGGTTCACGTCGATGAGGGGTATTCCTAATGATAGGGCCAGCCCCTTGGCGAAGTTCACGCCCACGAGCAGCGACCCCATAAGTCCCGGACCGCGTGTGAAGGCCACGGCGCTGAGTTGCTCTTTCGTTATCCCGGCACGCTTTATGGCCTCGCTCACCACTGGCACCACGTTCTGCTGGTGTGCCCGCGAAGCGAGTTCGGGCACCACGCCGCCGTAGGCCTCATGCACGGCCTGCGAGGCTGTGACATTCGAGAGCAGTACATCGCCCCGGAGAACTGCCGCCGACGTGTCGTCGCAACTCGATTCTATACCTAATATATATATGTCGTCATTCATTATTATGAGCGTAAACTTGCAATTAGGCTGCAAAGTTACTAAAAACTGTGGTAATGGCCAAACTTTTCTCACTTTTTTGGTCAGTTCACATAAAATCATTACCTTTGCATCCGACTTTGAGAGTTTTGAACCAACTCTCAACACTCAACTCTCAACACTCAACACTCAACTCTCAACTCTCAACTCTCAACTCAAGAAAATCTTCATTATGTCGAAACCATTAGCAGAAAGACTTCGTCCTCGCACTCTCGACGAATATATCGGCCAGCAGCATTTGGTTGGCCCTGGGGCCGTGCTGCGTCAGATGATTGAGTCGGGGCGCATATCGTCGTTCATACTTTGGGGACCGCCGGGAGTGGGTAAGACTACCCTGGCCCACATCATTGCCAACCGTCTGGAAACCCCTTTCTTCACCCTTAGTGCCGTGACCAGCGGCGTGAAGGACGTGCGCGACGTGATAGAGAAGGCCCAGAATGGGCGCTATTCGTCAGGTTCGTTGTTCAACGAGGCGTCGCCTATACTGTTCATCGACGAGATTCACCGTTTTTCAAAGTCGCAGCAGGACTCGCTGCTCGGAGCTGTTGAGCGCGGCATCGTGACACTTATAGGCGCGACAACCGAGAACCCATCGTTTGAGGTCATCCGCCCGCTGCTCTCCCGTTGCCAGCTCTACGTGCTTAAATCGTTGGAGAAGGATGACCTACTGCGGCTTCTCGACCGTGCCATCACCACTGACCTTGTGCTGAAGGAGAAGAACATCGAACTGCGCGAGACCGGCGCACTACTGCGCTACAGCGGCGGCGATGCCCGCAAACTGCTCAACATCCTGGAACTTGTGGTGGAGCAACACACCCCAGCCACCGTTCCCGCCACTTCTACGGCTGGCATCGTCATCACCGACGAGCTTGTGGTCTCCTGTCTGCAGCAGAATCCCTTGGCCTACGATAAGGATGGCGAGATGCACTACGACATAATCTCTGCCTTCATAAAGAGCATCCGAGGCAGCAATCCCGATGCAGCCCTCTACTGGATGGCCCGCATGATTGAGGGTGGCGAGGACCCGCAGTTCATTGCCCGCCGCATGGTCATCTCTGCCTCTGAGGACATCGGACTGGCCAACCCAAACGCTCTGCTGCTGGCAAATGCGGCCTTCGACACGGTGATGAAAATAGGATGGCCCGAGGCACGCATCACTTTGGCCGAGACCTGCGTCTATTTGGCCGCCAGCCCTAAGAGCAACTCGGCATACCTGGCCATCGACGCGGCCCTCGCACTTGTGCGCGAGACGGGCAACCTGCCCGTACCTTTGCATCTGCGCAACGCTCCGACCAAGCTGATGAAAGACCTTGGCTACAGCGACGGCTACAAGTACCCCCACGACTATCCGGGGAACTACGTCGCCCAGCAATACATGCCCGACGAACTGAAAGACCGCCACCTATGGCAACCCCAGCATTCACCTGCGGAGGAGAAACTGGGGCAGAGATTGAAGGATTTAGGGGTTAAGAGTTGAGTGTTAAGAGTTGAGTGTTAAGAGTTGAGTGTTAAGAGTTGAGTGTTGAGAGTTTATTGTTTCTTCCTGACCGGGTCGCAGGTGAGTCCGCATCCCAGTTTCTTGAATATCTTGCGGTCCACCTCGCTGAGCATCACCGTGCTGTGCACCTGACATCCTCTCAGTTCTGGCAGCTTGCGAAGTGCACGGCGGCAGTTCTCGTCGTGTTGTGACAGCACACTAAGTGCCACGAGCACCTCGTCGGTGTGCAGTCTCGGATTGTGCCCGCCGAGGTATTGAATCTTTGTTTTCTGTATGGGTTCTATCATGCTCTGTGGTATGAGCTTGATGTCGTGGTCGATGCAGGCGAGGTGTTTCGTGGCGTTGAGCAGCAGGGCGGCGCTGCATCCCAACAGTGGGCTCGACTTTGCCGTGATGATTGTCCCGTCGTCCAGTTCTATGGCTGCCGCCGTGTGTCCCGTCTCTGTCTTCTTGTCGTTTGCAGCCACAGTGGTGCGCCTGAATGCTGTGGTAATCTTGGCCTGGCTGAACAGCATCCTTATCTTGTTCACCTCGTTCTCGTTGTCGGCACCGTCGGCCAGCTTGTTTGTGGCGTTGTAGTATCGTCGCACAATCTCGTCGCGGCTCGCGTGGCAGCACACTTCATCGTCGGAGATGCAGAACCCCACCATGTTCACCCCCATGTCAGTAGGACTCTTGTAAGGGTTCTCGCCGTAGATGCTCTCGAAGAGGGTGTTGAGCACGGGGAAGATCTCTATGTCGCGGTTGTAGTTTACGGCAGTCTTGCCGTAGGCGTCGAGGTGGAACGGGTCGATCATGTTCACGTCATTCAGGTCGGCTGTCGCGGCCTCGTAGGCAATGTTCACGGGGTGCTTCAGCGGCAGATTCCACACGGGGAACGTCTCGAACTTGGCATACCCCGCCCTGATGCCTCGTTTCTGTTCGTTGTATAGCTGGCTGAGGCACACAGCCATCTTCCCGCTACCCGGCCCCGGTGCCGTGACGATGACAAGAGGCCGCTCGGTCTCCACATAATCGTTGCGCCCGAAGCCCTGGTCCGATGCTATCAGCTCGACGTTGTGCGGGTATCCGTCAATAATATAATGTATATAGCTTGCTATCCCCATCCGTTCCAGGCGGTGGCGGTAGCTGTCGGCGGCTCGCTGTCCGTCGTAGTGGGTTATCACGACGCTGCTGACGATGAAGTCGCGTTTCTGGAACTCCTCACGCAGTCGCAGCACGTCCTCGTCGTAGGTAATGCCGAGGTCGGCGCGCACCTTGTTCTTCTCAATGTCGTCGGCGCTGATGACG
Organism: uncultured Prevotella sp.; assembly: GCA_905233425.1. Classification (GTDB taxonomy): domain Bacteria; phylum Bacteroidota; class Bacteroidia; order Bacteroidales; family Bacteroidaceae; genus Prevotella. The sequence goes on along the minus strand of CAJOEC010000010.1, from coordinate 16,445 downwards.
ATGACGATTTCAATCTTGTCGCGCAGCTGTGCCAGCATACGCAGCTTCGAGTCAGGCTTGAAGCCCGGCAGCACACGCGAGGCGTGGTGGTCGTCGAAGAGTTTGCCTCCCATCTCGAGGTACAGCTTGCCGTCAAATTCGGCTATCCTCTCGAGGATGTGCTGCGACTGTATTTCGAGATACTTCTGGTTGTCGAATCCTATTTTCATTTCGTTTGTGTTTGTTTTGTGTCTTGTCGTTTCAGTATGCAAAGGTATGGAAGATTCCCCACACGGCCAAAACTTTTTCATTTTTTTACGAAAACATCTTCAACACCCCAGAACCGCATCGGCCATGCCCGCTTCTCCCGCTATGGCCTAGCCGGACTCAAAACTTTGACTACCTCTTTATTTAACATATAATTACCATGTAATTGAACATTAATTTCTCATTAATTCTTTGTGCGCAGCAATTAATGTATAATTAATGTTCAATTACATGGGAATTATATGTTTAAAAACAAGAAACAAAAGTGGACGTTCTATGTCTTTATGTCCTTTTGTCTTGTCTATGTCATACGCAGTTGGTTTTAGTTTGTGACTATATTCTCTGTCAGTTAGCTATCAACTTCTCTATGGCCTCTATTAGCTGCTTGGCGATGGCGCTGCTGTCAATGATGTCTTGCTCGGTGACATTGTAAAAACAGTTGTACTCGCTCTTCTCGCGCAAGGTCTGAAGGTTGTTGTAGAAACGACCGAACTCAATGGGCAGTTTTCCTGTCTTGACGTAATATTGGCTAAATTGCAAATGTGACCCTTTGTGTGTGACAGCCCGCAGCCCGTCGTGTATGAACAGGGCGTTGACAACATGGAACACGGCATAGTACACACGAGTGGCAGCACCGTTAAATTTCTTCGCCTGCCGCAGGATTTCAATCTCTTCGTATGTGTCACTGCTTTCTTCCAGTTCCAACCGTACTATCGTCCGTCTTTCGTCTTCTGTCAGGCTCATAGCAGTACAATTTTGTCGTGTTCTACATTCTTGTGGAAAGGAGTGAAGTCATAGTCACTCCACTCTTTCTTGGAATAGACTTGAGGATTTATTTCCTCGTTGATGCTCCATCCCAGTTCACGGAAAGGATAGCCGACACCATAATCGTTAAAGGATATTTGTGGCTTGTCAAGCAGTATGAGCAAGTCCCAGTCGGAACCCTCGTGGGCATCTCCGCGGGCACGGGAACCGTAGAGCAGCAAGGTGCTATGAGGCGGCAGCGTGTCACGCCCCACCTGCTTGATACTGTCTATCACTTGCTTCTTTTCCATATATTCCATTTCTTTGCCGCAAAGTTACACAAAACTAATCAATAGCGCCACATTTTAGACATCTTTTAACGTTTTTCGTTCACCATCTTTCAGAATCTTCGTCGGCATCTTTCTGAATCGTCGCTGGCATCTTTCAAAATCGTCGCCGACATGTCAAAAAGTTCGCCCGGCGCGGACTCTCAGTTCGCACGGCGCGAACTCCGAGTTCGCCCGGCTCGGACTCCGAGTTCGCACGGCGTGAACTTTTTGGCCTCTTGGAGACCTTTCAAAGCCGCCCCGTGCACCCTGTTCGGGAATCGTGGTTATTGTCGCAAAATCATTGGTGATTAACTTTATTTTGCATAATTGGCGCGATAATGTTTGGCAGTCTTGAAAAAAAACGCTATCTTTGCGGCATGTTAAAGAAAGCACAAAAACAAGGGGACGCTGGGCAGGAGTATATCGAGATAAAGGGCGCCCGTGTGAACAACCTGAAGAACGTGGACGTCAGTCTGCCCCGCGACAAGTTCATAGTCATTGCCGGCGTGAGCGGCAGCGGCAAGTCGTCGCTGGCCTTCGACACCCTCTATGCCGAGGGTCAGCGCCGCTACGTGGAGAGCCTGTCGAGCTATGCACGGCAGTTCCTGGGCCGCATGAACAAGCCCGAGTGTGACTTCATACGCGGAATCCCCCCAGCCATCGCCATTGAGCAGAAGGTGACAGCACGCAACCCACGGTCGACTGTGGGCACATCGACCGAGATATACGAGTATCTGCGGCTTCTCTACGCTCGCATCGGCCAGACGTTCTCGCCCATCAGCGGGCAGGAGGTGAAGAAACACTCGACAGAGGATGTCGTCCGCTGTGTGCAGCAGTTCTCTGAGGGCACGAAGTTCCTTGTCCTCGCACCGCTGATAGTGCCCGATGGGCGCACCGCGGAGCAGCAGCTGAAGGCCTCGCTGCTGCAAGGCTACAGCCGCGTGGCAAATGGTTCTCAAATCTACACCATCGATTCTATCCTTGAAACAGCGGAAGCAAATTCTTCACTATTCGCTTCTCCCTCTTCCCTCTATCTCGTCGTCGACCGTCTCTCAGCCTCCTTCGAGAAGGAAACCATCGACCGTCTCGTCGACTCTGCCGAAACGGCATTCTACGAGGGCCAGGGCATGATGCGCCTGATGGTTCTCCCGTCGGGAATCAGCTATGACTTCTCCACCCGCTTCGAGGCCGACGGCATGACCTTCGAGGAGCCGACCGACCAGATGTTCTCGTTCAACTCGCCGGCAGGGGCCTGTCCCGAATGCCAGGGATTCGGGAAAATCATCGGCATCGACGAGCACCTCGTCATTCCCAACGCGTCGCTCTCGGTCTACGACGGATGCGTGCAGCCGTGGCACGGCGACAAGATGGGCGACTGGAAGAACTGGTTCATACAGCACGCCGCGAAGGACGACTTCCCCATCTTCGAGCCTTACTACAACCTGACGAGACAGCAGAAGGACTGGCTGTGGCACGGGCTGCCCTCCGACCGCAGGGCGACTGAGAAACCCTGTATCGACCAGTTTTTCCAAATGGTTGCCGACAACCAGTACAAGATACAATACCGCGTGATGCTGGCCCGCTACCGTGGCAAGACGACATGCCCCAAGTGCCACGGCACAAGGCTGAAGCCCGAGGCCGACTACGTGAAGATTTGCGGGCGCAGCATCACCGACCTGGTGGAGATGCCCGTGGTGAGGCTGAAGGAGTGGTTCGACAATTTGACTCTAAACCCTCAACAATTGGAAATAGGCCGTCGGCTGCTCAAGGAGATAACGTCGCGGCTGCAGTTCCTTCTTGACGTGGGGCTGGGCTACTTGACGCTGAACCGCATGTCGAACACTCTCAGCGGCGGCGAGAGCCAGCGCATAAACCTGTGCACGTCGCTCGGATCGTCGCTCGTGGGGTCACTCTACATACTCGACGAACCGAGCATCGGTCTTCACTCACGCGACACCGACCGGCTCATCCATGTGCTCAAACAGCTTCAGGCACTGGGCAACACCGTGGTGGTGGTTGAGCACGACGAGGAGATAATGCGCTCAGCCGACTATCTCATAGACGTAGGACCCGACGCCGGACGACTGGGAGGGGAGATAGTGTATGCGGGGCCAGTACCCCAGCAGACCCAACCCATTCCTAAAGTGAAGGGAAAGTCTCACACCCTCCGCTACCTCCTTGGTCAGGAGACGCTCGCCGTCCCCAAGAGCCGCCGCCCGTGGAACCGACATATCGACATACGCCAGGCATGTATGAACAATCTGCGTGCCATCGACGTGCAGATTCCGCTCAACGTGATGACCGTTGTCACGGGTGTCAGCGGAAGCGGAAAGTCGAGCCTGATAAAGGGAATACTATACCCGGCAATGAAACGCCACCTCGGCGAAGTGTTCGACGCACCGGGCGGCTACGGCGGACTGGCTGGCGACGTGGACGCGGTAAAGCATGTGGAGTTTGTCGACCAGAACCCGATAGGGAAGTCGTCGCGCTCGAACCCTGCGACCTACGTCAAGGCATACGACGCCATACGCGAGTTGTTCGCCGACCAGCCATTGGCGAAGCAGATGGGATTCACGCCACAGTACTTCTCGTTCAACACCGACGGCGGACGTTGTGACGAGTGCAAGGGAGCGGGATTCATCACGGTCGAGATGCAGTTCATGGCCGACCTCGTATTAGAGTGCGAGGCCTGTCACGGCAAACGCTTCAAGCACGACATTCTCGACGTGCGCTACAAGGGGAAGAACATCGACGACGTGCTGAACATGACCATTGAGGAAGCGATGGAGTTCTTCTCCTCTGACAAAGCCATTACAAACCGCCTCCGCCCACTCTACGACGTCGGACTGGGGTATATAAAGCTGGGCCAGAATTCGTCGAGCCTCTCGGGCGGCGAGAACCAGCGCGTGAAGCTGGCTTATTTCATAGGCCAGGAGAAACAGGACCCCACGCTCTTCATCTTCGACGAACCCACCACGGGACTGCATTTCCACGACATATCACGTCTGCTGAAGTCGATGAACGCTCTGATAGAGCGCGGCCACACAATATTAATAATAGAGCACAACCTCGACGTCATCAAGATGGCCGACCACGTCATCGACCTCGGCCCTGAGGGCGGCGACCGCGGAGGGAACCTCATCGTGGCGGGAACACCCGAGGAGGTGGCCAAGTGCCGCGACAGTATCACAGGAAAATATCTTGCACCAAAACTGATATGAGACACACAGCTATTCTATTTTGCCTGCTGGTGGCATTGACCATGCAGTCGGGCCGGTTCGCAACCATTGGACGCGACAGCATCCCCACACGCGACAGTATTCCCACACGTGACAGCATTCCCACACGTGACAGTATTCCCGCTGACACCTTGAAGGCTGATACCTTGAAGGCCGACACTCTGAAGGCCGACACTCTGGCCATGAAGAAGAAGCCCCCGAAGAAAGAGGAAAGCGAATATGAGAAGCTGATGAAGAAAGGCGGTCATACGCAGGAGGGACTCTTGCTGACCCGCCACATCGAGGACAAATACTACTTCGAGGTGCCCGACTCAATCCTTGGCCGGCTGTTGCTATGCGTGAGCCGCTTCACAGCCGTTCCACAGAATTTCGGGCAGTTTGCCGGCGAGGAGGTTAACAACTGCGCGTTCTACCTTGAGCGCCGCGACACGTCGCAGATACTCATGCGACAGTATGTGCAGAGCCACATTGCCGACGAGGGCGACAACATCATGCGCACACTCGAACAGTCGACAATCGACCCCATAGTCCAGGCATTCAAGATCATTGGCAACAATCCCGACACAAAGGACTGTCTCATTGAGGTGACGCCGCTGTTCAAGGGAGGTAGCCCGCTGACAAACCTTTCCGCCGGTCTGAGCACGTCGCTGAAGCTCGGCTCACCGCAAGCCGACCGCACGTATATTGACACCTTGAAGGTGTTCCCAACGAACATCGAGGTTGTCACCACCCGCACATACGGAGCCACCGCCGGACGCTCGGAAGCGTCGAAGACTGGGGCGATAACCTTGGGGATGAACACCAGCATCGTGCTGCTGCCCAAGGAACCCATGCGCCGCCGGCTTTGGGATGAGCGTGTGGGCTACTTCGTGAACAACTTCGTGCGCTTCAGCGACGAGCAGCGCAAGACCGAGCACGAGTCGTTCATCTCGCGATACCGTCTTGTGCCCAAGGACAAGAAACGCTATCTCAGAGGCGAACTGACCGAGCCTGAGAAGCAGATAGTCTATTACATCGACCCGGCAACGCCTGAGAAATGGATTCCGTATCTCATACAGGGCGTAAACGACTGGAACACAGCATTTGAGGCCGCAGGGTTCAAGAATGCCATCAAGGCCGAAGTACTGCCCGACGACGGCTCGGTAAGCCTTGAGGACGCTCGTTTCTCGGCCTTGCGCTATCTGCCGTCGGAGACTGAGAACGCCTACGGCCCGCGCATCGTTGACCCTCGCTCGGGAGAGATTATCGAGGCACACGTGTGCTGGTACCACAACGTGATGAACCTCCTCACGAAATGGTATATCACACAATGCGGGGCCGTGGACAAAAGGGCACGCAAGATGGACTTCGACGACAAGCTCATGGGGCAGCTCATACGCTTTGTCAGCAGCCATGAGGTTGGCCATACCCTCGGACTGCGCCACAACATGGGGGCATCGTTTGCAACGCCCGTGGAGAAACTGCGCGACAAGTCGTGGGTGGAGAAACACGGCCACACGGCCTCGATAATGGACTACGCCCGCTTCAACTACGTGGCTCAGCCCGAGGACAACATCGGCGAGAAAGGCCTATTCCCCCGCATCAACGACTATGACTGCTGGGCAATAAAATGGGGCTACCAGTGGCGGCCGGAGTTCAAGGACGAATATGAGGAGAAGGAGAAGCTGATGACCGAGACCACCAACACTCTGCGCAACAACCCACGTCTGTGGTTCGGCGGCGAGGGGCGCAACGAAGACGCCCGCGCACAGACCGAGGACTTGGGCGACAACAGCGTGAAGGCGTCGGAATACGGAATAAAGAACCTGAAACGAATTATTGACGCTTTGCCTCAGTGGACGTATCAGGACAACGACCAGCACGAGGACCTGCAAGAGATGTACAAAGCCGTCACCGACCAGTTCATGCGCTACGTGAACCATGTGGCCCGCAACATCGGCTCGCGCTACCGTAACAATATGCCTGGGCGTGATGTCTTCGAGGACATTCCCGCTGAGCGCGAGAGGGAGGCCATGGAGTTCTTGGCCCGGAACGTTTTCGAGGCGCCTGAGTGGCTCTATCCAAAGGAAATATTGTCGAAGACGGGCACCGACGCCACCCAGGACAACGACCAGCGGCAGGATGCCATGCTCATACGCCTGATGGCAATTACGCCGCTCGCACAGATGGCCGCCCGCGACACAAAGGACGATGTATATACGCTGGGCGAATATCTCGACGACCTGTTCAATGCTGTCTGGAAACCGACAGACAACAATGCTACGGGACAAAACACAAAGTGGAAAGCCATGGCCCGCCGTCATCTGCAGCGGTCATACGTGCAGCAGCTGAACCGTCTGCTCAATCCCTCTGAGGCGGAGATGAAGTCGGGCGCCGGCCAACGCAGCTACAACACCGATGCCCTTCTCTACGTGGCACTACAGCTGAAAAAGGTGGAGGACTTCTGCCGCCAACAGCTCGACGGCCAAGGCATAACACAGCTTGACCGCCTGCATTTCGAGGACTTGCTGCGAGAGCTGAAGCTCATCAACGAGCGCCGCACGACAATAAAGAACTGAAAAAAAACTGGGGGCAGTAATACTGCCTACCAGTTTTTCTCTATCTGTCGGCGCTTGCCTTGTTGCATCTGCTGCATCTTGTCCTGCGTCTTCTTCTCCTCCTGCATGGCGGCGTTGAGCAATTGCTCGGCGTTCTCCTTGCTCATGGGTGGCTCCTGCTGCTCCTGTTGCTGTTGTTGTTGCTGCTGTTGTTGCTGCTGTTCCTGCTCCTGTTGCTGCTGATCCTGCTTCTGCTGGTTCTGGTCGTTTGACGTACTGTCAGGCCTCAGCTGTCTCTGGCAGAGCACCAGGTTGTAGCGCGACTCGTCGTCGTTGGGGTTGCTGCGCAGGGCGTTCTTGTAGGCTTCAATGGCCATCTTGAACTCCTTGGCGTTCTGGAAGATGGTTCCCACGTTGTGGAATGCCTTCGAGCGGCGCAGAGGGTTCTGCTCCAACTCGGCTGCCTTTATGAGCGTCTGCACCATGGTGTCCTGCTGTTCCTTCTGCACCATCTTCCAGTTCTCGGGGAACATCGACGTTGCGAGGTTGTACTGTGCCCGCGCATCGGTTGAGTCGGCATTGACGGCCTTGAAATACTCCACTGTGGCCTCGTGCAGTTTGTTGTTGCGGTAGAGGCTGTTGCCCTGGCGTATGTGCTTGCGTGCCTGACGGTTGTCGGCGTAGGAAGTGAACAGTGAACAGTGATAAGTGATAATTACTGCGGACAAATAGAAGAATATGTCCCTACGAGTTAATGTCATTGCGCTTATGTTTTTAATAAAAGATTAATACTTACTATAAAGGGTCTTGTTTTCATGTGGTTATTTATTCTGTTCCTCCCTTGTTACTGAGGGCGGCAATCTCTTCGGCCATGGCATTGAGGGCTACACAGTCGGCACGGCTGATGTGGTGCTTGCCGGCATCGTAAGCCCAAGGGCTGAGGATGAGCACGCGCCCGGCAGCAACGGCATCGAATAGCTGGCCTGACGGCTTATAATAATCGCGGAAGCCGTTGTCGGCAAGGAGAATGAAGGGATGATGCTCGGCCAGAAGGACGGTCATCACCGCCTTCTCTTTTGTAGAGATGAAGGGCGAGACCATCACTGTGCCCTGCCGGGCGGCCAGCACACAGCCGTTCATATAGTCGCGCAGGGGCTGCGTGTCGCCATGCTCTGCTGCCTTTACCATGACGCTGCGCACATGGACGGTGGCGTAGCGCTCCGCTTGTAGCTGGGCGGCGTTGCCCACACCGGCGTATGTACGATTGGCTATCACGATGCCTTCCTGAACGCGGAAGAAGCCGGGCATGAGGCGCTTGGTGGCCAGCCGTTGGGGGTTGAGCTGAACGTAGCGGATCATCGTCTGTAGCTGTCCGCGCCGCGACATGGGGCGGATGAAGGGCATCTCGGTGAAAAGGGGCGCCAGGCTGCTGTAGGCCTCGCCGCCAAGCATCTCCCGCAGCGGGTTCTCCCGGCTATCAGCCGTGGCAATGGACGAAAGATCCACCACAGGCTTGACAGCCTCGGCTGTCAAAGCCGCAGCGGCTTCAGCCGTCAAAGCCGCAGCGGCTTCAGCCGTCAAAGCCGCGGCGGTTTCAGCCGCTGCCCCGCTGCCCTTTTCGTCCATTGCCCCGCTGCCCTTTTCGTCCATTGCCCCGCCTGGGAGGCGGGAATGCAAGAATGTGTCCATTGCCCCGCTGCCCTTTTCGTCCATTGCCCCGCCTGGGAGGCGGGAATGCAGGAAGGAGTATCCCCGCCCCAGTTTCTTCGCCACCCTCCAGAAGCCCTGCACGGCATAGCGGATGCCCTTCTCCATAGGCTGGCGCACATACCAGATGCTATGCAGATGGTCGGGCATGAGGCTGTATTGCAAAATCTGAATCTCAGGATGAAAGACGGGGACAGAGCGCAGGCTCTCCAGCAGCAACCGCCCCAGCTCCGTCCGCTCCACATAAGCCTTGCCAGGGTCGTTCTCAGGAATGACGAGCGCACCCAGTAACGGCTCACGCGACGAAACAGTCAGCGTGACATGGTAGATGCCGATGCCTTTCCATGCCGTCCCCGGCTCCTGCCATTGCCATTGTCCATGCTCTGCCATCCCTTCAATAGAAACTCATTTCTTAAACAGCTTCACGTTCTTGAGCAGCGGGTTCTTGCGGTCGAGGATGCAGATCTCGATGATGATAAGCAGGAGGGCGACGAAGCCGAATATCTGGAAATGGTCCTCGAAATCGCTGTAGATGGTTGTCTCGCCTTTCTGCAGCTTGTCAAGCTCGTCTTCAAGCTGCCGTTGTGCGCTGCTGTTGTTCTCCACATGGATGAAGGCACCTCCGCCGGCCTGTGCTATCTCACGGCACATCTGGTCGTTGAGGCGCGACATGACTGTCTCGCCGTGGTTGTCGGTCATGTATCCATGCCCTTCGGGACTGGGTATCGGCGCACCTTTGGTGGAGCCTATGCCAAGCACATAGACACTCTTGCCACTCTCTTTCGCGCCTTTCGCAGCCTCAGTGGCTCCGCCTTCATGGTCTTCACCATCGGTGATGACGATAATGGCTTTTCCCACCTCTTCTTCCTGGGTGAAGCACTGTCCCGCCATCGTTATGGCTGCGGCTATGTCGGTGCCCTGGTTGCGTATCATCGAGGGGTCGATGTTGTCGAGGAACATCTTTGCCGACACATAGTCGCTCGTGATGGGCATCTGTAGGAAGGCGTCGCCAGCAAAGACAATGATGCCTATCTTGTCGTTGCTGAAACGCTCAATCATGTTCTCTATCAGCATCTTCGCGCGCTGCAGACGGTCGGGGTTTACATCGCGTGCACGCATTGAGTTGCTCACGTCCATGCAGATGACAGTCTCGATGCCCCGTCGCTGTTCGCTGCTGATGCTGCCGGCCTCCTGCGGACGGGCAATCATGAGGATGATGAACACAAGTGCCAACTCTAAAAGACAGAACTTTGCTATCGGACGCCAACGCGACACGTCGGGCATGAGCTGGCGAATCAGCTCAGGGTCGCCAAACTTCTTCAGCCGCTTCCGCTGGCTGTAGTAAGTAATGAAGCGTATGACCGCAAGCGCAGCCACAACGACCAGCAACCATAGGTATTCTGGACTCTCGAAACGGAAATTCTCTAACATGGTGTCTAAGGTATTCTTCTGAATATTGTTATGCGGAGGAGCACTTCGAGCAGGAGTGCGATGAGGGCGCCGATGGCGAAGGGCTGGTATGCCTCGTAGCGGCGGCTGTAGTGCTGCACGTCGATTTTCGATTTCTCCAGTTTGTCAATCTCATGGTATATCTCGCGAAGCTCCTTGTCGTTTGTGGCGCGGTAGAACTTTCCGTCGGTGACACGTGCTATGTCCCCCAGCGTCTTAGTGTCGATCTCAACAGGCATCTGCACATACTGCGTGCTTCCTCCGGCGGCTATGGGATAGCGGGCCATGCCGTTGGTTCCCACGCCAATGGTATATACGCGCACGCCCACGCTTTTTGCAATGTCGGCGGCTGTCATGGGCGAGATGTCGCCACGGTTGTTTGTGCCGTCGGTGAGCATTATCACAACCCGGCTCTTGGCTTTCGAGTCCTTCAACCGGCCCACGGCATTGGCAAGTCCCATGCCTATGGCTGTGCCGTCCTCAATGAGACCGCGGGCGGCAATGTCTGTGCGCACATTCTTCAACATCGAGAGCAGTGCTGAATGGTCGATGGTCATGGGACACTGCGTGAAGGCCTCACCGGCGAAGATTATCAGTCCGATGTTGTCGTTGGGTCGTCCGGCGATGAACTCTGCCGCCACTTTCTTCGCCGCCTCAATGCGGTTGGGCGACAGGTCTTCGGCCAGCATCGACGTTGACACGTCCATGGCCAGCATCATGTCGATGCCCTCGATTGTCTCGCTCTTCAGCGAGTCGTGGGTCTGCGGACGGGCCAGGGCCACCACAAGCAGGGTGTAGGCCAGTATGCGCAGTATGGGCTGCACGGGCATTAGCATCACTTTCCACGAGCGGGGCGCATAGCGGAACGCAAACGTGTCGGCCATGCGGATGGTTGGCTCGCTCTTCTTGCGGAACATCACGTACCATATAATGTATGGTATGATGAGCAGCAGTAACAGCAGATATTCTCTATTGGCAAATTCCATAGTCTTTCAGGTCTTTGGGGCTTTATAGGTCTTATATGACATATAGGTCTTATAGGAGGTCTATCACACAATAAACAATATAGCAGAAGAGCAAGGCTGCGGCCACGGCGAGCACGGTGATTGAGGCCTTGAGCGTGGTGCGGCTCTTCTTTGTCTGTTTCTCCTCCTCTGTGAGGTCTTGCTTGATGACCTGTTGCTCAGGCGGTACTTCCACCTTTGTGCGGTTGATGAAGTCGATGGCGTTCACGAGGTTTGCGTCGTTCTCGTTGATGAGTGTCGAGTACTTGGCAAACTTCACCAGGTCGGCGGTCTGGAATAGCTGTGTCAGCTCGGCCAGCGACTCCGGGTCGGCCTGTTTCAGGCGGTCGATAATCTCCGAGCTGGTCATCTCCATGGCATAGAAGCCATAGCGCTCCTCGATATACTTGCGCAACGTGTCGGTAAGGCGTGTGTAGTATTCCTTCGGGTCTTCGGCCGTCTGCATCTTCTCGGCCTTAATCTCCTCGATGGCCTTCATGGCCTTCTGGTGGGGCAGCAGCCGTCGTATGAACCTCGGACGGGCAATCACGGGCTTGTTGTCGCGCAGCCGCAGATACAGATAGTAGGTCACGGCCATAATCAACAGCATTGCCACGCTTAGCCAGAAAGGAAGCGCCCAGTCGTCGAGCTCCCAGTTGAAGGGGTTCTCCTGTATGGTCTTCGGGCCGTAATATTTTTCATAGTCGGTGGTGTCCACGTCGACGGTCAGCACCTTCAGCGCCAGCTTCTTCGTCTCATACTCCTTTCCGTCAACCTTCACGGTGAATGGCGGGATGTAGTAGAGTGTGTCCTCGAATGAGGTGAGCACATAGCCGCGCTGGTAGAGCACCTGCCCGCCGTCGGCCTTCTGCTCGGGCATCTCCACAGCCCCCATGAACTCTATCCCCGCCGGGAGCAGGGCTTCATTGGGGAACTCTACGGTGGCACCCTCGTCGGCCTGCGCCGACACGGTGAGCATCACCTGCTGGCCGACAAGCATCTCCATGGCACTTATGGTCGACTCCACCTTTACCTGTGCCGGGGAAGTGATAAGTGACAAGTGATAAGTGACAAGCGTCAACCCCATCACCATCAACCATCTACAATTTGACTTCATCTGCAATTCGTGAAATTCGTGTAATTCGTTTTAATTCGTTGTTACAATTATTTTTGTCAACTGCGTTGTCTGAACAGACCCAAGAGCGACTTCACGTAGTCGCCGTCGGTGGCAATGCTCACGCAGTCGACGTTGCTCTTTGCGAAAGTTTCCTTCAGGTCGGCCTGGCGTTTCTTCCAGTAGCGATGATAGCTGTCGCGCAGTTTCTTGCTGCCTGTGTCGACATACTGCTCGAATCCCGTCTCGGCGTCGACCACCTTCATCAGTCCCACGTTGGGCAGCTCCGTGGCCCGCCGGTCGTAGACCTGAATGGCCACCACGTCGTGCTTGCGGTTGGCGATGGTGAGCTGCTGCATGAAATTCTGCCTCACGTAGAAGTCGCTGAGCAGGAAGGCGGTGCAGCGGCGCTTGCTCACTCCCGTGAGGAACTCGATGGCCTTTGCCACGTCCGTGCGCCGGCTGTCGGCATGGAAGTCGAGCATCTCGCGTATAATATATAAGATGTGCTTGCGGCCTTTCTTCGGCGGGATATACTTCTCAATTTTGTCCGAGAAGAACACCACGCCGATCTTGTCGTTGTTCTGGATGGCCGAGAAGGCCAGTGTGGCGGCAATCTCGGTCACCATGTCGCGCTTCATCTGCTTCTGCGTGCCGAAGTCGAGCGAGCCGCTGACGTCGATGAGAAGCATGACGGTCAGCTCGCGCTCCTCCTCAAACACCTTCACGTAGGGTTTGTTGAAGCGTGCTGTCACGTTCCAGTCGATGTCGCGCACGTCGTCGCCATACTGGTACTCGCGCACCTCCGAGAAGGCCATGCCGCGCCCCTTGAACGCCGTGTGGTACTGTCCGGCAAAGATATTGTTACTCAGGCCGCGGGCCTTAATCTCAATCTTGCGGACTTTCTTGATTATTTCAGAAGTCTCCATAGGAATATCATTTAGGAAAACAGATAAAAACAAGAAAAACAGGGAAAAACCGATAAGTTTGTTTTTTATCTGTTTTTCTTGTTTTTATCTGTATTTCTAAAATAAAATATTAAGGTACTTCCACCTTGTTTATAATCTTCGATACGATTTCCTCGCTTGTAATACTTGAAGCCTCTGCCTCGTATGTCAGGCCGATGCGGTGGCGCAGCACGTCGTGGGCCACGGCGCGCACATCCTCGGGCACCACATATCCGCGGCGCTTGATGAAGGCGTAGGCGCGGGCGGCCTTGGCAAGGTTGATTGAGGCGCGGGGCGAGCCGCCGAAGCTGATCATCTCCTTCAAGTCCTTCAGGCCGTAGCGGTCGGGGTAGCGCGTGGCGAAAACGATGTCGGCGATGTACTGCTCAATCTTCTCGTCGATATACACCTCGCGCACCACCTCGCGTGCTTTCAGTATGTCCTTGCCCGACGTCACCGGCATCACCTTGGGCAGTCCTCCGCCGATGTTCTCGCGGATGATTTTCTTCTCCTCCTCAAGCGACGGGTAGTCGATGACCACCTTCAACATGAAGCGGTCCACCTGAGCCTCGGGCAGCGGGTAGGTGCCCTCCTGCTCGATGGGGTTCTGCGTGGCCATCACCAGGAATGGGCTGGGCAGGTCGAAGGTCTCCGAGCCGATGGTCACCTGCTTCTCCTGCATGGCCTCCAACAGGGCGCTCTGCACCTTTGCCGGGGCACGGTTGATTTCGTCGGCCAGCACGAAGTTGGCGAATACGGGGCCTTTCTTCGTAAGGAATTTCTCGTCCTTCTGCGAGTAGATCATCGTGCCCGTAACATCAGCCGGCAACAGGTCGGGGGTGAACTGTATGCGGCTGTACTGCGCGTCGATGAGCTGCGACAGCGTCTTTATGGCCAGCGTCTTCGCAAGGCCGGGCACACCCTCGAGCAGGATGTTGCCGTCGCTCAGCAGTCCGATGAGAAGTGAGTCAACGAGATGTTTCTGACCGACGATGACGCGGTCCATGCCTGTCACCAGATTGGTGACGAAGCCACTTTGCTGTTCTATCCGCATGTTCAGTTCGCGGATGTCAATGTTTTCTGCCATTTTGATTCAATATTTAGTTTTCAATCTTCAATTCGTAATTCGTTTAATTCGTGAAATTCGTGTAATTCGTGAAATTTGTGTAATCTGTGGTCGTTTCATTCATGTAATCTGTGGTCGTTATTTCAATCTTCACAGTTCCACCCCGTCGTTGAGCGTCACCGTCTCGAAGGCCGAGAACGGGCGGTTCACCAGTTCCTTCATTGCCGCGTCGGGGGTGAACGTGAGTTTCTGGTGGCTGTCGATGGTGAACCGCTGGCCGGTGTTCACGTCGATGCTCTCGCGTGCCTCCACGTCGGTCAGCTTGAACGTCCCCAAGCCCTTAACCTTCACAATGCCGTCGTCGCCGATGCCCTTGTGGATGGTCTCCACCAGGACTTTCAAGGCCTGCTTCACAGCTGCGGGGTCGGTGCCCAGCTTCCCGGCCAGTTCGGTGACCAGCTCGTCGGTGTAGATCTTTCTCATGTCCTCTTTATCTGTTCTTTCGTTGCCAGGTGGGGCTTGAAGGCCAGCACCAGCTTGGGCGGCACGAGCATACGCTGCCCGGTGCCGGGGTTCACGATTATGCGCTCCATCTTCTTCCTCACCTCAAACGTGCCGAGGCCGTTCAGCAGCACGGTGTCGCCTTTGCCGAAGTGGCCGCCCATCACCTCCACAAGGGCGTCAACGAAACGTTGCGCCCCGGCAGCACCCTGACCCGTAGAGGCCGCCAATGCCGATATCAGCTCCCTGTTTTTCATACCATGCGTCAAATTGTACTGCAAAGGTAGGGCGGAAAATGCCAAAAGACAAAGCAGAATAACATTCTTTAATCAATATTACGTTAATTATTTCAATAAAAGCCGCTTTCTCTACAAGACAAAGCCGTTTTGATTCATAAAGAAAGCCGTTTTCTTTACCAAAGAAAGCCGTTTTGGCTACCAGGGAAAAGCGTTTTTTCTCTGAAGAAAACCGCTGGATAATTTGGTGGTTTCAGAATTTTTTTGTAACTTTGCACTGTGATTCCGGGATTCACGTGAGAGTTTAATAATTATTGTCTAACCATGAGGAAAGTAGGGACAATAACCAGCCTCTTTATCAGTTTCCTCTGTGGAAACTATTTGTTTCTCCCGTGGAAACAATTTGTTTCCACGGGGGAAACATTGGGTTACAACCTAATTATCTGACACTTATATACGCTATTATGGTCGATATCCTACGTCTTTTCTCAATGAATGTATAGAACCCATCGAAAATATATGCTCTATACATTACATAAGTCATTTATACTTTGGCTATTACATCAAAAATGTAGGAATGTATAGTGTTTTTAAAAACTTTTCGCCAGAAATTTGTATACCGCTAATGTAAGAACTCCGACGGTGAACTTTTATGGTATACCTACTTCTTATTAATCTGCTTTTGCAGACTTACATAGGTGCGCAATGCTTAAAACCCCTCGTTTTTAGGTATTGCGTACATATAACGGTCGTCAAAGTATAGCGGCACTACGACCAGAAGCTGTATGTGCATCGTAAGGGAGCAGTTAGCACTGGTGTTTACATACGGGAGGGCGAAACACAAAAAAAATACGACCTGTACGGTTGAAAGTCTATGCAAGGAAAGCTCCGAATTGAAATGTAACAAAGCCCTGAAAGGGCGACAGAATCCAGTTGCAGTGGTTGGGGGCTTACACCCCCGCCGGTAATCTATCGCCCTTTCAGGGCTTTCGCCTTGTGCCGACTTACCGGGGGTTTCACCCCCGTCTGTAGTCTTGTCGCCCCTTCAGGGCTTTTCAACCGTACAGGTCGAAAAAACATATAATAATGTACGCAAGCATTGTTATCAAAGATAGATGTGCTACCTTTATGCTCAAATTTAGTTTTTAAACGAATTAAAATATGAAATCACTCAAAGAACTGTTCCGAATCGGGAAAGGCCCGTCAAGCAGTCACACGATGGGACCAGACAATGCAGCACGTATCTACGCTAAGCGCCATCCCGAGGCCAAGAGCTTCGAAGTAACCCTCTATGGCAGTCTCGCTGCCACGGGAAAAGGTCACATG
>CAJOEC010000009.1:72714-94762 GCA_905233425.1 uncultured Prevotella sp. | reverse complement strand
TCAGCCCAGGGCAACGCCCTGGGTATGATGACAGGGTTATCGTCGCCCTGAAAGGGCAAAAGCCTTGGACGGAGGCGACGCCTCCTACTCATTCTTTTGCCCTTTCAGGGCGGGGGCTGTGTACTCATGCCTACCCAGGGCGCTGCCCTGGGCTAACTGCTCATTGCCCCTTCGGGGCGTGGTCGAGCACACAAAATCGTACCAAGTTATTTTTTAATCATCACTAAACTTTATATAATATAACATGACAGAAAAAATGGAAGTGAAAGAGCTCGACCAGGTGGTCGTGCGATTCTCTGGTGACTCCGGCGACGGCATGCAGCTCGCCGGAAACATCTTCTCTACGGTGTCCGCTACCGTAGGAAATGGTATCTCAACATTCCCCGACTATCCCGCCGACATCCGCGCCCCGCAAGGGTCGCTGACGGGTGTCTCGGGTTTCCAGGTGCACATCGGCGCCGGGAAGATCTACACGCCGGGCGACAAATGCGACGTGCTGGTGGCCATGAACGCCGCCGCGCTGAAGACGCAGTACCGCTATGCCAAGCCCGATGCGACAGTCATCATCGACACCGACAGCTTCGGGCCGAAGGACTTGGAGAAGGCGCAGTTCAAGACCCCTGACTACCTCGGCGAGATGGGCATCGACCCCGACCGCGTCATCCAGTGCCCGCTGACGACGATGGTGAAGGCCGCCCTTGAGGATTCGGGCATGGACATGAAGGCCATGCTGAAGTGCCGCAACATGTTTGCCCTCGGCCTCGTGTGCTGGCTCTTCGACCGCGACCTCAATCTTGTGGCCAACTTCCTGAAGGAGAAGTTCGCCAAGAAGCCCGCCATTGCCGAGGCAAACATCAAGGTCATACAGGCCGGATGGGACTATGGCCACAACACTCACGCCGGCACTACCAGCGTCTGCCGTGTGGAGACGAAGGTGAAGGAGCCGGGCCGCTATATGGACATCACGGGCAACAAGGCCACGTCATACGGACTCATTGCCGCCGCCGAGCGCGCCGGACTGAAGCTGTTCCTCGGCTCATACCCCATAACGCCGGCCACCGACATACTGCATGAGCTGTCGAAGCACAAGTCGTGCGGAGTGATGACCGTTCAGTGTGAGGACGAGATTTCGGGCTGCGCCTCTGCCGTAGGAGCGTCGTTTGCCGGCGCACTGGCCGCCACAAGCACCTCCGGCCCCGGTATCTGCCTGAAGAGCGAGGCCATGAACCTGGCCGTCATCGACGAGCTGCCCTTGGTCATCATCGACGTGCAGCGCGGCGGACCCTCGACGGGTCTTCCCACGAAGAGCGAGCAGACCGACCTGCTGCAGGTGCTCTATGGCCGTAACGGCGAGAGTCCCATGCCGGTCATCGCCGCCCTCCACCCTGCTGACTGTTTCTATGCCGCCTTCGACGCTGCGAAGATGGCTCTCGAACACCTCACGCCTGTGGTGCTGCTCACCGATGCCTTCGTGGCCAACGGCAGTGGAGCGTTCAAGTTGCCCGCTTCGATGGACGACCTGCCCGCCATCCGTCCGCACTACGTCACGCCGGAGATGAAGGGCAGCTACACACCGTATTTCCGCGACCCGGAGTCGCTGGTGCGCTACTGGGCCATCCCCGGACAGGAGGGCTACACGCATATCCTCGGCGGTCTGGAGAAGGACGGCCGCACGGGTGCCATCTCTACCGACCCGGAGAACCACGACGAGATGTGCCGTCTGCGTGCTGAGAAGGTGGCTCGCATACCTGTCCCAGACCTCAAGGTGGAGGGTGATGCCGAAGATGCCGACCTGCTCATCGTGGGATTCGGCAGCACCTACGGCCATCTCTTCTCGGCCATGGAGGAGCTGAGGGCACAGGGCAAGAAGGTGGCGCTGGCACAGTTCCGCTACATCAACCCGCTGCCCAAGAACACCGCCGAGGTACTCAAGAAGTACAAGAAGGTGGTGGTGGCCGAACAGAACCTCGGTCAACTGGCCGCCTATCTGCGCTCAAAGGTCGACAACTTCGTACCCGCACAGTTCAACCAAGTGAAAGGACAACCGTTTGTGGTCAGCGAACTCACTAATTATTTCAATACATTGATTTAACTAAGGATTTTTAAACCACTAATTTGACAAATGACACGAATTGTTCGAATTGTTTTTTACCACTAATTATACTAATTTCTCTAATTTCACTAATTTCTCTAATTTCACTAATTTTTCTAATTTCACAAAATTTTAAGGAGATGGACTTACAGGATTTGATTTATCCAAATGAGGCATATTATATCATCGGAGCAGCGATGAAAGTCCATAGCGAACTGGGACCTGGATTCACCGAGAAAGTCTATCAGGATGCACTGGCTATCGAGCTTCGTTACAGGAATATTCCTTTTAGAAGGGAAGTTGAGCTCCATGCTTCTTATAGAAACATCACTTTGGAAAGTACCTTTAAGCCCGACTTCATCTGCTACGAAAAGATAATCGTTGAAATAAAAGCTGTCAATGAGCTAAATGATGTTCACCGTTCTCAGGCAATGAACTACGCCAAAGTGGCAGGAATGAAACTGGCTCTGCTTATTAATTTTGGAGAATCGTCGCTTGTTTATGAAAGACGAGTGGTTTGATAAATTAGTGAAATAATTCGTGGAATAAGGAAACAAATTCGTGAAATTAAAAAAACAAATTCGTGCCAATTCGTGTAATTCGTACAATTCGTGGTAAAAAAAGCAAAGCAAATATGAGTACATATACAGCACAAGACTATAAGAAGGGACAGCCGCGGTGGTGTCCCGGGTGTGGAGACCACTTCTTTCTGGCCTCCCTTCACAAGGCCATGGCCGAGGTGGGCGTGGCCCCTCACGAGATGGCCGTCATCTCAGGTATAGGTTGTTCGAGCCGTCTGCCGTACTACGTCAGCACGTATGCCATGCAGACTATCCACGGTCGTGCGGCCGCCATCGCCACCGGCGCGAAGGTCGCCAACCCCAAACTATGTATCTGGCAGATCAGCGGCGACGGCGACGGACTCGCCATCGGCGGTAACCACTTCATCCATGCCAACCGCCGTAACATCGACCTGAACATGATCCTGTTGAACAACCGCATCTACGGTCTGACGAAAGGCCAGTACAGTCCCACGTCGCCCCGTGGCTTCGTGTCGAAGTCAAGCCCCTACGGCACCGTCGAGGACCCGTTCCGTCCCGCCGAGCTGTGCTTTGGCGCCCGAGGCAAGTTCTTCGCCCGTTGCGTGGCCACCGACGCCAAGGGCACCGTCGAGGTGCTGAAGGCCGCCTACGAGCACAAGGGGGCCTCGGTCTGCGAGGTGCTGCAGAACTGCGTCATCTTCAACGACCACTGCCACGACGTGGTGTATAACAACGAGGGCCGCCGTAAGAATGCCATCTACGTGCGCCACGGCGAGAAGCTCGTCT
Organism: uncultured Prevotella sp.; assembly: GCA_905233425.1. Lineage (GTDB taxonomy): Bacteria > Bacteroidota > Bacteroidia > Bacteroidales > Bacteroidaceae > Prevotella. The sequence goes on along the minus strand of CAJOEC010000009.1, from coordinate 91,342 downwards.
TCGGCGAGAACAACGAGTACGGACTCGTGCAGGAGGGCTTCGGACTGAAGGTTGTCACCATAGGCCAGGACGGCTACACGCTCGACGACGTGCTCGTCCACGATGCCCATTGCGAGGACAACACCCTGCAGCTGAAGCTCGCCATGATGAGCCCCGAGGACGGATTCCCCATAGCCCTCGGTGTTATCCGCGACGTTGAGGCCCCCACCTACAACGATGCCGTCCACCAGCAGATTGCCGAGGTCTCGGCACAGAAGAAGTACCACAACTTCATGGAGCTGCTCGAGACCAACGACATCTGGGAGGTGAAGTAGGATAATTGGTGTCCGCTAAAAACGGCCTGAAAGGCCAATGAGCACATAGCCCAGGGCATCGCCCTGGGTATAGAGGGTGCGCAACTATCGCCCTGAAAGGGCAAAAGCGTTGCTTTCTGAAAAGGCTTTTGCCCTTTCAGGGCGTGGGTCACTCGTCCTGCCACCTAGGGCGATGCCCTGGGCTGATGGCTCATTGCCCCTTCGGGGTGTTATAAACTGATTGCGGATAATCATAAAAACTAAAATTTCAAGGCTCTGTGACATTGGCAGTTAGGCCCGTTTTGGTTTAATTTTGGTTTATTTTTATTTCCGGTAAAATTTGGTGTTATCCTTTTTTCTTCCTACTTTTGCAGCCGCCAAGTAGGAGATGCGGCATTACTGCCGCACGACAGCCGCCAGAAAACGGTATGTAACTACCTGGTGTAGGGGCAGGCCCTGTGCCAGCCCGATGCCCCGACAGGGGCAATAGTCACGGGTGATGCGTCCGAGCGTCTGTGTCCCTCGCGGGACATCGGGCTGGCACAGGGCCTGCCCCTACACCGTCGGAAAACTCCAGATTGTGGGGATAACATATTGAACGCCCTACTTTCGAAATAAACCGTATTTATATGAGAAACAACAATACTGCCCCCAACCCCTCACCTGCCTCTGATTGTCGGGTACGTAGAGGCACTCATCCCCTCCGGGCCGTTGGAACAGCTGTCCTTGCCATTCTGCTACTTACGTCCTGCGGTGGGGCTGACAACGTGAATAGGACGGAAGTTGCCGATTCTATCGAACTGTCTTCTGGTTCCATGGAACAGCCTTCCCATTCCATCGTAAACGTTACCGACCCCCTCGGAAATTTTGCCGACCCCCTTGCACAGTTCACCGACCCCCACGAACAGCTTTTCCGCGCAAGGGAGATGAACAGGGACTACATTCCCTTTACGACCGACTCGGTGATGAAGATGGTGGCAGAATACTACGACCGCCATGGAACTCCCACAGAGCGCATCGAGGCCCACTACCTCCTCGGCTGCGCCTATCGTGACATGGGTGAGGCACCGATGGCCCTTCATTGCTTTCAAGACGCCGTGGATCTTGCCACAGGAACTTCGACACAGGAATCCTCCCCTGCCACGGGAACTTCGACCCAGGAATCCTCCCCTGCCACGATAACTCCGACGCAGGAATACACGGTCGCTCCACCCCACGACCCTCCCCTTGCAAGCCTTATAATGAAGATTTACGGCCAGATGGCCGAACTCTACGATGCCCAGAACCTCCCCGACGACGAGATCCGCGCCATGAAGGCGATCCAGCGCTATGCACTCATTGCCCGCGACAGCTTGATGTACATACGAGCCGTAGAGCTGATGACGAAGCCCTACTACAAGCTCGGCGACACGGCTAAGGTCGTCGAGACGATATGGGAGGCGCACCGCCTCTACACCGCCGCCGGCGACAGCTGCCGAGCCGCCAACGCCTTTGCCACCCTGGCCCATATCATGGTGAAGAGAGGCCGATTGGAGGAGGCCGACAGTCTGCTGTGCGAATACGAGACGAAGACTGGGCTGTTCGACAGTCGTGGGAATATAGCGAGGGGACATGAGATGTATTATTACATCAAGGGCAACTATTACCTTGAAGCCGGCAAGGCCAGCCGTCAGGGACATTCCCTGACTGACTCAGCCGAGACATTCTTCCGCAGGCTGCTGCCCGACTGCTACCCTGCCGACGCCTACCGAGGACTGCTGGCTGTCTACCAACGGCGGATGCAGCCCGACTCCGTTGTCAAGTATGCCGCCCTTTTCGAGGCCGCCGTCGACAGCCTGAACAACAGGCGGCGCATAGAGACCGTACACCAGATGGCCAAGCTCTACGACTACCACCGCCTACAGAAGAATGCCCATGCGGCGGCACTCGCGGCGGCAGAGGCACGCAACCGTGCCAACATCCTAATCGTGGCCGTAACTCTGTTGATGGTTGTGGCCAGCACCTTGTTCGTCGTCTACAGGAGGGGCAAGAAAAGGGAACTCGACAGGATGAGCGAGGAGTGTCTCGTCGTCAGCGGACTGTTGGCCAAGGCGCGAATGGAACTCGACGAAGAGAGGAGGGCGGCAGAGGAGGAAGTGCACAGCCATGACGACATCAAGGCCGAGATGCAGGAGAAACTCCAGGAGAAGTCGGCCGAGGTGGACGAGCTGGAGGCCAGGCTGCAACTGCTCGAGGAGCAGTACCACACCATGACCCACCTCTCGGGCATAGAGAAGAAGAAGAACAGCGAGGCCGTGAAGGCCATCAGGAGGAGGGCGGAGTGGAAGCACGGTGCCGAGCAGCCATCGGCCAGTGAGTGGATGAAGCTGACAAACCAGTTCAGGCTCGATTTCCCCCACTATTACGCAACGCTCATGCAGGGGAAGAAAATGTCGACCATGGAGATACGTACGTGCATGCTGCTCCTGCTCGATTTCAAGGAGGGGGAGATTGCCGTGCTGCTTGACGTGAAGCCGCAGCGGGTGACAAACATCAAGAAAAGGGTGAACATGAAACTCTTCGACGACGACTCGGCTGCCACTCTGACAGGCAATATCGAGGCCGCGAGTGGTTTTAGAAATAACGTATAATAAAAGTATAAAAATAAGTTGGTACAAACAGGTGATTATCGTATGTTTCCGCAGAACGGCCTGAAAGGCCAGCAAGCAGTCAGCCCAGGGCAACGCGCAAAAGCCTTGGACGGAGGCGACGCCTCCTACTCATTCTTTTGCCCTCATTCCCGAGCGAAGCTCGCCTACCCGTAGCCTTTCAGGGCGGGGGCTGTGCACTCATGCCTACCCAGGGCGCTGCCCTGGGCTGACTGCTCATTGCCCCTTCGGGGCGTGGTCGAGCACACAAAATCGTACCATGTTATTTTTTATTCATCACTTAAAACACAGAGGACACGGAGTTTTTGGAGTTTTATTGAGATGCCTACGGCATTTCACAGAGGGGCTACGCCAATGTAGAGGCAAGCTCTGTGCCAGCCCGTCTGTGCGCAGCAACTCTGTGCAGAGGCTTTAGCCTCCTTATAAAAACTCAAGTTACTCAGTGTCCTCTGTGTTGAAATCATTTGTAACAAAAACGGAGAAATGAAGAAACAAAGAACTATCCTATTCCTGGCCATGCTGCTGACGACGGCGCGGTTGTTGGCACAAGGCTCGTATGAGAACGTCATCTATGTAGACGACACCGAGGTGCTGCATGACTCCGAGGTCACGCTGTCGGTGAAGATGCGCAACAGCGTCGATGCCGAGGGCTTCGGCTTCGACCTCATCCTGCCCTACGGCATGACTGTGGTGACCGACGACGACGGCAACCCCATGGTGAGCCTCTCGGAGGAGCGCACCACGGCGGCCCGCACCAACACCTTCGCGGCGGCGATGCTGACAGCCTATAGCCAGAACCGGGCTGTGCGCGTCATCGCGGCCAGCACCAACGGCGCGGCCATTGCGCCGGGCGACGGCGAGGTGTGCACCGTCAGGGTGAGCGTACCAAAGGGCATGGCCGAGGGCAAGTATATGTTGCAGTTGTCGAACATCTCCATCGCCGACACCGAGGCACACAGCCACGACGTGCATAACATCTACTCGGCGATAATCGTCCGCGACCTCAGTCTGGGCGACGCCAACGGCGACGGAAAGATCACCGTGGCCGACCTGGTGGCCATAGCCCACTACGTGTTGGACTATCCCCCCGCGAATTTCTCGGTGAGGGCCGCCGACGTGAACCTCGACAACAAGGTGAACGTGGCCGACTATGTCGGCGTGGTGCATCTGCTCGGCGAGGACCCCACGCAGTCGCAAGGCGGGTTCCCGCGCAGGCCGCCCATCCCAGTAGGGACGCGACGTGTCGCGTCCGCCGCCTATTCCAGTACGGACGCGACACGTCGCGTCCCTACGATGTAGCCATACCCACGGCGGGGACTAACGGGCTGGCACAGGGCCTGCCCCTACATTGGTGGTCATGCCCCCGAAAGTCCTGAAAAGTTCGCGCCGGGCGAACTGTCAGTTCGCGCCGTCCGAACTCGGAGTTCGCCCGGCGCGAACTCCAAAACGTCCCAGGGGCCTTTCCAGGTGATGTCGGAGGGGCTGGAGAGTCGGCCTGGTGTAGGGGCAGGCCCCGTGCCAGCCCGATGCCCCCAAAGGGGCAATATTCACAGATGAAACGGCAAGCATCTGTGTCCCTCACGGGACATCGGGCTGGCACAGGGCCTGCCCCTACACCGTCGGAAAACTAACACGACCTGTAACCTGAATTATTCATGGTAATTACTTTATTTTTGTTTTTAACATATAATTGCCATGTAATTATCCATTAATTGCTGCGCACATACCCACAGCTTGGTTTATTTTTGGTTTAAAATTTATCAAGCCACTGGCATACTGTCAGTTAAGCCCGTTTTGGTTTAAACTTGGTTTATTTTTATTTCGCAAAAAATTTGGAGGTGTGCCTCCTTTTGCCTACTTTTGCAAGCGAAAACAGACAATCCGAAATAACATTAACTAAATGATTATCCGCATGTATCCGCAAGTGACCCTGAAAGGGTCTCCGTTAAGTAACCGTAGGTCGGAACGACCTGCGGCTAAGGCTGCAGAGGGAGGCAAGCACTCTGAAAGGCTACGGGTAGGCGAACTTGCTCGGGAATGGGAGTGCCCCAACGCCGCAGTTGGGCGACCCTTTCAGGGTCGATGCCACACACGCTTCCATTTGTCCGGGGGTACTACGTACCCTCGGTTATTGAGCGACGACCCTTTCAGGGTCACTTACAGACAATTCATAATAATATTAACTAACCCCTTATTCAAAATCATTACAACTATGAAAATTCTAAGACTAATGACAATGTGGGTGCTGCTGATGGCGGCCGCCCAAATGTCGGCAGAGAAACAGTACATCTATGCCGATCCAGTGACTATCGAGGCAGGAGGTGAGGCCGAGATAGTCGTAAAGATTGACCTTGACACTGACTCGATGGTGAGCGACTGGTTTTTCCTCCTTAAACTCCCCGATGGCATAGATGTGACTTTTCCTGACGACCCCGTCAAGTCGTGCGCTCTGTCAACGGAACTAACGGGCGAACTCAAGGATGGTCTTGCAGATAAGATTCTCAATGTTTACGATTCAGAAAATCATCGCTTGTTGTTCTATGCTTTTATGCTTAAGAACTCCGTATTTATTCAGAACCCTCACGGAGAGCTGTGCCGTGTGGCCATAAAGTCGACGCTCGCTGAAGCACTCACTTTCACACCCGACATATTTTATGTGCACATCTCCAGCGGTGACGGAACACCTCTTGTTATCGAAGGTGTGCTTCAAAAACTCCCCGACCATGGCAATACGCTCTATGCCAATGACGTGGAGTCATTTCCAGGCTCGGAGTTCACATTGTCTGTGAAAATGCGCAACAACATCGACATCGAGGGCTTTGCTTTCGACCTCTTTCTGCCCCCTGGCATGAGCGTGGTGACTGATGCTGATGGCAATCTCATGGTGAGCTTATCGGAGGAGCGCTCCACATCTACCCTCATGAACACCTTTAGCGTGGTGAAGTTCATCAATTTTCAGAATGAGTCAATACGTGTCATCGCCGCCAGCAGCAACGGCTCGGCCATTAGCCCAGGCGATGGTGAGGTGTGCACTGTGCGCGTGCGTGTCGGCACCGGCATAACACCATACGAATACCCGACGGTGATGAAGAATATTTCCCTCGCCGACACAGATGCCGTAAGTCATGACATGGACGAGATGTGGTTCAATATAAACGTCCTTGCCCTTGCAATCGGCGACGCCAACGGCGACAGCAATGTCACCGTGGCCGACCTCACGGCCATTGCCCACCACATATTAGGCAACACGCCCGAGGGCTTCTCGCCCAAAGCCGCCGATGCCAACCAGGACGGACAGGTGAACGTGGCCGACTATACGGCTGTGGCCCATCTGCTGCTCTATGGCAACATCTACGGCCCGGCAGAGTCGCGTGCTGGCGATGTGGCACAGGGCCGCCGTACTGGCACGGAATATCCGGTTGTCACGGTGTCTGCCCCTACGGAAGAAGTGACCGATGTGTCAGCCCTTGACAATGCGGTATATATAGCCCCTGTGAAGGCTGCGGCCGGCGAGGAGCTGACGCTGTCGGTGAGGATGAAGAACGCCGTCGATGCCGAGGGCTTCCAGTTCACCCTCTGTCTGCCTGAGGGTGTCAGCGTCGTGCGCGATGCCGACGGCTTCGCCGTGGCCGAACTGAGTACTGAGCGCACCACGAGGAGCCGCACCAACACCTTCGCCTCGTCGCTGCACTCCGACGGCACGCTCCACGTCATGGCCGCCTCGACCAACGGCTCGGCCATCGCCGCCGGCGACGGTGAGGTGTGCAAGGTGAATGTGCGTGTGGCCGAGAATATTGACGAGGGCAGCTACGACATCGTGCTCAAGGACATTGCCATCAGCGACACCAGCGCCCGCAGCCACGGCGTGGCGTCGGTGACGGCAGCACTCACCGTGGCCGACGCCGCCGGCATCGCGGACATCGTGAACCTGGCTTCGGACAACGTTCAGCCCCTCTACGACCTACAGGGCCGTCGCATCGCGGAAACGCCGTGCAAGGGCGTGTACATCCGCGACGGGAGGAAATATGTGAAGTGAGACACTAAATAAAGTTTAGAAATGATGTCTGAAACGAATTTCCGCAAGTATGAAAAACGACCACAGATTACACAGATTACACGGATTTTCTTTCGATTTCAGCGGCAAAGCCGCGATTCTATTTGGATTACACAGATTCCATGCGGCGCAGCTAATCTGTGAAATCAAGATGAAATCTGTGAAATAGCAACAACAATGAACTGCAAAAATCTGTGCAATCTGCGTAATCTGTGGTAAAAGGGATTAATTTCCGGCCATGATGTTGATGATGGTGGCGATGTCGGCGACGTCGACGACGCCATCACCATTGACATCGGCGAGGGTGGTGTCGGGGGTTGAGGGTTGGGGACTGAGTGTTGCCATGACATTGATGACTGTGGCAATGTCGGCCACGTCGACCACACCGTCACCATTGACATCGCCCTTTATGGTCTTGCCGTCGTTGTAGACGGCCACGCCGAAACGCTGGGTGAAGGTGGTCTCGCCATCGTTTACCTGTACAAAGCAAACACCTGTACCTGGCGTGTTGGAGGACATAACTGTGAGCAAGGAACCATCGATGGAAACATCGAAGGGACACTTTTCTTTATGGTCGGCAATGTAGGTTGGCGTGACGGCCTTACCGTTCTGTCCGTAGAAGCCGATAAAATGCTCCTTCAGGTTGATGGTGGTACTGCTGTTGAGGTCGAGAATGACGTAGGGATGGGCCATGAACTCGAGGTAGTCCTCGAGGAGGGTCCAGCCGTCGCCGTCGGGGTCGTCGTTGTTGTTGGCGGTCATTGGGTCGCTGCCGGTGCAGCGCTCCCACCAGTCGGGCATACCGTCCTGGTCGGTGTCCCAGTCTTCGGTGCGTGTTTCCTCGGGCCATTCCTCCCATCCGCCGTTGGCCGCGCCGGTGATGTCGGCCTCGCTGTCAATCTCGCCACGTATTCCGCTCTTGCTGCCTTTATACGTCCATGTGCCGTTGAGGGTCTCGCTGACGACGCGCTGGTGCTGCTCGTCGCGCACGGGCATGATGGCTCCGCCGTAGGAGGTGACAATCTTCATGGCGTCCTTGGCCGTGTGGATGGTGGCGAAGCTCTCAAAGAGAGGCTCCGTGACCTGGTATTCGTAGGTCGTGGGCAGCTTGCCGCCGTTGCTGGCCCGGGCGTTGAAGATGTCGTTCTTCTTGTCCAAGGGTTTTGTCTGAATGGTCAGCGAGTGGTCTTTGTTCTCGCGTATGTTGCCGTTGATGTAGGCCTGGTCGATGCCGTCTTCGGCTATGCCGCCCTCGAAGTCCTGGGTGAAGAGCAGCTTCTTGCTCGTGTCGGCTCCCATCTTATAATAGTTGTTCACGAAGTTCACGGCGTGGCAGTTGCCGTCGGTGGTGCGTCCGTGCCAGTTGTAGCACACGTTGTTGAAGAGGTCGAGTCCGCCGATGGGCCTGTTCTGTCCGTCCATTCCTCCGCCCATGCTCCAGTTGCGGCCCTCGCAGTTCAGGAGTAGGTTGTGGTGCCACGAGCCGCGCTGTCCGTCGATGGTGGCGGCATAGCCGTGGTTCGTGCCGTCGGCGTAGTTCTTATGTCCGGTGATGCCGAGGGCCTCGAAGATTCCGCTGTACTGGAACGTGATGTTCTTCGCGCCACGGCCCGAGACGGTCTCGTCCGTTCCCCAGGCGGCTGTGCAGTGGTCTACGATGGCGTGGTCGGCGCCGCTCATACCCATAGCGTTGCCGGTGTTCTCGCCGTAGACGCCCAGACCGCGCTTGAAGCGCAGGAAGCGGCAGATGTTGTCCGAGCCGATGTTGATGTTCGATGCTTTCAGGCAGATGCCCTTGCCGGGGGCTGTCTGTGCGGCGATGGTGATATAGGGCTTGGTGAAGATTGCCTCGAAGCCCATGTCGATGATGCCAGAGACATCGAAGACGATGGTGTGGGGCTCGTCAAGAAGCAGTCCGTATTTCAGCGTGCCGGGGATGTTCTCGTTTGAGAGGCTCGTGACGTGGTAGACGCTTCCGCCGCGTCCGCCAAGTGCGAAGCGGCCGTAGCCCTCGGCCTCGGGGAAGGCGAGCTGGCGGGGCTTGAAGCACCAGACGGCGCCCTCATGCACCTCGGCACTCCCCTCCCTTGTAGGGGAGGGGTTGGGGGTGGGGTCAGTAACTTCATCGACTCGCCAGTAGTAGATGTTGCCGCTGTAGAGGCCGCCGACGGTGTACTGAAGGCCCGTAACGGTGGCTATAAGCGAGAGATTGTCTTCGGAGGTGCCGAAATAGAGGCGGTGCTCAGTCACCTTGTCGTTGGCGGCAGTCCAGCTCAGGGTGACGCTGCCGCCGTCGCAGTCGGCGTGCATGTCGTTGTTTGCGGGATATGGCTCCTTGGCCTGCACGGTGATGTCGGCGGTGTTCAGCTCGAAGCCGTTGAGGAGCGGGGCCTGGAACTCGTTGCTCGCGGGCGAACCGCTCGCCGCAATGCCGGGGTTGTCGGCGGAGGTGATGAACTCCAGTTCGACGGGGGAACCGTCGGACGCGACCGTGAAGGGGGTGACGAGGAGCCTGGCGTTGGCGGAAACTGACTGGAGGAACGATGGCACGACATTCTCGTGGACCACCTCGCCGTTGAGCTTCACCGTCATCGGGGCGGCGTAGAAGGCCGAGGGGTTCTCCCAGCAGTTATGGTAGGTCTGTATGGTGTGCTGTCCGGCGGGCAGGCCCTCTATGCGAAGTGTGAGCGAGCCGTATGTGCGTGGGTCGAGGCTGATGCCGTCGAAGGTGAGTCGGCCGTTCTGGCTCTTGTATGTGGCGTTCTGGACGTAGGTCTTGCTCCATCCCGTGCGAACCTCGTAGTCGGCGTCGGCGGGACAGGAGAGTGTGCATGTGATAGGGATTTGCACGTCGCCCTCGGTAGTGAACTCCGCCGACGTGCTCTTGCCCTGCGCGGCTTGCCAGAGCGCGTAGCCCGGTTCCTGCACCTCCTGCGCCTGGCGGTTGGTGATGCTGATGTCAACTTTCAGCTGCTGGGCGTAGAGGGGGGAGGAGAGAGGGGCCATGGCGGCGAGAAACAATGCGGTCCGCAGTCTTGCAGTCTTGATGAGTGTAAGTAGCTTTTTCATGTAAGTTAGTTTTTAGGTTTGATGATGGGTGCAAAAATACGAAGAAAAGTCGAATGCACAAAACTTCCTGCCCAAATTTATGTTTTCTTGACGGTGGCAAAGAGCTTTTTTCCATGACTGATTTGGTGAACTCACAATTTTTTTGTACCTTTGCACCCGAAGAATGAATGGCAAAACTCTGAAAACTATGAAAAGATTCTCTTTCCTTCTAATTGCTGTGCTGGTCACAATGGCTGCCGGTGCACAAACGGAGCTGACCTCTGACGAGGCCAAGAACCTCTACAAGGACACGTCGAAGAAATGGGTCAGCGTGCACGACCCCTCGGTGGTCTACGATTCCAAGTCCGACCGCTACTATATCTTCGGCTCGCACAAAGGCTGTGCCTACACCACCGGCACCACCTACATGCAGAACTGGACAGGAGCATCGTTCTCTTGGACCCCATCGGCTGACGCCAACGCTTTTGTCACCCCGGCGGTGAAGAAGGTGAAGAAAGGCGGTGTGGAAGTGGACTTCCCGCAGTTCAATGCCATGGACTGGTCGGCAAGGGGTGATGCCGGATATGACATCGGCGGCAATATGTGGGCGCCCGACGTCATCTGGAACGAGAAGATGGAGAAATGGTGCATGTACCTGAGCATTAACGGCGACTCGTGGCACTCCTGCATCATACTGCTCACCTCCTCGTCCATCACCGGCCCTTACAAGTACCAGGGTCCTGTGGTCATTTGCGGGTTCAAGGACTCCAACCACAGCTACAAGGACACCGACCTTGAAATTGCCCTGGGCACGCAGTCGTCGCTGCCCTCGCGCTATAACGTGGGCAACAACTGGGGCCGTCGCTGGCCCCACACCATCGACCCCGCCGTGTTCTACGACGAAGAGGGCCAGCTGTGGCTCGTCTATGGCTCGTGGAGCGGAGGCATCTGGATGCTGGAGCTTGACGAGGAGACGGGTCTGCGCGACTACGACGTCACCTATCCCTCGACCAACGGCTCGAGCGACGGCGTGACCAGCGACCCGTATTTCGGAACGAAGATTGGCGGTGGCTACTATGTCTCGGGCGAAGGCCCCTACATCGAGCACATCGGCAACTACTACTATCTCTTCGTCAGCTATGGCGGCTTCGCTCCCGACGGCGGCTACGAGATGCGCGTGTTCCGCTCGGAGAAGCCCAACGGCCCGTACAAGGATGCCTCGAACCGCTCGGCTATCTTCACCAGTTACGTGCTGAACTACGGAACCGGCAGCGAGACACGCGGCGAGAAAATCCTCGGCGCGTACAACAACTGGGGGTTCATGACCGTCGGCGAGTGTGCACAAGGCCACAACAGCATCATCGCCGCTGAGGACGGGCGCACGTACCTCATTTACCACACAAAGTTCAACGACGGCACGATTGGCCACCAGGTGCGCACACACCAGGTGTTTCTGACCAAAGGCGGATGGCTCGTGGCCGCCCCCTTCGAGTATAACGGCGAGGAGGCCACCGACGAGGACGTGGCCACGAAGGAGCTGGTGCCGACGGAGGAGATTCCCGGAACATACCAGATTCTCGTCCACAAATACAAGATGGACTATAAGAACATGGAGGAGGTGACACCAGTGGAGATAACCCTGACCGCCGACGGCAAGATTATCGGGGCATATACCGGCACATGGACCCGCGATGCGGGAACAAGCTACATCACCATAAAGCTGGGAGCACTCACATACAACGGTGTGATTATCAACGAGCAGATGGACAAGAAGGACATCCAGGCCATCGCCTTCACAGCCATGTCGAACGGCGGAGTAAATGTGTGGGGATACAAATACCACCCCAAGTATGCCTTGGCATGGCAGCTGAACAACCAGAAGGTGCCGGTGACGAACAACGGCTATTTCTCCCGCGACACCTATCTCGACTATATGCTCACCGACAACGGGAATGTGTCGCTAACATGGACGAGCAGCAACCCCGAAGCCGTCTCTGAGCACGGGAAGTACAACCCTTACGTTCTGAAGGAGGACACGAAGGTGACGCTCACCGCACGCCTTGAGTCCACCGGCTACTACTGGCAGCAGGACTATACGGTGACGGCTCTCTCGGAAGAGAACGCCGAACCTACGGCCGACTGGAAGACGGGCATGGTGGCACACTACGGTTTCGACGACCCCTCTCCTCTCTCCTCACTCGTCTCTCCTCTCTGTAACACTTTCGATGAAGCGCAGAAGGCGGAGCTGCTGCGCAACGGCACTACTAAACTGCCCGTGCTCGAAGGGGGCGACCCCATGCGTATCGGCAATACGGTGCACCTCAGCTTCGGAGCCAACGGCAATGAGAGCTACGTCGCCATCCCCAATCCGCTCTATGGCAAGACTCTCGACGAGGGAGCGACGCTCTCGTTCTGGGTGAAGCGCACCGACGACAACCTCTGGGACGCACTCTTCGCATTCGTGAACGGTAACGCCCGCCTATTCATGACGGGCAACACCTATACCGGATTCAACGACAATGCCGGCAAATGGCTCGACATCAACCAGTCGGAAACCAGAAAGACGAATAACATTACTGTAGGGCAATGGCATCTCGTCACCGTCGTCATATCAAGAAAGGCCACTTCCACATCGGGCGGAATAACGGTCTATATCGACGGCGTGACGACAAAGAACGACAAATACAACGGTGAGATTGACGGTGTCGCCAAGACAACGCGCAACGCCTTCGACTACAACTACATAGTTGACCACCTCGCTGCAAGCAAGGATTTCTATCTGGGCCGTGGCTCCTTCTGGGGATCGCCTGATGCAATGTTCGACGATGTCATCGTCTACGACCGTCCGCTGTCGGTCACGCAGATCAATGCCCTGCGCAACATGGAGAACCGTGTCTTCGATTTCCGCAGCCTCGCGGTCGTCGCTCTGCCCGGCGATGTGAATGGCGACGGCGCAGTCGACGTTGCCGACATCGCCTCAATCATCAGCTGCATGGCCGGCGCCACTACCTATAATGATACTGCCGACGTGAACGGCGACGGCACCATCGACGTTGCCGACATATCTTCTGTCATCTCAATCATGGCCCAGTAAATTACTGGCATCAATATATTCAGGTATGGCAGAAGCTGGATTTGATGTTTATTTTATGGAGGAAGTGAGAGCCTTTCTGAAGGGTCTCGCTCTGAAAGACAGGAAGAAAATCACATATAATGTCCGCAAGGTCTCAAGCGGCCACAAGGATGACGAATTGTTCAGAAAACTTGACGGCACAGACGGTTTTTGGGAGTTCCGTACCATTTACAACGGCCTACAGTACCGTTTGCTCGCTTTTTGGGACGAGACGGAAAAAAGGCTTGTGGTGGCTACACACGGTTTTGTGAAGAAGACCTGGGCGATTCCCAAGAAAGAAATAATTAAAGCAGAGGAGCAAAGGAGAAAGTATTATGAATCTCAAAAAGTAATATGATATGGAAAAGATGAAGCTTTATTCACTAAGTGAGATAGAGGACGAGATGATAGGCCCTATCGGCACTCCAGAACGTGACCAGTACGAGCAGGAACTGTCTGAGGAACTCCATGCCTATCACTTGGGCGAGGCCATCAAGCAGGCCCGGCTCTCTCAGAACCTCACGCAGGAGCAGCTGGGTGAGAAGGTGGGCGTGCAGAAGGCGCAAATCTCGCGATTGGAGCGTGGCAAGAGCATATCGCTGTCGAGCATGACGCGTGTGTTCAGGGGCATGGGTATTCCGCTGACCCTTGAAATAGGTAATATCGGCAGGGTAGCCCTGTGGTAATCGTAAAAACAAGTAAATCGCAAATAAATATTATGTCAAAGTTAGTAATCTATAACACGCTGACGCGCCAGAAAGAGCGCTTCGAGCCTATCAACGCCCCGCACGTGGGCATGTATGTCTGCGGACCAACCGTCTATGGCGACCCACACCTGGGTCACGCACGCCCGGCAATCACCTTCGACATCCTGTTCCGCTATCTGCAGCACCTCGGCTACAAGGTGCGCTACGTCCGCAACATCACCGACGTTGGCCACTTGGAGAACGATGCCGACGAGGGCGAGGACAAGATTGCAAAGAAAGCCCGCTTAGAGCAGCTTGAGCCGATGGAGATAGCCGAATACTACACCCGCCGCTACCATCAGGCCATGGATGCTCTCGGCGTGCTGCGCCCCTCCATCGAGCCGCACGCCACGGGGCATATCATAGAGCAGCAGCAGCTTGTGCAGCAGATTCTTGACAACGGTTTCGCATACGAGAGCAACGGCTCAATATATTTCGACATTGAGAAGTACAACAAGGTGCACAAGTACGGAGTCCTCTCCGGCCGTTCCTTGGAGAACGTGAAGGATGCCAGCCGCGAACTCGACGGTGTGGGCGAGAAGAAGAACCAGGCCGACTTCGCCCTGTGGAAGAAGGCGCAGCCCGAGCACATCATGCGCTGGCCCTGGCTCATGAGCTCTCAACCCTCAAGCCTCAACTCTCAACCCTCAACTCTCAACTCTCAAGCCTCAACTCTCAACTCTCAACCCTCAACCCTCAACATTCAACTGGAAGACGGCTTCCCCGGATGGCATTGCGAGTGCACGGCCATGGGCCGCAAGTACCTCGGCGACCAGTTCGACATCCACGGTGGCGGCATGGATCTTATCTTCCCCCACCATGAGTGCGAGATAGCACAGGCCGTGGCCTCAATGGGCCACCCCGCCGTGAAATACTGGATGCACAACAATATGCTCACCATCAACGGGCAGAAGATGGCCAAGAGCCTCGGAAACTTCATCACGCTGGAGCAGTTCTTCACCGGCGACAGCCCGCTGCTCACCAAGGCCTACTCGCCCATGACCATCCGCTTCTTCATCCTCTCTGCCCACTACCGCGGCACCGTCGACTTCAGCGACGAGGCCCTGCAGGCCGCCGAGAAGGGCTTGGAGAAGCTGCAAAACGCCCTCGCCGACTTGAAGCGGATACAGCCTTCTACTGAGGCCCACGACGACACCCACATTCTCGTGAGCACCCTCCGACAGCGTTGCTACGATGCCATGAACGACGACCTCGCCACGCCGCAGGTTATCAGTCTTCTCTTCGAGGCCGCTACGGTAGTGAACAAACTCGTCGACCACAAGGCCACCATCTCTGCCGACAGTCTGAAGGAGCTCTCCGACACCATGCACCTCTTCGCCGAGGACATCCTTGGGTTGCAAAGTCACACGACACTCAGCACCCAGCAGTCAACAGACCGCGAGGACGCTTTCGCCAAGGTTGTCGACATGGTTCTCGACTTGCGTGCCAAGGCCAAGGCTGCCAAGGACTGGGCCACCAGCGACCGCATCCGCGACGACCTTGCCGCCGCCGGCTTCGAGGTTAAGGACACCAAGGACGGTGTCACCTGGAAGCTCAACAAGTGAAATGAAAGGTTAGAAAGTCCCGAAGGGGCGACAGACTTTGGTGCTCTGTCGCCCCTTCGGGGCTTTTATTGTTTTGTTGGCTTGCCGGGGGTTGTCACCCCCGCCTGTAATCTTGTCGCCCCTTCGGGGCTAATACCAGCGTGTCACCGCTGCTCGTCGGGGTGGATGCCGTAGTAGACGCGGAGTGGCGTGGAGCTGACCTTGATGAAGCCCTTGGCCTCGTCGGCAGTCCATCCGGTCTGCGTCTCGCCATATTCGCCGAGCTTCGAGCGTGTCAGGTCGTTGGGGCTGTCGATGCCCACTGTCTCGAAGCCGTAGGGGCGCAGTCGCAGTATTGCCGTGCCCGTGACGTTGCGCTGTGAAGAGGTCAGCATGGCCTCGATGTCGGGCATGACGGGTTCCAGGTACTGGCTCTCGTGGAGGAACATGCCGTACCAGTTGGCCAACTGGTCTTTCCAGTACTGCTGCCACTTGGAGAGTGTCGACTTCTCCAACAGGCGGTGAGCCTCGATGATGAGCTTCGGAGCAGCTGCCTCGAAGCCCACACGACCCTTGATGCCGATGATGGTGTCGCCCACATTGGCGTCGCGGCCGATGGCGTAGGATGCGCCGATCTCCTCAATCTTCTGGATGGCCTTCACGCGGTCGGTGAACTTCTCGCCGTTCACGCCTACAATCTCGCCCTTCTCAAACTCAATCTTCAGCAGCTCTGTCGGCCCAACAGCTGTGACGTGCTTCAGGTAGGCTTCTTCGGGCAGTCCCTGCGTGGGGTCGAGCAGTTCGCCGCCGCAGATCGAGGTGCCCCAGATGCCCACGTTGTACGAATATTTCAGTTTGGCGAAGTCGGCGTTGAAGCCGTGGTCGTTCAGGTAGTCCACCTCCTCCTTGCGCGTCAGCTTCTTGTCGCGTGTCAGAGTGATGATCTCCACTCCGGGGGCCATGACGAGGAACGTCATGTCGAAGCGTATCTGGTCGTTGCCGGCACCCGTCGAGCCGTGGGCTATGGCGTCGGCGCCAATCTCGCGTGCATAGCGGGCTATGGCTATTGCCTGGAAGATGCGCTCGCTGCTCACCGAGATGGGGTAGCAGTTGTTGCGCAGCACGTTGCCGAAAATCATGTATTTCAGCGACTTGGCGTAGTATTCCTGCGTCACGTCGAGGGTGACATACTTCGTTGCGCCCAGTTTGTAGGCGTTCTCCTCGTTCACGCGAAGCTGCTCTGCCGAGAACCCGCCCGTGTTGGCGCAGGCGGCATGCACTTCATAACCCATTTCCTTTGCCAGATACATCACCGTGTAGCTGGTGTCAAGGCCGCCGCTGAAGGCGACCACAACTTTTTTCTTTTCCATATAATTATAAATAATTCAATTGTCTCAAGCGAAAGTTGTATAAATAATCATCTAATTCTCTTCCAGTTCCTCCAAATGCCGGATGCGCGAAATCACCTCGTCGGGTATTTTTGCGGGCAGATGCTCTGTAGGGTCGTAGAGCATGGCTGTGCAGATGCAATATTTCCGGCCTGTGCGGTGCAGCACGTCGACGTTACAGCATCCCTCGCATCCTCGCCAGAATGCCTCGTCGTCGGTGAGGTCGGCGAAGGTGACAGGCTGGTAGCCCAGCTCCGTGTTCATCTTCATCACCGCCGCTCCGCTTGTGAGTGAGAATATCTTCGCGTGTGGCCAGCGTGTGCGTGCCAGCGTGAACGTCATGTCCTTGATGCGCTTGGCCAGTCCAATGCCCCGGAAGTCGGGGTGGACGATGAGGCCGCTGGTGGTGACATACTGCTTGTTGCCCCATGTCTCGATGTAGCTGAATCCCGCGAAGCATCCGTCGCTCTTGCGCAGGGCGATGACGGCTTTCGCCTCCTGCATCTTCTTCGTCAGGTACTCGTGTGTGCGCTTGGCTATGCCTGTGCCCCTCACCTTTGCTGCCTCGGCAATGGTGTCGAGAATGGTGTCCACGTAAACCTCATGCTCTGGGGCCGCCACAAGTATTTCAATCTCTTCCTGTTCCATAATCATAAATCTAAACTCTAAATTCAGAACACTCTCCTCTCTCCTCTCTCCTCTCTCCTCTATTTCATATTGGGCACCACCCCTTTGAGTGCCTCAATGACCTCCTGCTTCGACACTCCCTCACGTATCACGATGAAAATGTTGTCGTCGCCGGCTATCGTGCCCAGTATTTGCGGTATGTTGCTGCAGTCGATGTTCCACGCTATTGCGCTGGCATACCCCGGACGTGTCTTTATCACGCCCATGTTGCCTGAGAAGTTTATGCTGATGAACCCCGGTATCTGCATCATCTCGCGCACGCTGCTGCGTGTGCTCATGCGCCGGTACATTGTCTCGTTTGGCAGCACGTAGACATAGTTGCCGGCCATGGTGGCGGCCTTTGCCACTTTCAGTTGCTTCAGGTCGCGGCTGAGCGTGGCCTGTGTGAGTCTGAAACCTTCTTTCTGCAAGGCATCGAGCAGCTCGTCCTGACTGCCCATCTCCTGACTGGAAATGATGAGCCTGAGGGCTTCCAGTCTGCTGTTCTTTTCTTTCATTTTCTTAATTTCTTTTATAGCCCAGGGCATCGCCCTGGGGAGCAGGACGAGTGACCCACGCCCTGAAAGGGCAAAAGCCTTGGACGGAGGCGGCGCCTCCTACTCATTCTTTTGCCCCTACAGGGCGGGACCGTACACCCTCTATACCCAGGGCGATGCCCTGGGCTATTAGCTTTTTGGCCTTTCAGGCCGACTGTCGGACACATGCGGATAATCATTATTTCTTTTACTCTTGATGTCTTGTTTGGTATATTTATTCGTAATTGGCGTGCAAAAGTACGAATAAACTTTCATTCGGCCAAATGTTTTTGCATATTTTTTCGACCTGACCTGTTGGAAAATCTCTATCGTGGCAGAAGAAAACGGCCTGAAAGGCCAAAAGATAATCATAAAAGATAAGGAACTGACACAAAATAAAGTTGACAATTGGAAACGATGGTTTTTTGTAAAACAGATAAAAACAACAAAAACAGATAAAAACCATTTGTCCTGTTTTTACTCGGTTTTTCTTGTTTTTTCGACCTGTACGGTTGAAAAGCCCTGAAGGGGCGACAAGACTACAGACGGGGGTGAAACCCCCGGTAAGTCGGCACAAGACGAAAGCCCTGAAA
>CAJOEC010000009.1:0-72666 GCA_905233425.1 uncultured Prevotella sp. | reverse complement strand
TACCGGGGGTTTCACCCCCGTCTGTAGTCTATCGCTCCTTCGGAGCTTTCCTTGCATAGACTTTCAACCGTACAGGTCGAAACCATTTGTCCTGTTTTTACTCGGTTTTTCTTGTTTTTTTCCTGTATTACTAAAAAACTAAAAGTGAAAGGTTAATCGTACCGAAAAACGTTTGACCTGCAAGGGCAAAAGAAGTAATAGGAGGCAACGCCTCCGACACCGCCCACAGCCGTCTCCGACACCGTCCGCCGCCGCCTCTGAGGCCCCAAATAGTTCGCGCCGGGCGAACTCCCAGTCCGCGCCGTGCGAACTCCCAGTCCGCGCCGTGCGAACTCCCAGTCCGCGCCGGGCGAACTCCCAGTCCGCGCCGGGCGAACTCACAGTTCGCGCCGGGCGAACTCTTTTGGCCCTCGGTGCCCCTCTCGGAAGCTCCCCGGCACCTCCCTCGGAAGCTCCCCGGAGTCCTCCTCGGAAGCTCATCGTCAGCCTCCGCCGTCTCCCCCGGCATCCTCCTCGGAAGCTCATCGTCAGCCCCTCGGTGTCCTGACGTGAGCAAAAGTTAGGCCTGTAAGGTTGGAAAACGGCCTGAAAGGCCAGAAGATAATAGCCCAGGGCAACGCCCTGGGTATGCAGATGAAGTGAACCCCGCCCTGCAAGGGCAAAAGAATTACACGGAGGCGTCGCCTCCTATTATCTCTTTTGCCCTTGCAGGGCGAAACCTCACCGCCACTTTTACCCAGGGCGTTGCCCTGGGCTATTATCTATTGGCCTTTCAGGCCGTTTTCCAACAGGCCGTTTTCCAACAGACCGTTTTCCAACAGACCGTTTTCCAACAGACCGTTTTCCAACAGGCCGTTTTCCAACAGGCTGTTTTCCAACAGGCCGTTTTCCAACAGACCGTTTTCCAACAGGCTGTTTTCCAACAGGCTGTTTTCCAACAGGCTGTTTTCCAACAGGCTGTTTTTCCAACCTTACATGTCGCAAAAGTTTGGCCTTTTGCTTTCGTATTTCAGCATTATTCAGTAACTTTGCACCCTGAAAGCCGCAACCGGCACCTCCAAGCGTCGGGACTGGGGCAAAAACGGCATGAAGGGACTGAAATTCTGGCTCGTTGTGGTGGCCATAGTGCTGGCGGTGACATCGCTGCTCGTCTCCCATTTCCTGGTGCGCGATCTTCAGCGCGAGGAGAAGGGCCGCATGGTGGTGTGGGCCGAGGCCATGCGCCAGCTCAGCGAAGCCGACGAGGAGACCGACCTCAGTCTGGTGATGAAGGTCATCGAGGGCAACAACACCATTCCCGTCATCGTCCTCGACCAGGAGGGCAATGTCACCGACTACCGCAATATCAGCGACACCACCGACATGGCGCAGCGTATGCTCCTCCATGGCGACACCATACGCATAAGCCCCTACCAGCTGATGTGCTATGAGGAGTCGACGCTGCTGCGCCGTCTCACGCTCTATCCCTACTGGGCACTGGGCATCGTCATGGTGTTTGCCGCCGTGGCCGTCATGGCGCTGTTGGCCTCGAAGCGGGCTGAGCAGAACAAGGTTTGGGTGGGACTGTCGAAGGAGACGGCCCACCAGTTGGGGACTCCCATCAGCAGTCTCATGGCTTGGGTGGAGGTGCTGCGCGAGACCTATCCCGACGACGCCCTCATCCCCGAGCTCGACAAGGACGTGAAGCGTCTGGAGCGCATAGCCGAGAGGTTCTCAAAGATTGGCTCGCTGCCCGAGCCGGTGCCCGAGTCGATGAACGCCCTCCTCGACCGCGTGATAGAGTATATGGACAAGCGCACGTCGCAGAAGGTGGCCATAAAAGGCCACTACCCCGCCAACGATGTTGTGGTGAGCATGAACGCCTCGCTCTTCGAGTGGGTCATCGAGAACCTCTGCAAGAACGCCGTCGATGCCATGGAGGGCGGCGGCGGGCGCATCGACCTGTGGCTGCTCGTTGAGGACGGCGTGGTGGCCGTAGAGGTGGCCGACACGGGCAAGGGCATAAAGAAGAAGCACGTGAAGGCCGTCTTCAAGCCGGGGTTCACCACGAAGAAACGCGGCTGGGGGCTGGGGCTTTCGTTGGCCAAGCGCATCGTCGAGGACTACCACCACGGCCGCATCTTCGTCAAGCAGTCGGAGCCGGGACGTGGCACCACCTTCCGCGTGGAGCTGAAACTATATAAGAAGACAGCATGAAGAGACTGTTGTACCTGTTGAAGTTCTTTGCCGTCACCATCGCGGTTTTCGTGGTGGCGAAGGTGGCGTTCATCGTGTGCAACGGTGCCGGTCGCGGCCTTACTGTGGCCGACGTGTGGCAGGTGGTGTGCCACGGCATGTCACTCGACATGAGCACGGCCCTCTATTTCCTCGTCGTTCCGTTTCTCCTGGCCGTTATAGGGCTGTGGACGCGTGTGCCCCGTTGGCTTTACGTTGTCTACTATGCCATTCTGTCAGTGGCTTTCGCCCTCGCCTTCGTCGCCGACACCAGCCTCTACGTCTTCTGGGCCTTCAAGCTCGACGCCTCATGCCTGATGTACCTCAGCCAGCCCGAGGGCATCACCGCCAGTGTCTCGACTGGCTATCTGGTGCTGCGCCTGCTGGCTTTCATCGTCGTGGCCGCCGCCGTCTTCGCCCTCTATCTCTTCTGTGCCGGCAGCCCGTCGCCGTCCGGTAAACTGCGGCAATGCCGCAGTCTACAGAACAGCAGCCCACAGAACAGCGGCCCACAGTACAGCGGCCCACGGAGGCACCGCCTGCTGCACACACTGGCATTCATGGCCCTCGTGCCCCTGATGGTCATCGGCATTCGCGGCGGACTGTCCGAGTCGACCACAAACATTGGGCAGGTGTATTTCTCGTCCAACCAGTTCCTCAACCATTCCGCTGTGAATCCCGTCTTCAACTTCATCTATTCGCTGTCACACCAGATGGGCGACATGTCGCAGTATCACTTCATGGACGAGGCCGACAGCCGCCGTCTCACCGAAGGGGTCTACACCACCGAATCGGTATGTGCCGACACCCTTCTGAACACCACGCGCCCCGACATCGTCATCATCATCATGGAGAGCGCCGGCGAGCAGTTTGCCGACGTCATGCCGCGTCTGCAGCAGCTGAAGAAGGAGGGCGTGTGCTTCTCGGAGTGCTACGCCAATTCGTGGCGCACCGACCGTGGCACGCTGAGTCTGCTGTCGGGCTACCCGTCGTTCCCCTCCCTCTCGGTGATGAAGATGCCAAACAAGAGCCACACGCTGCCGAGCATCGCTAATATATTATGTACGCACGGGTACGCGAACTATTATATATATGGGGGGGACATAAACTTCACCAACATGCGCTCATACCTCATGGGGACGGGATGGCAGGCCACTGTCAGCATGGACGACTACACCGCCGAGGAGAGGGCTACCGCCAAGTGGGGCGTGCGCGACGACATAACGTTCCAGACTGTCCGCCAGACCATCGCCGGCCATGACGGCAGCCACCCGCTGCTCATAGGCTACAGCACATTGAGCAGTCACGAGCCATGGGACGTGCCGGGCAGGCGAAACGACGACCCCGTGCTCAATGCCTTTGCCTATCTCGACGACTGTTTGGCCGATTTCATCGACTCTGTCCGCTCTACACCCCGCTGGGACAACCTCCTCGTGATCATTACTGCCGACCACGGTCTCGTAAACATTGAAACCGGCCTCGCCGACCCCTGGGAGAAGAACCATATACCCATGCTTTGGGTAGGTGGGGCCGTCAGACAGCCCAAAGTCGTCGATGTGCTGTGCAACCAGTCGGATCTTGCCGCCACATTGCTCTCGCAGATGGCCATTGCCCACGATGATTTCACATTCAGCCGCGATGTCCTTTCGTCAAAATACACCCATTCCACCGCTGTCAACAACTACAACAACGCCCAATGGGTCATCGACAGCACGGGTCTGCTCCTCTATGATTTCGATGCGCATAAGACCGTCGTTGCGCGCCCATCCCGCCCCGACAGCCTGTCCTCCTCCAGCAAATCTTCTTCCGGTCTGTCCTCCGCCAGCATCCACCGCCTCGAATTGCTCAACAAAGCCATAATACAACTCACCACCGCCGACCTCTCCTCCCGGTAGCCCCCTTGCGGTCGCGCTCGACGGTTCTCCCGTCGAGACCCCCTCAACACCACCCCCTATGGAAGTACTCTACGAAGACAACCACATCATCATCGTGAACAAGCGCCCCGGCGAGATAGTCCAGGGCGACAAGACCGGCGACCCCACCCTGGTCGACGCCGTCAAGCAGTATATCAAGGAGAAATACTCCAAGCCCGGCAATGTCTTCCTCGGCGTTGCCCACCGTCTCGACCGTCCCGTCGCCGGCCTCGTGGTCTTCGCCCGCACGTCGAAGGCCCTCGCCCGCCTGAACAGCATGTTCGCCAACGGCGAGGTCCACAAAACCTACTGGGCCATCGTTGGAAAGGGAAAGGTGACAGCTGAAGGTGAGCCTTCGCTTTTCACCCACTGGCTCACCCGCAACGAGAAGCAGAACAAGGCCTACGCCCACGACCACGAAGTCCCCGGCTCGAAGAAGGCTCAGCTGCGCCTCTCATGCCTCGCCACCTCCGACCGCTACCAGCTCGTGGAGATAGAACTCCTCACCGGCCGTCATCACCAGATACGCTGCCAGCTCGCGGCCATCGGATGCCCCATAAAGGGCGACCTCAAATATGGCGCACCGCGAAGCAACCCCGACGGAAGCATATCGCTCATGGCCCATGCCATCACTTTCGTCCACCCTGTCTCACACCAGCAGATACACCTCGAAGCCCCCATCCCCGAGGACACCCTCTGGCAGACCCTCGCCGCAATGGCAAAAAAATCTTAATTTTTGTAAGCAAATTACTCTGTTTTGATTTTATATACTACCTTTGCAGCCACCAAAATAAAGTACCAGCATTTTTCATAAGATGGAATTAATCAGTCTGACGGCCGTCTCGCCTATTGACGGACGATACAGGGGGAAAACAGAACCACTCGCAGATTATTTCTCAGAGTACGCGCTAATACGTTACCGTCTGCGTGTAGAGATAGAGTATTTCATAGCCCTTTGCCAACTCCCATTGCCACAGCTCGCCAACGTGCCCGCTGAGGCTTTCGAGCCGTTGCGCGACATCTACCGCCATTTCACCACCGACGACGCACAGCGCGTGAAGGACATCGAGGCCATCACCAACCACGACGTCAAGGCCGTCGAATACTTCATCAAGGAGCGTCTCGACGCTGACGAGAACCTCAGATCTAAATTCACAAATCTTAATTCCGTCAAGGAGTTCATCCATTTCGGCCTCACCTCGCAGGACATAAACAACACCAGCGTCCCCCTCTCGCTGAAGGAGGCCATCGATGGTGTCTACATACCCGCCGTTGAAAAGCTGATAGAGAAACTCAACGACTATGCCCAGGAGTGGCGCAATGTCCCCATGCTGGCACGCACCCACGGACAGCCCGCGTCGCCCACCAGGCTCGGAAAGGAGTTCATGGTCTATGTCTACCGACTCGAGGAGCAGCTGCGCACTCTGCGCGACACCCCCATCACCGCCAAGTTCGGAGGGGCTACGGGAAACTTCAACGCCCACCATGTGGCATTCCCGCAGTACGACTGGCAGGAGTTCGCCGACAACTTCCTCGCCGACAGACTCGGACTGGAGCGCGAGCAGTACACCACGCAGATCTCAAACTACGACTATCTCGCTGCCATACTCGATGCCATGCGGCGCATCAACACCATCGTCCTCGACCTCGACCGCGACATCTGGATGTACATATCGATGGACTATTTCAAGCAGCGCATCAAGGCCGGAGAGGTGGGTTCGAGCGCAATGCCGCACAAGGTGAACCCCATAGATTTCGAGAACAGCGAGGGGAATATGGGCATGGCAAACGCCGTACTGGCGTTTTTGGCACAGAAATTGCCTGTAAGCAGGTTGCAGCGCGACCTCACCGACTCGACTGTCATACGCAACGTCGGGGTGCCGATGGCACACGCACTCATAGCCCTGCAGTCGACAATGAAGGGACTGTCGAAGCTCATACTCAACGAGGACAAACTGGCACAGGACCTCGAGAACAACTGGGCTGTGGTGGCAGAGGCCATTCAGACAATACTGAGAAGGGAAGCCTATCCCAACCCATACGAAACATTGAAAGCGCTGACAAGGACCAACGAAAAGATAACACAAAAAAGTCTACAGGATTTCATAAACACACTAAACGTTTCTGACACAGTGAAACAAGAACTCATGGCCATAACCCCGTCAACCTACACCGGCGTGTGAGTCTTGTCCCGTGTATGTTGCGACTCAGTCGCAACCCCACTAAAAAGAGAAAAAACAGAGCCGAGAGGTTCCATCATCAATTAAAAAAACACAACAACCATGGATTACGAAAAAGAGAACAAAGACGAGCAGCAGCTCAACGAACAGAAGGTAAGCCGCGACGGCTACCAGAGAGACTACAGGCCGGCAGGACGTTCGCCGAGACCGCGAATTGGCAACACGCCGAGACCGCAGCATTTTGAACGAAACAACTACAGCAGGCCCTCACGCGACGACGATGGCGCATTCAGGCCCGAAGGCTTCGGCGCATCGCTGCAGCAGACTCAGCAGAGACCCTATCGCCCGCGTACATATAATAATAATTATAATAGCAGCAGCAATACGTCATACCAACAGCGCAGCGGATACCAGCAGGGTGGAAACTACCGTCCACGCTACAACCAGGAGCAGGGCGAGAACAATTACCAGCAGCGACCCTCGTACCAACCCCGTCAGCAGGGCGGCTACCAGCCCCGTCAGCAGCAGGGCACATTCCAGCCACGTGGAAACTACCAGCCACGGCAGCAGCGCCAGCAGTATGGCAGCACATACAACAACGGAAACGGACAGTACCAGCAGAACCGCAAACCCTACCAGAAGAAGCAGCGCACAGGCAACTACGACCCCAACGCAAAGTACTCGATGAAGAAACGCATAGAGTACAAAGAGCAGAACTACGACCCCAACGAGCCGGTAAGACTCAACAAGTTCCTCGCTAACGCCGGAATATGCAGCCGTAGGGAGGCCGACGATTTCATACAGGCTGGAGTGGTGACAGTAAACGGACAGGTGGTCACAGAACTGGGAACGAAGGTCATGCGTACGGATGTCATCAAGTTCCACGACGACCCTGTCACGCTGGAGAAGAAGGTCTACGTGCTGCTCAACAAGCCGAAGGACTATGTCACCACAAGCGACGACCCACAGCAGCGCAAGACGGTCATGGACCTCGTCAAGGATGCCTGCCCGGAGAGAATCTATCCCGTGGGAAGGCTCGACAGAAACACCACAGGCGTGCTGCTCCTCACTAACGACGGTGACCTCGCTTCGAAACTTACTCATCCGAAATACCTGAAGAAGAAAATATACCATGTCTACCTCGACCGCAATGTCACGGCACACGACATGCAGGCAATAGCAACAGGGGTGATGCTCGACGACGGCGAGATAAAGGCAGACGACGTACAGTATGCCGACGCTAACGACAAGAAGCAGGTGGGAATAGAAATCCACTCAGGAAAGAACCGCATCGTCCGCCGAATATTCGAGAGCCTTGGATACCGTGTCACAAAGCTCGACCGCGTGCAGTTCGCCGGACTGACCAAGAAGAACCTCCGCCGTGGCGACTGGCGCTACCTCACAGAAGAGGAAGTCGACCGCCTCCGCATGGGCGCCTACGAATAATTAGTCCCATAGGTCTCATAGGTCTCATAAGTCTTATAAGTCCCATAAGTCCTATAAGTCTCATAAGTCCTATAAGTCCTATAAGTCCCATAAGTCCTATAAGTCCCATAAGTCCCATAAGTCTTATAAGTCCCAAAGAAAAATGAAAAGAACAAAAGTCATAGACATACTCAAATCCACATCCTACGGCCAGCCAGTCCTGGTCAAGGGCTGGGTGCGCTCGCATCGTGGCAGCAAGAACGTCGATTTCGTAGCCCTTAACGACGGCTCGACCATCAAGAACGTACAGGTCGTCGTCGACCCCGCCAAGTTCGATGGCGAACTGCTGAAGCAGATTACCACCGGCGCCTGCATCTGTGCGGAGGGTTTACTCGTAGAGAGCCAGGGTGCAGGACAGTCGAGCGAGGTGCAAGCCACCAACATAGAAATCCTCGGCCTCTGCGACAACACCTATCCCATGCAGAAGAAAGGCCAGAGCTTCGAGAAGATGCGCGAGAACGCCCATCTGCGCCTACGCACCAACACCTTCGGAGCCGTCATGCGCATACGCCACAACATGGCAATGGCCATACATACATATTTCCATGAGCATGGATTCTTCTACTTCCACACACCGCTCATCACCGCAAGCGACTGCGAGGGAGCCGGGAATATGTTCCAAGTGACAACGAAGAACCTCTACGACCTGAAGAAGGACGAAGAGGGACGAATCATCTACGACGATGATTTCTTCGGCCAGCAGACATCGCTCACCGTCTCAGGACAGCTCGAAGGCGAGTTGGGCGCAACAGCACTCGGAGCCATCTACACCTTCGGCCCGACTTTCCGCGCTGAGAACAGCAATACACCTCGTCACCTCGCCGAGTTCTGGATGATTGAACCCGAAGTGGCATTCCTCGACCAGGAGGAACTGATGGACCTTGAGGAGGACTTTATAAAATATTGTGTACGCTGGGCACTCGACAACTGCAAGGACGACCTCGACTTCCTCAACAAGATGGTAGACAAGACGCTTATAGAGCGCCTCCAGTCAGTCATCGGCACCGAGTTCGTGCGTCTGCCTTACACCAAGGGTATCGAAATACTCCAGGAGGCCATCAAGAACGGGCACAAGTTCGAGTTCCCATGCAACTGGGGCGACGACCTTGCCTCTGAGCACGAGCGCTACCTCGTCGAGGAGCATTTCAAGAAGCCGGTCATCATGACCGACTACCCGTCGGCAATCAAGGCATTCTACATGAAGCAGAATGCCCCCGCCTCCACGAACGCGCCCGGCGATTCTCCCACTGGCTCCATTGGCTACCAAGGTTGCCAGGCCCCCGGCCCCACCATGCAGGGTACCGATGTGCTCTTCCCCCAGATAGGCGAAATCATTGGCGGCTCAGTCCGTGAGGAGAACTACGACAAGCTGATGGAGGAAATTGGCAAGCGCGGAATGGAGACCGACAAACTCTGGTGGTATCTCGACACAAGGCGCTACGGATCGTGCCCGCACGCTGGCTTCGGACTGGGCTTCGAGAGGCTTATTCTCTTCGTCACAGGTATGCAGAATATACGCGACGTGATTCCATTCCCGAGAACACCAAAAAATGCTGATTTCTGACAACGCGAGAATGCACACGATTTATACGCCATTTAACTAAAATATGGACGCAAATAGGGGTCTGAATGCCCCAAAACGCAATTTTTTTATAGAAATTTGAAAAAAACTTTAAAAATATTTGCACGGTATGGAAAATATGACTATATTTGCACCCAAAAATCGTGTCTCCGCGTCAGAGATGCGCCTATTCACCAGCCGTAAAGGCTTCAAAATATAAGAAAATAGAGTGCCCAAAAGGCGTAAAGATGAAAAGAGAGAGAAAGAAAACGTAGAGAAAGAAAGAACTTAGTATTAACAAACCAAATTTTTTTTATTAATTTTAAATGTTTAACTGTATGAAAAAACAATTTTTCAGTAAGTTGCTTATGGCAGCGATGTTTGTCACTGCCGTAGGCTCGTTCCAGTCTTGTAAGGACTACGACGGCGACATCACTGATCTGCAGCAGAACGTTACGCCGCTGAAAGACCAGGTTACTTCCCTGGAGTCAGCTCTCGCTTCTGTTAAGATTGATCTGGCTGCCGCTCAGTCGCGTGCTGACAAGGCTGTGGAGGATGCCGAATTTGCAGCAAAGAACGCTGTGGATGTCAACGAGCTTTCACAGAAGGTCAGCGATGCATTAGAGGCTATCGCAGAACTCTCGAAGCTCAAGTCTGAAGCTGCAAGCCTCGAGGATGCCATCACCGCTACCAACGACCTCATCGCTGGTAAGGTTGACAAGAAGGCTTACGATGAGAAGGTGGCTGAGATCGCTGGACAGATCAACGCTATCGATGAGAAACTCAACAAGCTGACAGAGGGTCTTGCTTCAACAGCTACTCTGAAGACTGAGGTCGACGACGCTAAGAAGGAGGCTCGTGAGGCTATCGCTTCTCTGAAGGCTGACCTCGCTGGTCAGATTGAGGCTCTGGAAATCTTCCAGGAGGATGTTAACAGCAGACTCGCAGAAGTTAAGGCTGTCCTCGGTAGCTCTGAGGATGCTACACTCGGAAACGTCCTCGAGCAGGTCGCTACAAGAGTCGTGGCTGCTGAGAAGGCTACCAATGAACTGAAGGACAAAGTGGCTGCCATCGATGTGAACGCCAAGGCCATCAGCGAGATTCGTACTTCGCTCGAGGGACTCCAGACCAGCATCAACGGTGCTGTCGAGAAGTGCGACCAGGTCAACAGAAACATCTCTGCCCTGAACGTCTTCGTTGACAACGCTCTCACAAGCCTCGTCCTGAAGCCCACTCTGTACTACGGTGGTATCGAGGCCGTCGAGGCTATCCACGGTGAGTACCAGCCCCTCGGCTTCTCAATCTACTATGCTGACGAGGACTACAATGCAGAGCATGTAGGTGACACCAATGGCCATCAGGATGGCTCGAACGTTGGCTATGCAAGGACTTCTACCAATGCATACGACATCACTTACGAGTACAATGCAAAGGATGACCTCATCTACAAGTATCCTGAGACCGATGCATTCTATCATGTGAACCCGACAACTGTTTCACGTGACGGCATGACCATCGACCTGAACACCATGGATCGTCACTATGTGAACACCGAGAACACAAGCGACAACCAGACAACTCGCGCTGAGAAGCAGTCGCTCGACATCCATCTCAATGTTACCGGTCCTACCGAGTTCACTATTGAGAATGGTATTCTCCACGCTAAGTTCACCAACAGCGCCGACAACTGGCATCGCGTTGAGCAGTATGCTCAGACCGTGACTGTCGCTTCTCTCGAGGCTACATCTCCCGGTGCTGACGGTCAGGATCGTGTTATCACTTCTGATTGGGCTGCCATCGCTCGCGTTCATCAGCAGAACTACACTCTCGCTGATAACGACGCTTACATCCTGCACTATGAGACCTATCCTCACATCGATCGTCCTCAGGACACCGATTGCGGTATGATGGATACTCAGCAGTATGTTTGGACTGAGCAGCACGGAAGCAACACTCGTTACAACCACGACATCGTCCACATCTACCGTCAGGCTCGTTGGGCTATCTTGAACGAGTACACCCACCTCCTCCCCTGGAACGGTTCTGTTAACCTTGACTCTTGTATCGAGGTACACGCTGACCACCACTACTATCACTCTGGCAACCGCAGCTTCGACTTCCCCGTCGACATCGAAAAGCTCGGATTCAGACGTAAGTACACAGTGGTTAACTACCAGTATCCCGCAAGCATGGGCATCAACATCAATGGTACTGAGGAGTCTCAGCACGCTCACCTCGCAGTTGACGCTAACGGTGACACCCGTCTGGTTGCTAACTTCGTGAAGAACGGCAAGCGTGATGTCACAAGACAGAGCCGTAGCTCTATCGGTCGTGAGCCTCTGGTGATGATCGAGCTGCTCGATGACATGAATCCTATGACTTGGAACCCCGACCACATGAACTGGATGAAGGATTCTGTCCAGAACAATCCTAAGCCCAACCTCGTGGCTGTTGGTTTCATCAAGTTCAAGATTGCTGACGTTTCAGCTCCTGACCTCCTGGGTGTTAGCATCGAGATGCAGAACAGCAACATGTATGCAAGCTGCGCTGGTGATACCGTGCTGACCAACTGGTATGAAGTTGAGGAGCAAATCCTTGACAAGCTGAAGCTCATCTACACTGACCTCAGCATCAGCAAGGCAGAGTTCGAGAGCAATTACACTCTCCGTGGTATCGCTGGTGAGGACTATCCGTTCCGTGAGCAGATCCTCCTTGGCAACCAGAACATCATCGGTCAGGTCTATGTGCCTCAGACCAACAAGACTCAGATCATCGGCACACGCCAGAACTGGGTGAACAATGTCGACTACAGTCTGCCTTCTAACTGGGTTCTCCCGCAGGTTGTCCTCAACGAGGATATCACTGAGCCTGGATTCGTTGATCCCGACCGTTACGGACGTATCGTCTACACTCACTACGACTGGCTCCACCGCGAGACCAACCTCATCGGTGTTTCGTTCACCGCAGAGGAGATGCTCCAGCAGCTCGTCAAGCGTGACCACCGTGGTGTTTACCTCGACAGTCTCGGCAACAAGGTTAGATTCCTCTCACAGGCTGACTTCTATCCTTATGTTGACACTAAGGTTGCTGCCAAGCTGGTTGATCCTAACCACAATGGATGGCCTGAGGTTACACTCGTGTTCCAGGTACGTGTACACCTGAACAAGGCTACTATGAACCGTCCGTTCAGCAAGAAGGGTAAGGAAGAGGGCAATGGCAACTGGTATGCTCTCGATGGCTCAAGCGATGTGAAGTACATCAACGCTAACATCGACGCATTCAAGAATGGCGATCCTTCAACTGCTCCTATCACTGTTCCTCAGTATGATGTTCGTCGCTTCATTGCTAACCTCCAGCAGAGCCTGCAGGGTCAGAAGTGGCTCGCTTCTACTGGCTGCTACGCAAACGGCACATCTATCTACACTCGCGCATTCGACTTCATCTACAATGAAATCACTGGTGAGCGTGCTGTTGAGCGCATCGGTATCCAGAGGGCTAAGCTCGGTCGTCTCCACGGAGATCTCTACTTCTTCACTCACAACTGGCTTGGTGACCTCGAGGAAGGTACTCCTTACTGGCACGACAAGAACAATACTCCGACCATCGCTGACGACATGTTCTATGCTGACAAGTACCTCATCAAGGTTTGCTACACCAAGAACCCGCTCGACACTGTTGTCTGGGCTCAGGAGGCTGCTGGCAAGTTCCACAAGGGTAAGCTCGGTAAGTATCTGTTCGCTTACAAGTATCTTGAGGACTACGACAATGTGAACAAGT
Organism: uncultured Prevotella sp.; assembly: GCA_905233425.1. Taxonomy (GTDB): domain Bacteria; phylum Bacteroidota; class Bacteroidia; order Bacteroidales; family Bacteroidaceae; genus Prevotella. Next base: position 59,536 of record CAJOEC010000009.1, on the reverse strand, counting down.
ACTCTGGCAATCCTAAGACTGGTGATCCCGTTGATGTTGCTGGTGGTCTTGTGCAGAACTACTCGCACTACGACATGGGTCATGGAGAACTCATCGCTTGGATTGACAACTATGACACTCATCAGGTTGCCTTCAACCCGAACATGCGCTATCCGTACGCTAACTTCGACATCGATGGCGAGTACAACGAGAACGTCAACGTTCACTACAACTACCAGAGCCGCTATGCATGGGATCTGTTGAACCGTGCCGGTCGCTACTGTGAGGATCAGAGCTCTGTCCAGGATGGTTACAGCAAGGCTACTGACAATCCATTCACCGCTTGTGTTCACCTGAACCTCTTCGAGGGTGACTGCATCTACGGTATCAACTTCTACCGTTCAGAGCGTCCTGCTGGAATCGACTACATCAAGTGGCCTGACTACACAGATGCTTGGGCACTTACGAAAACCGATGGTCATCAGCTCCTGCCTCCGTATCCGTACAACAACATTCTTGAGACTATTGACGAGGTCAATGGTGAGTACCATAACTTCTACCATCGTCCAGAGGGTGTGCCCGTGATGCTGAGCAATCCTGACTTCCTCATCCGCTTCGAGCGTCCTCTGAATGTCGAGCTCGCTACTCCTTGGCAGACAACTTCTGTTGGTGCTGTTCAGGATGCCGAGACTGGTGCAGCTGAAGTCACTATCCACTACGCTGGTATGTTCCCCGCAAGTGGTGCTTACAATCCCGCACAGCATGGCTTCTTCCGTAACAAGACTGCCATCTTCCCACAGGATTGGCGTGGTTACACTTCTATCACAGCTCCGATACCTTACAGCACAGCTACTAACGAGTGGGTTGAGTTCTATCAGGGCTACAACAACGGTAACTTCAATGTCTGGAACGATTACAGCGCAAGCCGTCCTTACAATGAGAATGGATTCATGCCGATGATGGGCTTCAGCTACATGGATGTTGACCGCAGCGCTTACAACCGTCTGTCGAACGCTAAGTTCTTCAACTGGAACGGCTGGTACTATCTGCCCAACACCAACGCTCAGTACGCACGTTACTGGAACGAGATGACTGTTGTGCCGCAGGTTGACCACATGCTGACCAACTACAGTGGCATAGAGGACTTCTGGTCGAACTACGCTTCACAGGTCAACATGACGATCACTCACCAGGTTAATCCTAACACTCAGAACATCGTTGCAACAACCTTCCGTTACCTGAACGACAACATCAACCGCGGTGGATTCGACATCCTGATTCCTGTTACCGTCAAGTACGCTTGGGGTGATCTGACAACCACTGGTCACTGGGAGCCCACCTACAACCTCCAGAAGACCAATGACCGTTACTTCCACAACAAGAACATGCTGTACGTCCGCGTACACTTCGGAAGAACTGTTGGTAACTAATCTGATGCAAGGTTAAATCCGGAAAAGGATTAACTCATAACTAAGAAAGGGGTGTATGGCACACAATGTTATGCACCCCTTTTTTCATCTGAATAATTCAACATTCATATTCCATTAAACTGCATTTAATCGTGAATTACACTAATTTCCGTGTTCTGGCTTTTGCTGCCATTGCACTTCCGATTGCTTTTCTTTGCTCCTGTAAGGACCAGCAGAAGGCACCAGACATCATGGTGAACATTGGGCCGACAATGACTCTCGACAGTCAGGACACAATCATTGTGAACCAGCTCTCGACGGAGTTTATTGAGCATCTTAAGAACCTTGAGTATGGTGATGCTATTGCAATGCTGTACTATCTTGATCCTGATTCGGCTCTCATTCCGCTTCCTCGTCAGCTTGCTATACGACAGGAGCAGATATTCCGCACTTTCCCTGTGCTTGAATACAAGTTTGAGAGCATCAGGTTCCGCACTGAGAGCGACTGTCAGGTGAAATATGTCATCACGTTCCACAAAAAGAGTGGTGCTGATGACAAGGATTACGTCACTTCGCTCTTCCTACAGCCAGTACGTCGTGAGGGTCAGTGGTATCTCACCGTCCGTGACTCTTCGTCGCCTGCCGGCTCTGTATCTGAGATTCAGAACTGATTATTGTCATTTACGGCGTGCAGTCGCTCTGCTCCATTATACGCGGACTGGGCGGCTGCACATCTATATTCATTATGCCGCATCCTTTGGATAAATTCCTGTTCTGCCCTGTCTGTGGTTCCCGCTCTTTTGAAGTGAACAATTTCAAGAGCAAGCGTTGCGCTTCGTGTGGCTTTACTTATTATGCCAATCCTTGTGCTGCCACTGCAGCTTTCATCCGCAATGACCGTGACGAGCTGCTCATTGCCCTTCGTGCCAAGGCCCCTGCAAAGGGAACTCTCGACTTGCCCGGTGGGTTTGTCGATATGGATGAGAATGGTGAACAGGGCATCGCCCGTGAAATAATGGAAGAGACAGGGCTGCATATTGACTGTCCCCGCTATCTCTTTTCCATTCCTAACCGCTATCTTTATTCGGACTTCGTAGTCCATACCCTCGACTTGTTCTATGAGGTGAGAGTCGGTGACGATGTTGAACCTCATGCTGATGACGATGCTGCGTCTTTGCAGTGGATGCCGCTAAATACCATTAACCCCTCCGATTTCGGGCTGCACAGCATCAGCCAGGCCGTCGCAAAATACCTTTCCCTATGAATGTAACTATTGAAGAGTCTTGGAAACAGCATTTGTCTGGAGAGTTCGCGAAACCATATTTCCAGCAGCTTGCCGAAGCAGTCAGGACGGAGTATTCCACTTACGCTTGCTATCCTCCGGCACGCCTTGTGTTCAATGCCTTTAACCTTTGTCCTTTCAATGAGGTGAAAGTCGTTATCATAGGTCAGGATCCTTATCACGAACCTGGTCAGGCACATGGCCTCAGCTTCTCTGTCCTTCCTGGAGTGCCTTTCCCGCCTTCCCTCCAGAATATCTTCAAGGAGATAGAATCAGATATTGGCACGCCTGTTCCTTTCGACGGCGACCTCACTCGGTGGGCGCGTCAGGGTGTGCTATTGCTCAATGCCACTCTTACGGTACGCGCCCATCAGGCGAACAGTCACTTTGCCCTGGGATGGCATAACTTCACTGACGCAGCCATATCGGCACTTGCGCGGGAGCGTAACCATATCGTCTACTTGCTTTGGGGCAGTTATGCGCGAAGCAAGGCATATATGATTGACCGCAACCAGAACCTTGTCCTTGAGTCTGTACACCCATCACCGTTGTCAGCAAACAGGGGAGGATGGTTCGGGCAGCATCAGTTCTCGCGTTGCAACCAGTACCTTCAGGAACATGACTTAACCCCAATTGTCTGGTAGCATCCGATGCCAAGTATTTGTTGGCACGTTCGGAGTCGTTGTCTTTAACCACCTCGTTACAACTAAACTATTGACTAATTACAATGAAGAGAGTAGCTATACAGGGCGAGATAGGGTCGTTCCACGACATCGCCGCCCACCAGTATTTCCACGATGAGCAGCTTCAGTTGCTTTGCTGCCAGACTTTTGAGCAGGTCTATGAAGAGGTACGCCATGACCCCACCGTTATTGCCATGGCTGCCATTGAGAATACCATCGCGGGCAGTCTTCTACATAACTACGAACTGCTGCGTGACTCTGGCACTACGGTCGTTGGCGAACATAAACTGCACATCACCCATTGCATCTGCTGTCTGCCTGAGGATTCGTGGGAGACTATCACCGAAGTTCATTCACATCCCGTTGCTCTTATGCAGACACGCCATTATCTTGAGCACCATCCGCAACTGCGTATCGTGGAGGGCGGCGACACAGCCGGTTCTGCAAAGATGATTGCCGAAGGCCATCACAACGGCTGGGCCGCAATCTGCCACGCCGATGCTGCACGACTCTATGGATTGAAGGTCTTGGAGGACGGTATAGAGGATAATAAGCACAATTTCACGCGTTTCCTCGTATGTTCAGCGCCGCAGAAGGCCGATATGCTCCGCCCGCTGGTTGAGACCAACAAGTCGAGCATCGTCTTTTCGCTACCCCATGAGGAAGGCTCGCTGTCGGCAGTCCTCGCAATACTTTCGTTCTACAAAATCAACCTTACGAAGATACAGTCGCTTCCAATCATCGGACGTGAGTGGGAGTACCTGTTCTATGTCGACTTGACATACAACGACCTGACACGCTACCGACAGGCCATCGACGCCATCATCCCCCTTACCCGCGACATGAAGATTCTCGGGGAGTACAAGCAGAATTAGTCACACTTAAAGATAGAATATTGTCTCAGGACCCATATTGAAGAGAATGTCTAAGATGCTGAGATTAGGCAGGAAACCGTGCTTTTGCCTGAATACCTGATAGTAGGGTAGGGGAGAGAACTCCGGGTCTATGGGCGCGTGTTTCGGGCGGATGGTGTCGCGGAAGTCAATCATGCCCTTTTGCTGTGCCTCTCCGGTGCTTTTCTGTTGTGCCTCAGCGACGTTTCCCATATACTCTGTAGTCCACGACACAGAGGGATGTATGTCTATCAGTTCGCACATTTTCTTGCGGATTGCCTCGTTGTAGTCTGTCAGGAACTCCCATCTGCTTTCCTCGAAAAACGGTCTTACGTCGTCCTCGTAATATTCGAAGAAGGGCGACTCTCCGTATGCCGACTGCACCGCCTGCCAGTGAAGCCGCCGCCAGTTGCCGTGCTCTGATATACGCACGTCGGCAATGGTCGTGGCGGCTTGTGGGGATGCCTTTCCGTGTACCACAGGCACAGTCAGCGCCTGTACACCCTGTGTTGTGGCAATCATGCAACGGTTGCGATAAGTCTGCTTCTGGAACGTTTCATGCCGTTCTATCAGCACACGCTCATATCTGTACAGCTTCTGGTACCACTGCACCGGGCCGAAATATGTTGTTGAGAGAATACAGTCCATAGCTCCTTATTGTCAGTTGAAGAAGATGTATAGACCGACCATCACTACGGCCAAAGCAATCCAAAGACCCACCACTACAGGCGAGAGGTTATGGGGCTCATAGGACTCATAGGTCTCATAGGTCTCATAGGTCTTATAGGTCTTATAGGACTCATAGGTCTTATAGGACTCATAGGTCTTATAGGACTTATGGGACTCATGGGACTCATGGGACTTATAGGACTTATGGGTCTTATGGTGCTCATGTGGCTTTGCCAGAGAAACTGCCACCATCATGGCGATGAGTACCAAGCATAGCAGGAACGAGAGCATCATGAAATGTGGCCAGTGGAAGGAGAAATCATTGTTGAGGAGTGAGAAGCTATATGTTTGCGGCCCCCACAGGTAGAGCACTCCCACAATGAGGCAGAACGCCGTTCCGGCTGTCAGGGCGAGGTTGGCGGCGCGGGTGGTGGCGCGTGGCCAGAACACTCCGAGTAGGAACACGGCGGTCATCGGCGGGGCGATGAATCCCAGGACGCTCTGGAACACGTTGAAGAGGTTCAGCCCTTTGATGCTGTCGATGGCCACGGTGAGGACAATGGCTATGAGTGCTCCGCAGACGGTGACCACGCGCCCCACATAGTTGATTTGACTCTGCGAGGCTAAAGGGCGGAAACGCTTCACGTAGATGTCCATGGTGAATACCGTAGAAAGGGCATTCAATGCCGAGCCGATGGTAGACACCAAGCAGGCTGTCAGCACGGCGAATACCAGCCCCACCATGCCCACGGGGAAGAGGTTCTCGACCATCGTCAGGTAGGCCTCGTCGGGGTTTGTCAATGTCGGGGATTGCAAATCCCCTCCAGCGCCGAACAGCGCATAGCAGATGATGCCAGGCAGGATGTAGAGGAACACGTCGAGAATCTTCAGCCAGCCGGTGAAGTTCGTGCCCAGCTGTCCTTCTTTCAGGCTTCGGGCGGCCAGAACGGGCTGTACCATGCTTTGGTCGGTGCACCAGAACCACACGCCCATGACGGGGTAGCCAAGAATGATTGGCAGCCACGGGAAGTCGGGGTCGCTGTTCGGGCGGAACAGCACCCAGTATTCGGCGGGCACTTTTTCCACTAACGCACCGATGCCGCCTACGCGGTCGAGGCCCACGATAGTGAGCACGGCAGAGACGACGATGAGCAGCACCATCTGGTAGACGTTGGTATAGGCCACGGCCTTCAGTCCGCCAAGCATGGTGAAGAAGGCGCTGATGATGAGCAGCACGGCGGCCGACGCCCACATCGGGATGTCGAAGACCTGACGGATGAGGATGCCGCCGGCGAAGAGTGTCAGCGCCAACCACGAGATGATGATGGTGACGATGGTGTACCATGCCAGGATGTTCCGTGTAGACTGGCCGAAGCGCAGGCCCATGAACTCAGGCAGCGTGGAGACCTTTGCGCCGAGGTAGCGTGGTGCGAAGACAAAGGCCAGCATGGCGATGAACACAAAGGCGTACCAGGCGAAGTTGCCGCTGACGATACCAGTAGTGAAGCCTGCCGAGGCACTGGCTATGAGCATCGACGGCCCTACGTTGGTGCCCCACATAGAGAAACCGATATGGTGCCAGCGCAGCGACCGCTCGGCAAGAAAAAGCGACCCTTCTTTCTTGCGCTTCGTGCTGGCCCACAGGCCGATAGCGATGAGAACGGCGAAATAGATGGCGAGGATGAGCCAGTCGAGGCCCTGCATGTAGTGGGTATTCATTCTTCTGGGGAGTTGAGGAGGTGAGGAGTTGTGGAGTTGAGGAGGTGAAGGAGTTGTGGAGTTGGGGAGGTAAAGGAGTTGTGGAGGTAAAGGAGTTGAGGAGGTAAAGTAGGTTACATTTGGAAACCTTTGAAATCGGAGGTAATTACGAGTGTGGTGGCCTTGTTCAAGTCCATGTCGTCGGTGCTGTCTACATCGTCGGGGTAGAGGGGGATGCGGGCACCCTCACGGACGAAGACGGGCATGCGGTCGAGGGGACACTCCACGCCGTAATACCAGCGGCCGCCCTCGTAGCGCTCGCCGGTGAAGAAATCGAGCCAGGTAGACCCTCCCCCCAGCCCCTCCCTGTGAGGGAGGGGAGTGGTTACTTTCTTCGTTTGCCCGCTGTTGGCTTTCTGAGCTTGAGAGTATATACTCCCCTCCCCTCCGAGGGAGGGGTTGGGGGTGGGGCTTGGCAGATATATGTCCCTCCTGTCCTCGCCGTTCATCACGGGACAGACGAGGAAGTCGTCGCCGAAATAGTATTCGTCGTCGATGTGCCACACCTGACGGTCATGCGGATGCTTTATGAGCAGGGCCTGTAGCACAGGGAGACCTGTGGCGCAGGCCTTTTGGCTCTGTTCTATAATATAAGGTATAAGGCGGTAGCGCAGTTTCCACCAGCGTTTCACTATGGGGGCGATTTCCGGGTAGTGCCATGGCTCGCGCTTGCATGTGCCGTGGTAGCGTATGTGTGAGGTGAACACGCCGAACTGCGTCCAGCGTACATAGACTTTCGGGTCTATGGGCGAGTTCATGAAGTCGGGTGTGGAGTGGAACCCCGGCACGTCGTGGCTCCAGAAGGCGAAGCCGCTGAGTCCGAGGTGAAGTCCGCCCTTCAGCGACCCGGCCATGCCGTCCCACGAGCTTTGGCTGTCGCCGCCCCAGTGCACGGGATAACGCTGGCATCCGGCCCAGGCGGCGCGGGCCCAGATGAGAGTAGCAGACCCACCCCCCTGCCCCTCCCTGTGAGGGAGGGGAGTAGTCACTTCTTGTGCTTCCCATGCTGCTTTTTGGTACAGCAGGGCGTAGATGTTGTTCAGCTTCTCTGGAGCCATGGCGTGGTAGCGGTGATCCATGTGGATGTTCTCGCCGAAGTCGGTCTTTATGCACTTCACACCCATGTCAAGGAGGGGTTTCAGCAGCTTGTTCTTGTACCATTCGGTGGCTTCGGGGTTGGTGAAGTCGATGGTGCCGGCGTAGTCGAGGGAGGAGAAGTTGGAAGCCTCACCCCCAGCCCCTCCCTCAGGGGGGAGGGGAGTGTATAGCTCTTCCTTTTGACTTTCAGTGGTTTTTTCGCCTTGAGAGTATATACTCCCCCCTCCCTCGCGAGGGGGGCTGGGGGGGAGGCTGATGTAGTGGTTTTCTCTTGCTTCAGTGAGTTGCTCTGCCCCTTGCGCCACGTATGGCAGCTGCCAGAGGCTGACCTTGAAACCTTGGTCGGCGAGGCGGCGGATGAAACCTTCGGGGGCGGGGAAACGCTCGGGGTTGAACTTCCACTCACAGAGCCAGTCGGTGCGGAACCAGCCGGTGTCAAGGTGTATGACATCGCAGGGGTAGTGCTCACGGCGCATACGGTCGCAGATGTCCTCCACCTCCTTGGCTGAGAAATAGGTCATGCGGCTCATCCAGATGCCGAAGCTCCAGAGCGGTGGCATCTGGGGGAAGCCCGTAAGCATACGGTAGCGGCGGAGGATAGTCTCGGGTGTGTTGCCGCCAATGAGGAATACGTCGATGGTGGCGCTGGCGTTGAGGAACTGTACCGAGCGTGTTGAGTGGTCGGCCAACGAGAGCTTGCAGTAGTCGCTGGTGTGGAAGAATGCTCCGTACAAGCGGCTCGACATGTAGAACGGTATGTTCTTGTAGCAGCGGCGGTTGTTCACGCCCTGGCCGTCCTGGTTCTTCAGGAAGAACGACTGGCCGCTGAGATCCATCTTTCGGAACCGCTCGCCGGTGCCTACGAAACACTCGTCGGGCTGGCAGCTGAAGGAGATGGTGGCACGCTCTGCGAAGTTGTTTGCAAGGCTAACGAAACCGAGGGGCAGGGCGTCGTATCGGGGCGGGGAGAAATGGTCGTCGCTGAGGGCTATGGGCTTGTTGCGGTCGCCGTCGGGGTAGAAGGTGATGAAAGGTGCGGGCTGGGGTGGAGGTAGGAGGTCGCTCCAGTGGTCGAGGGGAGGGGTGCTGAAGTCGATGGTTCCCACAACAATATCCCTAACCATGATGTCGAAGCCCACAATGCCGTTTGGCTCGGAGGCGTTGCCAACTAAAGGGCGCAGGGAGAGGGGCTGGCGCTTCACCTCAGGGGAGAGCTGGAGCATGGGACTGGTGTCGGCGGGGGAACCGCCGACCGCGACCATGGTGGTGAAGAGGCGGAGAATGCCCGGCTCGTAGGCCCGGACGATGAGGTCGTAAAACTGCTGGGGGACGGCCTCGTCGGGGGCCATGTCCTCCTGATGCTTCTGCCTCTGGTATGGTATTGTGATGACTATGTCGCCGTCGCGCTCCTCAACCTTCGTTGGCGCGTAGGCCTTCCACAGGTACTCCTCGCGCTTCAGCGACGGGTCGAAGTCCATGAAGTCAAACAAATGATAGTTCGTTGGTCGCATAGATATTTAATTGTCATTTTTCACTCAGCCCTTTCTATCATCTCGCCCGCCACGAATTCTGCCTCCCGTCCTTCCTCGGCGTGCTGGCCAATGAAGTCGGGGAAGAAAAACAGCTTCAAGACAACGAATATGATAATGAGCTTGACTATGATGATTGCCCACAGCGTCTTTCCCAGCGTCATGCTGCGAAAGCCGTCGTAGTAGAGGCGGAATGCGCGATAGAGGAAAGAACGGTGTGTCATAGCATCGGCAAAGTTAGTCATTTTCCGCGTAATAACAAAAGGAATGTGATGTTTTTCCCATTTTTCTTTGTCAGTTTCAAAAAAATGTGTATATTTGCACCATGTAATTATATGACTAACCCTTAAAACTATATCACTATGAACAAGGAGGAGAAATTTGTCATCACCATCAGCCGCCAGTTCGGTACCGGCGGCCATGAGATTGGTGCAGGCCTGGCCCAGCGGTTAGGTGTGAAGCTGCTCGACAAGCAGATATTGAACGAAGTTGCCAGCAAGTATGGCATGGTGGAAGAGGCCGTGGAGCGCATAGAGTCGCGCAACCCGTTGTGGCGCGACGATTTTACGCAGTTCTACCGCCAGTATATGGCCGGGGCGGAATATAACGGCCTGGAGCACGACCAGACGTCGCACCAGCTTTTCGAGGCCCAGGCTGCTGCCATAAGGAAGATTGCCGCCGAGGAGTCGTGTGTCATCATCGGCCGTTGCGGATTCTACATCTTCCGCGACCATCCCAACGCCATGAAGATTTTCATCCACGCCGACGACGACTGCCGCAAGCAGCGCATTGCACGCCGCTACGACCTCTCCGAGGCCGATGCCGCAGCCATGATTGTCGACAACGACTACAGCCGCGAACTCTACACCAAGACCTTCACCGGCCTTGACTGGACCGATGCCCGCAACTACGATGTCTCGCTCAATGTTAAGCGTTTCGGTGTGAACGGTGCCGTCGACTTCCTGATGAACAGCATCAGTCCGATTAATTAAGCCTTATGGGTCTTATAAGACATATAGGTCCTATAAGTCTTATAAGTCTTATAGGTCTCATAAGTCTTATAGGTCTCATAAGTCTTATAGGTCTCATAAGTCCCATTAGTCTCATAGGCCCCACAGCAGTAGAAAAATGGCATTTGGTAAATGGATAGGCGGCTACTTAGGATGGAGCGCCTTTGGCCCCATAGGGGCACTCATTGGATTCTTGGTCGGAGCAATCTTCGACGGAGCCACCGACGGCGGGACAGCAAGACTCTCGTCGTCGGGCTTCACCGGGGATGAACAACAGAGCGAGGGCGAGCGCAACAGCTTCCTGCTGTCGATGCTCGTTCTCGCTGCATATATCATCAAGGCCGACGGGCGCGTGATGCACTCAGAGATGGAGGTGGTGCGCTCAATGCTTCGCCAGAATTTCGGCAGCGACGGTGCCCGCCAGGGCGAGGAGATCCTGAACCGCCTCTTCGACGAGGAGAAGCGCACGGGCCGCCAGGCTTTCCGCCTGAAGATACAGCAGAGCTGCCAGCAGATTGTTGCTCATACCGACTACAGCACCCGTCTGCAACTGCTCAATTTCCTGGCTATGATAGCTCAGGCCGACGGGCGTGTGGACCCCATAGAGATAACGGCGCTGAAGGAGGTGGCGCAGTGGATGCAGATGTCGCCGCAGGAGGTCGACTCCATGCTCCATCTGCAGGGCGACAGCCTCGAAGACGCATACAAGGTGCTGGGACTCACGCCACAGGCCACCGACGAGGAGGTGAAGCGTGCCTACCGCAAGCTGGCCCTTGAGCACCATCCCGACCGAGTGGCAAAGTTAGGCGACGACGTGCGCCGCGCCGCCGAAAAGAAATTCCAGGAAATCAACGCCGCCAAGGAGCGCATCTACAAAGCCCGGGGCCTGTAATCCGGAAGAAATTTTGTTGAATTGATTATCCGCAATTAGGTGACTAAGACGCTGAAAGCGTCTCCTTTCAATAGCCGAGGGTACGAGCGTAGCGAGCACCCCCGGATAGTAGGTGTATGGGTAATATCGACTCTGAAAGAGTCGCCCATCTGTTCTGATAGGAGGGGCGTCCACGAGCATGGGCGACCCCCTTCAGGGTCGATGTACCCCTCCTGTCATTCTATCCGCAGGTCGTTCCGACCAACGGCTATTGAGCGGAGACGCTTTCAGCGTCAGTAGCTGCGGATAATCATTTTAGTGAATTGACCGTGTGAAAAAACATTCCCCCCGTGTGAAAAAACATTCCCCCCGTGGGAACAAAACATTCCCCCCGTGGGAACAAAACATTCCCACCGGGGGAATAAAATGTTCCCACCGGGGGAATAAAACATTCCCACGGTGGGAATCCTCCGGGAAGCCTCTGTTCTGTCTATTTCAGCCTTGTTCCCATTCGTGCCTCCACGACGTTGACCACGTAGTCGCCGAGTTTTTCACATTCGTTTATTAGATCCATGTAGACCGTGCCTTCAGCGTAGGTGTAGGCATGGTTGTTTATGTCTACTATGTTCTGGGCCTTCAGCTGGTTGCGGAAATTGTTTATCTCGTTCTCAATGTTGAACGTGCGGTTCACGTCGTAGCTTTCCTTGCGTCCTTGCATTAGCTGGTTCATCTGCGTGAGAGCTTGGTCGGCGAGGCCCATCATCTGGTGCAGATGGCTGTACTGCTGCTCGTTGAAGTGATCCTGCTTGCCGGTGTACTTGCGGTTGATGGTTCGAGCCATGTTGAAGCAGGCGTCGCCGATGGACTCCAGTTCCGAGATCTCGCGCAGCATGGCGCGTATCTTGCCCTTCGTGTCGTCGCTGAGGTGGGCGTCGGAGACCTGTTCCAGGTACTTGGCAATCTCCAGCTCCATGTTGTCCGAGATGTTCTCGTATTTCTCAATGCGCGAGTAGAGCTTGACGAAGTCCTGTGCGTCCTTGGTCTTCCCTGTCAGCGACGACGACTCGTTGAGCAGGTCCTTCACCATTCCGAACATGCGTTGCATACGCTCCGAGAACGACTGTATCTCCTTCTGTGCCTCGAGCACCGAGAGCTCCGGGGTCTTCATGAATCCGGCGGTGATGAAGTGCAGGCGGAAATCCTCCTCCTCGTCCACCTTCTTCGGCTTGATGACCCAGCAGACGAAACGCTCTATCTGCGGTATGAACCATATCAGTATGCTGGCGTTGATGACGTTGAATGTGGTGTGGAAGGCGGCCAGCACGAATGTCAGCTTGGCGGCATTGGCCATGAAGTCGTTGGCATTGACTGCTCCTTTCACCATGTCCACGTCGTAGCCCACCCATCCGCAAACGATATTTATGAATGGCTGGAAGACCATGAGAATCCAAATGACACCAAACACATTGAAGAACATGTGGGCCAAGGCGGCACGACGCGCCTGCGTGTTCGCCGACAGTGCCGCGAGGTTCGAGGTTACCGTGGTTCCGATGTTCTCGCCCAGGACGAGCGCTATGCCCTGGTAGATAGGCAGCGCTCCGCTGCTGCACAGTATCATCGTGATGGCCATTACTGCTGCCGACGACTGCACGCAGAACGTCAGCACACCGCCGAGGATGAGGAATGTCAGCGTGGTCAAGAAGGATTTGGGGTCGAAGGACTCGAAGAAGCTCAGCACGGCGGGGTTATGCCCAAGGTCCATCTCGTTGCCCGTCAGGCGCAGCGTCGTCAGTCCGAGCAGCAGCAGGCCGAGGCCGAAGAGGAAGTCGCCGATGTAGCGGTGCCGCTTCATGTAGATGAGGATTATGCCCACGAAGAAGCCGACATAGCTGACGATGCTGATGTCGAACGACATACCTGCCGACATAATCCATGCCGTGAGCGTCGTGCCGATGTTGGCACCCATAATGACACTGATGGCCTGCGCAAGAGTGAGCAGGCCAGCATTTACAAACGACACGGTCATGACGGTGGTGGCGGTTGATGACTGTACGGAGGCGGTGACGAGCGTACCCGTCAGCATTCCCGTGAAGCGGTTGGTGGTCATTGCCCCGAGGACGTGGCGCAACTGTGGGCCGGCCATCTTCTGTAGGGCGTCGCTCATCGACTTCATACCGAACATCAGGAGGGCGAGCGAACCTAAGAGTTTGAAGAGAATTAACATAATTCGTATTTACGATTTACTGTTTTGCGATTTACGATTGGACGGAAAAAAGGCTTGCCCATCCTTTCGGGTGCAAATATACTACTTTTTTTCCAAACGGCGAAAGGAATAGCTGTTTTTTTTGTTTTTCATGTCATATACGCATCAGCCAAAGGCCAAGCAGCCGGTCATAGACAATGTAGCCTTTTGGGGTGAGGTAGACAAGGTCTTTGGCCAGCAGTACTTCCAATGCCGACTTGACACTGCTGCTGCTTGGCAAGTCATTGCTCTTGATGAACTCGCTGCTCTGTGGCTGTGCCACCACCTCAGATGTGGCAATGGCCTTGAGCAGTGCGAACTGGTTGTCGGTAAGGAAGGTTGTCAGTGTTTGGTAGTGGGGAGCCATGGAGTTGACAAGAAACAGTATGGCTTCTGCTGCCTGCTGAACCGTCTCCACCTTCTTCTCCTGCTCATAGAGACGGTTCAGTATTGCCTGCATATACCATGTATAGCCGTCGAATCGCTGGTAGATGTCATGGAACACTGCACGGCTGAACATACCTTTTCTCTGCTCGAAAAGTTTGTTCGCATAATCGTAGTATATCTCCTCATGAAGGGGTTCCAGCATCATCAGTTGCGTACTCTGATAAAAAGGGCGGTTCGGGGCACAAAACATTTCTTCCATCATGTGTTTCTTGCTTCCAGAGAAGACGAACCCGACATTGTGCACAAACTGTATTAGTGAGCGAAGCATTGCTTCCGTGCCCGTCTCAGGATATTCTGTAATCTGCTGGAACTCGTCGATGGCCAAGTAGACGCGCTTGTCCAGACTTTCCAGATGGGCAAAGACGCTCTTCAGCGTGTGCTCGGCCTGTACCGGCACGATGTTTACCGACACCGTGGGCATGCCAGTCAGTAGGTCAGGGGTGATAGTGGGGCGCAAACCTTTGAAGAAGTCAAGCACTTTGCCTGCAAAGGCCTTCTCGCGGTCAAGCGCATCCTCAATGACTGCCTTGACAAGTGTATCCACAAACTCCTGCAGGCTTTTTGTCGGGAAGATGTCGATATAAATGCAGATGACATCTTTTTCTTTCTGCAAAATGTTGTAGAAAGCATGGTTAATCAGTGCAGTTTTGCCCACTTTTCGGGGAGAAACGAGCGTAATATTACGTCCGTTTCTCAGTGCTGAGATCATTTTTTCTGTTTCTTCGGTGCGGTCGAAGAAATACTCAGGCCCCTCATAACCCTGATAAACAAAGGGGTTTTCAATCTTTTTGCGTTTCTTTCTTGCCATAGCTTTGCCTTATTTGTATCACGTAAAAGTCGTGACGAATTTTACGTGACGAACTTTCCGCGATGCAAAGGTACGACTTTTTCCTGAATGCGCAAAATAATTCCAAACAAATCAGAGGGCTGCCTGTGCGGGCAGCCCTCTTGTAGGGACGCGACGTGTCGCGTCCGCAGGATTATAGACTATAGGAGGGGTGATTACTTCACCACGACCTTCTTGCCGTTCTTGATGTAGAGACCCTTAGCGGCCTTTGCCACGCGGCGGCCCTGGAGGTCGAAGATGACGGCCTTTTCAGTCTCGGCATTCACGTTGCTGATGCCAGTGGTCTCGTCGTATGCAGGATTGTCAGCCCAGACGATGTTCGAGGTGTTGCGCTCGCCACCACCGTAGTAGATGCTCTGCACACCAACCCTTGACCATGTGGCAATCTCCTCGTCGCCCTGGTTGAAGTAGATAGTCTCAGCATATCTGTAGATGTCCCATCCGTCGCCGAACTCGTAAGGAATCTCGGTCATGTCCTCCTCAAGCTCCTCGTAGATGTCTGTGGTGAAGGTGAGCTGCGACTCGGTGCCGTTGTCAATCCAGATGGTGTAGTACAGCTTCGAGGTGAGCAGGTCGTTGCCATCGACGTCGACAGTCTTGATGATGGGCTTGATCTTGGGATACATGGTGTCAAGCATAATGAGTCCGTCTTCGGGAATCTCCGGGTCGGCGGGCGTTGCAGCCACGTCGGGGATGCGTGTGATGGTCATGCCCTCATACCAGTTGTAGTAGTAGAGTGTGCGGCGGTCGGCGTTCACGAAGATTGACTGTTCGGATGAGAGTTCGCCCTTCTCCTCGTCGTAGTTGAACACCACGTCGGTGAGGTTATAGGTTTCGTCATCGTTCATGACAGCTGCTGTGAGGAACATCTGGTCGGAAACGACTTCCCACAGATCCCAGTCAATATACTCGTATTCTCCGAAATATGTGCTGGAGGGGATGGTCACCTTTCCGTCCACGAGCGGAGCCTTCACCCAAGCATCAGGCAGTTCGGGGCAGAGACCCTGGATGTAGACCTCGGTACCCTCTTCACCCTCAACGGTGTAGAAGCCCACCTGTACGGTAGCGGAGTACTCCTCGGGTTCGAATGTTCCCTCTTCCTCAGCATCGTCGCCCTCTTCCTTGCGGGATTCGTAGCTCTCTTCCTCGTCAGGATAGACATATACAATCTCTGTAGCCTTGAGCTTCCAGTCGGATGACTCGAGATCCTCGGGAGCTTCTGTCTCGATCAGCGGTGGCAGCATCTTGACAGTTGAAGTCACGTCGATAGCGTCCATCTGTGTGTTGGCGGCGATGGTGACAACCACTGTCTGGGCATCGCCTGTCCAAATTGCACCGTCGAACTCGCCGCTGTCGGCCGAGTTGCCATCGTTCCACTTGCCGTTTCTTGTAAAGTCAATCTTTGTGATGTTCGAACCGTCGGTGGTAGTGAAAGTCAGCGTGTTGCTGTACATACGCAGCTGCGGGCCGTTCTTCGTTCCCCAGAAGCGGTTGGGGGTCTTGACACCTTCAGCAGCAGGAGCAATGGTCAGTGCCACGTTGCCGCTCTCGATGACAGTGTCTTCCAGGATGTCACCATCGTTGGCGGCATTGTTGGATGTAGCCACTTTCATCTCGTTGAAGTTGAATGTGGCGACTTGGGTCTTCTTCTGTCCGATGGTTGTTCCCGACATGTACCATGTTGCATAGTAGATGGAGCTCTTTTTTGCGTTGACCAGCATCTCGTTCTGCAGTTCGTAGTAGTCCTCCTCTTCGTTGTAGGTCATCACGACATCCTCGATTTCGCCTGTTGAAGCGTTGGCACCGACAAAGAAGTACTGTGTTTCTGTGACATCGCCATAATAGTCTTCCTCCTCGACGAGTCCGAAGTTCTGTCCGGTGGGGAATACCACGTTGCCGTCAGCATCCTTTGTACCCTTCACCCAAACCTCGGGTGCATACTCGTTGATGCCCTGTACATAGACGTCGTTGTCCACAACGGCCACGTTCACAGTGCTCTCAAACTCAGTAACGCTTCCGCTGGAGTAGGTGTTGCCCATGAAGGGATACTGTACGACTTCTGCGCCTTCGGGCAGCTCAACCAGCTCGGGGACGGTCTCCGTGCCGAGCATCATGCCGTCGAAGTAGGGATAGTAAATGCTTCCAATGTCCTCATTACCGATATTGCCAAGGATGAGGTCTTCGGAAATATAGAGATCTTCGTCTTCGATGTACTCGAAGGTGATGTCTGTTGCTTCGTATGTGTCAAGGTCGATGGCTGTCAGGTAGATGAAGTCACCGCTGTAGACACCCATGAACTGCAGTGAGGGCAGTGTCACTGTTGTGCCGCTGATAGTACCCTTTGCCCATCCGTTGGGGCAGTGAGGCAGCAGACCCTGTACATAGAAGTCCTCGCCGTCGATTCCCACCTTGACTGTTCCAGTGTAGGTCTCCCAGCCTGAGCTGTAGCGTGCGTCGGCCGTGACGGGATATTCCTTCAGCTCCAGTCCCTCAGGTACTGTGACGAGTTCGGGTATCTCGAACCACTCAGACATTTCGCTCTCGTTAGTCTCGCCAAGGGCTGTGTAGATGCTCTTCACGGCAATGGCCTTGATGTCCTTGGCCTCTTCGCCAAGCTGCACGGTCTTCTTGTCGCCTGTGCCGCTGACGTTCTCAGCCACGCTCTCATAGTCAATGGGGTCGCCGAGTGCAACAGCTTCTTCCCCTTCGCCCATGATGTAGAGCTGGTATTTGAGCAGTGAGGTAATGAGGTCATTATCGTCGACATCAACAGCGGGGATGTTCACCGTGACGGTGGCATAGCCCAGCTCGTCGTCCCATGGGGTGAATGAAACCACTGATGGGTCTGCGGGTGTTGCGGGAGCCTCAACCAGTTCGGGATACACAAATATCTCGCCTTCGCTTTCGAAGGTGATGGTGGCTGGTTTCTGTTTGCCATACCAATAGCCTGTCGTTGAGAGGCAAGTCCATTCGTCATCGAAGGTCAGGGTGTTCTCAGTTCCTGTTCCTGTGATGTTTATGGGATCATTGTCATTGGTAATACCACTTGTGTAGAAGTCGCCATACGAGGTGCTTTCATACACAAGCTGTGGCTTAATGACGAACTTGCCGCCGGACTTCAGATCAACGTCCACACCGGTGGCATCCTCGCCGAAGCCCCATACGGTGGCAATGAATTCGTCGGCGTAAACGTCAACGTCCACATCCTGTTCAATCTCTTTACCATTGGAGTCGATGTAGGTCATCTTGCCATTGGGCTTGCAGGCTGTGCTGTAGAAAATTTCGCTCCAGCGGTAGCCAGCGTAGCTGCCGTCGATAATATTGATGCACCAGTAGTCGTCGAAAACCACTTCGTCGCCCTCGAGGGTACCGACGAGGCTCTCAGCGCCTGTCATACTGGCAATGCCAAGGGTACCATAGCTTGATGTACCTACTGCCTGTCCGTAAGGGATGGTGATGGTTCCCTTCGCCACGTCGACAGTGGCCTGCACAATCTGGTCGCCACCGTAAATGCCAGTGATACCCAACGTGAAGTTCGTGGCGTCAACGAGAGAGATTTCCCACATCTGTGTGGTCTGGAAGATTGAGGCAGGAACGAGCTGGTAGTCGGGTTCCTCTGAGGTGCCTTGGTTTTCCAGTTCAAGGGTATAACTCTTCACCATGTAGGTGGTGAGGAGTTCGCTGAGGTCGGGTACTTTCTTCACCTTTGCGGGCGACTTCTTGAAACTGTACTTCTTTGCAGGTGCCTGCATCTTGGTCATAGGAACCAGGCGCGGAGCCATCTCCTTCTTCTCAGGAACCATCTTCACGGTGGCAGCCGTCTTTGCGATGAACTGCTCTGGCAACTGCCGATGAGCCTTCATGGCCTTCGGCTGTGCCCACGACACTGCGGCCATAAAGGCCACAAGAATCATAAGAGAAAACTTCTTCATAAGCATAAAATTAAGTTTGTTAATAAATAAAAAAAGAAAAATTAATTATATTGAATGTACTTTTCCATAAATTGTGTTAAATCCTTTATGTCTGCCATCGCGCAACGCTGATAAAAGAATCTCAACAGAATCATATTCTTTCCTGTGCGCAACATATTCCATTACGACATTGGTGTCAATAAACAATTTCATTAAGAACAGTATTTTTCCTCAAGATAATCGCCGATAAGTTGTTCTGGACTTTTTCCTGTATTCTTAACAAGTTTGCCCAAATAGCCAAGTGCTTTCAGCGGGTCTTTTCCTGCTTCTTTTAGTTCTTCCTGATAGGTGTCATGTTTGGGCTTTGTGCTCTTAGTCTTTTTGGCCTTCACAGGTTTTGCCATCAGTTGCATATCCCCATGTTCGCGCGAGCGGACAATTATTTTCTCCCCCGCTGCGAGACGCCCCATCCATATACCTTGGCTGGCCCTGAAATCGGATGCTGTCACTGTGGTCATGTGTCTCTATCTTTCTAATTGCGATGAAAATAGCAAAATATTTTGCAAAAGTACTGAAAAAGTGCGAAACTGAAACCAAACAACGTGTTAAAAAAGATAAATCGATAGGGAAAAGGGCTGTTTAGCAGCAATAACGAATGTTTCAAAAAGGTTTTTGGCCGATGATTTTCATGTATTCCTCGTATGATATAAACCGTCCTCCCATTGATTCGAGGTGAGAAGTCTTGAACTGGCAGTCAATGAGGCGGCCGCCGTTCTGCTCCATGACCTGCGCAAGGTGAATTAGGGCGAGCTTCGACGCATTCGGAGCCAGTGAGCACATGCTTTCGCCGAAGAAGGCATTCCCTATGGTGACGCCGTAGAGGCCGCCCACGAAGGTCTCCCGTTGCCCGGTTTCATCGTCTCCTGCCTTCTGCCACACCTCCACGCTGGCGGCAAAGCCCTGGCGGTGCAGCTCCTTGTAGGCTGCCGTCATCTGAGGCCCGAGCCAGGCCATAGGTTCGTCGATGCGCAGACGGCTGCACGTGTCGATGACGGTGTCGAAAGCCTTGTTGATGCTTACGCTGTAAGTGCCCTTGTTCATCAGCGTGCGCATGGAGTGGGAGATGTGGATCTCGGGGGGGAAGATGACGAAGCGTTGCAGGGGGCAGTACCACTCAATGTCTCCCTCATGGCAGGGGAACCATGGGAAGATTCCGTTCTGGTAGGCCAGCAGAAGGCGGTCTACGCTGAGGTCGCCGCCTACGGCAATACAGCCGTCGCTGTCGCCGTCGTGAGGGTCGGGGAACCAAAGCCGCTTGTTTAGTTGTCGTACCATGAATGGAGGCAGTTGCTGTTTGGTCTACTGCGGCACTGCCGCAGTCTACGGGACAGGGGTTAGAGGGATTTAAGCTGGCCGTTGTCGGTGGTGATGGTGGTTTCTCCGCCGTCTTTGAGGCTTCCGAAGAGTATTTCGCGCATGAGCAGTGGCTTCAGGCGCGAGTTTATGACGCGGTCCATTTCGCGGGCGCCGTATTCGCGGGTGAAGCCCTCACGTAGCAGCAGTGCGAAGGCGTCGTCGGTGAGCGTCATCGTCACCTTGCGGGCCGTCAGCTTCTCCTGCAGCTCGCCGAGCTTCTTGCGCAGTATCAGCTTGGCCATCGTCTCGTCCATGTCGTGGAAGACCACCGTTGCCGACAGACGGTTGATGAACTCGGGCTTGAACGTCTTCTTCACCTGTTGCAGCATGGCCTCACCACGCGACACCTTGCCCTGGAAGCCGATGCTTGCCCGCCCGGCATACTGTGCCCCGGCGTTTGAGGTCATTATGAGTATGACGTTGCGGAAGTCGGCCTTCTGGCCACGGTTGTCGGTGAGGTGGGCGTAGTCCATCACCTGTAGCAGCACGTTGTAGATGTCCTGGTGGGCTTTCTCGATTTCGTCCAAGAGGAGCACGCAGTTGGGTGTCTTGCGTATCGCGTCGGTGAGCAGTCCGCCGTCCTCGTAGCCCACATATCCTGCCGGCGAGCCTATGAGTTTTGCCACGGTGTGCTTCTCGGTGTATTCGCTCATGTCGAAGCGCAGCAGCTCGATGCCCAGTTCGTGAGCCAGCACGCGGGCCACCTCGGTCTTTCCCACGCCTGTGGGGCCTACGAAGAGCAGCGATGCGAGGGGCTTGCCGTCGTCGAGTAGTCCGGCCTTCGACATCTGCACCGCCTCCACGACCTGGCGGACGGCCTCGTCCTGGCCGTAGATTTTCGCGCTGATGCGCTCGTTGAGGGTCTCGAGTGCTGCGTTGTCGTCGTCCTTCATTGCCAGAGCGTCAACCTTGCATGTCTTTGCAAGTATTTCGGCGATGAGCTGCTTGTCGACCGTCTTCTGTCCGTCGGAAGACCGGCCGGAACGGTGGCTGCAAGAGTCGTCGGGCGCGAGTTGTAGGGCTGCCCCGGCCTCGTCGATGAGGTCGATGGCCTTGTCGGGGAGGAAGCGGTCGTTGATGTATTTCGCGCTTGCCTCCACGGCGAAGCGCAGGGCCTCGTCCTCGTAGACCACGCCGTGGAACTTCTCGTAGTTGGGGCGCAGCTGCATGAGTATGTTCAGCGTCTCCTCCTTGCTCGGTTCGGGTATGTCAATCTGGTGGAAGCGGCGGGCCATGGCCTGGTTCTTTATGAACTGCCGTTTCAGCAGCTCGTATGTCGTGCTGCCTATGACCCTCACGTCGCCCCTTTCGAGGTAGGGCATCATCAGGTGTGCGCCGTCGATGCTTCCGCTGTCGGCCCCTGCGCCCACGAGGTTGTGTATCTCGTCGATGTAGACAATGGCGTTGCCCTCCTGCTGTGCCCCCTCCATGACCTGCTTCACGCGCTTCTCGAAGTCGCCGCGGTATGTCGTCCCGGCCAAAAGCGAGCCGAGGTCGAGCTGATAGACCTTGCAGCCCTTCAGCTTGTCGGGCACGCGCCCTTCGACTATGCGCTGTGTCAGTCCGTAGATCAGTGATGTCTTTCCCACTCCCGGCTCACCCACGTGCAGCGGGTTGTTCTTCTCCTTGCGGCAGAGCACCTGTATGGTGCGCTCCAGCTCGGCGTCGCGGCCTATTAGCGGGTTGTGGTTCTGCCATGTGTCGTTGAGACAGGTGACAAGTCGCTGCCACACCTGTTTCTTCGTCTGCCCCTCTTCCTCTTCGTCGCTCCTGAGGAAATCGAGACTGTCGTCGTCATCTTCGTAGATGAAATCGAGGTCGTCGTCTTTGAGGAAGTCGAGGTCGTCATCTTCTTTGTATTCGAGGTCGTCGTCTTTAAAGGGCAGGTCTTGACTGTCGTCGGGCTGGTTGTCGTCGTACAGGTCGTCGTCGTCGATGGAGTAGGTCTCCACGAGGTCTTTCATCAGTCCGCTGACGTCGCCGCCGGCACATAGGCCGAGGAAATAGGCCGCCTGCGACTCTTTGAGCATCGTCATGGCCCCCACCAAGTGTGGCACGGTGAGCACGGGCTGCTTGCCAAACGACGCATTCTCCATGATAAGCGTGGCCTGGATCCACATCTCCGTCATCTGTGCCGACAGGTTCAGTTGCCATTCCTGGCCTTCGGGAATCTTGTCGAGACTGTCGAGGTACTGGGCCAGCGGTTTCTTGAAAACGCTGCATCCCTCGTGCCATTCCGCCGCCACCACGAAGGCCGACTGGTTGACAAGCGCAGCGAGAATATGCTCCGGAGTCACGCATTCGTTGCGCAACTTGCGGCACAGCTCTTCGGCGTCCTTGAAGGCTTGCGACGCTCCTCTTGACTCTTTCTGGGATTGAAGGTCCATGGATGGGGCTATTATTTGTGACTTTTGGGAATCTATTCTGGTTGGTATTCTACGCGGAGGGGGAAATTGGCTTCCTGGGCCATGCGCAGGGCTTTCTCCACCTTCGTCTTAGCAATGTCGAGGCTGTAGATGCCCACCACGGCCTGCCCCTCGTGGTGCACCTTCAGCATGAGCGCCTGGGCTTCGGCCTCGCTCTTGAAGAATACGCACTTCAACACTTCCACCACGAAGTCCATCGTCGTGAAGTCGTCGTTCAGCAGTATTACTTTGTAGCGTCGTGGCTCCTTCAGCCTGGTGCGCTGCCTTTCCCTTACGTCGGTTTGTTCTTTTGCCATGTTTCATCTGCTGGCATTTTGCCAGCCTGTCTCGTCGTGAGCAATAGACGTGGAACTATTCACCGATGTATTTCTCTATGGTCTCCAAGCATTGCTTCGCGCTCACCGGCTTTGGCAGGAAATCGCAGCATCCTGCCTCCATGGCGTTGTCGCGGTCGCTGTCGAACACGTTAGCCGTGAGGGCTATCACAGGCAGCTCCGGGTGAGCCTCTTTTATGAGGCGTGTGGCCTCCAGTCCGTCCATCACCGGCATCTTCATGTCCATGAGCACAAGGTCTATGCCGCCTTTTTCCACGGCGTCGACAGCCTCCTGCCCGTCGTGGGCGCGAACCACCTGGTAGTGGCCTCGAAGGATGTAGGTCATAAGGATGTAGTTGCTTTCGTTGTCTTCGGCTACAAGAATCGTTTTTTCCATATTCTGTTCACTTTTACGTTAAAGAGTTACAAAAGTAGTGATTATTAGTGAGAAACCTTTGTTTCTTTGTGAACTTTTAACTAATTTTGCACTCTAAACAGACATAGCGCTGTCATAGATACCCGGCGCTTGTCTGCGAGATAACCGGCGGTTATCTATGAGATACCCGGCGGTTATCCCCGAGACAGGACGAACCAAAAACTATTAATACTAACTATAAATACTAACATTATCAACATGAGAAAAGCATTCTTTGCCCTGGCCGTTGCAGCATCGCTGTCGGCACAGGCACAGCATGAGACATCAGGCCAGCAAGGCTTTGTGATGGACGTGCAGACACAGAAACCCGGTGCTCCCGTGCAGAGCACCATGTACGGAATCTTCTTCGAGGACATCAACTATGCCGCCGACGGTGGTCTCTATGCCGAGCTGGTGATGAACCGCTCCTTCGAGTTCCCCAACCATCTTGCCGGATGGGACATCTCGGGAAAGGCGATGCTGTTGTCTGACAGTCCTTTCGAGCGCAACCCCTTCTGCATGCGCCTGGCTCCCGCCGGCCACGGCGACAAGCACACGATGATTGAGAACCACGGATTCTTCGGCATAGGCGTGAAGGCCGGAGAGGAGTACCGTTTCTCCGTGTGGGCGCGTGTGCCCGGAGGCGGCAATGCCAAGCTGTGGATAGATCTGGTGGACAATGCCACGATGGGCGACGACCAGAAGCTGGGCAATGCCAGCGTCGAGGTCAGTGGCAAGGAATGGAAGAAATACACGGCCATACTGAAACCCAACCGCAATTTTGACAAAGCACATCTGCGTGTGTGGGGCGACAGCAAGGTGACGACCGACGTGGAGCACGTCTCGCTCTTCCCCGTCAAGACATGGAAGGGGCGTGAGAACGGTATGCGCCTTGACCTGGCACAGGCCCTGAACGACATGCATCCCGGCGTGTTCCGATTCCCCGGCGGCTGCATCGTAGAGGGCACCGACCTTGAGACCCGTTACAACTGGAAGAACAGCGTGGGTCCAGTGGAGAACCGTCCGCTGAACGAGAACCGCTGGCACTACACTTTCACTGGCCGATATTTCCCCAACTACTACCAGAGCTACGGTCTGGGATTCTTCGAGTTCTTCCAGCTCTGTGAGGACTTCGGCTGCGAGCCGCTGCCAGTCATCAGCTGCGGCCTCTCCTGCCAGTTCCAGAACCCCGACCCGACGAAGAAGGGCGTTCACGTTGACCTTGACGACCTCGACGACTACATTGAGGATGCCCTCGACCTCATCGAGTTTGCCAATGGCCCCGTGGATTCTGAGTGGGGCAAGGTGCGCGCCGAGATGGGTCATCCCGAACCCTTCAACCTGAAGTTCCTTGGCGTAGGCAACGAGCAGTGGGACTACGACGAGAAGCACGGCGGTTATGGCCCTGTCTTTACTTCGCGCCTGAAGAAATTCATGGATGAGATACGCGACGAGTACCCCGACATCAAGATTATCGGCACCACCGGCCCGAACTCCGAGGGCTGGGATTTCGACCTGCTGCAGCCACGCATGAAGGAGCTGAAGGTGGACCTCTACGACGAGCACTACTACCGCAACGAGCAGTGGTTCCTCACCCACGGCCTGCGCTACGACTCCTACGACCGTAAGGGGCCGCGTGTCTTTGCCGGTGAGTATGCCTGCCACGGCAAGGGTAAGAAGTGGAACCACTTCGAGACGTCGCTCTACGAGGCTGCCCACATGACGGGCATTGAGCGCAACGCCGACCTTGTGCACATGGCCACCTACGCCCCGCTCTTCGCCCACGTGGAGGGCTGGCAGTGGAGGCCCGATGCCATCTGGTACGACAACCTCCGCTCGTTTAAGTCGGTGAGCTACTACGTGCAGCAGATGTTTGCCATGAACAAGGGCACCAACGTGCTCTCGCTGACCACCGTGCCCGCCGGGGCAAAGAAGCCGGTGCCCGTGGCCGGACAGGATGGCATGGACGGACTCTT
The DNA here is from genome assembly GCA_905233425.1 of uncultured Prevotella sp. GTDB lineage: Bacteria > Bacteroidota > Bacteroidia > Bacteroidales > Bacteroidaceae > Prevotella. The sequence continues at coordinate 34,361 of CAJOEC010000009.1, read as the reverse complement.
CGCCTCGGCTGTCTACGACGCACCGACGGGCGAGGTCATCGTCAAGGTGGTGAACACGTCGAAGCATGTCCACCCCATCACCCTCAACCTTCTCGGCATGAAGAACGGCGGCACGGCTAAGACGCTGACGCTCCACCACGACGGCTCCTTAGACGACGAGAACACGCTCGACCATCCCGACCTCATCTGTCCTGTCGGCGGCACCGCAACCGTTACTGCCGGGAAGAAGGCCGCCACCCTCGAGGACCAGCTGCCCCCCATGACCTTCCGCCTATACAGGATAAAGAAGTAAAACAGGAAGTCATTGAAAGGAGGAGTCCCCGTGAGTACGGGGCGACCCCTTCAGGGTCGATGTACTCTTCCTGTCGTTCTATCCGCAGGTCGTGCGACCTACGGCTATTGAGCGGCGACCGCTTCGCGGTCATACTACCCTCCTTTTTATGAAAAACGAATTACACGAATTGGTCAAATTCGTGTAATTCGTTTAATTCGTTGTTAAATACACTTACTACATCAGTGTTTTGAACAGTTCGCGCATACCTTCCGAGGCGCCTTTCTGTATCTGCTTCACGGCACCGCCCGCGTTTATGGGGTTGGGGTCTATGAGGTAGATGGGTGTGCCGGGCGTGACGTAGTGTATGAGTCCGGCGGCGGGGTAGACAACGAGGCTCGTACCAATGACTATGAAGATGTCGGCATTCTGGGCCTCCTCGGCGGCGATGGTGATGTTGGGCACAGCCTCGCCGAAGAACACTATGTAGGGGCGGAGCAGCGAACCGTCGCCGGCCTTTGTGCCCGGCGCAATTTCACAGTTGTCGGGTGTCAGCGTCTGATGGTAGCGCGGGTCGTCGACGTCGCGGCTCGAGCACACTTTCATAAGCTCGCCATGCAGGTGGATGACGTGTGTGGAGCCGGCCTGCTCGTGCAGGTTGTCAACGTTCTGCGTGATTACCGTCACGTCGTATTTCTCCTCCAACTGGGCCACGAGCTTGTGGCCCTCGTTGGGTTTCACGCCCCAGCATTTCTTGCGGAGCATGTTATAGAAATTAGTAACAAGCGTGGGGTCGGCTTCCCAGCCTTCGTGGGTGGCCACCTGCGCAACGGGATAATTCTCCCACAAGCCGTCGGCATCGCGGAAGGTCTTCAGTCCGCTCTCAACGGACATTCCTGCACCTGTCAGGACTACGATTTTCTTTTTCATGATTATTTTGATTATGGAGTCACTCCTTCTTCACTCCCTTTGTACTCCCTCTCTTGACTTTGAAGTGGTCGAAGCCCTCGCCATAGACACCGATGACGGCACTCTGCGAGACGAAGGCCTGCGGGTCGACCTCGTTGATGAGGCGGAATATCATGTCGCTCTGCCTGCGCTTGGCCAGCACGAAGAGCATCTTCACGTCCCTGCCTGAGTAGAACCCCTGGGCGTTGATGACGGTGCATCCGCGCTGCGGCTCGCGGTTTATGCGCTGGCCTATCTCCATGTATTTCTCGCTGATGATGAAGAACTGCACAGAGCTGCGCATGGTGTGGATGACCCAGTCGATGCAGAATGCCGTGACGTAGAGCACCACATAGCCGTAGATGACACGCTCGAAATCGCGCAGTACGAGATAGCTCGACGAGATGATGAAGATGTCGCAGAACATGATGACATGGCCGAGCGATATGTCGCGGTATTTGTTGATTATGGCGGCGATGATGTCGGTGCCGCCCGTCGAGCCGTTGTTGGCAAGGCCCAGCCCCACGCCGCATCCGCAGAACACCGAGCCGATGATGGCTGCCATGAAAGGCTCGTTGCTCAGCCAGTGCTCGTGGTAGATGCTCGCGGCGATGGCCGAGGAGAGCGAGAGGACGATGACGGCATAGACGGTCTTCACGCAGAATTTCCATCCCAGGATGCGTAGTGCAATGATGAGCAGCACCAGGTTGATGATGAAATAGCTCAGCTGGGCGGGGAACCCCGTGGCCCAGAAGAGGATTGACGACACACCGGCCACGCCGCCCGTGGCGATGTTGTTGGGCAGGAGGAATATGGTCCAGCCTATACAGTAGGAGAGCATGCCGACGGTGATCATGGCGTAGTCGCGCAGCTCCAGCATCAGCGATGGTTTTGAAGGCCTATGTATCATTTGCATTGTAAACTATACGAATAACGATGCAAAGATACGGCTTTTCCTGCAAACGGCAAAATTATTTGGTGAAAATTTGTGGCTGTGCTCTTTGCACTACGAAAGATAGGCACTTACCCCTTGACTCGAATGAGTGTCAGTCCGTCGCGGAGCGGCACGATGACCTTTTCCACGCGGTCGTCGGCGGCGACATGGTCGTTGAAGCGGCGGATGCCCTGCGTCTGGTGGTCGTGGTCGTAGGCCGGGTCGCAGACATGGCCGTCCCACAGCGTGTTGTCGGCAATGATGAAGCCGCCGGGGCGGACAAGCGGGAGCACCGCCTCGTAGGTCTCGCAGTATGTCCGTTTGTCGCCGTCGATGAAAGCCATGTCGAAGGTGATGCCCAGTCGTGGTGCCTCGGTGATGGCGTCACCTATAATAAAATGTATGCGCGAGGCCAACGGCGACTGCTCTATCCACCGGCGCGTGAAGTCCTCCTGCTCGTCGTCGATTTCGAAGGTGTAGACGCTGCCGCCCTCCTCAAGCCCCTCGGCCATGCACAGCGCGCTGTAGCCGCTGAACGTGCCGACCTCGAGGATGGTCTTCGGGCGGATCATCTGCACAAGCATCTTCAGCAGCCGGCCCTGAAGGTGGCCGCTGGCCATGCGCCCGTTAAGCAGCTCGATGTTGGTGGCACGCCACAGCCGGTGAAGATACTCCGGCTCGGGGTCGATGTGGTTGAGAATGTAGTTTTCCATAATTGTATGGAGTGAAAGGGGAGTGAAGGGCCTTCACTCCCTCTTCACTCCCTTGCAAGTATAGCTTCCACTGCCAGCCGGTAGCTGTCGAGGCCGAAGCCGCAGATGACACCACGGCAGGCAGACGAGATGAAACTGTGGTGGCGGAACTCCTCGCGCTGGTGGACGTTGGAGATGTGCACCTCTATGACAGGGCATTTCAGCGAGCGGATGCAGTCGTGGAGTGCAACGCTCGTGTGGGTGTAGGCTCCGGCGTTGAGCACAATGCCGGCCACTGGCTCGTCGTCTAAGAATCCCGCCTGTTGCATCTTGTCGATGAGGAATCCCTCGACGTTGCTCTGGTAATAGTCTATCTGCACGTCGGCGTAGCGCTGGCGCAGACGCTCCAAATAGTCATCAAACGACTGGCTGCCGTATATGCCCGGCTCGCGGCGGCCCAGAAGGTTCAGGTTGGGGCCGTTGATAATAAGTATTCTCATAATAGTATTGTTTTAGCTGTTCTGTTTTTTTATTCGTAGTATCTTTGGAAGATTTCTTCAAAATGATTATCCGCAATCATCCGACAACACCCCAAAAGGGTCATGATGGGGCTTGGCAGAACGGCCTGAAAGGCCAATGAGCACATAGCCCAGGGCGTCGCCCTGGGTAAAATGAGAGGTCACGAACGCCCTGTAGGGGCAAAAGCATTGGACGGAGGCGATGCCTCCTACTCATTCTTTTGCCCCTACAGGGCGAGGCTGCGCTCCCTCTATACCCAGGGCGATGCCCTGGGCTATTAGCTTGCTGGCCTTTCAGGCCGAACGTCAGACACATGCGGATAATCATTTTATTCTATCCTATATTACCCCATTCACCTGAGTCACCACCCTTGCGAAGTATTCTCTTATCAGGATTACCTCTGGATCGACTTTGGATCGCTCTGTACCGCTTTGGATTGCTCTGGACCGCCTCTGGATGCTCAGGAAAACGTTCAAATTTGCTTGCAAAGTTACACATTTTATGCGAACTGGCAAAAATTAGGTTCGCATTTTTGGCCAGTTTGCATTTTATTCGTACTTTTGCACGCCCGTTGAAACATACAGGTGGCGGACATATAATATTGATGTACCAAAACAACTGTGAGGTGACACCCAGTGTAGGGGCAGGCCCCGTGCCAGCCCGATGCTCCGCAAGGAGCACTGGCAACCACAGTATGTCCGTGATTATTGCCCCTGTCGGGGCATCGGGCTGGCACAGGGCCTGCCCCTACACCAGGGGACGGATGCAACTATCTTTTAAATGTAATAATAATGAAACAAATTAAAACTATTAACAAATATGCACTCCTGCTGCTCATGCTGGTGGGAGCGGGAACTACAGCGTGGGCTGAGGAGAATACCAAGGTTCTGACAGTGGATTTTGAGAAAGATATTACTGTTGCCGCTAACTATGCAGAGTGGAATTTTTACAAACTCTCAAGTAATGGATCTTCCATAACTCCTCATAATGAATCATCCCAAAAATATGGCTTTACCATTGATTCGTCTACTAATTCTAAGGCTTATGTCCAGACAAATGAAAAGGTTTGTCCCGTTTCTTTGACTTGTTACATTTCAAAACAAACAGATAACACAAACGCATCGTCTTTTTGGTATATTCAGGTTTCTGCAGATGGTACAAATTGGATTAAAATAAACAAAACGAGCGCAACTGATATGCAAAAGGGTCAATGGAAAGAGTTCACAGCCGATCTTAGTTGTTTTTATAATGTTTATGTGTGTGTGTATTATTCTGGTTCTAGCGCAGTGAGATGTATTGATGATATTTCCCTTACCGTTAAAGACACAGGCGAAACAGGAACCTTTGATTTCCCTGTAACCATCAGCTCTGCCTGCACCGACGGAACAAAATACTATGGCACGTTCAGTTTCCCATATTCTTTCACCGTCCCTTCTGATGTCACCGTCTCTGAGGTGGGGGTCGTAAACGGTAAACTACAGGTTGAGGACTACGCCCCCGGTGCCGTTGTTCCAGCCAATACCGGCGTGATGATTTCTTCGGCAACAGCAGGCGAAAAGACTTTCACATCAACAACTGGCGGCACTTCCGTGCTTGGCGACAATAACAAACTGCGTCCAACAACCAATGTGGGCATTAGTTCCACGGAAATGGCTTCTGCCGCCCCTTCTTGCCAGTACTACCGCCTGACGATGCACAACGGAACAATTATTGGATACTGGTGGGGAGCTGAAGCAGGCGTTTCCTTCGATTATGTCACCCCCAACAGAGCCTATCTGGCTGTCCCAACAAGCGGTGCCCGCCAGAGTTTCGCCTTCGATGACGATGCCAACGCTATTGGCGACGTGAACGTTGAGGCGACAGGCGATGACCGTTGTTTCGACCTGCAGGGCCGCAGCGTGGCACAACCGCAGAAGGGTCTCTACATAGTCAATGGCAAGAAGATTGTAAGATGAAGGGGGCGGCGACAATGAAAAAGAAATACCAATCACCCGAAACGAAAAATGGCGGGCTGTTCTGCACTTGTAATATGCTTCTGGCATCGGCAGGCGGTGTGCACACAAACGGCACTACCGGCGATGGTTATAATGCAACCGACGTGTCCTACAGCCGTAGCAGTTTCTGGGACGATGAAGAGGGAAAGGGGGGATAGACTATGATTTTCGTGAGAGACAAGGGCAGGCTGTGCAACAACATCCTTCAGTATGGCCATCTGTACGCCTGGGGGCGCGAGCATGGCCGCCGGACGGTGTCCATGCGCTTTGCTTACAAGTACCGCTATTTCCACATCTGCCATACGCGCTGGCACAACCCGCTGACTTATCTCTTTGCGAAATACTCGGCCAAATGGCATCTGCTGCCCGTGGCCAGCTTCGACACCGAGGGCGACGACAGGCCCGAGCGGATGCTCATGGAGCACCATAATATTGTTGCCGAGGGCTGGTGCGCCCACTGGTACGACCTCTTCCTGAAATACAAGCCTGAGATACTCCGCCTCTTCGCCATCGACAAGAAATACAAGCGTAATGCCGACGAGCTGCTTGCCTGGCAGCCAAAAGACGGCGTGAGGGTGGGGCTGCACGTCAGGAGGGGCGACTACCTCACGTGGAACGGCGGGCGCTACTACTACAGCGACGCACAGTTCGCTGCCGTGCTCAGACAGTTTGCCGCGCTCCACCCCGGAAAACACTTGCAGGTGTTCGTCTGTGGCAACGACCCTTCACTCGACGAGTCGTCCTACCGTGAGGCTCTGCCCGGCTGCACGGTGTTGTTCCCAAAGGGTAGTGCCATTGCCGACCTCTATCTGCTGTCGCAATGCGACTGGCTGATAGGACCGCCAAGCACGTTCACCCTCGTCGCCTCAATGTACAGGAATGTGCCGCTCTACTGGATTGAAGACCCCGCCGCGCCCGTCACCGCCGGTTCCTTCGCCTTTTTCGACACCCTGTTCCGCGAAATCAGGTAGTTCGAAATAATCCGTGTAATCTGTGGAATCTGTGGTCGTTCTATATATGCGAAAGTTGTATCATTGTTTTTCCTCTTGCAGGTGGTGCTCTATCACCTTCGCGCATAGCGTCCACTGGTAGACGGCCTTGTACATCGACCTCATAAGGCCGCGCAGACCGTCGCGCCAGGCTCCCATCAGCACATAGCAGCGGAAGAAATACCACAGGGGCCGGAAAAGAAGGGCCGCCGCCCCGTAGCGTTGTGACAGTTTCTTGTGCTTGTCGTAGTCGGTATAGCGGTTGGCCTTTTCCATGTATTCGCTGATGGTCTCGTCGGCAAGGTGCAGGAAGTGTATGCCCTTGTCGTTCTTGGGAATCTTCTCCACGCGCCCCTCCACCTGTGGCTGTGCGTGTATCACCTCCGGCCACCGCGTGACGGTATGGTCGAAGAATCGCAGTTGGTGGTCGGCAGAATGGTCGTGGATATACCGTCCCAGGAACTTGTTGAGCCGGGGTATCATTATCCCTTTCGGGCAGTCGGCTTCCGCCACGCGGGCATAGAGATATTCGCGCAGCTCCTTGGTGACAATCTCGTCGGCGTCGACCACGAGCACCCATCGGAAGGCCGCCTGACTGATGGCAAAGTTGCGTGCCGGCTCCACGATGGTGTGCTCTCCACGGGGGAACGTCACGATGTGGCAGCCATATTCGCGGGCTATGGCTACGGTGTCGTCGGTGCTCTCCATGTCGCACACGAGAATCTCGTCGAAGTCTTTCACGGCCTCGAGCACCTGCCGCAGGAAACGCTCGGCATTGTAAGTGTTGATGACAACGGAAATCTGTCCTTTCTGGGGCATAACGTTTGCAAAGTTACGAAATAAAGCTGATTCGGCAAAAAAAAATCCAAGTTTCTTTGTTTTTCGCCCGACATTTCGTAACTTTGCACGGTCATTGCTGTAATGATTGAAGAATATGATGTATTATATAGTATTCTGTTTCTGCTATCTGCTTTCCCTGCTTCCTCTAAGGTTGCTTTATGTCCTGTCCGACTTTATTTGTCTTCTCATCTACCGTCTGTTCAGGTACAGGGTGAAAGTGGTGCGCAGCAATCTCAGCTCGTCGTTCCCTGAGAAGTCGCCGTCGGAGTTGCGGGCCATTGAGCGTGGCTTCTACCACTGGTTCTGCGACTATCTTGTCGAGACAGTCAAGATGCTGTCGATGTCGGAGGCCGAGATGCGCCGCCGTATGCGCTTCGAGGGCATCGAGGAGTTCGACGAAGCCTTTTCCGAAGGCCGCAGCGTCACCGTCTACCTTGGCCACTACTGCAACTGGGAGTGGGTCAGCTCGTTAGGGATACATGTGAGCGACAAGGTGAGGACTGCCGAGCTTTACCACACCTTGGAGAGTCCCGCCATAGACCGACTGTTCTTCCATCTGCGCAGCCGTTTCAATGCCCTACCCATTGAGATGAAGGAGGGGTTCAAGACCCTGTCGTCGCTGCAGAGCGAGGGTATCTGCTCTGTCACGGGCTATCTGTCGGACCAGGTGCCGGGCTACAGCAGCATGCACTACTGGCCACAGTTCCTCAACCACCAGACCCCCACTTACACCGGGGCGGAGCGCATAGCGCGCATACTCGACACGGCGGTCTACTATTTCGACATCTTCCGCCCCCGCCGGGGCTATTATGTGGCAAAGGCGGTGAAGATATGCTCACAGACAAAGGAATTGCCCAAGTTTGAGATCACCGAGCGCTACTACCGCCTGTTGGAGAACTCCATCAAGCGCGCCCCTGAGTTCTGGCTTTGGAGCCACAACCGCTGGAAGCGCACGTGGAAAGACTTCGTGGAGTGCTATCCCGACGAGAAGGAGCGTAAACGAATACTCAGCAAGTTGTGATATGAAGAGGATAGGGATTCTTTATGTAGGCATTGGCGAGTACATCCGCCTTTGGGACGACTTCTACACCACGTGTGAGGAGAATTTCTGCACGTCGTGCGAGAAGCGCTATTTCCTGGTGACCGACAAGGAGATGGCCTCGACCGGGAAGGTGACGGTAGTCCACCAGGACAATCTCGGCTGGCCGTGCAATGTGGTGTTCCGCTACCTGTTCTTCCTGCGCATCAAGGAGCAGCTTGCCGGCTTCGACTACTTGTTCTTCTTCAATGGCAACACTCGATTCAGGCAGACCGTCACCGAGGAGGAGTTCCTGCCCACGGAGGAGGAGGGTGGGCTTGTGGCATTGACATGGCACAACCTTGACGAGGACGCCGACGAATTTGGCTTCGAGCGTAGGGAGGAAGGCGCGGCCTACATACCCTACGGAACGCGGGAGCTGTATCTGCAGAGCGGCATCACGGGCGGGGTGACGAAAGAGTATCTGAAGATGCTGGATGTGTGCCACGCGATGACCATGAAGGACTTGGAGAATGGCATCGTGGCAAGGGTTCACGACGAGTCGATATACAATAAATATATGTTGCGCCGCAAGGCCAGAGTGCTCGATTCGACATACGGTTGCCCCTCGCAACGCGACAAGGGGAACAGGGCGAAAATAGTGTTCCAGCGAAAGGAGGACGTGCTGGGCCACAGCTGGCTGCGCCAGTACAAAGGCCGTGGGCACACGAACACGTGGTTCAGGCGGCTGCTGTTCAGGATTGGGCTGTAGCCCTACATTCTCTGGCGGTCCTTGCGCCGTTTTGAAAAGGCGAAGAGCGACGACAGGCGCATGGCGCGCACGAAGGTGTCGACATTCATCATCAGCAACTTCAGGCGGATGAAGCCCTTTGTCCCGATTTCGCCCCTTCCCACAGGCAGCAGACGGCGTATCTCTTCACTCACATCGACGATAATCTGCCGTATCTGCTCGTCATAGTCATCCATGCGGGCAAGGTCTTTGGTGAGCTTTATGCAACTGCGCAGGTATAGTGCGCGGTTTTCTTTTTCCCATCCCGGAAGCAGGCCGTGGTCGGCAATATAGTGGTAGCGCTCCTTGATGGCAAGGAAGAAGTGGTTGCCGTTCTTGGGGTTGTAGGAGTGGAGCGAGCTGCCCTGCAGCTGGCGGTAATGGTAGAAGGCACGCCCCAGCACCACAACCCGTGTGGCGTGGCCAAACCACTTGAAGACGGTGGCGTGGTCCTCGTAGGGGTTGAGGTCGGGCATGGTCTCCACGACGACGCTGCGGCGGAACATCATCGACCACAGATAGCTGCCTATCTTGCCTTCGAGCAGCATTTTCAGGGCTTCCCCGGCAGCGAGCACCGTCGTGCCTCCATCGGCGTTTACCGTCTTGCGGTGGGCGGCATACTCCTCGGTGAACCCGCAGACGACGATTTCGGCGTCGTTGTCTCTGAGTGTCGCCAGCATGGTGGCCAGCATGTCGTTGTCGAGCCAGTCGTCGCAGTCGACGAAGCTGACATACTCTCCCTTGGCCAGTGCCATGCCCTGGTTGCGGGCCGACGCCTGCCCGCCGTTAGACTTGTGTATGGCGGTGATGCGGCTGTCGTTGGCGGCATATTCGTCGCAGATGGCTCCCGACCCGTCGCTGCTGCCGTCGTCGATGAGAAGCAGCTCCCAGTCGCCGCAGGTCTGCGCGGTGATGGAGTCGATGCATTGGCGGAGATAGTCCTTGCCGTTATATACCGGGATGATGATGCTTACTAAAGGCTGTTTGCGTTCTGTTGCGTTCATTGTTGCAAAATTACGGAAATTACTCGGCATGGCATTGCTGCCAATACATTATTTAAGATATTTTTGCAGTCACCTGGCAGGAGGTGCGGCATTCCTGCCGCACGTCAGTCTGAGGAGGTGTGGCATTCCTGCCGCACGTCAGTCTGAGGAGGTGTGGCATTCCTGCCGCACGTCAGTCTGAGGAAGTGTGGCATTCCTGCCGCACGTCAGCCGCTAAGAGTGGCTGCGCTTCTATTGCAAGGCAGACTGACTACTCTTTCAAATGGCTTGGGAGACCCAAAAAGTTCGCGCCGTGCGAACTCGGAGTTCGCGCCGGGCGAACTGACAGTCCGCGCCGTGCGAACTCGGAGTCCGCGCTGGGCGGACTTTTTGGCCCCTCGGCGCCACCCACTGTAGGGGCAGGCCCCGTGCCAGCCCGATGCCCCGGCAGGGGCACATTCACGGCGATGGCAGAACCTCGGGACACACTGTGGCGGACATTGCCCCTTTCGGGGCATCGGGCTGGCACAGGGCCTGCCCCTACACCGGCGGACATCTTGGGGCAAGTACGCAATAAAACGGGTGTATGTGGCGTTATATTAAGGCATTACATTGTCCTATGAAACAGAAAACCGAGTCTTTATGGGGGGCTTTCACGCGAACGCTTGCCCATCCTTTCTTCAGCGACCGTCGCACCACGTTGGGCCTTTGGCTTCTGCTGGCTGTCGCTGCCGCCGTGGCGAAGATCCACAGCTGCAACAACTTCCTCATCTTCCGCCAAGTGTTCTGGCACGCCTGGGACGGCACGTCGCTCTATGCCGCCTATCCCGATGAGTACTTCGACGTGAACCACTACGGCCCGTTCTTCTCGGTGCTCGTGGCCCCCTTTGCCGTCGTCCCCATCTTCCCCGGACTGCTGATGTGGACTGTGGCCTTGACGCTGTTTCTCTACGTGGCCGTGCGCCGCTCGCAGTTCACCTGGAGCCAGCAGCTGTTCGTCTTCTGGTTCTGTGCCCACGAACTGCTCACGGCCCTGTTCATGCAGCAGTTCAATATTGCCATCGCGGCGGTCATCCTCCTCAGCTACTATTGCATTGAGAAGGAAAAGGACTTCTGGGCGGCCTTCTTCATCATGCTCGGCACGTTTGTCAAGCTCTACGGCATCGTAGGCCTGGCCTTCTTCTTCTTCTCCAAGCACAAGGGGCGGTTGGTGGCATCGCTGTTGCTGTGGGCGGTCGTGATGTTTGTAGCGCCCATGGTTTTCCACGGGCCCGACTATGTCATCGGACAGTATCAGGAATGGTTCTCGGGATTGGTCGAGAAGAACGGCGAGAACCAGGACTCCATAGCCCAGAACATCTCAGTCCTTGGCATGACTCATCGTGTGACGGGCCTCGCGTTCAGCGACTTATGGCTCATGGTTCCCGGCCTGGTGCTCTTCGCCGTGCCCTATCTCCGCCTGTCGCAGTACAGGCATACGGCTTTCCGTCAGACGCTGTTGGCCTCGGTTCTGATGTTCGTCGTGCTGTTCAGCACAGGGTCGGAGTCGAGCGGCTACATCATCCCCTTCGTGGGCATCGTCATCTGGTACACGGCTGCCCCGTGGAAGCGCGGCCCGTGGGACGTGGCCTTGCTTGTCTTTGCCTTTGTGCTCTCCAGCATGTCGCCCAGCGACCTCTTCCCTGCCTATCTACGCAAGGAGTGGGTGCAGCCCTACGCCCTGAAAGCCCTTCCCGTGACCGTCATCTGGCTCAAGCTGTGCTGGGAGATGTGGACGCGTGACTATCGAGTCTTACGAAAACAAAACGAAGGATAAGGAAGTTTATCGGCACCACCACGACGAGCGTCAGCATGCCCGCTATCCGCTCCTCGACACCCATCCAGAGGAACAGGTAGAGGACGCCCAGCTCCAAGAGATAGTTCACCACATGGCTGATGACAAAGCCCGCAGCATTGCGTTTTGTGGGTGTCTTCCGAAATGTGAAAAGCGTGGTCATCACGTAGTTGAAGCAAAGGCCAACGCCGTAGCCCAGTGTGTAGGCTACAGCAGGAATCATCCACAACAATGCCAAAAGATAGACACCGTAATGTAAAAGCGTGGACAGGGTGCCCGTGATACCAAAGCGCACTATGCGCCAGAACTCTTGTCGGCGGTCAATCTTCATACTCAACTCTCATCTCCCAACCCTCATCTCTCAACCCTAAACTCTCAACCCTAAACTCTCAACCCTCAACACTTATTTTCGTCCATTGTCCCGGCTGTGAGCCGGGTGCATCTCAACAGCCCCTGTGCCCGAAACATCAGCTTCGGCCCCCCAGCACTTCCTTGACATGATACAGCGGACGCCCTTTCACCTCGACGTAGATCTTGGCAATGTATGTCCCCGCTATGCCTATTGCCACCAGGATGAAACCGCCCACTATCCACACCGACAACAGCAGCGAAGCCCATCCCGACACGGCCGAGCCGGTGATGAGCGCATGGGCGACATAGATGCCTATGCCAAGGGCGATGAACAGGAACAGCACGCCCATATATGAAATAAGGTATAGGGGTTTTGCCGAGAAGGCCGTTATGCCGTCGATGGCCAGTCCGGCCATCTTCGTCAGCGTGTATTTCGACGAGCCGGCATAGCGTTCGCTGATGGTGTCGGCGACGGTGGCCGACGGAAGGCCAAGGCGGGGGATGAGTCCGCGAAGGTAGAGATTGCGCTCGGTATATTCGCTGAGCATCGACAGGGCACGGCGGCTCATAAGGCGGAAGTCGGCGTGGTTGTAGACATTCTCCACGCCCATGGCGCTCTGCATCTTGTAGAACATCTCGGCAGAGAGGCGCTTCATGGCCGGGTCGCCTTCGCGCACAGTCTTCACGCCATAGACCACATCGTTGCCCTCCTCCATGAGACGCACCATCTGCGGTATGCACTCGATGTCGTCCTGCAGGTCGGCGTCGATGGTTATCACCGCGTCGGCCCAGTCGCGCACGGTCATCATCCCGGCCATGATGGCATTCTGGTGGCCCACGTTGTGGCTCAGGTCGATGCCCACCACACGGGGATTCTCGCGGTGCAGTTCGGCAATGAGCGGCCACGTGCCGTCGCGGCTGCCGTCGTTGACAAGCACAATCATCGAGTCGGCCGCAACAAGGCCTTCTGAGGCCATACGCTCAAAAAGGGCCGTAAGGCGCTCCACAGAGTGGCGCAGTACTGCCTCCTCATTATAGCAGGGTGATACGGTAGCTAACTTAATCATTCAATAATCCGTGCAATCTGTGAAATCTGTGGTCGTTTGATATTTATTGCTGTAGTTTGATGTCTCTGAACTCCTTGAAGGTGATGAATCTGTGTCCCTCCTTCTTCAGCATTTTTATCAGCCGGTCCAGCCTGTCCATGAGCTGCCGTCCGCTGTGGTTCCTCACAATGAACAGCATCTTCAGCTCGGGGTGCTCCTTCAGCTCGTAGAACTCCCACGGGTGCATATACGTGGCGAAATAGCCGTCGTGGCGGAGCACGCGGCGCACCATCCAGTGGTAGAGCCATTCGGGGAGATTGTGGAGCGAGAGCCAGAACAGCGGGAAGCGCAGCCACGGCGTCACCGACACCGGTATCTGCATCACCCCGTCCTTCATGAACCATGTTCGGGGCGACGTGAGGTGCATGTAGTGGCCGGGGATGAAGGCGGGGTTCAGCGACGAGTTGTACTCATAGCCCATGCGCTTTATCTCACTGTCGCTGACGCGGTACATGCGCGGCTGGCGGTAGCCGTAGACCTTTCGTCCTGTGGCACCCTCGACCATCGCCTTCGACCGCTCCACGTCGGTGTCGGCGGGCCGCCAGTGGTCTACGCCATGGCACGCCACCTCATGCCCCTCGTCCATGATGCGGCGCATCGTCTCGGGGGCGTTGGCGGCGAAGTTGCCGGTGCAGAAAAACGTCGCCCTCACATCGTTGGCCAAAAGCACGTCGAGTATGCGGTTCGTGCCCTCTATCGACGCGCTCATGCCCTCCTCAAGCGAGTAGTCAACGCCGTGCTCGCGGGGCACGTCAAATTCCTCTGTGTCGAAACTTAACAGTATCATAATGCATTACAGCGCGCAAAGTTACACTTTTTTCGTGATACAGCCAAATAATACACCGAAAAATGTTCGTCAAGAGCCCCTCTTCACACCAGCTGGCGTGCCCTTTCGAGGGCGAGGTCAATGTGGTTGCAGATGTTCTCCTCGCCGAGGAGCTGGTTGAAGCCGTTTCGCACGAGGACGGCTTCAACTTTTTCGTTCACGCCTGAGAGGACGATGGTGATGCCCTCCTTCTGGCTCATGAGACAGAGGTTCTCAAGGTTGTGAAGGCCGGTGGAATCGATGAAAGGCACCTTGCGCATACGAATGATGCGCACCTTTGGACGGTTGCCGTAGCGGCCCATGATGTCCTCGAAGCGGTTGCCGGCGCCGAAAAAGTAGGGGCCGTTGATCTCGTAGACCTCTACACCTTCGGGAATGGTGAGGTGCTCCAGGTTGCCCCGTTCCATGTCGGCATCCTCATTTAGGTCGATTTCATCGTATACAGCACGTACATCGGTGGTCTCGCTCATGCGGCGCATGAAGAGGAGGCAGGCGCAGATGAGTCCCACCTCGATGGCCACGGTGAGATCGAAGATTATGGTGAGGAAGAAGGTGAGCAGGAGCACGGTGATGTCGCTCTTCGGGTTGCGCATAAGTGCGGAGAAGGAGCGCCAGCCGCTCATGCCGTAGCTCACGACGACGAGCACACCTGCCAGGCATGCCATGGGGATGTACTGTGCCAGAGGCATGAGGAAGAGGAAGATGAGCAGCAGCACCACGGCATGTACGATGCCGGCGATGGGCGAGCGGCCACCATTATTAATATTGGTCATTGTGCGGGCGATGGCTCCTGTGGCGGGTATGCCCCCGAAGAGCGGCGTGACGAGGTTGGCCACGCCTTGGCCTATCAGTTCGGTGTTAGAGTTGTGGTGGTCGCCAATGACACCGTCGGCGACGGTGGCCGACAGCAGGCTCTCGATGGCTCCGAGGACGGCGATGGTCAAGGCTGGGGCGACAAGGCCCTTGATGGTCTCCCACGTCAGTTCGGGCACCACGGCACCTGGCAACTGCGAGGAGATGCTGAAGCGGTCGCCGATGGTCTCAATCGATGTCACCCCGGCGTAGTTCTTCAACAGAAGGGCGACGACAGTCATAACTATTATGGCTATCAGCGAGCCGGGGATGCGCTTGCTCAGCTTCGGGGCAGAGGCGATGATGGCCACGCTGATGAGGCCCACGCCGGTGCTCCACGGGTCGATGTTCGTAAGGTTCTGGAAATAGGCTATCCACCGCTCGATGAAATCGCTCGGAACGTCGGTCATCGTCATGCCCAAGAGGTCTTTCACCTGAGTTGTAAAGATGGTGACGGCGATACCGCTGGTGAAGCCCACGATGATTGGATAGGGGATGTATTTGATGATGGTGCCGAGGCGGAGCAGTCCGAAGAGTATGAGGAACACACCGGCCATGAGTGTGGCGATGGTGAGGCCGGTCATGCCATACTGGCCTATGATGCCGGCCACGATGACGATGAAGGCTCCCGTGGGGCCGCCTATCTGAACCTTGCTGCCGCCGAGGGCAGAGATGATGAATCCAGCCACGATGGCCGTGATGATGCCCTTTTCAGGGCTTACACCGCTGGCGATGCCGAAAGCGATGGCTAAAGGGAGGGCTACGATGCCCACGATGACACCGGCCATGAGGTCGGCCATGAACGTCTGTTTGTTGTAGTTGCGGAGGGCCGAGAACATCTTCGGCCGGAAATCAATTTTTTTATCCATATTGTTGTTACCCTATTGAAAACGGGTGCAAAGGTAGCTAATAAACTATAAATAAATGTTATAGTTTGCTATCGTTAGCGGAAAAAACCGTAATTTTGTGCGCAATATCAAGAGTATTATGAAGAGAATAGGAATCATCAGCGACACCCACAGCTATTGGGACAAGAAATATCTGCACTACTTTGAGCCGTGCGACGAGATTTGGCACGCCGGCGACATAGGCAGTGTGGAAGTGGCGGAGCGCTTTGCAGCGTTCAGACCGTTCAGGGCCGTCTGCGGCAACTGTGACGGCGGCGACTTGCGGTTTATGTACCGAGAGCTGAACCGCTTCAAGTGCGAGGACGTCGACGTGCTCATAAAGCACATCGGCGGCTATCCGGGCAACTACGACCCCAGTGTGCGCAATCTGCTCTTCACGCATCCGCCAAAGCTCTTCATCGCCGGTCACTCGCACATCCTAAAAGTTAAATATGACAAGACCCTTGACCTGCTCCACCTAAACCCCGGAGCCGCCGGAATGCAGGGGTGGCAAAAGGAGCGCACGCTGATGCGCCTCGTCATCGACGGCTCGACATTCAAAGACTTAGAAGTCATCACGCTTGCAGACTAAGCCCTATAGGTCCAATAAGACCCATAAGTCCTATGAGACCCATAAGACCCAGAAATCATGAAACAGTATCTCGTAGAAATCGCCGTTTGCACAATAGTTGCGGCTGTTGTCACGTTATTATTCTATATCATTGGTATGGACAAGACCGCACAGGATGCCGCAACCACCTTCGGCACGTGCTTCCTCGTGATGTTCGTCTTAGGAATGTGGAACCGACTGAAGAAGAAAAAGTAGCCTATCACGCAGATTTCCTGCTCTATTCCTTGTCTGTAATGCAGAAAATGACTACCTTTGCACCGTCTATCGGCGAAAAGTGTGATATTTGTCACACTTTTGGGCGATAATATGTGAGAAACGTGACACGATGAACATACAGAGAGACATCTTTGCACGCCTGCTCCAATGGAAGGAAAGCCCACAGCGCCAGCCGCTGATACTTCAGGGAGCGCGCCAGACGGGTAAGAGCTTCGCGCTCACCGAGTTTGGCCGCCGTCACTACGACCACGTGGCCGTGTTCAACTTCGACCGTCAGGCAGAGCTGGCCTCTGTCTTCGACCGCACGAAGGACGTGGGTCGATTGCTCCACGACCTGTCATTCTACACAGGCGTACCCCTCATTCCCGGCAAGACACTTCTGGTCTTCGACGAGATACAAGAGTGCCAGGACGCGCTGGGCAGCCTGAAATATTTCTGCGAGGACGCTCCCGAGCACCATGTCGTCTGTGCCTGTTCGCTGTTAGGCGTGGCCCTCCATCGCAACGGTGGTGGCTTTCCGGTGGGCAAGGTGCATTTCGAGCGGCTCTACCCGGTGACATTCAAGGAGTTCCTCCGTGCCGCCGCCCCCGTGCTCTATGAGCAGACAGAGGTCTTGGTGGCCAGCGGCGACGCGCTACCCGAAGTGCTGTTCAACCAGCTGTTGCAGTACTACCACGCCTATCAGGTATGTGGCGGTCTGCCCCATGCCGCCAGTGCCTACCTCGACGGTGAGGGCTCGGATGCCGTGGAGAGCATTCTCGCCGACACGCTGGAAGCCTACGCCGCCGATTTCAGCAAGTACATAGACAACAAGGACGTACCGCGCATACACGACATCTGGCGCAGCATCCCGTCGCAGTTGAGCCGCAAGAACAAGAAATTCATATTCCGTATCGTCCGCTCCGGCGCCCGTGCCCGAGAGTATGAGGCTGCCCTCGACTGGCTGCGGCTGTCGGGCATGGTCCACAAGATTCATGTCTGCGAGAAGCCCGCCATGCCCCTCACGTTCTATGAGGACACCACGGCCTTCAAGGTCTATCTTCTCGACATCGCCCTGCTGCGACGGCTTGCTGGCCTGCCGCGTGAGGTCATCATGGCCCAGGGAGAACTGTTCAAGGAGTTCAAGGGTGCCATGGCCGAGAACTTCGTGCTCTGCTCGCTACTGGCACAGGGAGTGGAGCAGCCACACTACTGGACGCTTCAGGGAAACAAGGCTGAGGTGGACTTCCTCATACCCAACGGCTTGGAGATACTGCCCATCGAGGTGAAGAGCGACGAGCGCATCAGCGGCAAGAGCTTCGCTGTCTATGACTCGAAATACGCCCCACGGCAGCGTGTGCGCTTCTCGCTGCGCAATGTCAGGCGCGATGGGAATCTGCTCAACCTCCCCGTGTTCCTTGCCGACTGGATGAAAGACTATATAAACAAATAAACAATTATAAATATGAAGAACATCGTTATCACCGGCGGAGCCGGATTCATTGGCAGCCATGTGGTTCGCCTTTTCGTGAACAAGTATCCTGAGTATCACATCATCAACCTCGACAAGCTGACGTATGCCGGCAACCTCGCTAACCTGAAGGACATCGAGGATTGTCCGAACTACGAGTTCGTGAAGATGGACATCTGCGACTTTGACGCCTTCTACCAGCTGATGCAGGACAAGAAGGTGGACGGCATCATCCACCTCGCCGCCGAGAGCCATGTGGACCGCTCCATCAAGGACCCGTTTACCTTTGCCAAGACAAACGTCATGGGAACGCTGTCGCTGCTTCAGGCCGCGAAACTCTACTGGGAGAGCCTGCCCGAGAAGTACGAGGGCAAGCGCTTCTACCACATCTCTACCGACGAGGTGTACGGCGCACTGGAACTGACGCACCCCGAGGGCATCGAGCCGCCGTTCACCACCACGGCCTCTTCGGCTGAGCACCATCTTGCTTACGGCGACAAGTTCTTCCTCGAGACCACGAAGTACAACCCCCACTCGCCGTACTCAGCTGCAAAGGCTTCCAGTGACCACTTCGTCCGCGCCTATCACGATACATACGGCATGCCCGTCGTTGTCACAAACTGCTCGAACAACTACGGCCCGTTCCAGTTCCCCGAGAAGCTCATCCCCCTGTTCGTTAATAATATAAGGCACCGCAAGCCGCTGCCCGTATATGGCAAGGGCGAGAACGTGCGCGACTGGCTCTACGTCGAGGATCATGCGCGTGCCATCGACCTCATCTTCCACAAGGGCAAGATTGCCGAGACTTACAATATCGGCGGTTTCAACGAGTGGAAGAACATCGACATCATCAAGGTGCTCATCAATACCGTCGACCGTCTCCTCGGTCGTAAGGAGGGCGAGGACATGAACCTCATCACCTACGTCACCGACCGTGCCGGCCACGATCTCCGCTATGCCATCGACAGCACGAAGCTGCAGAAGGAGCTTGGCTGGGAGCCATCTCTCCAGTTCGAGGAGGGTATCGAGAAGACCGTTCGCTGGTATCTCGACAATCAGGAGTGGCTCGACAATGTCACCTCCGGCGACTACCAGAAGTACTACGACAATATGTACAAGAATAGGTAAAAGCCCATCCAAGCCCTTCAGTGGCAAACTATCTGCGGTCTCTTCTGTAGCAAAAGCCCCGAAGGGGCGACAAGACTACAGACGGGGGTGACAACCCCCGGGACAGTGACATCGATCTGGACAAAAGCCCCGAAGGGGCGATAGATTACAGACGGGGGCGTAAGCCCTGGAATGGTGCAAGCCCCCAGCCAACAAAAGAACAATCCAATGGCTAGTTCATTAGCAAAAATAGACATCCATCTCATTTTCCACGTCAAAAGCACGGGCGTTACCATGCGTGAGGACGATTTGCCGCGTATATTCCAATATATTGGTGGCATCATCCGTGAGATGAACGCAATACCCATGGAAATTGGCGGAATGAAAGACCATGTGCATATTTTTACGTCGCTCCCCAAAACTGTGGCATTGACCGATTTCGTCAGGGACATCAAGGCCAACAGCAGCAGATGGATGAAGCAGATAGACCATTATTATTCACCGTTTGCATCGATGTCGCTGTTCCGGGGGTTGTCACCCCCGTCTGTAATCTTGTCGCCCCTTTGGGGCTTTCTGCGACTTCCCGGCTTTCTGCAACAACTATGTTAAACTGATATAAAGAATGGTAGTATCCAAATTCAATACAAGGAATGTATGCACGACAACGTGTCTGATTGCTTTGGGCGTTCTTGCTATGTGTGGTGCTTCCATATTCAAGAAGGGGGCACTTGTTCCTGGTTTGATTATTTGGGGAGCGTTTACGCTGGTTTTTTGCATAGGCTATCTGGCCACCTTGAAGCGTATTACGGTATTGCAAGACGGACTTGAGGCCCAGAACTTATTGCTGCCATTCAGGAAACGGTACTACCGCTTCGCAGAGTTCGACTATGTCTTGACCGACTGTAGGAGAACAGGGGAAGTGCTCCGGTTGATAAAGGACGGAAAACGGATAGTGAGCATTGCGTCTTACCTATATTCCAATTATGACGAAATAAAAGGGGCTGTTGCAGTGAAGGACAAGAGCAGCTTTGCAGCAAGAGACAACGCAGAAGTGGTCTCTGAATACGCCAAGTTGCGCTTGTATGGAATTGCAGCGGGCTTTTTATTCCTAATGTTAATTGGGGTAGGAATGTGTTTCGCCGACGTGATGGATGGCACGCCAGTGCAACTGGGTGTAGTCCTTTTCGGGGCAATGGAGACATTGTTTTTTGGTACTTGCTTGTTTCTCCATCTTTTCCCGTACAAAAAGGTGTCCCTATGGCGTGGACAGGTAGAGGTGAGACGCCTGTTATGGCCGTTCAACCCCTGGTACTATGACGTAGCAGATTTCGACGGTTTCTATCACGTGATGCAGAAATCCAATGGCCAGTTAGGGTCAAGAGACGAATATGGCCTCTGGCTTGTGAAAGACGGCCGACTGGCATTAGGAATCGAAGAACCGATGTACAATAATTATGAGGAGCTGAAAAACGCTTTCCAGTCTGGCCGTTGTCTGGGACATTTGCAGTTCATAGGCTTCCAGTCGTTAAAATACTACTTTGGTAAAAGAATATAATTGAAGATGAAACCAGAAAAAGCCAGAATCATCGACCTCCCAAAGATTGTCGACCCACGCGGCAACCTCACCGTGGCTGAGCAGCTGAAGAACATACCCTTCGGCATCGCACGTGTCTACTGGACTTACGATGTGCCGGGGGGAGAACGGCGCGGAGGCCATGCCCACCGTACGTGCGAGGAGATTGTTATTGCCGTTAGCGGTTCCTTCGACGTGATGGTTGATGACGGACGCGGTGGAACCGCTACTTTTCACTTGAACCATCCCTATCAGGGCCTTTTCATCGGCACCAACGTCTGGCGCACGCTTGAGGATTTCAGCAGCGGTGCCGTCTGCCTTGTCCTTGCCTCCGAACTTTTCGACGAGCAGGAGTATATCTACGACTACGACGAGTTTCTGCAAACCGTAAACTCCCAACCGTAATGGAGATAGTTCGCTATTCGTCAGACAAGGCTGCTGAGTGGAACGCTTTTGTGGCACAGTCGAAGAACGGAACGTTTCTCTTCGACCGCCGCTACATGGACTACCATAGTGACCGCTTCCGCGACTTTTCCCTGATGTTCTACCTCGACGGCGCACTCTTTGCCGTGCTGCCGGCCAACAGGGTAGGGGAGACGCTTTTCTCCCATCAGGGTCTGTCATACGGCGGACTGCTGATGTCGGCAGAGACCACCACGGCAAAGACCTGCCAGCTGTTCGCCGGTCTTAACGACTTCCTTCGTGGCGAGAGCGTAGGCACCGTGGTCTACAAGCCCGTGCCCCACGTCTACCACCATCTGCCAGCTGAAGAAGACCTTTTTGCCCTTTTCATCGTCTGCAATGCAAGACTGGCGGGACGCGACGTGTCGTCGGCAATACTGCCAAGCCACCCGGTGAAATGGAAGCGAGACCGTCACTATGCTGCCAACAAGGCCAGGACAAATGGCATCGTGGTGAAACGCTCTGACGACTTCGAGACCTTCTGGACCATCCTTTCCGAGAACCTGTGGCAGAAATTCGCGGCCCGTCCTGTCCATACGATTGACGAGATAAGGCTTCTGCAGAGCCGTTTCCCCGAGAACATCCAGCTGTGGGCAGCCTTCACGCCTGAAGGGCAGATGGTGGCGGCGACGGTGCTCTACATCTGTGGTGATGTGGTTCACGCACAATACATCTCTGCATCCGAGCTGGGGAAGAAGCTGCACGCCGTCGACGGGCTGTTCGACCAGCTCATACACAATGTCTTTGCCTCGGCGCGGTGCATAGAACTGGGAACATCAAATATGCCACACAGCAACGACCTGCACGACTCGCTGATATATCAGAAGGAGGGCTTCGGGGGCAGGGCCGTATGTTATGACACCTACGAGTGGACGCTTTAGTGAACTGAATCATACATTATGAAGATGATTATCCGCATTTACCCGATAGGCGGCCTGAAAGGCCAGCAAGCTAATAGCCCAGGGCATCGCCCTGGGTATAGAATGAGTAGGAGGCACCGCCTCCGTCCAAGGCTTTTGCCCTTTCAGGGCGATGACTATGCCGTTCCTTATACCCAGGGCGATGCCCTGGGCTATGTGCTGATTGGCCTTTCAGGCCGTTCTAACAAGCCCCCTCATGGCTCCTATGTGGTATCATCGGATGATTGCGGATAATCAATTATGAAGTACTTAGACCTTAAAACCGTCAACTCTCTGTATGGCGACGACATCCGTGAGGCTCTTTGCCGCGTGGCCGACAGCGGCTGGTATCTGCGCGGCCATGAGACGGCCCGCTTCGAGGAGGAATATGCCCGCTACATTGGGACGAGCCACTGTGTGGGCTGTGCCAACGGCCTCGACGCGCTGACGCTTATCATCAGGGCATACAAGGAGCTGGGTCGGCTCAGCGAAGGCGATGAGGTCATCGTTCCGGCCAACACCTACATCGCCTCCATCCTCTCCGTCACCGAGAACAGGCTGGTGCCGGTGCTCGTGGAGCCAAGCATCGACACGCTGCAGATTGACGACACGCTTATAGAGCAGGTCATCACTTCAAAGACCCGCGCCATAATGATTGTCCACCTCTATGGCCGTTGTGCCTACACCGCCCGCATCGGCGACATCTGCCAACGGCACGGTCTTCTGCTAATCGAGGACAACGCCCAGGCCCATGGCTGTGCTTTTGGTGAAAGACTAACAGGGTCTCTCGGCAATGCAGCCGGCCACAGTTTCTACCCCACGAAGAACCTTGGGGCCATTGGCGACGCCGGAGCCGTGACCACCGACGACGCCGAGCTTGCCGCCATGGTACGTGAGCTGGGCAACTACGGCTCATCGCGCCACTACGTCTTCGACCACATCGGCCGCAACTCGCGCCTTGACGAGCTGCAGGCCGCCGTGCTTAGTGCAAAGCTGAAGCATCTCGACAATATGAACGCCCGCCGCCGGGAGATTGCCGACATATATATTAATAATGTGTGCCACCAAGAGATAGTTGTCCCTAACAGCCATGGGACTTATGGGACCTATGGGACTTCTAAGACCTATGGGACTTATGGGACCTATGGGACTAATGGGACTTCTAAGACCTATGGGACTTCTGAGACCTATGGGACTAATGGGACTTCTGAGACCTATGACAACGTTTACCACATTTTCCCAATTCTCTCCCCACGACGCGACGAGCTGAAGCAGTATCTTGCTGAACGCGGTGTGCAGACGGAGATACACTACCCCATACCACCACACCGCCAGCGGTGCTACCCGGAATGGAACAGCCTTTCGCTGCCCGTCACCGAGCGCATCCACCGCGAAGAACTCTCGCTCCCCTGCAATCCCGCCATGACCGACGAGGAAGCCATGCACGTGGTTGCTCTTCTCAATAGTTTTGCCTGACCGATTTTGCGACTGACCCCATGCGGCACATAGTGCAGGGAGTGAAAATTGGTTTTTAGCGGCCGCTGTGAATGATTTTGGCGGCCGCTGTGGATATTCACGGCGGCCGCCGTGAATGTTTTCGGCGGTCGCCGTGAAACGCGAAGGTACGGCCAGACTCCCTCGGAGAACGACTCTCCCTCCCACTTTCCCCGCACCTTTCTCCCTGACACCCCGTATTGGCGCGAAAGCGGGCGCAAGACTGTGCTGGCCGCTCCATCAACATGTTTTGCTACTGAGTCCTTTTTTATCTGTAGTGCAAATAATTATCCGAATATGTCCGACAGACGGCCTTTCAGGCCGTTCTGCCAAGCCCCCTCATGGCCCCTGTGGGGCGTCATCGGATGATTGCGGATAATCATATAGTGCAATTCTGCAACTGAGTGCTTTTTTGGCTGTAGTGCAATAAAAGAGGGCATAGCAGCGTTAAATAATATGACGATGATATGAAGCGTATCGCGTACATATTATTATTCCTGCTCGGCCTGACCGCCTTGGCCATGCCCCCGCAGGACGACACGACACGGACAGGGCGGCCCGCGTCGCGTGCTGGTGCACAGCGTGCGGGGCAGCCTCGAAGAGCCAATGCCGAGGTCTCCGACACGGCGAAAAACGCCGGACAGAGGCCGAAGTCGCAGCCCAAGGCACAGCCGCGCTCGCTGACCGTCTTCGACGAGACCATTCCCGACTCGCTTTTAAACGCCCGCTGGCGCATACAGCCCACGGCACCCATACTCTACCACGACCTCGACTCCAGCGCCCTTGACCTGCGTATGCCTGAGAACATCAAGCAGGAGGCCGTCTACAACGACTCGCTGAACCTCTATTTCATCGGCTCGCTCATTGGCAGCAACTACTTGAACGCCCCGATAGTGATGACCCCCGAGGAGTACATGCTGTGGAGCGAGAAGCGTGCCCGCTCGCTTTATTTCCGCCAGAAAGACCTGGAGAATTTCAAGGCCAAGGGCCAGAACAAGTTCGACTTCTCCGACCTTCAGTTCGACCTCGGCCCGGCTGAGAAGATTTTCGGCCCCGGCGGCGTGCGCGTCAAGACACAGGGAACGGCCGAGCTGAAGGTGGGCGTCACGCTGAAGAGCATAGACAACCCCTCGCTGCCCATCAACAACCGCAAGACCACGGCCTTCGACTTCGACGAGAAGATCAACCTCTCGGTCAACGGCAAGGTGGGCGACAAGGTGAACATGAACCTGAACTACAACACCGACGCCACCTTCGACTTCGACACGAAGAACATCAAGCTGAAATATGACGGCAAGGAGGACGAGATGGTGAAGCTCGTCGAGGCGGGCAATGTCTCTTTCCCCTCAAATAACTCTCTGGTTCACGGTGCCTCGGCGCTTTTCGGCATCCGCACCGACTGGCAGTTCGGCAAGCTGAAGTTGCAGATGGTCGCCTCGCAGAAGAAGTCGACGTCGAAGAGCGTCTCGTCGAAGGGCGGCACACAGACCACCCCCTTCGAGATCGACGCCGCCGACTACGAGGAGAACCGCCACTTCTTCCTCTCACATTTCTTCCGCGAGTTCTACGACCGTGCCATGAGCACCCTGCCTAACATCACCACGGGAGTGAACATCAATCGCGTGGAGGTGTGGGTGACGAACAAGACCGGCACCACGTCGAACTCACGCAATATCGTCGCGTTCAGCGACTTGGGCGAGAACTACAAGATAAAGAACAGCCAGTGGTCGCCGACGGGCATGAACGTGCCGTCGAACCTGGCCAACGACGAGTATTCGACGCTTGTGTCAGTAATTGACACGGCATCGCGCTCGATGGAGAAGGTGACAGCCGAGCTGGAGTCGATGTCGTTCCTCGTCGGCGGCGTCGACTACGAGAAGCTCTCCAGCGCTCGTCTGCTCCCGTCGTCAGAGTACACCGTGAACTCAGGCTTGGGCTACATCACTCTGAAGACCGGCCTTCAGACCGACCAGGTGCTGGCCGTGGCCTACGAGTACACGTATGGCGGAAAGACCTACCAGGTGGGTGAGTTCTCGACCGACGTGACGCAGACCAACCGCTGCCTCTTCGTGAAGTCGCTGAAGAACACGTCGAACAACCCTGAGCAGGCCAACTGGGACCTGATGATGAAAAACGTCTACTATCTGGCCACCAATGTTGAGCAGACGGAGTTCCGCATGGACATAAAATACCAGAGCGACACCACCGGCACATACCTCACCTATCTGCCCGAGGAGGCCCTGAAGAGCACCACCCTGCTAAAGGCGCTCGGCCTTGACCGTCTCGACGCCAACATGAAGCCCCACTCAAACGGACTGTTCGACTTTGTCAGCGGCTACACCGTAGCCAACGGTCGCATATTCCTGCCGGCGGCAGAGCCTTTCGGCGAGTATCTGCAGAAGTTCCTTGAGGAGAAAGGCATGGGCGACCTGGCCGAGAAATACTGCTTCTACGAGCTTTACGACTCAACGAAGACCGTGGCGCGGCAGATAGCCGAGAAAGACAAGTTCCAGCTGACGGGCCAGTACAAGGGCACGTCGGCCAACGTCATCTCGCTTGGGGCATACAACGTGCCGCGAGGCTCGGTGAAGGTCGTGGCAGGAGGTGTCACACTTCAGGAGGGCAGCGACTACTCGGTGGACTACTCGGCCGGAGAGGTGACCATACTCAACCAGAGCATTCTCGACGCCGGGACAAACGTCAGCGTCTCGTTGGAGGACAACACCACATACGGCATGCAGCGTAAGACAATGGTGGGAGTGAACTGGGAGTACGAATTCAACAAGAACTTCCAGTTGGGCGGTACGTTCATGCACCTTTCCGAGCAGGCCATGACCACGAAGGTGACCATGGGCGAGGAGCCGCTTAACAACACCATCTGGGGCCTGAACCTGAACTGGAAGCAGGATAGCCAGTGGCTGACGAACATGCTCGACAAGCTGCCGCTGCTGCATTGCACACAGCCGTCGTCGCTGACGCTGACGGGCGAGTTCGCACAGCTCATAGCCGGAAAGGCCAGCGGCACACAGGACAACGCATCGTACCTCGACGATTTCGAGAGTGCCAAGGACCTCTACGACGTCAGCGACCCGAAGGCGTGGGTGCTCTCCAGCGTGCCACCGATGTTCAAGAACTACAACGACAAGGAGACGGTCAGCTCGGGCTACGACCGCGCACTTCTGGCATGGTACAACGTCGACCCCATATTCACCCGCCGCTCGTCGAGCCTCACTCCGACACACATCAAGAACGACCTCGACCAGCTCTCGAACCACTATGTCCGCGAGGTCTACGTGCGTGAGCTGTACCCCAACCGCGACCAGTCGTCCTACAACGGAGCGACGTCGACGCTGCCGGTGCTCAACCTGGCATACTACCCCAACGAGCGCGGCCCTTACAACCTGACGACAAGCCTCAACTCCGACGGTTCGCTGCAGAACCCGTCGGAGAAGTGGGGTGGCATGATGCGCAAATTGGAGACCACCGACTTCGAGCAGGCCAACATCGAGTACATCGAGTTCTGGATGCTCGACCCCTTTATCTACACCCGCAAGGACGGTACGGCGTCGCGCCACGCCGGCGAACTCTACATCAACCTGGGCGAGGTGAGTGAGGATGTGCTGCGCGACGGCAAGAAGTTCTACGAGAGCGGTATGCCCGTCGACGGCACCAGCAGCTTCGATATGACTCAGTGGGGAAAGATTCCCATGCAGGCCACGCAGACCTACGCCTTCGCCACGTCGTCGGGTTCGCGTGAGAAGCAGGACGTGGGACTCAACGGCCTGACCGACGAGGAGGAGCAGACCTACGGCGACTACGCCGAATGGATTAACAAGGTGGGCGGCATAGTGACGGCCAACGACTCGCTGTTGGAGGCATGGCGCAACGACCCCGCCGGCGACGACTACCACTATTTCCGAGGCTCCGACTTCGACGCGCTGGAGATGTCGATCATGGACCGCTACAAGCGCATAAACAACCCGCAGGGCAACTCGCCCGACAACGACAACCGCACCGAGACCTACGACACGAGCTACAAGACAGGTCCCGACGTGGAAGACATAAACCAGGACTACACGTTGAACGAGTATGAGCGATACTACCAGTACCGCATTCCCATCAGCGACGACGAGCTGCAGGACTACAACCGTGGGCAGAAGAGCGACGACTCCTACATTGTGGACCACCGCGACTACAACGCCAAGCTGCGCAACGGCGACTCCGCTACCGTGCGATGGTACCAGTACCGCATACCTCTCGCCAAGTTCCAGAAGAAGGTGGGAACCATCAACGACTTCACCTCGATACGCTTCATGCGAATGTTCCTCACCGGATTTGAGGAGGACATCGTGCTGCGCTTCGGCTCGCTCGACCTTGTGCGCGGAACGTGGCGGCAGTACAAGCAGAGCCTGCAGACGGGAGCAGGGGCTGAGACGGGAACGCTCGAGGTGAGTGCCGTCAATGTCGAGGAGAACACCGAGCGACAGCCCGTGGCCTACGTGCTTCCGCCTGGCATCACACGCGTCAGCGACCCCAACCAGCCACAGCTCACCGAGGAGAACGAGCAGGCGCTGTGCCTCATAGTGAAAAACCTGAGCCAGAACGAGTCGAAGGCCGTCTACAAGAACACCAACATCAACCTGCGTCAGTACAACCATCTGCAGATGTTCGTCCACGCCAACAACCTCGTGCCGAACAGCACACAGCTCGAGGACAACCAGCTGGCTGTGTTCATACGATTGGGAAGCGACTACAAGGGCAACTACTACGAGTATCTTGTCCCGCTGAAACTGACACCCGAGGGACGCTACCGCTGGAACGTGCCCTCCGACCGCATACTCGTCTGGCCAGAGGAGAACATGATCGACATCGACCTCAACATCTTCACCGAACTGAAGAAAAAGCGCAACGTGGCACGCGCAGAGGGAACGGGAAGTTACACCACGCTCTACACCGACTACGACCCCAACAAGCCCAACAACAAGATTGGCATCATGGGCAACCCGACGCTCGGCGAGGTGAAGACCATGATCATCGGTGTGAGAAACCTGAGCAACTCGCTGAAGAGCGGCGAGGTGTGGGTGAACGAGCTGCGACTGCAGGATCCCGTCATCAACGGAGGATGGGCTGCGTCGGGAAACATGGCGCTGAAACTGAGCGACGTGGGAACCATCAACGTCACCGGGCGATACATGACCGACGGATTCGGCGGACTCGAGGAGACCGTGCTGCAACGCTCGACAGAGACAGAGAAGTCATACGCCATAACCGCCAACGTGGAACTGGGAAAATTCTTCCCTGACAAGGCAAAGGTGAGCGCACCGCTCTACTACTCATACAGCAAGGAGATAGTAAGCCCGAAATACAACCCTTTGGACTCGGACATGGAGCTTGACGACGCGCTGGAGACCGCAGCCAGCAAGCAGGAGCGCGACAGCATAGAGTCGATTGCCGTCACAAAGCGCATAAACAAGAATTTCTCGCTCTCGAACATACGTGTCGACATTAAGAACAAGAAATTCCCACTGCCCATTGACCCTGCCAACTTCTCCATATCATACGCACACTCACACTCGCACAACAGCGGAAAGACTGTCATCTACGAGAACCGCGACGACTGGAAGGCATCGCTCAACTACGCCTACTCGCCCGTCTACAAGACATGGGAGCCTTTCAACAGGTCGAAGAAATCACAGTCGTCACAGAAGTCCCAGTCGTCGCAGAGGTCCCAGAAGTCACAATCCTCACAGTCCTCGCAGAAGTCCAACAACAAGTGGTCGCAGTTCGCACAGTCGATAGGCATCAACTATCTGCCGCAGAGCATAGGCTTCAACTCTGAGTGGCACCGCAACTACTACGAGCTGCAGAACCGCGACCTGCAGAACACCGAGAACCCGTCGCTGCCGCTGACATTCTCCGAGCAGTTCCTCTGGAACCGTGAGTTCTCACTCAGATGGGACTTCACAAAGAACCTCCACATGAGCTTCCAGTCGGCAACACGGGCCGAGATTGAAGAACCCTACACGCCCGTAAACAAGGACCTCTACCCCGATGCCTACGAGGCATGGAAAGACTCTGTCTGGACAAGCCTCAAGCACTGGGGAACACCGCTCGACTACAAACAGTCGTTCTCAGCGTCATACCAGATACCGCTCGACAAGATTCCCATCTTCGACTGGATGAAGAGCGACATCAAGTACACGTCGACTTACTCATGGATGCGTGGAACTGAACTCGACGACGGCACGTCATTAGGAAACACCATCGCCAGCAACCGCAACATCGACGTAAACGGCTCAATTAACTTTGAGACGCTCTACAACCATTTCCCCTTCCTCAAAAAGACCAACGAGCGCTTCAAGAAGTCGCAGAACAACCAGAAGTCCCAGAACGCCCAGAAGACCCCGAAGCCCCAAAAGACCCAAAAAGGCAAGGAGGCTGAGGACGAAAAGGACCAGCAGAAGGAGGCAAAGGCTCTGCCGAAGAACAAGAACACCTTCCAGAAGGAGATAACTATCACGCCTGACACCGTCATAGAGATACAGCATGGCAAGAAGTCCAAACGTCTGCTCCTTTCAGCCAAGGACCAGAACGGAAAGACCGTCAAGCTGAAATGGAAAGCCATTGACGAGAACAAGATAAAGGTGTGGTACGTACCCCCGAAGCCTAAGAAGCCCCAGAAGCCCCAGACTCCTGACTCCCTACAGGCAAAGGCTGCTGCCGGCGGTTCCCCCGCCGACAGCCTCTCCAACGGTGCGGTCGCGGTCGGTGGTTCTCCCGCCGACAGTCTCGCCAACGGAGGCACGGTCGCAGCTGGCGGTTCTCCCGCCGACAGCCTCGCCAAAGGAGGCGGTTCTCCCGCCGACAGTCTCGCCCTCGCACAAAATGGCAAGAAATCCTCAAAGAAGGACAAAAAGGGCAAGAAGGGCAAAGATGGTGACGGTAATGTCTCCCAGCCCTCAACTCCCAACTCTCAACTCGAACCCCTGAAGCTCATGGTCTCGGTCACACCCAAGGAGCCGCTCGAGGACAAGACTTGGTACAATGTGGCACAGTACACAACACGCTTCCTCATGATGATGCGCAATATGAACATCACCTACCGCAACCAGCGGAGCATGACCCTCCCGGGATTCATGCCCAACGTCGGCGACATGTTCGGACAGAGCACAGGAAGCCCCATGGCACCGGGACTCGGCTTCGCGTTCGGACTCAAGGGCGACGGATATATCGACGAGGCACAAAGAAACGGATGGCTGCTCGGAAGCGACAGCAGCGACAGCCTCTCCACACACACAACATCGGCGGCGGCAACGTCGGCAACAGAAGACCTCCAGATTCGTGCACAGCTCGAACCTGTACGCGACCTCAAGATCGACCTCACAGCCACACGAACCAAAAACCAGACACGCTCTGTGCAGTTCATGTATGAAGGCTCGCCCACAACCTACGGAGGCTCGTTCACCATGACCACCATCTCCATCCGCAGCGCACTCGAGGGAATGGGCGACGCCAACGACGGTTACCGCTCGTCGTCATTCGACCGCTTCTGCGCAAGCATCCCGGAATTCCGCGACCGCGTACAGGCACAGTATCCCGGTGAGACCGACCGTTCCCTCGGGACTGGCTCACCAAGGGGAATCGCCGACGCCAACCCCGTCGACGCCTATTCAGCCGACGTACTCGTGCCAGCATTCCTCAGCACCTACACACTTGGCGCAGGCTCTTCGCTCGACATCTTCCCCGTGCTCACAAGGCTGCTGCCAAACTGGACATTCAAATATGCAGGACTCTCAAAGCTACCATGGC
Source organism: uncultured Prevotella sp. (assembly GCA_905233425.1). Lineage (GTDB taxonomy): Bacteria > Bacteroidota > Bacteroidia > Bacteroidales > Bacteroidaceae > Prevotella. The sequence continues at coordinate 2,886 of CAJOEC010000009.1, read as the reverse complement.
TCAGGGACCATTTCAAGAGCGTAAACATCAACCACGGGTACAAGAGCGTCTATGCCGTCGGCTCGTATGCTTCCTACAGCTCGTGGCTTGAGTACATGGGCGATCTCGGCTACATACAGGCAGCCGACGGAACCTACACGCCTTCGTCGCGCTATAACGTCTCATCTGTCAGCATCAACGAGGCATTCTCGCCGCTGCTCGGACTCGACATGACATTCAACAACAACCTCACGCTCAAAGTCGAATACAAGACCACCCGTGTACTTACACTCTCCATGACCAGCGTACAGATAAACGAGGCCTTGTCCAAAGACTGGGTCGTCGGCATGGGTTACAAGATTACCAATTTCAACATCTTCGGCTCAGGTAAAAGCCGGAAGGTAAAGGGGTCGAAGAAGGGCGGCAACGACGACGATAGCAACCAGAAGTCACAGAAGTCTCAGAAGTCACAGGGCAAAGAGATAAACCGCGACCTCAACACTCGTGTCGACATATCATTCCGCAAACAGGCTGCCATCACACGCGACATCGCCACCCAGGTGTCATCGGCGAGCAGCGGAAACTCGGCACTCAAAATCTCATTCAAGGCCGACTACACACTCTCACGGTTCCTCACACTAACCGCCTACTACGACCGACAGACCAACACGCCGCTGCTCTCATCCTCATCCTACCCCACAACAACCCACGACTTCGGATTCTCCCTCCGCTTCTCCCTGACCAGGTGAGATTTTCCCATCCTCTACGGTAGGGACGCGACGTGTCGCGTCCGCCGACCCATTCTGGGGGGAAAGGCTGGAGGTGGTGGCTTTGCCTAATAAAACTTAAATTTCACAAGTTTGTGAATCACAAACTTGTGAAATTTGTGTCTTTTCATTACCTTTGCACTCAAAATGAATGAGTTATGGAGAAAAGCTTTGTTTACGGAATAGCCGTTACCGACTATAATTTCACTGGCAGGGTTGAGGAGACACGACGCCTGAAAGCAAACTTTGAAGGAGGAATAAACTCCATTCTTATCTCTCCCAGACGATGGGGGAAGACGTCGTTAGTGAATCATGTGCGAAGACAATTGGCCGACAGTAATGTCATGACGGTGCAATTAGACATCTTCGGATGTAAGACTGAATATGACTTCTATAACGCTTTGGCTGTCGCAGTATTGAAGCAAACTGCCTCGAAAGTGCAACTGTGGATGGACGAAGCCCGTGATTTCCTCAGTCGCCTTACTCCAAGAATCGGCATTCCCTTGGATCCTCTTAGCGAGGTTAGCGTCTCACTTGGAATAACACCAGACACTCACACACCTGAAGAGGTGCTGGACATGGTGGAAGTCATAGCCAAGCGCAAGAACCGACACATAGTGGTCTGCATCGACGAGTTCCAGCAGATAGGCGAGTATGAGAACACCAAAGAAGTGCAGGCAAGGCTGCGCTCCGTGTGGCAGCACCATCACTATGCGTCGTATTGTCTTTATGGAAGCAAACGGCATATAATGAGCAAATTATTTCTCAACCGCAGTATGCCCTTCTACCAGTTTGGCGACCTCCTCTGGCTGCAAAAGATACCCACCGAAGACTGGAAAGACTACATCATGAGCCATTTTGAAGCTACCGGGCGCCACATCTCCGAACAGATGGTGAAGCGCATCTGCGAGACGGTGGACAACTATCCGTCATACGTGCAACATTTGTCGTCTATTCTTCTGAACAGGCTACCGCAGGGAGGAAGCGTGACCGAAGACCTGATGCCATCGGCGATAGCCGAACTAATCAGCACTAACGAGGCTCTGTATATGCAGCAGATAGAGCCACTGTCAGGTTACCAAATGAACCTGCTGCGGGCTATCGTCTCAGGAATACATTCTGGCTACAACGAGAAGCGCGTCCGCTCACAGTTCGACTTGGGGAGTCCTTCAAACATTGTCCGTCTGCGTAATGCACTTATCGAGCGTGACCTCGTTTTCTCGGAAATGAGTCAGCTTTACATCACCGACCCTGTCTTTATCCTATGGTTCAGAAAAAGATTCCTTTAGAGGACTCTCATTTCGATTAAAGCGACTCTCATTTCGCGGAATGGGAGTCAATTCTTGCCGTTTGGGAGTCCTTTTTCGCCGTTTTCACTTAACTTTGCAGGAAAAATGTCTAACAAATAACACATTATGAAAAAGCTTTTCTTTTCTGTCATAGCGCTACTGTGCGCCATGACATCCATTGCCCAGCCTACGCCAATCGACGTAGAGCCAGGCGTGAAGGGGCCTCTGCCCACAGTAGCCGATGTCGACAAGACCGTGCCCGCGAATCAGTTTGTAGGACTACAGCTGAACCGCGTTACCTTGACGGGCGTCATCTTCAATGGTAATTACTATTATGAGACTTGGCTGAGTTTCCCAATAGCCTCCGACCTTGGCGGTGAGTACTACACACTGGAATTTACTGTCGGCGACACATGGAGAACCTTCTCCGACAGCGACGGCGCCGTACATTTCACGTATGACAACGCCATTCACTCCACTCCTTCCGGCGTGACGAACTACAGGCTGCGCATGCACGGCGGCGACAAGGACGGATTCGTCAGCAACGTCATCACCGTCAAGCCCCACACAGGCGGCAAACCGACTCACGTCAGCGGATGGGCAACCAGCGACGACGACATGTTCATCCTCGTAGGGAGGGAGCAGATGAAGAACTTCACCTTCAGCGTAGATGCCCACGACACAAGCAATGGCACAATGGAGGAATACACCCAGGACAGCGAGTATATGCGCTTCCAGTGGTACCGCCGCAACCCCTTCTATGTTGCATTCCAAATTTTCGTTTCATTTTTATTTCTATTTAACGTTGTGTATCAACTATTTACGATTTGTTTGCTTTTGGACGAGGAAAA
>CAJOEC010000008.1:17721-85911 GCA_905233425.1 uncultured Prevotella sp. | reverse complement strand
GCGCAGCCTTTCCCCTCCCTTGTAGGGGAGGGGTTAGGGGTGGGGTCAGTATATAATTAGTAGACAAGAAGTTACAGACCCCACCCCCAGCCCCTCCCCTTGAAGGGAGGGGAAGGGCTGCGCACCACTTGTCAGATTAATAGAAACCACCTATAATTATTATTTAAATTCGTGGATCAAATTATGATAATTATTCAAATTCGTTTCCCCAAAAAACAGACATTTCTTTCTCTGTCTATAGACAAAAAACTCATATATTACGCATTCCCGAGCCCACGACTATCATTGGCGGTGTGTCGCGTTAAAGATGCTGGGGGGTGTAGAATCGGGTTCACAGCGGCCGCTATGAACAATCACGGCGGCCGCTACGAATATTCACAGCGGCCGCCGTGAATGTTTTCGGCGGTCGCCGTGAACCGCGAAGGCGCGGCCATTCTCCCTCGAATCTGCGGCCATTCTCCCACGAAGCTGCGGCCTTTCTCCTTGCCTTACAGCTATTCTTGTTTAAGTAAAAGTAAAAAAATAAGTTGGTACAAATAGTTGATTATCGTATGTTTCCGCAGAACGGCCTGAAAGGCCAGCAAGCAATCAGCCCAGGGCAGCGCCCTGGGTGTGATGGGATGGCAAGCCACGCCCTGAAAGGGCAAAAGCCTTGGACGGAGGCGATGCCTCCTACTCATTCTTTTGCCCCTACAGGGCGGGGGCTGTGTACTCATGCCTACCCAGGGCGTTACCCTGGGCTATGTGCTCATTGCCCCTTCGGGGCGTGGCCGAGCATACAAAATTGTACCAAGTTATTTTTTAATCATCACTAAAACATATAATCACCATGTAATTGAACATTAATTGTACATTAATTACTGCGCATAAAAATTAATGAGAAATTAATGTTCAATTATATGATAATTACATGTTAAAGAAAGATGCATGGTATTTTTCCATGGGGTGCAGAACACTCATTTTCACAACCCATTGATTTGCAACAGTTTCACGTTTTTCCTTTTTTGAATATTTTCCATAGGCAACCGATACGGGTTTCAAAATAATGTCGTAACTTTGCACCCGGAAAACAACAAGAAAAGGTGATAACGATGTTTACAAGGTCATTTTACATATTTATTATAGGCATACTGATGGTTGCTTGCAGCGACCAACAGTCAGGGGAAGTTTCACAGACGGCAGCACACTGCCTGGATGAGGCTGAGGCTGCCTTGGCCAACGACAGCATACGCCAGGGTGAGACTCTGCTGAGAAAGGCCATACAGCTGGCTGAAGCGTCGGAGGACTGGCACACCAACTACATCGCCTACCAGCGGTTGGCCGAGGCATTGTCGCAGGGCAACCCCGAAGAGGCATTGCGGCTGATGAAGAAAGCCCTGGCCGTCTATGAGCAGCATCCCGACGACGAGCGCAACTATGTCATCCTGCTCGACTACGCGGGCACATACGCCGCACAAGTGGCTTTCATCGGGAACGAGGACGTCACATCCACCCCTGGGAACGCAGATGTCTCGCCCGCCTCATACGACGAAGCACTCGATTTCATCAACCGTGCATACGACATCGCTGAGAACAGACAAATGACCGACCTGATGTGTCAGACACTCACCAGTCTTGCAAACATCGCATGGGCCAAGGAGGACTATCGCCAGGCGATTGACTACGTCCATCAAGCTCTGAGGTGCGCAGGCGGCTCGCTTGCGGAAGGGGCGGGCGAGACAGCCACGTTCCCAGAAGCGGGCGAGACGACCACGTTCCCAGAGGCAGGCGAGACGCCCGCGCTCCCAGGCGCATTGCAGGTGCTGGCACGCAGCTACCTCAGCCTCAACATGCTCGACTCGGCAGAGGCGGTCTATCGGCAGATTGACCCTGACGACGATGTCCATCTGGCATATATCGTGCAGAGCAGCCTCGCAAAGATAGCCCTCCGGCGGTTGGGGGCAACAGAGGTTGACGAGAGGCTGCAGGCAGGCGACGGAACGGCGGGAGTCAGCGTGGACGAGATATTCGACCAGATAGAGGACATCTATTACAAGGCACTGGAGCAGAAAGACGAGTACTATCAGGCGACGCTGAGCCAGGAAATGGAGAACCAGCAACTGGAATACCGTTCAAAGATGTACGGGCGCACGCTCCTCACGGTCATCATTGCCTCGGTCGTCATCCTTATTGCCGTTGTCCTGGCCCTTCGCTATCGCATACGTATGCTTCGTCAGCAACGAGAGTATGAGCAGTCGAAAATGGAAAACGAGCTGCTCATGCAGGAACAGGAGAAACGCCGGCTACAACAAGAGGCGGAGCATCAGAAGACCTTGCTGCACCAGGCAAACGAGGTGGTGACATTCCTGCAGGGCTTCATCCTCGAACGTACGGAAGTGCTGAAGAAGCTCAACCAGAGCGGCGACGCGCTCATCACCATCAGCCCCCACGAATGGAGCGAGATAGAACGCACGCTCAACGCCATCGACGGCAACCGCTTCGCCAAGATACGCGAGCAACACCCCACGATGCAGGAGGACGACATCCGCCTGTGCATCCTCACGCGCCTCGGCCTCAGCAACCGCACCATCGGCAACATCTACTGCATCACCGTCTCAGCCGTCCAGCACCGCAAGCTCAAACTGAAAAAAGATGTGTTTGGAGAGAGCAACCCCGATGTCACTTTGGAAAAGATACTCAACAGCAAATAAATAACACACTAAGCCCTCCTTTTTTAAACAACGAATTAAACGAATTACACGAATTTTACGAATTATTTCTAATTTCACGAATTTTTCGTGCTGTACGGTTGGAACTGCCGAATGACGCTGAAAGCGTCTCCGCTCAATAGTCGCAGTGTCCGAAGGACCTGCGGACAGCATATAAACCGTCGAAAGCACTCTGAAAGAGTGCCCCAATGGCACAGCGGGCGACCCCTTCAGGGTCGATGCCACCCCAATCTGTCTATCCGGGGGTGCTCCGCACCATCCGGCTATTGAGCGGTGACCGCTTTGCGGTCATGCGACAGCAGACAACCGCAGCAGGTCGAAACTTTTCGCATAGAGATCCTCGTCAGTCAAAGGCTTGGAGTGCTTTAGAGGGGACGAACCAGAAATTTTCCATGGGGTGTAGTGTACAGCTTTTCATAATTCTCTGATTTGTAACAGTTTTCAATTTTGTCTCCTTTGAATATTTTCCATAGGCAACTGATACAGGTTTCAAAATAATGTCGTAACTACTATTATGAAAACAAAAGCATTACTATTTGCAATGATCCTGACAACGGCTCTGAATGTCGTTGAAGCACAAGGACAGGAGTTGCCAGTATCGGACGTGCAGAACAGCGGCTGCGTGGATGAAGCACGAGGGGGGAAATCCCAAAGGACGCCAACGATTATCCTGGAAAAAGAGGGCAGCGTCTTGTCTGTACAACTGCTAAACTATGAAAGCGACTGCTGCACGGAGGAATTTAAAGTGACGTCCAGTATTAGCGGCGGAAACGATGGTGCCCCCAGCTCGGTTTCTATCAACGCGGTTCCCGTTGATGGAGGTTGTGATTGCATTTGTCCGTACAACGTATCGTTCACAGTACGCAACCTGGAGCCAAACAGCTTTTATCTGGACTGCTGGTGGTATAAAGGACAGGTGGAACTGACCGAAGGACAGTCGTACCAAGCTGTCAAGGGTGGCTCTTTCCATTCTTTGTCAATTACATTGCTGAGTGACAGCAAAGAGTGGACGACGGTTCACTTGGGTGCTCTTCCCCCAAAGTACCAGCATACTTTCAGCTATGAACAGATTAAACTTGGCTCCGCATTAGAGGTGGATGGCATGACGTTCAAACAAATAGTCAGTTCGAGTTGGTGGTATGACCAAGATGGCCCAAGCAATTGGAAAGAAACCGACGACTATCTGGGCGAGGCTGACGGAAAGGTGTATCTTTATAACCAGAAATCGCAGAATACGGTTCAGATTATGGACTTCACACTAAAGGTCGGTGACACCTATCGACAAATGCTTACAGGCGGCCCAAACGACGACTACATGGACTTTGTCGTGACGGCCGTGACTGACACCGTGATAGCGACCTCTGTTGACAAAACGCCGCGCAAATGCCTATATCTCAGCAGAGCTGGCTCGACGAATATAGACGATGTGTGGGTTGAGGGAATTGGCTCACTCGTTGGAGGTGTCTATGGAGCCTACGTGCAGCTGATGGTAGGTGCCATACCATCGTTACGTTCATGCCAGGAAAACGGAAAAGCGTTGTATGAGGCCTACCATCCTTTCTTGAAAGAGGGGAAGACGTGGAACTATCAGTATTATTACCGCAACTTGAGGAACGGTGAGGAGGAGGAATGGTCGAAGGACATCTCGTATGTCGTCAACGGCACTACGGAAATAGAAATACTATTGCGCCCTTCGTGAGGAAGACCGGAAGGTGTGGATGCGTACCGATAATGGTGGTGAGCGTATGCTTTATGACTTCGGCATGTCTGTCGGCGGTTGTTATATGCCTTACGATGAATGGAACACTCTTCAACTTGTTGCCATCAGCCCTATGCGATTCAAAGATGAGATTCTGAATGTGTTTCATTATGATGTCTCGGTAAATTATTTCTTTCTAGAATCTTTTGAGGTCTTCCCCTATTCCGTTGTTGAGGGCGTAGGTTGTGATAAAGGTTGGAATATCTTGGAATTGTTTTATTCAGTGCCTTCAAACGGTATCATTATGAGAGAAGATTTCTTGTCATGCTATGAGGATGGAAAGTGTATCTTCACGGCTGATGATTTCAACGACCTGCCCACTACAGAACCGGAGAATGACTACATCCCCTTTGTAGCGTCTGATAAGAGCTGGTATGTTGTCCGCTCGGACCTTGAGACAGGTTGTCATATTGAGCATTATAAGTTGACGAATGAAGAAGTCGTAAAGGATGGAAAGACTTACATGAAGATGTATCGAAGTGAGGATGATTTGTCTGAGGTGCATGATGCAGGGCTTTTACGTGAGGAATGTTCGACTATTCTTTGAAGGCTGGCGATACATACGAGACATATTCGTATGATGAACAGAAAAAAGTGACATACAAAGTGCTGTCCGTTAGTGATTATCGGGAAGGTCCTGAGGTTATCCGCAATAGTGAAGAAACTGGCGGTATGACAACACAACACCGCTATTTACGCAAATGGACAATATGCCGTACAGACGACGAGACCTTTCAAAAGACATGGATAGAGGGCGTCGGCTCTCTCGAAGGGCCTTTAGAAAACCTCCTTGACATTGTACTTCCGGACTTATCTAAAGATTATCTGGCATACGTGTATGATAAAAATAGTGGCCTTTACCTGCCATTCTCGTTCCAAGACACATGGTTTAGACAAGCGTATGGCTGCAACCTGCCTACCGGGACAGAAGATAATTTTGTAGACGACGGTTATCATAAGCTTACATACGAATTGGAAGGCGACCGCCTGCATGTCTATGGAGAAGCATTCACCTACTGTACACCTAAAAACTACGCCTATTTCTTTGAGCAAAAAACAGATGACCCGCAGGTCAACAAGATTGAATTCATAATAGAAGTAGCAAAGCCGGTTAGTTGTATGGCCCTCCATGCTACCGACTTCTATGTTCCCGGCTTCGACCCGAACTTGAATTACATTGTGGTAGACAATAATGGCGAGGAGCATCCTGTCATCAAAAAAACAGCTCAGGATGACTACATCCCCTTTGTAGCATCTGGTAAGAGTTGGCATGTGGCCCGCTCAGAGTATGACCAAGATAGTTATGGCATAGTTTGTCATATTGAGAATTATACGCTGACAGATGAAGAAGAAATCGTAAAGGATGGAAAGACTTACATGAAGATGTATCGAACTGAGGATGAATCGACGGTGGTGCATGATGCAGGGCTTTTCCGTGAGGAAAACCTGTTCGACTATTCTTTGAAGGCTGGCGATACATACGAGACATATTCGTATGATGAACAGAAAAAAGTGACATACAAAGTGCTGTCCGTTAGTGATTATCAGGAAGGTCCTGAAGTTATCAACTATATTGGAACTGACGGTATTACAATGCAACCCCACTATTTGCGTAAATGGACAATATGCCGTACAGACAACGAGGCCTTTCAAAAGACATGGATAGAGGGCGTCGGCTCTCTCGAAGGGCCTTTAGGAAACCTCATTGATATTGTACTACCAGACATATCTGTAGATCATCTGGCATACGTGGATAATCCTTATGATGGCCTCTATCTGCCATTCTCGTTCCAAGACACCTGGTTGAGACAAGCGTATGGCTGCGACCTGCCAACAGGTGCGGCAGACCACTCGGGAAACTGGGATCATCAGCTTACATACGAATTGGAAGGCGACCGTCTGCATGTCTACGGAAAAGTGTTGAGCAATTGCGGAGGGAACAGCTATGCCCTTTTCATCATGGAACCCAACTACGATTTATCTGACGAATCCTCTGTGCGAAAGCTCCATTTTGAGATACAGACAGCAGAACCCATCGCGACTTGTATGGCTCTCTATGAAACCGACTTCTATATCCCCGGCTTCGACCCGAACTTGAATTACATCGTTGTGGATAATCAAGGCAAGGAGCATCCTGTCATCAAAAAGACACCACAGGTGGCTTACCGTCCGTTAGTCGAAGAAGGCAAGGTATGGAAGGTGGGAAATGGAAACACGGGTAACCCTGTGCAGATAGTTGACTACTACTACTTCGATGGCGATACCATCATCGGCGGAAAGACTTGCAAGCAGATGATGTGCCAGCGGTTTGTCAGTCCTGATTACTCAAATGAATATTGGAAACCAAAAACTTCCTTGAGTAAAGTGGGAGCTTGGTATGAAGAGGATCAAAAAGTGTACGTTTGCAGAGAGGGAACACAGGGTATGCAGATGTTGTATGATTTCTCTCTCGAAGCCAACGACACCTTAATTCTCAATGATTATCAACCTGATTATATTGTAGGACCGAAGCTGACTGGAGGATTAAATGGCTTTAAGGGCGTTTATAGAGATATTATGCTTTGTGGCGGAGATTATTACATTACTACTTGGTTAGAAGGTGTCGGAGGTATTGACGGTCCGCTCAGAAATGTTTATCCTGAAACAGAAAGTGATCCACAGTTCCTGATGTCATGTTCCGTTGGCGATGAGGTCATCTACCTCAACGACGAATACGAGGACGGAGCCACTCCCGAGGGTGCCCGGAAAAGCCGCTTCGACTTCACCCATACCATCAAGACAAGACCGAAAGCACCAGGGAAGAATGTAGTAGGTCACGCCATTCCCGCTGATGCGCCTACCCATAGCCTTTCCCAGCGTGACAACGATGAGCCTGGGGAGGAAGCGTCGGGAACAGAGGCACTATATGGTAAATACAACGCCCTGCAGTTAGACATCAACCTCGACCCGCTCGACGATGCCTACCAGGTAAGCATCACCGACGGGTCAGGCAAGGCCGTCTACGAGAAGTCCGTCAACGCCGGCAGCATCGTGGCCCTCAGCATCGACATATCTTCCTACGCAAAAGGCCGTTACACCGTCACCGTGGAGAATAGTGAGGAGTCGTTCACCGGCCAGTTCGAAGCGCAGACAACAAAAATGCGTCTGGGTGACTTGAACGGCGACGGAGCCGTAGACGTGGCCGACATCGCCACCGTCATCAGCGTGATGGCCAATGGTGTCGGGGCTGCCAACGTGAACGGCGACGTGAATGGCGACGGAGTGGTCGACGTGGCCGACATCTCGACCATCATCACCATCATGGCCGCTCTTCTGAACAATGCAGATTAAACGCATTATAACGAAAAAGCCCTTTTTATGGAAACGAATGTGAATAATTTGAATAATTTATTCCACAAATATTTATAATTATTATTCAAATTCGTGGGCAAATTATAATTATTATTCAAATTCGTTTCCAAAATATTTATAATGCGTTTGGTCTGTTGTAGTATGTTAATAATTTGCATTAATGGAAGAAAGTTCGTACTTTTGCATCGCTAAAAACAAAAGTATTATGAACAACAACAAATACCCTCATCTCACAAGCCCTATCCAGTTGGGCAAGGTGACATTCCGCAATCGTATCTTCTCTGCGCCAATGGGTGCGACAGACATTACCGCTGACTGCTGTCCCGGCCCCCGCACGCAAGGTTTCTATGAGCTTCGCGCCAAGGGCGGTGCGGCTGCAGTTACCGTCAGCGAACTCGTGGTTCATCCTGAAACCGACGGCAGCCACATGCTTCACCTCGACCTTGAGACGGTGGGCTGTCTTGCTGCCCATACCTTCGTGGCCGATGCCATCCGCCGACATGGAGCTGTGCCAAGCATCGAACTGTCGCACTCGGGCCAGTATGCCGGAACATATATGTCTGACAAGAACAAGAAGGCGAGCCTGAACCAGTGGGGTCCCAGCGACGGCACACGTCCAGACGGTCGTCCTGTGAAGGCGCTCTCCAAGGAACAGATTGCCGACATTGTGAAAGCATACGGCGAGAAGGCTGCGCTCTGTAAGCGTGCCGGCTATGAGATGATTATGGTGCACGCAGGTCACGGCTGGCTGTTGCACCAGTTCCTCTCGCCCTATCTGAATCATCGTACCGACGAGTACGGCGGCTCGTTAGAGAACCGCATCCGCATTGTCCGTGAGGTGCTGGCCTCAGTACGCAACGCCGTAGGACCAGGCTTTCCTGTCGAGGTGCGTCTCAGCGGCAGCGAACTGTTCGATGGCGGCTATGGCATCGAGGATGGCATCAAGATTGCCCAGGCCGTAGAAGAGTATGTCGACCTGATCCATGTCTCAGCCGGTTCCTATCAGTTCGGCTTCTTCAACACCACGCCTCCGATGTTCGATGAGCACGGCGTGAACGTATGGTTAGCTGCAGAGATAAAGAAGCACGTCAACAAGCCTGTGGCCACGATTGGTGGGCTGAGCGACCCAGAGCAGATGGAGCGTATCATCGCCGAGGGGAAGGCCGACGTGGTGTATATGGCCCGTCAGTTGCTGGCCGACCCGTTCCATCCGCAGAAGGTGATGGCAGGAAAGGAAGACCGCATCGTGAAGTGTCTGCGCTGCTACACCTGCATGGCGGAGCGTCCCGTGACCTTCACCCGCCGTTGTGCCGTCAATCCGTTGATTGGCCGAGAGATAGAGGGTATGGAGGTCCTGCCTACCCGTCAGAGCAAGAAGGTGATGGTGGTGGGTGCCGGCGTTGCGGGACTCAAGGCTGCCGTTACCGCTGCACAGCGAGGCCACAAGGTGATTCTCTGCGAGAAGACGGACAAGGTGGGCGGTATCCTGAAGTCGGAACAGGCGCTCCCGTTTAAGTATGAGATGTTTGAGCTGGGCGTCGTCCTGGAGCGTCAGGCCAAGGATGAGGGTGTCGAGATTCGTCTGAACACCACAGTCACGCCTGAGTATGTGGAGAACGAAGGTGTCGATGCACTTATCCTCGCCGTTGGTTCTACGCCGCTCGTTCCACCCATCCCTGGCATCGATGCCGACAACGTGATCATCGTCAACGACTATTATCTCAACAAGGATAAGGTCGCCGACAGTGTTGTCGTGCTGGGTGGCGGTCTTGCTGGCTGCGAGTGTGCCATCCATCTGGGTATGGAAGGCAAGAAGGTCGAGCTGGTTGAGATGCGCGACACCTTGGCTGCCGACTGCAACATCCGCCAGCACCCCATCCTGATGCGTAAGGTGGCTGAGTTCTCTACGGCCCATACCGAATATACTGGTCAGAAGATTACGGCCGATGGTGTCGTCTGCAAGGATAAGGACGGCCATGAAGTGCTCGTTCCAGGCAAGACAGTCATCTGCGCCCTTGGCCAGCGTGCCAACCGTGCCGATGTCGAAGCCCTGCGCCACTGCGCCCCCTTCGTCCGCGAGGTAGGCGACTGCGTCCGTCCCGCCAACATCACCAAGGCCATCTACGAGGCCTACCACGCCGCTTTGGATATTTAGCAACAAAGTTATTGATGGACGAGGCGGTCGGTTTTCTTCACCCTGCAATTGCGAATCGGAACACTTCCTGCTCTTGCAGGTTAGGTTGTTGTGTCACCTCTCTTACATAGTCACGCACCAGGTGCCGCCACTCGTTGGGCTTCATGCTGAAATACTTGTCTTGGAATTCTCGTATGCACTCCATATAGATGGTTTCAATGGTTGTGCCATCCTCCAACTCCATCATGTTATGGATTAGCTTACGAACCTCATTGTCATCAAGTACATTGGTGAGTACTGAGCCTCGCGCTATGAAGCGCACCTCATCGGCTTTCTTGCCTCGCTTCGATGGCTTTGTGACTTTCATTGTGGGCTGCGAAGAGCCCTGGCTTAGGCTGATATTCTCACCGTTAGCCACCCTCACGATGTCGTGTATCTCATTCACATAGTTACGCACGGCGATGAAGTTCTTGCCAAACGTGTCAATCCATTCGTATTGTGCGAAAGGCTCTTCTTCCATCAGCGTGTTTGGCGTAATATCGCCGTTATCACAGACATACGTGATGATGCTCTTGATATATTCCTCTTGCAGGGAGTTCAGCGTGGTGTCTGACAGGAACTGTGAGAAACGCTCCATCGCCACACGGCGGTCAACGCCAATCTGCGAACGGATAAACGCCCCCACGCTGTCACCGCATATCATGTTGCTCTTGGCAATGAATTTCTCGTATTCTTCCTTCGTGCCCAGTTCCTTCCAGCAAATCCTCTCCAGTTCACAAATGTCTTCAAAAGACAGCTTCTCCATCTTTCTTATTTTCTGAATCGCTGCCAGCTCTTTGTTCTCTGCCAGGAAATCAATGACACGCTGCTTATAGGAGACCTGAGAAGGCACATCGTTTGGCACGTCCTTCACTTCCACCGTATCTTTTATGTTGATGGTAAACGATGGGTTAGAATTGCCCGTCAGGAACTGCACCAAATCCCTGATCTCTTTACGCACATATTCCAGCTTGTCTAACGAGGCGCCATCCCAGAAGTCATGCTTAGAGAGTTGCTTAATCAGCGGCATCTTATCGTTCACCTGCCTGATGCTGGCTTTCTCCTGCAACTTCCTCGCAATCTTCTCCACCACCAGCTTCGACTTGTCACCATTGACAGCCTCATCAATCTGCGACAACTCGATATTGAGCATCAGAATATCAAACTTCGTGGCACCTACATTGGCCGAATTATTCACAAGCAATGGAGATATCACCTCCTTTAACTCCAAGCCATCGGTGTTCGACAGATAGGTCCATGTGTCTTTCTTCCTGTATTTATCCACAAGGTCCCAGTGCTCCCTTACTGAAATATGCTTGTCGTTCAGCCCTTGAACTTGCCCCTGCAGTATGGCTTTTGTCTCGTCGTGCAACGCCTTGGCCGCCTCATCATTCTGGAAACGCTCATGCTGTAGGGCTATGGCCAAATCCACGCGCAGGTCGAACAACCTTTCTGTGAGCGAGACGGACTTCAACAGCTTGAACCCCTCCGGATTCTCCCCAAAGAATTCAAAGTTCCCACACCAATCGAAGATGTAGAAGAATTTCTTGGCCCTGTCCGCTGATGTCTCTCCTTCATCGAATATTTCCTCCGACAACCGTGTTCCTCGCCCTATCATCTGTAGGAACTTTATCTTTGAGCGCACTTGTTTGAAGAACACCAAGTTCAGGATGTCGGGCACGTCAATACCCGTGTCCAGCATATCCACCGAAACGGCTATCATTGGCATTTTCCCTCTTACCTCGAAGGAGTCGATGATGCTTTGTGCATAGTTCACCTGATTGTCTATCAACTGGCAGAACTCATCGCCTAATGACGGGTACAGCTCCTTGAAGCGTTCCACTATCAATTCCGCGTGCTTATGCCTGTGGGCAAAGATGATGGTCTTTCCGATGGTGTCGCCGCCATTTATCTTCAGTCCGTTCTCCATCAAGTCCACCAACACCTTGTTGACGGTATCTACATTGTAGATGTAGCTGAATATCTCGTCACTTTCTATGTCGCGGCTGTAATCCGCATCGTCTGGAATATCAAACTTTGCCTTCTCGTACTGCCAGATGCTTTCCATCTGTTCCCTTTCCTGCTTGGACAGTTTGTCGTACTTGATGCCATTCTTCAAGATATCTGTGGTGCGTGATAACACAACTTTATCAACCAGGTAACCGTCTGCTACGGCTTCACCCAACAGATACTCAAAGTTGGGCTCACCGCTCTCGCAGCCAAACAGCTCATACGTGTCTTTATCATCATCCTCCCTTGGCGTTGCCGTCAGGCCCACCATCAGCGCGTCAAAGTAACTCAGGATGCTGGTATATTTGCCAAAGATGCTGCGGTGTACCTCGTCAATGATAATCAGGTCGAAGCGCCCGATGCTGAATTCTTTCTCTTCCGTATCGATGTAGTTGATCATGGTCTGATACGTACTGAACAGGATGCGGGCATTCATCACCGTCTCTCTGTCGGCAGGTTTGAAATCGTCTAAGCGGGCCGTCGTGGCGCTTGGCAGCAGCTTGGTAAAGTTCTTGTGTGCCTGCTTCACCAATGCCGTGCGGTCGGCCAGGAAGAGGATGTTCTTTGCCCAACTGTTGCGCATCAGCACATCGCAGAGCGAGATGGCCACACGTGTCTTGCCCGTTCCTGTAGCCATCACAATCAAGCCTCTGCGGTGCATGGTGTTGAAATGCTCACACATATTCTTGATGGCCCGCTTCTGATATTCGCGGTCGGTTATCTCGTTCTTGATGCTGAGGTCGGTAATGCCGCTACGCCCACGCCTTTGCAGCAACACCATCAGGTCGGCTTCCGTATGGAATCCCTGCACACGTCTTGCAGGATAGCCCAAGCCGTCGATGATACAGGTCTTGAAGCCGTTGGTGTAGTAGATAACGGGCCTCACGCCATATCGTTTCTCTAAACAGTCGGCATAGAGGATGGCTTGCTTCCTGCCCTCCTCCGAGCTGACGCTTGTGCGTTTGGCTTCCACTAAAGCGAGGGGACGGCCGTCCGCTCCAAACAGCACATAATCGACATACCCTATGCCTGTCTTGTTGGGCATTCCCGCCACCTCAATCTCTATGCAAACCTTGCTGGGCACGATGGCACCTTCTTTGTCTATCACCTCCCAGCCGGCTTCTTCCAATAGCAAGTCGATGAACAACTTTCGTGTCTCTGCCTCGCTATAGTCCACCTTGCCCTCAATGCTCTGTGGGGCTTCCAAGTTCGTCTTTTCTACACGCTCGACAAACTGCGCTGTTGCGGTTGGAACAGCGGCTTGTGGCACTACCGTTAGCGCGGGCTTCTGTGGTATCAGGTCTTTGCGGAAGGGAGCAAGGCTATGGAGCACACCTAATTTCAGCAGGATGCCGCCTACCACATTATATATATTGAGCAGCGTGAAGTAGGCCTCGCCGCCTTTCACCCCACCAGCATGAGCCGCCTTGTTGCCTATCTTGCGGACATAATGGGCCGCCATCAGCAGTTTGTCATCGTCGCCAATAAACTGCGTGAACGGCTCGCTGGTCATCAGCTCCATGAGAGAGGTGCGCTCGTCCAACCGAATACCCTTCAGCGTATAGATGGCCTTCACAATCCACTCCAAGGCCCTGCGCCCATTCAGCGCACACACGTCATAGTTGGTCTGCTGCGCGTCCTCTGCTGCACAGCAAAAGCCGTATAGGTCTTTCAGTTCCTCAATGTCCTGTAGATAGTCAAAGTTCCTCATACATTTCTGTTTTTAGTTGAAGTAATAATCCATGCGGCTGTTAAACAGTGTCTCAACCTCCTTAATAGACTGCTTGATAAGTTCCTTCTGGTGCTCGATGGCTTCTATCTTGGAGGCGAATTGTTGCTGCAATGAGTGAGAGGGTACAGGAACATCAATATATTTTACTTGTTTCTGAGTAATCATTGGCTGAACTCCTCCTGTGTTAATTTTAATCAGATACTTTTGCACTTGATTGTTCATAAAAAAGAAAACGAGATAATCGGATTGTATTTTCTTTGGACGAACAATAAGAACGCAAGGATTGATAGTGGCTTCACCTATTTCCTTACGTACCAATGCGACTTTACCAATAGATCCACGTTGCGCTAATATTACATCTCCCTTATTTACATATATTTCAGGTGATTCCTCATATTTCTCACGTGAAATATATACGGGATTTTCTAAGTTTACATTTCCATCCTCTCCTAAATGAGTTGCGCCTAAAACATAGGGACCGTGATTTCTCAAATCAGTTTTTTTGTAACCTTTCCATCCAACACGACCTTTAATATCTGACAATTCGCTTAGTTTCTTCACCTCCCATCCCTTTCCATTGGTGATAGGGTCGCCAAACATTTCATAGAAGAGAGACTGCGCCAGATTATCCAACTCGTTTAATTGGGCTTTTTTCTTTTCGATGATGGAACTCAGCAAATCCAACTCTTCGACAATATGCTGCTGCTCAGAGAGAGGAGGGATATACATCTTTATTTTTAACAAGTCTGACTTTACAAGACTTGGGATAGTGACCGCTTTATTCAGTCTTTCAAAATTGAAATCAACACAAAAGTAGTAAAGGTATTTGGGGACTAATTGTGATTTGTCGGCAACAATTCCAAAAGCGGTATCTACATTCCAGAATTTTTGCTCCATGTAAATAGGACGGTTGATATTGCCTTTTCTACCAATAATAATCGTTTGCTCTGGACATAAAAAGTCATTGGCATAACCCATAATACCACCACTGCCACATATAGGGTATATGCCACTCTCATCCTCAACGGTCTTTTGATTCTTACCATTTATGATGGTCGCCACCTCTCCCAACTTCTTATATTCCCACCTACTTTTGTCCATATTTTCCTATGTTACATCTCTGACACTATCTCTGACAGTTACTCTGACACTATCTCTGACAGTCAGTATATGTATTTTTCTTTACAAAGTAATGATGATCCATCATTGTTACTTCAATGTTACTATCAATGTTACTATCAATGTTACTTTTAACAATTAAATTGTTTGTTATGTTGCATAACATCAAGCCTTTACGTAGAGTGTTACTTGTTTTTCGTTAACACTTGAATCTACAATTTTAAGATAGCCCAAATCAATCCATTCCGTTATGTATTTAAGTTCCTTATCCCATCCTTCTTTCATACCTTTTCCTCCTTCTTTTGCATCTGCAGTATATACTCCTTGAGTTGTTGGTTCTCTTTTTGCAGTTTCTCAATCTCGTGGGTAGCGTTTTCGAGGGCTTCACGCTGGTTGGTGCGGTAGCCGAGACGTGCGGCCGTCATACGCTCACGGATGCCACCTTCGGTAACGAACTCCTCCTCTTTCTTTTTCTGATAGGTCATCATCATCTTGTCTACCATCCGGCATAAGGTGATGCAGATGTTGGCAGCCTCCTCGTCAGTCCATTTGTTGAAGAACGGCTCATAGTCGTTCAGATAGTTATGCGTGCGACAATAAGCCAGCATCCCATCGAATCGCGGATGCCCTGCCGTCCATTTCGTCAGCTTGTGGGCAGGCAGATAGTCCTCGTAGTCCTCAAGGAGTTCCTGTATGCTGGAGCGAGCCACATTTAGCAGTTTCAGTTCCAACTCCATCGAAGTCACCCCGTCAGCCGACCCCTCCACGATGTTCTGCTTGCCCGAGCGTGCCGCCTGCACCATCTGGTCAACGGTGCGGTCGCCGTATGCAGGGAAGAAGCGGCGTGTGAAGACGTAGGTCATCTGATAGAGGACGACGGTCTTCTGGTAGAACCAGAGCTTCTTCCAGTTGGTCTGCTTGCGTAGGACTGACTCTATCTTTATGGCTGGGGGGGTAGGGTTGTTTTGCATTGTTTTTTTCTTGTTTTTAAAGGGTTTTGTAGGTTTTCTAGATGGTCTAGATGGTCTAGATGGTCTAGATGGTCTAGATGGTCTAGATTTTCTAGATTCTCTAGATTCTCTAGATGGTCTAGATTCTTTAGGATTTCTTTTTCCAGATTGATGATACGAGCCATGATGACCTCCGTTGGCTCATACTCCACACGCTCGCGCTCCACCTCTTTATATTTATTGATGGAGAGCACGTAGTCATTCTGGCGTATCTCTTCGATGGGCACCAAGAACGACTTTTCCTTGCGTGTGCGCTGGGCTTCGGCTTCGAGGTGATGGAAACGGACAACGACGTCAGGTATATCGTTCTCTGTAATCTCTGTGCGCTTCTGGTCAAGGGAATAGCCGTCGGCCTGCATGTCGTAGAACCACACCTTATCAGTACCCCCTACGCCTGTCTTGGTAAAGACAAGGACGGCAGTACTGACACCGGAATAGGGCTGGAACACACCGCTTGGCATAGAAATGACGGCTTGCAAGGTATGATTGTCAACCAACTCTTTGCGCAAGGCGACGTGGGCATTGCTGTTGCCAAACAACACGCCGTCAGGCACGATGCTGGCGCAACGCCCGCCCGTCTGCAGCATACGGATAAACAGCGACACGAACAGCAGTTCCGTTTTCTTGGTGCTGGTGATGGCGAGGAGCGATTTGTTGATGTCCTCGCTATCCACGCTGCCAGCAAAGGGCGGATTGGCCAGGCA
Organism: uncultured Prevotella sp.; assembly: GCA_905233425.1. GTDB lineage: Bacteria > Bacteroidota > Bacteroidia > Bacteroidales > Bacteroidaceae > Prevotella. The sequence goes on along the minus strand of CAJOEC010000008.1, from coordinate 69,345 downwards.
CAGCGTGTAGCGCTCCGTATCATTATTGCTCGACGAAAGACTGTCGCGATATGCCACATCAGGCTCTTCCACACCATGCAGCATCAGGTTCATGGCACCGATGCGCAGCATCGTGCTGTCGGTGTCGAAGCCATGAAACATACTGCCCCTGAAACGCTCTGCGTTCTCCTTCTTGTGGAGTTCCTGCTTGTTGTTCTCGGCAATATATTTGGCACTCTCGACGATGAAGCCGGCACTACCCATCGCGGGGTCACAGATCTCGTCTTTCAGCGTGGGTTGCATCAGCTCCACCATCATGCGGATGATATGCCGGGGCGTGCGGAACTGGCCGTTATTGCCACTGGCGGCCATCTTGCCAAGGATATACTCATACACATCGCCCATCGCGTCGCGGTTGGTCATGTCCAGCGCATCCACACCATCCACAATCTTGGTCAATGTTCGTGGGTTCTGAATCAGGAACACGGCATCGCGCATAAAACGGCTGTAGGCAGACGATTTGCCCTCGCTGAGGTTTTTGATGAACGAAAAGGCATCGTTGCGGATGGTGTTGAACATCTGCGTGGCCTCCATGTTCTTGAACACATGCCAGCGCAGACTATTATATGGCACGTCATTGTCCGTCTCTGGATTGTGCCACATCCCATCCTTAAAAGTGGGGTTGGCAATCTTCACGCCTAAGATGTTGGCTTCTGCCTCCTTCTTACGTTGTGCGTCGTCTATCATCTTCATAAAGAAGAGATAGGTCATCTGTTCCAGTACGGACATAGGATTGGTAATGCCACCTACCCAGTAGGTGTCCCATATCGCATCAATTTGGTTTTTTATTTCTCCTGTAATCATTTACGATAGTTTTAGGGCAATCATACTATATCTTCAGGCATCGGCTGACTTACTCAAAGCGTTCCAATCATCGATAAGCCGACACTTGGCTGCAAAGATACAAAATATTTGGGAAAGAACCACCCTTTTACGGTGAAAAACAACAAAGAAAACGAACTTTTCTTGATTTCTCTGCTCCAAAATTTGGAAGACAAAGAAAAAATGCCTGTTGGCTTCTGTTGCCATTGGGGGCTGTGTTCCTGACACGGGAACGACTATTGGCGGGAGGAAACCGTAGCACGCAGGGAGAGAGGTACGGGGAAGCAGGGGGAGAGGCCGTACCTCCGAGGGGGAAAGAGCCGGCCTTGACGTTTCATAGCGGCCGCCAAAAACATTCACGGCGGCCGCCAAAAATATTCATAGCGGCCGCCGTGAATGTTCGCAGCGGCCGCCGTGAACCTATTTTTATGTCTGCCGTTATAATGCGTTTAATCTGTACGAAGATGTCTTTTTCGGTTAAAAAACTCAAAAAGCGGCAGTGTCGAGCGGCAAATATCAGGAAAAGTGCTTAACTTTGCATTGTAAGACAAGAAACAAAGGAGAAACGAACAATGGAAAAATCGGAAAGCGTGGACTTCAAGGACGGGGCGAATCGTGTGCGACGGCAAGCATTCGTTCATCTGGTCGTATGAGGATGAAGATGACGAAATAGACAATCTATAATCAATTAATCAAACTCGTATGAGTTACGATATTGCCATCATTGACCACCACCGGCGGTTCAACAACAGCAAGGAGTTCTTGGCATGGTATGACGATGCTACTGGGCATCAGCAGGATGACTACAGGCAGGCGACGCCGGCGTTGCAGCAGTGGTTCCTGAAGATGAAGGACAGGGTGCGCCCGCTGAACGGGGAGTTTGCCCCTGCGGCTGACGAGATAGACGCTGGCGAGTTTCCGGAGGCCGACTATTGCTTTGGCAAGGATTTCATTTACGTGGCACTTGCGCATACTGACGCGGAGAATACCAGTGCCCTGGCTTTTGAACTGGCCAAGGAGTACCACTTGACATATTTCGACATCAGCGGCACCGGCGAATTGCACAATGCCGACGGAAGCCATTTTCAGGTGTCGCACCAAGAGACCGTCGACAAGGGAGGGTCGAAGCAGAAAGATAAACCGCAGAGTCATTTACCTTTGAAAAAGGGTGAGATCGTTTCCTTACTGTTGGTCGTGGCCAGTATCGTCGGGTGGATAATCACGTTCCAGATGAAAATAGGGGATGCGCGGAAATGGATGTCGATACTGTCACTCGGACTGGTCGCAATGTCGATAGACCCTACATTCTTTTTGCGACGTCAATCGTCAAAGACGAAGGAGACAAACCGTGTGGGGCGGGCTGTCTGTTATTTGTTCGTTGTGGCAGCTGCTGTTTTTATGCTCTTAATGCTTTTTGCAGCCCCCTTCATCTCGGAAGTCAGCATTGGTGGCTACATCTTGATTCTTGTTTTCTTCACCTTCTTCCTTATTGTGGTTCTCAGGTCTCTTTACTCTGCTCACGGATGGCTGTCGCGCAGGTTGCGGTGGCTGAAGGGCAAGAAGCAATTGACGATAACGAGTGAAGGAAAGGGAAGGAAGAAAGTGCTTTACAGCGATGATGATGAGAAAGGCATATCGTATGCCTATAAGCCGGCAGAGCGACTGTTCTTTGTCAATCGGACGATGTATTTGAATCCCGCCCGCCTTGAGAAGGAATATAGCGAAAGGAAGCACCAGCTTCAGGTACGTATGAAACAGACGAACATCCCACTCAAATGGGAAATCTCCAAATGTGACGGCTCCCTTAGTTTCCGTGCGTCCATAGGATTACTGAAAAAGGATGCCACAAAGGAGAATGTTTGCCGCATCCGCAACGTGATGCGCAGCTTGGCTAAAGAGGACTTCGACCAGCATCTGTTCTCGAAGCATGTGTTCGACGATGAAACTGTTTATATGGACTCCTACCACTACCAAATCATCAGGATGGTGCTTGTTGGTGCCGATGACACTGTCGAACGTTATTGTCCGCAAGATGCTTCTGACGATGCTTACGAACGCCTTGATGAAAAGTATTGGGCGATGTATGACGAAGCAAGGATGACCAATATTAAGCCAGCCGATTTGATAGAGGCGGACGAATTTGAGCGTATTTGGAAAAAGAAAGCATAATATGTAAAGTATATAGCATTATGAAGAAAATCCTTTTTGTCGTCGGTTCGCTGAGGGAAGGTTCCTTCAACCGACAGCTGGCCCGCGAGGCCGAGCAGATGATTGGCGCACGCGCCGAAGTGACTTACTTGGACTACTCGGATGTCCCGCTCATCAACCAGGACATAGAGTTTCCTGAGCCGGAGGCCGTCGCCCGTCTGCGCGCCGCCGTCAGGGAGGCCGATGCCCTCTGGGTATTCACGCCGGAATACAACTTCAGCTACCCCGGCCACGTAAAGAACCTTTTCGACTGGCTCTCGCGCCCTCTCGTGGCCGGCGACTACGACACGCCAACCGTCATCAACGGCAAGAAGGTGGCTCTGAGCGGTGCCGGCGGCAAGATGGCCACGGCGAAATGCCGCGAGAAGCTGACTGAGCTGCTCACCTTCATCAAGGCCGAGGTGATGGAGCCTCAGACAGGCATCGCCCTGAACATTGAGGCGTGGACTGAGGGCCGCATGATTCTGAGCGACGAGCAGCGGGCCGCGCTGAAAGCACAGGTTGAGGCATTCCTGAAAAACGAATAATAAAATCCAGAATGGAAACTGAAGATGCGTGAGAACGAGATCTGAAAAATATGCCCACGATTAGCCGAAGGTGTTCTTGTAGGCGTGGATGAAGTCGCGGACTTCATCGCTGAGCGGGGCGATTTCCTCGTCGGTGATGATACCGTCGAGATAAAGGCGGAGGACACCCTCGACGTAACGGCCACCCGACATGCCGTCGTAACGGTCGGCTAAGTGTTTGTCGAATTTCTCTGTCAGTTTGTACAGGGCGATGTAGCGCTTGTGCCACGGGCCTTCCACCGACCAGCCGTTCTCCTCACTGTAGGGCGCGTTCAGCTCTTCAAGTGGGATGGGCTTGCTGGCCAGTTTCTGAATATCCTTGGTAAGATTGACGTTGAACATAGTGCTTTTTTGGTTGTAAACTGTCATATCGCGTGCAAAGGTACAAAAAATTGCTGATTATCCATTGATTTGCAGGATTTTTCGTACCTTTGCACCGAAAAAATGGGCAAAACAACAAACGAACATTATGAAAAAAGTATTTATTGCACTCGTGCTTGCCCTCACCACGTTGGGGGCATCGGCACAACTACTTTACAGGATTTCGGGGCGCGGGCTGACGTCGCCCTCCTACATCGTGGGTACTTATCACCTGGCCCCAGTGTCGTTCGTCGATTCCATCCCCGGCATCCGCAAAGCGATGGCCGACACTCAGCAGACATACGGCGAGCTGATGATGAACGAACTGTTTGAAGCCGACAGTCTGGCCATGATACAACAGGCCATGATGCTGCCCGACGGGGTGACGCTCGACAGTCTGCTCACCGCCGACGAGATGGGCCGACTTAACGCCTTCATGAGGAACCTGATGGGCATGGACTTGACCAACCCGATGCTCGCCCAACAGATGAAGAAGATGACGCCAACAGCCCTGACCACTACCATCACGATGCTCTCCTATATGAAAAAGGGCGGAGGCTTTGACCCGCAAAACAGTTTCGACGACTACTTCCAGAAGCAGGCCCATGCGCAAGGCAAAGGCGTGGGCGGATTAGAGACGATGGCTTTCCAGGTGAAGACGCTCTTCGCAGGAACGCCGATGGAGCGCCAGAAGGAGCTGTTGATGTGCTATGTCGACAATGCCACATTCATGGACGAGATGACCGAAAGCATCGTCCGTGCCTTCTTCGCCCAAGACATCGATGCCATCGAGAAGGCCATGGACATGAAGCTGAACAGCAGTTGCGACAACCGCCCCGAAGAGGAGGCCGCGCTCATCTATGACCGCAACGCCGACTGGGTGACGAAGATGCCCACCCTCATGGAGCAAAAACCAACGCTCTTCGCCGTCGGTGCTGCCCATCTGCCGGGCGAGAAAGGCGTGCTCCACCTGCTGCGCCAGGCTGGCTATGCCGTCGAGGGAGTCGTGGAATGACTGCGGCGGTGCCGCAGTGTACCGGACTGGGGATTACTGGGAAAGAGAGCTTTCGGTGTTTTTTTAAGTTAATGTTCCAAAAACAGTTTTGGAGTTTCAGCTTTATTTCATACCTTTGCACCATGGATGTGAATATTACACGCATTATACTAACTTTATTATTAACCAAAAAGTATGCAAAACATTCCAGTAATCAAGATTGGTATCGTGGCCGTGAGCCGCGACTGTTTCCCCGAGTCATTGGCAGTGAACCGCCGCAAGGCCGTCATCGCCGAGTATGAGAAGAAGTTTGGCAAGGAAGGTATCTATGAATGCCCCATCTGCATCGTCGAGAGCGAGATCCACGCCCAGCAGGCACTTGAGGACGTGAAGAAGGCCGGATGCAACGCCCTGTGTGTCTACCTTGGCAACTTCGGCCCTGAGATTAGCGAGACGATGATTGCCGACTGGTTCCAAGGCCCGACAATGTTCTGCGCCGCCGCCGAGGAGACCCAGAACGACCTCATCGACGGTCGTGGTGACGCCTATTGCGGAATGCTGAACGCAAGCCAGGCCCTCTCGCTGCGCAAGACCCGCGCCTACATTCCCGAGGAGCCTGTCGGCGACGCTGCCCAGTGCGCCGAGATGATTCATGAGTTCCTGCCCATCGCCCGCGCCATCGTCGGCCTGCAGAACCTGAAGATCATCAGCTTCGGACCCCGTCCCAACAACTTCCTCGCCTGCAACGCTCCCATCCGCGCCCTCTACGACCTTGATGTGGAGATTGAGGAGAACTCGGAACTCGACCTGCTCGAGGCCTTCCAGAAGCACGCTGGCGACCCGCGCATCGACGAAGTTGTAGCCGACATGGCCAAGGAGCTTGGCGCCGGCAACAAGATTCCACAGGTGCTGCCGAAGCTCGCCCAGTATGAGCTGACGCTGCTCGACTGGATTGAGGGGCACAAGGGCAGCCGCCAGTTTGTGGCCATGGCCAACAAGTGCTGGCCAGCCTTCCAGACAATGTTTGGCTTCGTGCCCTGCTACGTGAACAGCCGCCTGACCAGCCGTGGCATCCCCGTGGCCTGCGAGGTGGACATCTACGGCGCCCTGTCTGAGTACATCGGCACCTGCATCACTCAGGATGCCGTGACCCTGCTCGACATCAACAACAGCGTTCCACGCGACATGTACGAGGAGAACATCAAGGGCAAGAAGTTCCTCTGCGACGAGTACACCGACAAGGAGATCTTCATGGGCTTCCACTGCGGCAACACCGCTTCGTCGAAGGTATGCAGCTGCCAGATGTGCTTCCAGCGCATCATGGCCCGCGCTCTGCCCGTAGAGGTGACCAACGGCACGCTCGAGGGCGACCTCGTTCCCGGCAAGGCTACGGTCTACCGTCTGCAGTCGACCGCCGACACCAAGCTGCGCGCCTACATCGCCCAGGGCGAGATTCTGCCCGTGGCAACACGCTCCTTCGGCTCTATCGGCACCTTCGGCATCAAGAACATGAGCCGCTTCTACCGCCACGTGCTCATCGAGAAGCACTATCCGCACCACGCTGCCGTCATGTTCGAGCACGCCGGCAAGTACCTCTGGGAGGTGCTGAAATACATGGGTATCCCCGTGGACGAGATCGACTACAACTTCCCGAAGGGCGACTACTACCCCACGGAGAACCCGTTCTGCTAAACCGTTAGAACCAACTGTCATGAAAAAGCCCGCCGAATAGCGGGCTTTTTCGGTTCTATCTGTTCCTCCGCATTATCATCTTGTAGATGCCGCGTGGTTCGGTTACAGGATAAGAAGATGTGCAGGAAAGCCTTGGCTTCCTGCACATCTTCCAAAAAACTATCATTATAAAAAGATCTGCTTTTCTATTAGTTCTTGAAGAAATCCTTTACGGCTTCATTGGGAACCATCTGCTCGTCGAAGATGTATGCGCCAGTCTTCGGGCTGCGCACCATCCTAATAACCTTTGAGTAAGCGCGACCATCCTTCGAGCCTTCATGGAGGGTAGCGACGGTTTTCTTTGCCATACTATAAAAATGATTACTGGTGTATTACTTAATTTCCTTGTGAACTGTAACCCTCTTCAGTATGGGGTTGTACTTCTTCAGCTCCAGACGCTCGGAAGTGTTCTTGCGGTTCTTCGTCGTGATGTAACGGCTTGTTCCGGGCAGTCCGCTGCTTTTCATCTCAGTGCACTCGAGTACCACCTGTACCCGGTTGCCTTTTGCTTTTTTGCTTGCCATGGTCTTAGTCTCCTATTACTTTAATGTCCTTCCAATCCACATAGCCATTGGCAACAGCCTGCTTCAGTGCGGCGTCAAGACCTACCTTGTTAATCAAACGAAGACCAGCGGCGCTAATCTTCAACTGAATCCAGCAGTCTTCCTCAACATAGAAGAATTTTTTGCTGAACAGGTTAACGTCGAAGGAGCGCTTTGTGCGGTGCTTCGAGTGAGACACATTGTTACCAATCTGTGCCTTTTTTCCTGTGATTTGACAAACTTTCGACATTGTGATTTTGTACTTTTTTTGATACTTACTCCAAACAGGGTGCAAAGGTACGAATTTTTTTAATAACAGAGGTTTCCCTGTTACAAATTAATGAAATTCTTAGTGTTTTTTAACTATATAGCCCTTACATGGGATAGACTAAGCAGACTGAAATGACTGCAACGGCAAGTAGGACGACATGCATGATTGCTCCTAACCTGGCGAAGTCGGTGAAGCGGAATGCCCCGGGGCCGTAGATGAGCATGTGTGTGCTGCTGCCAATGGGCGATGCGAAGCTGATGGTCACGGTTATCATCAGCGACATGACGAAGGGCATGGGGTCGCACCCCATGAGCTGGGCCTCCTGGAAGACGATGGGGAAGAACACGGCACTCGCGCCCACATCGCTGACAAATTCGCTGAACACCGAGGCCAGCAAGCACATGACCACAAGTACGACGTATGGGTTAGTGCCGCAGACTTGCAGCACACCTGTGGCTATGGCATCGGCTATGCCAGTCTTGGTGATGGCCGTGGAGAACACCACGGTGCTTCCGAGAATGAGCAGCAGTTCCCACTCTATGTATTTCACCACCATGTTTTTCCTGCAACATCCAAAGGCGATCATGGCCCCTGCTGCCAGCATGGTGGTTGCCATGAGGGGGATGGTGTGGAAATAAGATACGATGAACATCACAATCAGTACCAAGGCTGACGTGACGGTTTTCGGTCCTAACTGTGGCACGAAGTGGGAGTCGAAGAATGTCAGGTTGCGGCGGTTGTCATATTCCAGCTGTTCCTCGTTCTTGGGTGGACATTCCAGCAGCAGGGTGTCGCCAGCCTCGAGGCGAATCTCACGCGGCTGTCCGTCAATTCGCTTTCCCTGACGCGCCACAGCGACGAGCACCACATCGTTGTCGTGCTCGAAATCGCAATCGGTCATCTTCTGCCCTATGAGTTCGCTGCCGAATGAGACGTAGGCGGTGCGCATCTTGCGCTTCTTGTCGATGTCGTTGATGCTCCACACGTGGTGGTCGGCAGCAGCGAGTCCGTGGGTGCGTTTCAGCTCCAGTATCTCGTTTATCTGTCCGGCATATACCAGCCTGTCGCCGCCCAGCACCCACTCGTCGCGGGGCACGGGCATAATGATTTCCTTGTCGAAGCGTACAATCTCCACCAGCGATCCGCCCTTGACGTTGTAGAGTCCGGCCTCCTCTACGCTGTTGCCCACGGCGGGGTTATCGGTGGGCACGAGCAGTTCCACGGTGTAGTCGCTGGTTGTCTCAAACGACTGTTCAGGCGACTCCCTTTCGGGGATGAATTTCTGCAGCAGGACCACCAAGATTACACCGACGACGGTAACGCAAAGTCCCGGCACCAACGGCGCGAATACGTTCATGGTATTTCCCGTGCTCGACAGATACAGTCCTGACACAACGAGGTTCGACGAGTTCCCCAGCAGCGTGCACATGCCCCCGAGTGTGGCGGCATAGCTCAGCGGCAGCAGCAGTCGCGACGATGCCACCCCCAGTTTCCTTGCCCATATCTTAACAGCGTCGATGAACAGAGCCACCACGTTCACAGAGTTGAGCAGAGCCGACATTATAACGGTGGGGATCATCAGTCGCAGTAGCGCGTCTTTGTAGGCCCGTGGTGTGCCCAGCACGTTTTTCGTTAGCCAGTAGAGCATTCCCGACTGCAACAGTCCGGCAATAATGACAAAGAATGCCGCATGGATTACAACAGGTTCGGAGCCGAATCCAGCCATGCCCTCCTCTTCGTCGACCACTCCGGTGACGAGCAGCACTGTGAGTGCACCGAGGAATACCACCTCAGCCGGCATACGTGTACGTGCCAGCAAGAGAAAGATGCCTAAGATGGTGCCTATGGTAATCCACGCGTGGAGGCTGAACCCCAGAAAGAAGATGCTTTCCATTTTTCTAATGACTCAGGTTCTTTCGCATGGTGAGCACGTTGCGCCCGTCGGTAGTGCGCTCATATTCCAAACCGTCCATTATCTGCCTCACCAAGTGTATGCCCAGTCCGCCAATTGGCCTCTCCTCGGCATTAAGTGTTGTGTCGGCTTCGCCTTTGGCAGTCGGGTCGAAAGGGGTGCCGCTGTCGGTGACAACGAAGACGAGGCTACAGTCGTCAACCACGGCTGCGATTTCCACAGTGCCCTTCGTGCCCTTCGGATAGGCATAATTCATGACGTTCACAACAGCTTCTTCCACAGCCAGGTTCACCTGCATGGCAGCACCCATGCCCAGACCGGCGTCTTCGCAGACCTCATCCACGAAGCTGGCCAGACGTGGCACTTCGGCAACGTCGTTGGGTAGTATTATCTGTTTTTCAGTCCTCTCCATTAACTTCTTAAATCCTTTACCTCCCTTAACTCCCTTAACTCCTTTAACTCCTTTAACTCCTTTACCTCCCTTAACTCCTTTACCTCCCTTAACTCCTTTATTACCTCCTTTACCTCCGTCACTCTTGGAATACAGGCAGGCTTCGGGCCACTATAAACCTGTCGATAGTGAAATGGACTGCCATCCACGCCACTATGTCGATGGCGACGATATAGGTCAGCCCTATCCCTATCCACTGGTTCATTATCATGTTCAAGGCTATGAAGGCCACAGCCATCATCAATATCGTCACCAGTACCTGGTGCTGCGACAGTCCCGTCCTCATCAGTTTGTGGTGTATGTGGTTCTTGTCAGCCTGGAATATATGCTTCCGGTGAATGATGCGCAGAAGTGCCACCCGCACAACGTCGAATGTGGGCACGACGAGCAGCGAGTAGGCCAGAAGCATCGAGTCTCGGTGGAATACCATCGTCTCCTTGTCGTCCATGGTGTATTTCACCAGCAGGAAGCCCAGTATGAACCCAAGCGAGAGCGACCCTGAGTCGCCCATGAAGATCTTGTGGTTGGCAGCAACACTGCCCCAGATGTTGAAATAGAGGAAGGACACCAGCACGCCCATGAGGCCGGAGATGAGTATGCAGTATAACAGCAGGTCGTCGCGTAGGAAGCACATCAGGAATCCGGTTAGCGAGATAAACGTCAGTCCGCCCGAAAGGCCGTCGATGCCGTCGATGAGGTTTATGGCGTTGCAGGTGAAGATGATGACGAAAACAGTCAGCGGCAGACCTATGGCGAAGGGAATCTCGTGGATGCCGCAGAAGCCATAGAGATTGTTGATGTAAAGCCCCGACAGCGGCAGCAGGAGCGCCGCTATGGTCTGCACCGAAAACTTGGTGCGCGCCCCCAAGCCCAAAAGGTCGTCGACGATGCCCATGCCGTAGATAAGCAAAAGGCCGACGAAAAAGGATACAGACCAGGAACTGAGCGTGATTTTCTGTGTCGAGTATTCAGCGTTGTTCACCATCACCACAATCAGCGTTGCAATCATCATACTCGGAACAAAGCTGATGCCGCCAAGACGGGGGATGTTGTTGCGATGGATTTTGCGACCGCCAGGCGGGTCATACAGCCCTTTCTTCCTACAGAACTTGATTATCTGTGGAATGAAGATAAAGCCGCACGCTGCGCTCAGTATAAAAGCCGCAAATATATATAATATGTTTTGATTCATCTATTGTCGTTTGCTTAATAATATAACCGCAAAACGGGATTAATATTGCATTCTTTACTAAAAATAGGTAAAAAACGTTTACCGCAACTGCCTCTTTCCGCTTTTTTCAATAACTTTGCGGCATACATGAAGACCCTTATTGTTGTCACCGGCCCCACCGCCGTGGGGAAGACCAGCCTGTCACTCGACCTGGCCGGGCATTTCGGCGTTCCCATAATCAATGCCGACAGCCGCCAGGTCTACCGCGACATGCCAATATGCACCGCTGCGCCCACGGCAGAGGAGATGCAGCGCGTGAAGCATTACTTCGTGGGCACCCTCCCACTCGACCAGTACTATAGCGCTTCGATGTATGAGCAGCAGGTCATGGCCTTGCTGCCACAGCTCTTCGCCACAAGCGACTACGCCCTGATGTCGGGAGGCTCGATGATGTATATCGATGCTGTGTGCAACGGCATCGACGACATACCAACCGTCGACGACGAGACAAGGCAGACACTGAAGCGGCGGCTGGCCGAAGAGGGATTAGAGAGCCTCTGCGAGGAGCTGCGGCGGCTGGACCCTGAGCATTACGAGACGGTGGACAGGAAGAACCCACGGCGAGTAGTCCATGCACTCGAAATCTGCATCATGACGGGGCGCACATACACTTCCTTCAGGAAAAAGGAGAGAGGAGAGAGGACAGACGAGAGTGGCCGTCCTTTCCGTGTAGTGAAAATCGGGCTGACGCTACCACGTGAGGAAATCTACGACCGCATAAACCGCCGTGTGGACAAGATGATGGACATGGGCCTCGTCGACGAGGCCCGCCGGTTGCTGCCCATGCGCCACCTCAACTCGCTCAACACCGTGGGATTCAAGGAAATGTTCGCCTATTTCGACGGCACATGGACTCTCGAAGAGGCCGTGGAACGGATGAAGGGCAACACCCGCCGCTACGCCCGCAAACAGCTGACGTGGTTCAAGCGCGACCCATCGGTGACGTGGTTCGCGCCTACAGACAAGCAACAGATAATAGAACATATTCTGTCATGTGGATGATCGTCTTTCTGATTCTGCCATTCTTGGGCGTGGCCTACTGCGCATGGCACGTGTGGATGCTGCTGCCGCTTGCCCGGCTGTGGCGTTTGCTCATTGTGGGCTTGGGTATAGGCTCGTTTCTGCTCATGTTCCTCAACTTCAGCCGCGCCATCGACCGGATGCCCATGCCGATAGCACGGCTGTGCTACGACATTGGCAATTCGAGCCTCTTTGTCATGCTATACTTGACCATGCTGTTCCTTCTCCTCGACATGGGGCGGCTCGTCCACGTTGTGCCCCGCCACTGGCTCCACCAGAACGTCTACTCTTCGGTAGTCATTGCCGGTGGTTTGTTCATGGTCTTCCTCCTCGGAAACATCCATTATAATAATAAGGTACGCAAGACCATCCGCCTAACCACAACAAAGCCCCTCTTCCGCCCCGCCCCCGCCGCTTCTTCTGCCACTGTGCCCGGCGCGTCAGCGTCGGGTCCCGCCTCCGCCGCCGATGTAGGGGCAGGCCCTGTGCCAGCCCGCCCCCTCCGCATAGTGATGATGAGCGACCTTCACCTGGGCTACCACAACCCCAGGCGCGAGCTCGCCCGTTGGGTGGACATGGTGAACGCCGAGCGTCCCGACGTTGTCCTCATTGCCGGCGACATCATCGACATGAGCATTCGTCCGCTTATAGAGGAGGACATGGCCGCAGAGCTTCGCCGCATCGGCGCCCCCGTCTATGCATGCCTTGGCAACCACGAATACTACAGCGGCGAACCCCTGGCTCAGCAGTTCTACCGCGATGCCGGCATCCATCTGCTCCGCGACACATTCGCGATCATCAGCAGCTCGCACCCGGCGGTTCCCCCGCCGCTCCCCTCCCCTTCCCCTGGTTCGCAGTCGGCGGTTCTCCCGCCGACGCACCCTGCCGGTCTTCTCATCATTGGTCGTGACGACAGGACCAACCGTCACCGCAAAACACTGGAGAGAATAATGACCGAGGCCAAGGAGACCGTGCCTGGCGAGTACTACACCATCCTCCTCGACCACCAGCCCTACGACCTGGAACAGGCCGAAAAGGCAAGCGTAGATTTTCAGTTGAGCGGTCACACTCACCGCGGACAGGTGTGGCCCATATCGCGGATCACCGACCGCCTTTACGAATGTTCATGGGGAGAGTGGCAGCGCGGCGCCACTCGTTACTACATCTCGTCGGGAATAGGCATCTGGGGAGGAAAATTCCGCATTGGCACCCAGTCGGAATATGTCGTTGCCGAACTCGAAGAAGAAACATTCCAACTTCCGAAAACAAAGTAGTATATTTTTCACGCAATTAGCAAACACACCTATTTATGAAACCAGAGAGAATCGTCGCTAACGACATCAAGAAGAGCCATCCGCGGCAGAAATCCCACAGCACCGACATTACTACCAGCGGCTGGCCAACCAGCTGCAGGACCGTATGCTGAATTGCGGTGTAGGCCTGTGGGACTATTCACCGAAAGTCATCCATCAGGCAGCCATCACTCTGACCAGCTATTTAGAGGACATCGTGGCCGACAGCGGTCCCTGGCGCATGTTCTCACAGCTCTGCCAGCAGATGTACGGCCATCCCGTGCCCATGTACCACGAGCCGTAGGAATACTACCCCGACGAACCGAGCCTCAACGCCGTCCACTATATACTCTGGGCCACCGTGTCGGAGATTTCCGGCGACATCGTCTTTGCCGACGGGCGGGCACTGGAAAAGGTTGCAGCTGCGGCCTACGACTTCCTCAACGATGCCTTTGAGGAGGCACCCGTCAACGAGCAACTTTCCGACGACATTGACCATCTGCTCCGGTTCGCCACCGAGGGCTTCGACCAGATGCGCACCGTCCTTCTATGGCTGTTCACTGGCTGTTACCTGACGACAGGCAAGAACAACGAGGACTTGCTCAACAGACATGCCGACGAGGCCATGTCGATGATGGATAACGATGACTTACCCCCCATTACGCCGGGAATGGCCCTGTTCTACTCCGCCACCAAGTGTGTGTTCAGCTATCAGATAGGCCCGCTGGCACTCTATCCCAAGGACTGGCTTGCAGAGCTGATGCGGTTGAAAGGCATGGAGCAGGCCGCTTCCGATGTGGAAAATATAGAGATGCTGAATATGGGTACTTACAAATATGAGTTCAGCGCGCCAGACCGTCTGCTGCTGACCCGCACCAACGGTCGGCAGATAGAGTTGCCGGCCGAAGATCTGAACATGACCGACGAGATGCTGCGCGAGCACGACGGATGCATAGCCACGTCGTTCATATTCTACCAGCAGGGGTGGCATCTCAATGGAATGGTGTTTCCTGTAGAAGGCATCGCTAAGAGATGGGAACAGTTCTGCAACGATGACCCTGAGAACTTGAAGCCCGGCACGCAGACACTCACCGCCGAGATGGCGCTCGACCGCACCTGCGGACAGCGCATCGCATACTTTGCTGACCGCGAGCAGATGAAAGACTTCCTTGTGGAGAAACTAAAGTTCCCCCGTAACATGCTCGGCTTCGTCGACGAGCGCGGCGGCGACTTGCCCACCATCTTCATTGACGAGTTGGAACCCAAGAACTGCCTCCAGTTCTTCTTCTGCTACTCCCTTTTCATCGCCGATCCCGACAACCCCTTCTACGATGCAAAGAAAGCAAAGAAGAAGGCCATCAACTTGCTCTGTGACGCCGAAGCCGTCACCACGCACGCCATCAACTACCTACTCGAGCACAACTTCCTGCCCGACATCGAGCACGACGATACTTTCTCCCGCCACAACACTCCGCAACAGACACGCGCCGACATAGACTTCGTCATGCGCTTCTGGAGGCGGGAAAACTACTAATTGCAGAGTAGAACGCGCCCTACCGCGAGGAGAACGGCTGGTCGGTGGAAGGCCCGTGGCACATGAACTCCACTTTTTTTGCCCCGTTCTTTTTAATCTGTTAGCACCCGAACACCTCGCGGAAGGGTAGGAGGTTGCCGCCGCGCGGGGCATTGCGGTCTTCGAGGATGGCGAAGACAATCTTGCGGAAACGTCCAGTGAATTCCGTTTCCTGCATCACCTCTTTGAATAGTAAGGCGATGTGTCGGGGCGGATTGCGGAAAGCTCCGCAGCCGAAGGCACCGAGCACGAGCGCGTCGTGGCCGTGGTGGGCGGCGATGCGGAAGATGGTGCGCATCTTCTGGCGCGTCAGGTCAGCCATCTCGTCGGTCAGCAGTCCGTCGCGGGTCAGGTCGGGGTGGGCGATGGCGGGTACTGCGATGAACGACAACTGGTAAGGTTCTGCCAACAGCCGTAGCCGTGTGTCGCGGATGACCGTTGCTCCAGGTGTATAGACCCCGCCGTTCCTGCGGTCGAGGGGGTACTGCCAGCGGCTCTTGCGCAGCCCGTACTCCTCGGCGTAGGGTGCAAACTGGTACATAGAGCGGAAGAGGTTCGTGCGCCGGAACAGGCTCTCCTCCTGTGCCGCGCTACCGTTCATCACGCCACCGCCAGGGTTGCGATGGCTCGCCAAGTTGAGCACCGCCACGTTGTAGCCCTCATCCAACAGCCGCTTGCCAGCATCGATACTGTCGGAATTCCAAACCTCAACCGCTGGGAGCGCGGGCGTCCCGCCCGCAGTGTTTGCCGACAAGGAGGTCTGCGCTCCCAGCACTATCGCCTCGCGGTAGAGGCGGCTCCTGTGAATCATCTCGCTGTCGTCAGGCAGCACCACCTCCGTGCCGTCCTCCGTTTCATATCTCCCTGCCATCACAGCCTCCACCGTATCCCGATAGACCGCTGCGAACATCTGTCTTCTGTCCTGTATCATTATTTGTTTCCTTTCAATAGTTCGTTCATCCTTCTGTGCAGTTCCTCATAGCCTCCGTGCTCCATCGCGTCGTTTACGAACTTGCGGATGTTGTTGCGCCACTGGCCTTGCCCCACGATGTTGTAGAGCAGGGCGGAGGCGGCTGGGGCACAATCCTTGCCGACGAAAGGGACGAGTGCGGCAACCTGTATTTGCTTGCCGGTGAGCGCAAGATGGGCTTCATAGAGCTTGCGCGTCGGCATCGAGTAGTCCATGTGTCGGTCAACATCGCGGATAACGGTGGTTGTGGCATTGGCCCTCATAACCCGCCACTCCTTGTTGGCCTTACTGCGTATGGACTTCTCCTCGGCCACGAGGCGCACGAATGTTTCGAATGTGACCTTGGCATCGCCCTGTCTTGGCGCAGCATCATTCTCTTCAGTGTGGAGGGTACGGGGGCGGACAACGGTCTCGTTCTCAATGTCGCGCCGTAAGCAACGGGCCATGAAGTCGATGTTGTCCTGCAGCAACAGCCGACCGTGCTCACGACCGCGCGAGTCGTTGAGCAAGATGTCGGGCAGCAGGTCGTGCTCTATCAGGTAGAGCAGCATGTCGGGACTACAGCAATTATTCGTGACGAAGTACTTCAGGCTGTGCTCCTCAGCATCCACAATGCTGAAGCTGTGGTTTGCGGGATGATTAATGAATGTGGGTTCGAAGCAGGTTGTCATCTGGCCGTTGTCCTCGAAGAACACAGCCATCGGCTCGTTTTGGAGTTCTTCGACGATGGGCATCTTGCCTGCTTTTAGTTGCAGTTCGTCTATGAGCCACTGCTTATATTCCTTGGCATTGCGGAAGAAATAGAGCCGCTCGCCGCCGTGCCGACGTATGAAGTCAACGTACTGCCCTGCGTAGTCGTGCATGAGATGATGTTGATAGCGCAGCCTGTCTAAACACTTGTCTATGTCCTTCTTCACAGGCTTTGACCACAGGCACGGCCCGTTGAGGCGCCACTTGCCGTCGAGGCAGATGAACGACCCAGCCAAGTGGGTGTTTTCCCGTACCAGCTTCTCTACACTACCAAAGAAATCGCTCTTGCTCACGCTGATGACATTGCCGAGGAAGTCCTTCAGACGAACACTCAGCCCCTCGCAGCCCAGCACCTCGTAGATGGCGAAGGGTTTGCCCTCTACGTGGTCTATTGCCTCGGCCAACTCGTCGTTGGGGTCGTCCATGTCGATGCGTATCATTTCGGCATAGACATGCTGCGGCGTCACCGACAGCGGCCATGTGCGGTGCTCGAACAGCGTATAGCAGTCGGCGGCGTAGGCCAGCGTTTCCTTGTCCGTGCCATGCAACAGCGGCTTGTATTCGGCCATCAGTTCCGCTTCCGACGGATTGGTGAACCACCGTCCAAACGGGCAGTAGCGGCTGAGCCACACCAGCACCGTCTTCACTTGGTCTGCATCGGTCTGCGTTTCCTCAGCATAGAGATAGTCGGCCAGCTCGTCGTTGGGCGGCAGCGTTGCTTTCCGCTCGTTCCATAGGTTGAGCAGCTTTGCAGCATGCGCCTTCAGACCGTCGTTGGTGGGATTGATCACAGCCCCCTCGCGCTCGGCCACGCAGCTGTGCCAGAGCATGAAGCGCATGGCGTCGAGCTCGGCATCCGGAGCATCGGCACCGGCGGTGGTGTAGAAAGGCAGGTAGCAGCCGTACATCTTCTGGTACATCCGCGTGAAAGCCTCAAACAGATGTAGCTCGGAACGCATGTCCTCGAAGAAGAGTGCCATGCTGATGCAGGCATTCCTGAACTGCCGCTCCTGCATGAAGCCGAATCCCTCATGAATCAGCTCATAAATGTCATTGGCCAGCTTTGCATACGCCCTGTCCGTATCACAAGTCATATACCTGGGGTGGCGCCGCTTGATGTCGCCAGCCGTAATAGTGTTGATGTTCAGTATTTGTCTTTTTGCCATAGGTGTTGATGCTGCGGATACCTTTTGTACGGGATTATAGATTATATTCCGTCACCTTCATCCTCCCACGACCAGATGAACGAATGTTTGCCGTCGCACACGATTCGTCCGTCCTTGACGTCCACGCCGTTGTCGCGCATCCATTCCTCGGCCTGCTCCTTCTGCCAGCGGTCGCGCCAGCCATACCACTGCTGGATGACGCCTGTGCGCTCGGCGGCATAGCGGAACTCGCCGAAGGGATGCCGATTCTCCAATGCCCGGTAGAGCTGACGGCTGATGCGCTCGTCGGCAATGCTGTCGGCAAACTCTTCCATTAGGTTATACGACTTCCACGTCGGCAGCTTGTCCACACGGATGACCTCGTCGCCCTCGGCAGGCCATCGCTTGCCCCAGCTGTAGTCCTCACGTTGGATGACCGACAAAACCTGTTGTGTCACGTCCAAATACTGATCCTCCCAGATGTCGTGGTCGGTCAGGACAAAGGCCAGTTCGCTTACGAAATCCTCGCGTGTCTTGTATCTGATTTCTGATTTTTCCATAGTTTGTCCCTCCGTTTTTCTTTGACATACAAAGTTAAGCACTTTTCCTGATATTTACAGCTTGGCTTTGACGTTTTTTGAGTTTTTTAACCGAAAAAGAACTTTTTCCGCAACTTTTTTTGCCACAATGTTTTGTATGTTATAAAAATGTTGTATCTTTGCACCGTGTTTCTTAGGAGCACAACATTTTATTTGCTCAAATTCCCTCTCGAACTACCACCTCAGGACGGATTAACGAGCAAAACAACCTAAGTACATTTGGAGTACGCACTAAGAGTGCGTTTCTCCGTAGTACTTAGGGGCTGTGGTAGGCCTGAGAGGGATATGGCAGGAGTGCACTCTTTTCATATCCGAAAGTTGATGCAGAATGCCAAAGATAGAACGAGGCAATATTGCACAACTTTACAAATTTAATGATTATGAACAAAAAGTTTTTTTGGAGCTTGCTGACCATAATGATGGTCGCAATGCTAAGTGTTGGTTTAGCTTCGTGTGGAAGTGACGATGATGACGATGATGTAAGCATCGTCGGAACGTGGGTTGACGGTTCAACAACTATGAAGTTAGGAAGTGACGGAAGTTACAATTTAACTGACACAAGTGTACCAAACAGTCCTCAATACAGAAAAGGTTCTTTTTCCTATAACCCCAGCCAGAACTTGATGACAATAAATGTTGTTGCCGTGGCTGGGCAAAATAGTGCTTATCAGGAAACATTTATTGTTCAAACCTTGACAGCAACCACATTAGTCCTTCTTTATATTGATGGGGGTGTAGAGGGTTATTATACTCGCAAATTAAAATGAAAAAGCATCTTTTTAATTGGTTGACCATTCTGATGGTCGCAATCGTGAGTATTGGTTTCGTGTCGTGCAGCAGTGACGATGAAGGAGAAACAGTTTCCATAGTAGGTATTTGGGAATACTCAGAAGATAACCTATTCTCACGCATAATATTTAACGAAAATGGAACTGGCCACGACTTAACCCTTTGGAAAGGGCATGTAGATTATGAGGGAGACTTTACATACAAATATGATAATAAAAAATTGATTATAACTACTAAATATGATGATGGGGATGAGATTACAGTAAAAATTAAAGGTCTTACAGAGACAACACTTATAATAGAATTAAATGACAGAGATAAAGAAGGCAATAAAGTTTTCAGATCTTATACAAGGAAATAAGTCAAGGCTGCCATTTCCTCCTCATTTGTCGGTTTCCACGGCATTTCTTGCCCCGACCTGAAAAGATTTGCTGAAAAGGCCACCTCCCTCTTTAACTCCGCATCTACGACAAAGACATCGTCATCGTGGTCAAAGAGGACGTTCTTGTTTCATGCAAGCGGCAAAGCCGAGCGGCGGGGAATCATGTCTAAAACAGTATAGACGGCGTTGGAATAACAGCCAACGCCGTCCTCGCGGTTGAAGCCAACGGCGGCCATGTAGGTGTCGATGGCTATTTGGGGTTTGTGGACTCCATTCTTTTGGCCAATTCCAGATTGCGATACATATACTTTACCATTTCATCTGCACTCATCGGCGATTGCTTCGATTCTGCGATTTTCCGCATCTTGCGCTCCGACGATTCCTTGTGGAACTGGTTGAAATAGGTCATAATCCATTATGGTTTGATGTTTGATGGGGCAAAGGTACGAAGAATCTGCGAGACTACCAAGGAATCTCGCGGAAAAATGAATGATGGGGGTGGCATTCGGTCTTGCTGGTACAAAGGACGGGGCCTTGCTTGTACGAAGGACTGGCTTCGTTAGTACAGAAACGACACTAAACCCAACCAACGCTTAGAGCCGAAAAGGTTCGACCTGTTTATAATTGAACGCAGAGACGCAGAGTTTATGAGTTTTTTTACTGCGGTCTCATGCCGATGCCTTGGCATCCTCTGCGCACACACCGTGAAGTCCGTTGGTGTAGGGGCAGGCCCCGTGCCAGCCCGATGCCCCGGCAGGGGCAATGTCTGCCTCTGCCCGCGTCTCTGCCAAAATCGTCGCCGACACGTCAAAAAGTTCGCGCTGGGCGGACTTCCAGTTCGCCCCGTCCGAACTCCCAGTTCGCCCAGCGCGAACTCCGAGTTCGCACGGCGCGAACTTTTTGGGTCTCCCAAAAACTTTTCTGGACACGCCCAAGCCCTCTTCAAAACAAGCCCATGCCTTATTTGTCGGCGTGCGGGCTGGCACGGGGCCTGCCCCTACAGCCTCTCGCCATTCTCCCGCATCTTGTTGAAGACATAGCTTGTCAGTTGCTGGAAGATGGCTTCGGTTTCATTACGGATGACAGTCTCAGGGATGTCGGGGAAATCTTTTACCAGTCGGTCGCCGATAGTCACTGAGCGGTTGTGGAACTCCGCGGACAGTCTTGCCCAATGCTCGCCAGTGGTAGGCGAAGGGAATATGGAGTCGCAGAAAGTGAAGATGGTGGCCTTGTAGGCTGAGTCCATCTGTTTTTCCAGTTCTTTCTTCATCGTTGCCCGGCTGTCTTTCGGCTGTGGCGAAGGTGACTTTGGAGATTGAGAGTCGAGGGGCGTTTCTGAGGAAAGCATTCCGTTGGGCCGAGCGGAGAGGTGAGTGTTGAGAGCGGAGGGTTGAGAGTCGAGGGTAGAGGATTGAGTGTTGAAATTTGTCAGCTGTTCGGGGGCTGATGGGGTGGACGTGACACGCGACTGCTGGAAGAAGAAGAAAGCGACAAAGGCAGCAATGACAAGTGATGCTGTCATGAGGAAAAAGGCGTAGGAGTGTCGGCGGGCAAAGATGCTTTTCTTTATCTCTTCCACCGACGAGAAGCGGTCTTCGGGATTGGCGGCGGTGCATCGGGCTGTCACCTTATTATATATATGGTGATTGGGCAGCAGTTCAAAAATCTTTCCGATGGCGTAGATGTCGGTACGGACATCGAAGGCGCCACCACCCCCGGCCCCTCCTCCCCGGAGGAGGGGAGTTAGAGAGGGGGAGCCTCCTCCCCAAAGGAGGGGAGTTGTCTGTTCGGGGGCGGCGAAGGCGGCGGTGTGGCCTGTGGTGTCGGGGAAAGTATCGGTGTAGCAGAAACCGAGGTCGATGAGCTTCACCTGGTCGCCTATGCGGGTGAGCATGATGTTGTCGGGCTTCAGATCGAGGTGGAGCACCTGGTGGGCGTGCAGATAGCCCACGACATCGAGGAGCTGGCGGATGAAACTGTCCGTGTGGCTGCGGCTTTTGAAATAGTCGGGATGGGTGGATAGGCGTTGGGTGAGTGTCTCGCCGTCGATATACTCCATGAGTATGGTACTGCAGTCACTCTCGAATGAGATATAGCGCACCAGATTGGGATGCTCCAACCTGTAGCCTGTCTCGAACTCCTTGCGCAGCGCCTCGCGGTAGCGTATGTCGCCAGAGAACTCTGGTTTCAGCCGCTTCAGGAAGTGCAGCTTGCCGTAGAGTTTTACACGGAAAGCATCACAGGTGGCACCAGATGAAACTAACTGCTCAAACGATTCGTAGTCCGACTGGCTGTTTGTGAACTGTGATGTTTCCATTCCAAGGATTTTAAGGATTTATGCCGTCTAAGGATTTTTAATGTCTAAGGATTATAAGGATTAAAAGGATTTACATATTTACAAGCATCAGGGATGAGAGAGGACACTAATTGACGAGAGACCTGACACCCGGCCAGCCGTGAACTGCCCCAACGGTTCGCCGTCACGCCACACTTGGAGTACCAGCAGGGGGTGGTGGAGCACGAAACTGAGGATCTCTACCTCGTCGCCAACCTTCAGTTTGCTGTTCACGCTCTCCGTCACGCGGTAGCGGTGGTCGCCCATATAGCAAAACCGTACCCGCCGGTCGGGCAGATACTCTATTTCGACCTCGGCGTCGGGCGCAAGGTCGGCCGAGCGCACTTCCCCTTCGGGAGCATCGAAGTCGGAGTTTCCCTTGTCCTCAATCTCAGCAAGTTGGTTCCAGTGGGCATAGCCCAGATAGCGGGCTATGACGTCGAGCGTGGTGGTGTGAGGGTTGCGCTCATCGTCGGCAAAGCCAGTCAGACGTTTAAGCGTAGTGGCACCAATGCGCACTCCCGTCTTGCCCACAATGTCGAGCGAGAGCAGTTCGCAATCGGAAGGCAAGCGCAAGTCGCAGCCCGACTCTCGCTTCAGCATTTCAATGATATGGAACGGCAATTTCATTTATCCGACGGCAGCTCAGGCTTTCACCTTGAAGATGGCCTTCTTGATTTCCGGGGCCATGGTGATGCAGGGTGCATGGCCATCCTGTGGGAAGAAGATGGCGAACATGCCGGGCTGGCAGTCGATGTAGCTCTCGGCCATGAGGTCGGGATACTTTGTGATGTCCTTCTCGGCGCTGTAAGGCTCGTCGGGCAGCCGGCAGAGGGGTGTGTAGCCGTATGTCTCAGAGCCGTCGAGGGGGATCTGGATGTCAATCATGCGCTCGTGGGTCTCGATGACTGCCTCGTCGGGGGCCTTGCCCTTGGCCACGGCGATGTTTACGAAGAGGTCTTTGTCCTTGATGGGGTACTTGCCGGGTTCCATCATTTCGAGGTTGTTCTCGGCGATGAATTTTACAACATCCTTGAAGAGGGGGTTGATGGCCTCATACCTGGCCAGGTTTTCCAATGTGTCGATAATCATAGCTGTATTGATTTGAGGTTTTTGGGGGTCCCGAAGCTGACGCTTCGGGCACAGTGGCTGTTGAGGGGAGTAATTAAAATTCGGCGTCGCGGTGGCCGTTGGTGTAGGTGCCTTTGTGTACGACTTTGCCGTTGCGGTCTTTTTCCACGAATGGTCCGTCGCGACGGCCATCCTTGTAGCTGCCTTCGAAGCGCAGCCCCTCCTTGTCGATCTCTATGGCCGACCCGTGGCGGACTCCGTTCTTGTATTGTGCCCTGAATTTCGAGCCGTCGGCCAGGTTGCCTGTGCATTCGCCGTGTGGCTTCCCGTCGAGGAACTGCCCTTCCACTATGTCGCCCGACTTTGTTGTCAGTTTTCCCTTGCCGCTGGCTTTGTCGTTGTTCCACTGTCCGTTATACATTGTTCCGTTTGCCCACACCAAGCGTCCCATGCCTTGCTTCACACCGTTCAGGAACTGGCCTGTGTAACGGTCGCCGTTGACAAACTTGAAGATGCCTGTGCCCGAGCGCATGCCTTGTTGGTAGTCGCCCTCGTAGACATCGCCGTTGGCAAACTTGTATATTCCTTTCCCGTGCATGAGGTCGTTGGAGAACTGCCCCTGGTAGCTGTCGCCATTGGCATATCGGAACAGGCCCTCGCCGTGCTTCTTGTCTGCGAGCCACTGCCCGTCGTAGACCGAGCCGTCGGGCCATCGGAACACTCCGCGACCGCTTTTCTTGTCGTCGCGCCACTCGCCTTCGTACGACGCACCTCCGGCGAAGGTGTACTTTCCCTTGCCGTTGCGTTTGTCCTCGCGCCATAATCCGACGTAGGTGTCGCCATTGAAATAGTACATGGTGCCCTTTCCCTGCTGGTAGTCCTTCCACCAGAGGCCCTCATATTTATTATTGTTGGCGAAATAGTAGGTTCCCAGTCCGTGCTGGTGGTCGTCGAGCCATTGCCCGACGTATTTCTCCCCGTCGGAAAAGATGTATGTGCCCTCTCCTGTCCGTTTTCCCTTCTCGTACTGCCCTTCGTAGGTGTTACCGTTTTTCCATGTTGTCTTTCCCTTTCCGTGGGGCAAGCCAACTGCCATCTCGCCGTAGTATTCGCCCCCGTCCTTCGTCGTGCACGAGCCGAGTGTTATTTTCTGCGCCGTTGCGGCGATGGTTGTTATGGAAAAGGCAATGATAAGTATGTATTTGTATATCTTCATTTCGCGTTATCGTTTTAATCAGCTTTCAAAATTACGGAAAATATGAGAGACAGGCAAATCTGTGAAAAATAATTACGATTTTTTAGTATCAATTAAGTTAGGAGTTTGGGGTCATATCATTAATAATTCGTATTTTTGCAGCGTGAAAACCTACTGACACCTTCTAACCGCACTATGATTCCGTTATCACTTGTCCGCAAGTCGCTGACCGCCCAGATCACTCTTTGGGTGACAGGCTTTGCCATTGCCATCATGGGCATCGTGGTGTTCCTGATGTCGCGTCTGACAATAGCCGTCGACAGCAACGATGTCATGGGGCACCGGTTTCTGATGCTTACAGCTTTTGGCACGGCGGTGGCGGGACTGGCGGTGCTTTCTTTCCTGACGTGGCGCGCCGTCAACCACCATCTTCATCCGCTCGACATGCTGGCGGCGTCGGCACAGCGCATTGCCAACGGCGACATGGAGAGCAGCGTTGCCGACTCAAGCCATGACGACGAGGTGGGACAGCTGCAGAACAGCTTCTCGAAGATGCAGCGCACGCTGGCCGGATACATTGCCGAGATGGAGCAGCGGCGCGACGAGCTGAACAGGCAGAACACCGAATTAGAGGCGGCCTACGCCCATGCCCGCGAGGCCGACGGGGTGAAGACGCTGTTCCTGAGCCGCATGACGGCACAGATGGGCGACACGGTGGAGGCTATCGACGCCCTGACCACCCGGCTTTGCGACCACCACGCCGAGATGTCGAAAGCCGAACTTATGAAAATCCAGATTGACATGCTATCATACTCCGACACCGTCACCCGTCTGCTCGACCAGATGATAAAAAGCAGCAAGGATGAAAGCGGCAACGTCGTTAAGCAGTAAAGGGTTGAGAGTTGAGGGTTGAGGGTTAAGAGTTCAATAAAATGCACAGACTACTGACATACATACGGCAACACCTGACGTTGCGTCTCGGCCTCATCATACTCGAGATTGTGGGCGTGGTCTTCGGTGTGTCGTTAGGGATTCTCTTCCACCAGACAAAACTCTACGTGCGCCATGCCGCCGAGAGCCATGCCATGCAGGTTCTCGACCAGACTGTCCAGAACATCACCAGCATCATGGACCACGCCGAGGCCGTCACCAACGAGATGGAGAAG
Organism: uncultured Prevotella sp.; assembly: GCA_905233425.1. Taxonomy (GTDB): domain Bacteria; phylum Bacteroidota; class Bacteroidia; order Bacteroidales; family Bacteroidaceae; genus Prevotella. Next base: position 43,931 of record CAJOEC010000008.1, on the reverse strand, counting down.
ACTGTGCAACGCCATCTTGACCCCGACTCCCTGCTGGCCTACACACGGCGCGTTGTGGAGCAGAACCCCGACATCATTGGCTTCACCATAGCCATGGAGCCGGGCTTCTTCCCGACAGAGGGTCCATTCTTCTCGGCATATTCACTTCGCGAAGGCGACAGCATCATCACCATCACCGAGAATCTCGACTATACCAGCCAGGTGTGGTACCGCGTGCCCTGGAGCCGCAAGCAGGCGATGTGGCTCGACCCATACATCGACGAGACTCCCGGATTCCTGACGTCGTCAGAGTATAACTTCTCATTCGTCAAGCCCCTCTACACCACCGACGGGAAGCCTGTGGGGGTCATCTGCACCGACATGCTGCTGAAATGGCTGTCGCAGGCAGTAACCAGGGTGAAGCCCTACCCCAACTCGTCGGCCATCATGCTGGGCCACGACGGCCGCTACATTGTGCACCCCGACACGGCGAAGCTGGTGCGCCAGACCATCTTCTCCGACCCCGACCCCGAAGCGCGCATGGAGGTGGGTGCGCTGGGCCACTCGATGCTCTCAGGGCAGACAGGCTCATGGGCCCTGACCGTCGACGGCAACCCGGCCCACATCTTCTACTGCCCGCTGGAGCACACCGACTGGAGCATTGCCATCGTCTGCCCCGACAGCGACGTGTTCAGCGGCTACAACCATCTGCTCAACATCGCCATGGTCTTCACAGCCACATTCCTCATAGTGCTTCTCATCGTCTGCTTCCACATCATACGCCGGGCTATTGTCCCCATAAACCAACTGGCCGAAGCCGCCCGCCAGCTGTCGTCGTCGCTCCCCCACTCTACCGCTGGAGCCGACGGCTCGTTTGCCCAGGCCACGACACTAAAGCCCATCACCCCGACACAGCGCATTGACACCGTGGGACAGCTGCAAAACAGCTTCGTGAGGATGCAGCAGGCCATACTGTCGTCGACAAGGAAGCTACAGTCGATCAACGCCGAGACCGAGCAGCGCAACAAGGAACTGCAACAAGCCTACCAGTTGGTGCGCGAGGCAGACGCCCGCAAGACGGCATTCATACAGGACATGTACCACGAGATACGCACGCCGCTGAACATCATCAGCGGCTTCACACAGGTGATAGCCATCAGCAACGACAGCATACCCGAAGAGGAGATGGCCGACATCACGGCACGCATGAGGGCCGGAGCCGAGGCCATCACCGACCTCACCCACAAGCTCACCGAAGCGGCATCGAAACTACAGGGAACAACCCAAGACAATAATCAAACAAGCTAAACAAAAGACAATGAAAGATTTCAATTTCTATGCGCCGACAGAAATGGTGTTCGGCAAACAGTCGGAGGAGCAGGTTGCTGCTCTCGTGAAAAAATATGGAGGCACCAAGGTGCTGGTCCACTACGGCGGGAACAGCGCCCGGCGGTCGGGACTTCTCGACAAGATCTGCGGTCTGCTCAGCGAGGGCGGCATCGAGTATGTGACGCTCGGCGGCGTGGTGCCCAACCCGCGCCTGTCGTTGGCCAAGGAGGGCATCGAGTTGTGCCGAAAGGAGGGTGTCGACTTCATCCTGGCCATAGGCGGCGGCAGCGTCATCGACTCCTCCAAGTGCATCGCCTACGGCGTATGCCTCGACGGCGACGTATGGGACGTGTATCTCGGCAAGGTCACACCCGAGAAGATGCTCCCCGTGGCCTCGGTGCTCACCATCCCCGCCGCCGGCAGCGAGATGAGCGAGTCGAGTGTCATCACCAACGAGGACGGCGACGTGAAGATCGGCTACTCAAACAACCTGTCGCGCCCGAAATTCGCAATAATGAACCCCGAGCGCACCTTCACCCTGCCACCCTACCAGACGGCCGCCGGCGTGACCGACATGATGATGCACACCATGGAGCGCTACTTCACGAAAGACGACGACATGGACTTCACCACCGACATAGCCGAGGCCATGCTGCGCAGCATCAAGAACGCTGTGTTCGCTGTGCTGAAAGACCCTGAGGACTACAGGTACAGGGCACAGATCATGTGGGGCGGAAGCATCATGCACAACGGACTGACGGGCTGCGGCATCAGCGACGACTGGGCCACCCACCAGATAGAGCACGAGCTAAGCGGCATGTTCGACGTGACCCACGGCGCCGGTCTCGCTGCCGTATGGCCCAGCTGGGCACGCTACGTCATGCACGAGAACCTGAGCCGTTTCGTGCGCTTCGCCGTCAACGTGATGGACGTGCCCAACGACTTCACCGACCCCGAGGGCACCGCCCTGCGAGGCATTGAGGCCGTGGAGCGTTTCTACCACGCCATTGGCATGCCTGTGAATATCAAGGAACTGATAGGCCGCGACGTCACCGACGAGGAAATCAGCGAGATGACGCGCAAGTGCACCCGCGACAACCAGCGCACTTGCGGTCAGCTGAAAGTGCTCGGCGCCGAAGACATAGAGGCCATATACAAGATGGCAAGAGGCTGACTTGACGCTTATTTTTTCATCTCCCCGGCAATGATCTCCGCCATTCGGCGTGCACCCTTGCCGTCGGGGTGGATGCCGTCGGAGAGCATCTTGTCGCCATCGTTGGCGAAGAGGGTGTGCATGTCGATGACTTGCACACCATATTTTTTGGCCACCTCCTGCTGGATGGGTATGACACCGTTCACGATGACAGAGTCGCTGATGTTCCATCTCGACGAGAAGGCCGGGATGGGTGTGCAAAGGAAAATCTTCGGCTTGGCGGGCTGCTCCTCCTGGCGCTGCTTCCCCTTCTTACCTTTTTTCTTTGCAGGCTGGGCCAGACTGGGGTTGAGCGTCAGGAGCATCTGCTCCAAATCCTGGCCGAACTCAGCGCCGTACTGCCAGTTCTCTGGCTTTGAGTCGTTGGTTCCCAGCTTTATGATGACCACGTCGGGCTTGAACGCCTGTGCGTCCTCCCATGCTTTCTCCTTCATGTAGGGCATGTCGCCCTTGTTCAGCATTGTGCGCCCGCTAACGCCGAAATTCTTCACCCAATAGCTGTCGCCCAGAATCTTCTGCAGCTCGGCAGGATAGCCGTAGGCCGGGGCCATGTCGATGCCATGGCCGTCGGTGATGCTGTTGCCAATGCACGCCACGCGTATGGCGTCGGTCTTGGGCGTATGGCGGGCGTCGAGCCAGTTGCCCAGGTCGGTGAGCATCTGGTCGTGATACTTGAACCAATGGCCGAAGCCGAAGCCATGGTCGCCCGTGGGATAGATGTACATGGCGCACTCGTTGCCGGCGTTGCGCATGGCCGAGTAGTACTGCACGCCGTTTGTCACGGGCGGCACAAGTCGGTCGTCGCTGGCCATGATGATACAGGCGGGAGGAGTCAGATGGCGGCGCACGGCCTTGTCGGTCGAGAACTCACGCACCAACTGCGGGTCCTTCTGTCCCTCCTCGCCGAGGAAGTTGCGGCACGACCACTTGTGCGACACACGCTCGTCCATCGAGATGACGGGATAGAAGAGGATGGTGAAGTCGGGGCGCACGTCGAAGGCGGAGTGTGTCGAGATTACCGACGAAAGATGCCCACCGGCCGAGAATCCCATGATGCCCACATCGTGGGGGTTGATGCCCCAGACGGCAGCAGAGTCGCGCACAGTTCGTATGCCCTTCTCCACGTCGCCGATGGGCTTGGTGCGGTCGCCGTCGGGCAGACGGTAGTTCACCACGAAGTAGGCGATGCCGCGGGCGTTCATCCACTCCGAGGCCAGCGTGCCCTCGTGGGTGTTCGACAGCATGGAGTAGCCGCCGCCCGGCACGCCGACGATGGCCTTGCCCGAAGGCTTCTCGGGCAGGAAGCACACCATCTGGGCCTTGCCGTCATCAGTAATGTTTAGAGTGAATGTACGTGCTGTCTGAGCCTGTGCCCCGGTAAAAAGCAGAAGAAGGGCGAGCGTCACAAAATGACGGAAAGGGCTGTTACCCTTGCCCGTCCGGGAAATCATGTTGAAGTGTTCCATAAATACTAAGTTTTGGGTTATTGTTGCGTGCAAAGTTACACATTTTTCCGGGAACGGGAAGAAACATATCTGTTTTTTTCACACTTTACGCTGGTTTACGAACTATTTTTGCTATCTTTGCACCCCAAAAAGGAAAGACAGATATGATTTCGGTAGAAAATTTGAAAGTTGAGTTTGGCGTGAAGCCATTGTTCAGCGACGTGAACTTTGTGGTGAACGACCGCGACCGCATAGCCTTGGTAGGCAAGAACGGGGCAGGCAAGTCGACGCTGCTGAAGATTCTGTGCGGGGAGGAGCGGCCTTCGAGTGGAAGTGTCAGCGTGTCAAGCGATACGACCATTGGCTACCTGCCGCAGGTGATGAACCTCCAGGATCTTACCACCGTGCGCGAGGAGGCACAGAAGGCCTTCGCCGACACGGCGAGGCTGAAGGAGCGCGTGGAACGGTTGGAGCGCCAGATGAACGAGCGCACCGACTATGAGAGCCAGGAGTATATGGAACTGGTGGAACGCTACACCACTGAGCACGAGCGCTACATGATGCTTGGAGCAGAGAGCCAGGAGGCACTATTGGAGCGGACGCTGACAGGACTGGGCTTCGAGCGTACCGACTTCGCCCGCCCCACCAGCGAGTTCAGCGGGGGATGGCGAATGCGCATAGAGCTGGCAAAGATTCTGCTGCGACGACCCGAAGTGCTGCTGCTCGACGAGCCTACCAACCACCTCGACATCGAGAGCATACAATGGCTGGAGCAGCTGCTCGCAGAGTGGAGCGGGGCCGTGGTTCTGGTGAGCCACGACCGGGCGTTCATAAACAATGTGTCGAACCGCACACTGGAAATCTCCTGCGGACAAATCATCGACTACCGCGTGAAATACAACGAATATGTGACGCTTCGCAAGGAGCGCCGCGAGCAGCAGATGCGAGCATACGAGAACCAGCAGAAGGAGATTGCCGAGATGAAGGATTTCATAGAGCGTTTCCGCTATAAGGCCACGAAAGCCGTACAGGTGCAGCAGAAGGTGAAGCAGTTGGAGAAAATCGTACCCATAGAGGTCGACGAGGTGGACAACGCGGCCATGCACCTGAAATTCCCGCCCTGCCTCAGGAGCGGCGACTACCCTGTGATATGCGACGAGGTGAAAAAGGAGTTTAGAGTTGAGGGTTTAGAGTTGAGAGACGTTACATCAGCGGCAGACAGTAAAGTCTCTCAACACTCAACACTAGTCTCTCAACACTCAACACTAAACACTAAACTAGTGTTCGACCACGTCAACCTCACCATCAAACGCGGAGAGAAGGTGGCCTTCGTGGGAAAGAACGGCGAGGGGAAGTCGACGCTCGTCAAGTGCATCATGGGCGAGATCCCCTTCGACGGGACGCTGAAGATAGGCCACAACGTCCAGATAGGCTATTTCGCACAGAACCAGGCACAGCTGCTCGACGAGACCATCACCGTGCGCGACACCATCGACCGTGTGGCACGCGGTGAGATACGCCTGCGCATAAACGACATCCTCGGAGCATTCATGTTCGGAGGCGAGGCTGCCGACAAGAAGGTGCGCGTGCTCAGCGGCGGCGAGCGCAGCCGTCTGGCCATGATACGTCTGCTTTTGGAGCCCGTCAACCTACTCATACTCGACGAGCCGACAAACCACTTGGACATGCCGTCGAAGGACGTGCTGAAGGAGGCAATACGAGCCTTCGGCGGAACGGCCATCATCGTCTCCCACGACCGCGAGTTCCTCGACGGTCTGGTGACAAAGGTCTTCGAGTTCGGAGGAGGACGAGTAAGGGAACACTTGGGAGGAATATACGACTGGATTCGTAAAGCCCAAGAAGCCCCCCTTTCGCCCCCCGAGGGGGGCACGATACCTCCTGCCTCTGTAGGGGCAGGCCCCGTGCCAGCCCGTAAAACTATAGAAGCCCCCTCGGGGGCCGTAGGGGGGGCCTCCTACGCCGCCCGCAAGTCCCAGCAGAAACAATTGAAAAAGGCCGAAAAGGCCGTGGAGGAGTCGGAGAAGAAAATCTCACGCATGGAGCAGCGGCTGAAAGAACTCGACCAGCTCCTCTGCGACCCGGAGAACGCATCGGACATGATGCTCGTCACCGAGTACACCGACATCAAGCGTCAGGTCGACCAGGAGGTCGCGCAGTGGGAACAGCTCTCAGAACAACTGGAGCAGATGCAAAACGAGCTGGGCTGACACTGTAGGGACGCGACGTGTCGCGTCCGCATTGGCGACGTGTCGCGTCCGCATTGGCGACGTGTCGCGTCCGCATTGGCGACGTGTCGCGTCCGCATTGGCGACGTGTCGCGTCCGCACTGAAGTTTGCAAAAATGATAAATAATAAATGATAAAATTCACGACAATGACTACAATGTTTACAATGAAAAAGAGCAACACCCCCCCCGCGCATGGCTTGGTGTAGGGACGCGATGCTTCGCGTCCTGATGGCCGTGCTCTTCGCCTGGCTGCTGCCACAGGTGGCAGAGGCCGCCAGTTATGTCGATGAGGCATACAACTATCAATTGATGCTCAATGGGGCCAACACCATACGCATCAAGGTACCGGTCTATAACGAGAAATCTGACGACCACTGGGTATGCAACGGATATATCTATGTGCAGGTCGCCGACGACAAAGGCAACTTCGGCAGTAAGCAGACGCTCTTCTGGTGGCGGGAGGATGAGTCGGACGATGGTCACGACAACGACGATAGCGACCTCTGGTGCAAGTTTTATACCAGTATGGGGGGCAGCTTCGACGTCACGCAGGGAAACTCCTCAAACCATTTCACACTGACCAAGGGGGACGGCACTTTGCGACGAAAGGTCTATGAGAACGCCGACGGCCGGACTTACGACATCATAGCCGTCTGGCGACTGCCATACGGACTGTTAGGCAAAACGCTGAAATTCTCCTGGGACGTGAAATGCGACTACACAAACGGACTGGCCTGGGATACGAGTTACTCCGTCACGGGACTCAGCGACAACACCATCACTATACCAGCAGCGCAGGATGTCGTAACGCCCCAGGTCACCATGGCAACACTCTCATACAGCGAGAGCGGAAAGCTAGAACTGCCATGGTTCATCGCATCGACAAATCTCACCGCGGCACGATACGAATATACCGACCACAATGGGGAAACCGTCACTCAAACAATGCCAACAGATGCCAACAACAGCACCATCAAATTGGACGCCACGGTTCCGCATGACAACTTCCGAGTCATCGTCAGCTATAAAGACAACAACAACTATGATATAGAGGACGTGTCGTCGCAGGTGCAAGACCTCGCCATGATTCACGCCCCCGTCGGGCTTATGGCTGCGCCCACAGGCAACGGCAAGGCCGCCGTGAGGCTCACCTGGGGCATACTCTATCCTGGAACCGATGACCTCGCAGACAGCGACTTCTTCGAGGTACAGCGCTCACTCACCGGAAAGGAGGAAGATTTCGTCACCATCGGCTCCACGCCATTCGTCCTTGACCCCAAAAACCTGCAGTATGAATATGTGGACAGCACGCTTGTCAAAGACCTCATTGCCAACGATCTCACCGGAGGGGGCACACTCGACCAGCTGACCTACCGCGTGCGACGCATGATGACCCAGAACTGGGGATGGGACGGAAACAACTGCGCACAAAGCGCCTCCTGTGTCGTGGATGACATCCATCTGCTACGCATCAGCGACTACTCCGCCCAGTGGGAAGACGAGCGAGCCTACACCGTCCGCGTCTCCTGGGGCTATGTCGAAGAGCGAAACGCCGTGTGGGACAGCCGGGCCCACTTGAAACTGCACGTCCTTATGAAGAATCGCGACGGCGAGCCAGTAGACTCAATGCTCTACACACTCACAGACAAAGAGCGACAGCAGTGCTTCAAGATCATCACCCTCTCGCGTCCCTGCGTCGACTACGACATCAATCTCTATGTCGAACAGGGCGTCTCGCCCATACCCAACTACGAAGAAATCACGCCCTTTTATTTCCCCATATACACAGAGGCCGACTGGAACACATTCCGCCAGAAGGTCATTGATGCCAAAGGGCAGCACGACGTCAATGCACGACTCTATGCCGACATCAGCACCACCAACACCTGTGCCAACAGCAGTAGTCCATTCTGCGGCTATTTCGACGGAAACGGGCACTCCATCACCATCAACGTCAATCCCCCCTCAGGGGGTCAGGGGGCTTATCAGGCACTCTTCACATACGCCAAGGACTATACCATCGAGAACCTCACCGTCAAGGGTACCATCAAGGGAGACCGTCACTCTGCAGGGCTCGTGGGCAATAGCGATGGCACCAACACCGCCCGCAACACCATCCGAAACGTCCGCGTCATGGCCGATGTGGAATGTAGCGACCGTTACGTAGGCGGAATCGTCGGACATGCCATGAGCGCCCCGCTACGCATCTCCCATTGTCTCTTCGACGGCAAGTTGAAATGTTTCGGTAGCCCCAGTTACGGCGGAGCCTTCATAGGATGGTGCAACGACAATAGCCAAATCTACGTCACCAACTGTCTCGAGAACGGCACCTACCAAGGCATCACATACACAAATATGTGCTACGTCCATTCCTCCGGTGTAGGTATAGCTTACAACAACGGCGGCAACAATATTAACAACTGGAGCAAGAACGGATGGGGCGTCTTCGACAACACCATCGTCATCAACACCGCAGACGATTGGGAACAATTCCGACTCGCTGTGCAGGACGCCAGAGGGCAGAGCGAAGTCAACGCCATCATGAATGCCAACATCACTGTCACAACATCCGTAGGAGACGATGATTACCCCTATTGCGGCACATTCAATGGCAATGGCTACACCCTCAACAGTAATATCGACGGCGGAACCACTAGTATTATGGTTCCTTTCCGCAAAGTCGGGAAATCCACATTCAAGAATCTTCGTGTGGGTGGCGTCGTTAAAGGTGGTATTCACTCTGCCGGACTTATTGGAGGCACCAACAGCTCACCCGTCAGAATAGAGAACCTGTTTGTCGATGCCAGTGTTACAACCTCTGACAGATATCTCGGCGGTGTCATTGGCCACGCAGGCAGTTCAGACCTCTATATTGAAGATTGCGTGTCATACGTCACGCTCACTGCAAATGGGGCAGACGCCTACGGTGGCGCCATCGTCGGATGGGCTGGTTCAGGCAACACTTGGGAGATGCATCGCGTCTATGAACACGCCTCGTTTAGCAATATTGCCCATCAGGGCTTCAGCTATTGGAACAACAATGCTACTCCCTGGGGATACAACGACCGGTCCACTTCCTGCGTTTCTAGTCACGTCTGGAATGAAGTGAAATCGGAATATCGCAATAAAAACACAACAGAAGCGGCAGGCATATTCAACAACGAACAACCCGGGTCGTGGACGACTTCCGATCCTGTAGAACCTGTTTTAGAGGTCACAACCATCGGCGCAGCGGGAATCTCTAACGAAGAACTACTCGCCTACCTCGGCGCGGGATGGAAAACGGAAAGCCTCAGCGTTGTTCCCGTCATGACCAATTTCCCCAACTCCCCAACTCCCAACACCCACCAACCAACACCCACCTTGCCCACCTTCCGACACGAGAGCATCGGCAAGATTGACCCCGTGCTGAAGACCGAGACACGGCAGAGCAGTGTGCTGCTCGTCTGGACCACCGACGGCAACCCCATAGACTTCTTCACCGTGATGCGCCGCATCAAGGGGCAGGGCGACAAAGACTGGCAGCAGGTGGCCACCGACATCGACCAGCTGAGCTACGAGGACAAGACCGTGTCGCCACTAGAGGACTATGAATATAAGGTGAGAGCCACAAACGACTGCGAGGGCATCAGCTACACCGAGACACAGGTGAAAGAGGGATCCTGCAAGCACACCGGACTCGTCGAGGGCTACGTGCGATTCAACGATGGCACGGGCGTGCCCGACATCAACGTGGAGGTCGCTCCACAGGGAGGCGGCACCCCCGTCATCGTGAAGACCGACGAGAAGGGCTACTTCATGGCCGACGACCTCTCCTACATGGAACAGACGAGCATCACCTACATCGTTTCGCCCGTCTCAGAGGGCAATATTCAGCTGGAGCAAGGAGCCTACAGCGTCACGTTCAACGATTCTGTCAACCACCGGCAGGTGCGTGAGTTCACCATCACCAACGGACTCAGCTTCAGCGCCTACGTGATGTACGACGGCACGAGCATACCCGTGAAGGGCGCACAATTCATGGTGAACGGCAGGGTGATGCACAGCGCCACAGGCAAACCCGTGGAGACCGACTTCGAGGGACGCGCCGACTTCAAACTGTTAGGCGGCGTGCGGCAGAAGATCCAGACCGTCATGCCCGGACACACCTTCAAGGACGACGGCTACTATAAGAGCGCCGACGGAGTGGTGCTCACCGACAAGGTGGCGCAGACCTACTTCTACGATGCCACCCTCGTCAAGCTCATCGGCCGAGTCGTCGGCGGTGACGACCAAGGCTCACTCCCTCTCGACAACAGCCTCTCCCACAACAACCTGGGACAGAACCTCACAATGGTGCTCACCCTGGAGGGCGACAACACGTCGTGGCTCGTCTATGACAACCAGAACCCCACGCTGAGCACCCGCACACTCACCTTCCCCCATTCCAACCCACAACACAAGACCATCGCCGAAGCCCAAAGGAAGCGACTCATCGTCAAGCCCGACTCAGTCACTGGCGAATATGTGCTGATGCTGCCGCCAGTGCGCTGGAAGGTGCAGCAGGTGTATTGCGAGGGCTACCCAACGCTGTTCCAGGACGGACAGGTCAGTGAGGTAATCGACCTCACCAACTGCCTCACACCAAAGGACACCACCTACGCCGGCAGGTATACCGATTTGGAGGGATACACCGTCTACCAGCCACGTGCCACCTACAACGCCCTCTACAGCCGTATCTACCACGCACCCGTGGAGATAAGCTACAAGCAACTGGGCTACGACACCTTCGACTACTTCGGCGATAAGACCTACGTGGCCCGCACCTTGGGCGGCGACAAGATTGACGTGCCCCTGGTCTACCTCAACTCTCAAACCACCCACTACACCTTCGGCCATCCCGTGTTCAGCCTGGAGCACAAGTACCCGATACAGATTTCCGTGGCGGAACGCTACCCCTGGAACCACGAGAAAGACAGCAAGAGGATTGATGTGGTGAGAATAGGCGGAGGAAAAGTGACCATACACAACGGCATGGCCAGCCAAGACCCAAAGCCAGTGCAGTTAGACAGCCTCGGACAGGGAGTCTTCATCCTCACAGCAGACAAAACCACGCGACTGCTCACCGGTGAAGACGCACTGAAGACCGTCACCATGACGCTCACGCAGGACGGCACCACCTACGAGGCAGAGCCGCTGCAGGGCTACGTGCTGAATATGTTTGCTACAGGCTCGAGCAAGGACGTATTAGTCAACGGGCAGCCACAGCTCATCGACATCCTGCGTGACCCACCAGGAGGCAACAGCACCGCCACCCTCTCGAAAGGCTCGAAACTGAAATATACCTATACCCTCGACATGAAATTGCATGCCGGACTGGCGCTGAAATGGGTATCGGGAAGCACGCTCGAAAATTTCCAGGGCGTCGTCATCTCTGGTCCAGCGGGCCCTGGCGCTACCAACGGCATTGTCAACTCCTCCGATATAGAGACAGTCTTAGATGTTGAGTATGCCTTCGACATGGAAGGAAGACGGGCCTTCTCCTACACCATGAACGTAAACCAGGACATCACCACGAGCAGTGCCACCACGATGGTAGGCGCCGATGCCGACCTCTACATCGGTATGGTGCAGAACATGGTTATTACGCCAATGTCCACCATCCGTGCCATCCCCGATAGTCTCTATCAGCAGATGCTGGGCCGACTGGGCACTCAACACTCAACCCTCAACTCTCAACCCTCATACGGTTCGCTGGTACACATTGCTGAGGGGCGCGATGCTAAAGGCTCCATCTATCATCTCGTGCGCGACGAGTCGATAGGATACGGGCCGAAGGTGGAGTCGCAGTTTGTCCACTCGCAAAAGCACATCCTGACAGAGCTGATTCCCAAGAAGGTGCAGGAACTGCGCGACCTGATGTTCATCGGCACGGCGGACGAGGCCCAGAAACTGGCCGATGCCACGGGAAAGCCCGTCTATCGCTCACTGGTGGATGCAGACGACGAGAACTTCGCCGTGGTGAACACCAAAGGCGACGACGTGTATTACTACACCAGCACCATGACGCCCGTAGAAGGCATGAACTACGTGATTCATCTGCCTGCGGGCACCACGGAGCAACCCTCCGACGAGGTGGCCGAGAAGTGTCAGGTCATCTTTGGCTGGGTGCAGATGATAGCCGAAAACGAACGCGAGAAGCTGAATGCCTCCGAGCTGGTGAGCAACTACGACGTGGACGGCGGGTCAAAGGTGACCTACAGCGAGCAGTTTGAAAGCGAATACACCATCTCTAACTACTACCATCTGCCCTGCATCATCAGCGCCGACTACTTCGACGAAACCGGTGCCGACTTGGGGCTGGCAGGCGCTTCTATATTCGGTGTGAAGATTGTTGCAATGATTATCGCGAAACTGTGGGACAAGGTCAGCAGATCGACGGTAGCAACTGGTAGCGATGATGACGACAAGAATCCGGCCTTTGAAACGAAGATGGCTTTCTATGGCAAGACTCTCAAGTTCAGTATTCTACCCACTTTCGACTATGATGTGAAGGACGTGTCGGGTGAGTCGAAGATATACAGTTGCAAGGAGAGTTTCACCATCAGCATGGACACCAAGAGCCATCTGAATTTCGACCTCTACCGCATACAGACGGACACCACCTTTGTGAATGCCGCCAGCCTATTCGACGTGTTCACCAACCAGAATTTCTCCGACATGACGGACTATGTGGCGGGCTATCTGGGCCGTGACATCGACATGAAGGACGTACGCTACGCCCGCGGCTTCGTCTATCGCACTCGTGGTGGTGCCACCGTCAACCCTTGGGAGGACGAGCGCCGCACGCTGTTCTACGATCCCGGCCGCACGCTCGACGAGCGGACAAAGAAGATCTCCTGCCCGAAGATAACGCTCGACAAGCAGAGCGTGAGCGGTGTGGCCGTAGGCGACCCCGCCCGCTTCAAGGTCTATATGACCAACGAGAGCGAGCAGCCAGAGGCTGCAACCGGCTCTCTGACCTTCTTCACCTTCCTTCAGGATGTTGCGTCTAACCCCAAAGGAGCCAAGATATTTATTGACGGGGCACCGCTGACGGGCAGTGGCACAACGGTGGTGCTCAATCCTGGCAAGGTCTTGGAGAAGACCATGGAGGTGTATGCTGGCGAGGAGTTCGACTATGAGGGTCTGAGGATTGGCGTTGTTTCACCAAACGACATTGTCAACACACAAAACTACGTGTCCTTCGACGTGCACTTCTTGCACGAGGCCGGTCCGGTGCTCATTGCGCAGCCGGGCGACAAGTGGGTGATGAACACCAACGCGCAGTATGACGAGAAGCGCGGATGGTTCCTGCCTGTTACCATCAACGGCTTCAACAAGCACCAGCACAATTTCGACCACATAGAGTTCCAGTACAAGGAAAGCCTGCGCGGCGACGACTCGTGGACGAACCTCTGCTCCTACTATGCCGACTCAACGCTCATGGCCAAGGCCAGCGGTGTGCGCGAGATGATACCTGAGAACGGCAACATCACAACCCACTTCTATGGCGATGGCACGGTGATGGAGAAGGCATACGACCTGAGGGCCGTGCTCTACTGCCGCAACGGCAACTCCTTCCTCACCACCTCGTCGCCCATCGTCAGCGGCGTGAAGGACACGCGACGTCCGCAACTGTTCGGCACGCCTGAACCCAAGAACGGTTTGCTCACCCTGGGCGACAACATCATCTTCAACTTCACCGAGGACATAGAGCACAACTATCTCAGTCCCATCACCAACTTCGAGGTGAAGGGCGAAGTGAACAACAATAACGTGGCCGAGACCGTCTCGCTGCAGTTCGACGGCAAGGGCAGCGTGGAGACCGAGGCGCGTCGCAACTTCAGCGGCAAGAACCTGACCATAGACATGATGGTGAAGCCCGACGAGACGGGCCTCGACATGCCGCTCTTCTCGCACGGCACCAACGGCAAACGCCTGCAACTGTGGCTTACCAAGGACTTCCGGCTGAAGGCCGTGGTCGATGAGCATGAGTATGAGACGGAAACGACCATCCTGAGGGGTGCCTTCACCCAGGTGGCCCTGGTTATCAATATGTCGGAAGGTTCGCTGGCTTTCTATAATGGCGGCAATCTGATTGGCAAACAGAACCTTAAAGAACCCTACAACGGCACGGGCACGCTCATCTTCGGTCGCACCAACGAGAACGATCCGAACGAGAGCACCTACTACAAGGGGCGGATGATGGAGGCACGGCTGTGGTATCGCGCCATGACAGGCGAAGAGGTAGGCTCCACCTACGGCTCGAAGCGGCTGACAGGCTACGAGATGGGGCTCGTGGACTACTACCCGATGAACGAAGGCATGGGCAAATACGCCCTCGACAAGACGCAGGGCGCCAACGCACAGCTGAAGGGCGCGTCGTGGGCCATGCCGCGCGGACTGTCGCTGCGCGTGGAGAACGACGACAAGGGCATCGCCCTGACGGACAAGGCCCTGAACCGCACGCCAGAGCAGGACTACACGCTGATGATGTGGTTCAAGACCGACGTGGGAGGGCGCGGCGTGCTCCTGTCGAACGGTGCCGGCCGCAGAGACGAAACCAACGCCCAGAACCAGTTCTGCCTAGGATTCGAGGCCGAGAAGTTGCTCTACAAGACACACGGCATGACCGTGGAAGTGCCGGGCTACTGGAGCGACGGACAGTGGCACCATCTGGCCATGACTGTCAACCGCTCGTTCAACGTGGCGAACATCTACGTGGACCAGGTGCTGCGCACCACCTTCGCGGCCGACTCGCTTGGCGGCATCAGCAACGGACATCCACTCATCGGTGCTGCACGCTACACCGTGACGGACGGCGAGGGACACACGGAAACCATCGACACGCGCAACTGGCTGACGGGCTACATCGATGAACTGTGCCTCTTCGGGCAGGCACTCCCGCTGACACTCATAGAGAGCTACGCCACACGTAGCCCGAAGGGCGACGAGGCCGGGCTGCTGACCTACCTCGCTTTCGACCGACAGGAGCGACAGAAGGACAACGACCTGGAGCTGGTGGCCTATCCGTACAGCAAGACAATCTACTTAGACGACAAGGGCAACGTGCGCTACACGCTTGACCCCGTGACGCAACAACCTACACAGACACCAGTGCGCGACTATCTGTTCGTCGATTCGGTTGACGTAATGATGAAGCGCATCACGAACGAGACTGCTGCACCCGTCATCCCCAACGAGGAGCTGAAGAACCTGAATTTCGTCTTCGCGGGTAAGGACAACCAGATATATGTAGACATCAACGAGAGCAACGCACTCTTGAACCACTGCAACATCTACGTGACCCTGCGCGATGTGGAGGACCGCAACGGCAACGCCATGGCCTCGCCGCAGACGGCCTGCTACTACGTGACGAACAGCTCGTTGCAGTGGGTCAGCAACCACGCTACGAAAGTCGTAACCTGCGGGGTCGCAGACAAGCTTTACTTCTCCCTCAACAACAACAGCGCGGCCAACCATACCTACACCATCAAGAACTGCCCGTCGTGGCTGACGCTCGACAAGTACACCGACCGCATCGCCGCGCAGGAAATAGTTTCAATAACAGGCACGCTGAGCAAGGACCTGAACGTGGGCACGTATGACGAGATACTCTACCTCACCGACGAGGAAGGGGTATCTGAACCGCTCTACCTCACGCTCACCGTGGAGGCCGAGCTGCCCGACTGGGCATGGAGCGTTAGCAGCGAACTGCTGAAGAACTCGATGAACATAGCCGGACAGGTGTATCTCAACGACGAGGTGGACATCGACAGCCGCGACATACTCGGCGTCTTCGACCAGCAAAACCAGTGCCACGGTTTCTCAAACTTGAGCTACTCAGCACTGACAGGAGAGAGCAGCGTCTACCTGACCGTCTACGACAACGAGAAACATGGACGCGAACTCTACTTCAAACTGTGGCAGTATGCCACGGGCCGCGAGCTGGTGATGACTGTAGACAACGGGCAGACGCTGACGTTCAAGAGCGACACCATCTTGGGCACGGGCACACCTGTGCGCTTCGAGGGAGGCTCGAAATATGTGCAGACATTCGACCTGAAGGAGGGCTGGAACTGGGTGTCGTTCAACGTGCAGAGCGAGGAACTGTTCGACCTGGGCAAACTGCTCGACGGGCTGCCCTGGCAGACAGGTGACATTCTTACCGACATTAACGGAAGCACAACGCTGCTCTACAACAAAAACGGACACTGGCTGGCAACGAAGATAGACGACGACTTCCAGCTGTCGCCAAGGGGGGCATACGCCATCAAGGTGCAGCAGGACATCAAGTTCCCCGTTGCCGGATATATCATCAAGGCCAGCGACCAGCGAACCATTCTCCTCAATGGTGGCACATGGAACGGCATAGGCTACACGCCGATGCTCAACCTCACCGTCGAGACGGCACTGAGCGACTATTACGACAAGGCCGAACCGGGCGACGTCATCAAGAGCCACGACGAGTTCGCCTACTTCACACTCTCAGGAGGAGTGGGCCGCTGGCGCGGAAACCTGCAGTACATGAAGCCCGGAGTAGGCTATATGCTGCTGCGCAAGGCGAAGACAGCAGCTTCCTTCCGGTATCCGTTCTACGAGCCTGGCAGCACATTCATCGATGAGTGGACCTTGGGAGGGGGCGGCACCAACCATGCACCGGCCAACAACAGCTTCAGCACAATGTCACTGTCGGCAGTCGTCGAGGGCTTCAACCTGCAGGAGGGCGACCGTCTGGTGGCCTACACCGACGGTGAGGCGGTAGGAGAAAGCTACATCACCGCCGCCAGTGCGCACAGCGGTTTTCCCGCCGAGACCCCCGAGCCGCTCTACCTCAGCATCGGTGGCAACGAAGCCCTTTCGGGGAAAGCATACGGGGCCGTCCGCTTCGCCATAGAACGCGACGGAGAAATCGTTGCCGCCACACCTGAGACGATGGACTACTCTGCCAACGCTGTGGTCGGCAGCCCCGACGAACCTAAGGTGCTCAACTTCGTCGGTGGCACGTCCACAGACATCAGCATCATCTTCGGCGGATATGCACCGGGCAAGTGGTACACCACAACTGGAGTGCAGCTGCAAAAGGAACCCACACGCCCAGGACTGTATATATATAATGGTAAGAAGATAACTGTAAAGTAAGGAAAAATAAATAATAAAGGAATGAAAAGAAACATATTATTCGCACTGGCACTGGCGGCTGCGCTTGCGCAGTCCCCTTGTGTAGGGGCAGGCCCCGTGCCAGCCCGCAATGTAGCGGCAGACACCGTGTCGGCACGCCTTCAAGGTGATGTGAACTTAGACGGAGCAGTAGACGTGGCGGACATCGCATCGGTCATCAGCGCCATGACCAATGGGAGCACGGACGTCTCGTCCGCAAAAGCCGACGTGAACTTAGACGGAGCCGTCGACGTGGCCGACATTGCATCCGTCATCAGCATCATGTCGGGAAAAACTGTCGCCCCCGCATGGGCTATCGACTGGACATACAATCAGGAACGCCCCGACTGGCAGGAGCCACAGGCAGGAAGATTTGAGAATTTCTCGGTGATGCTCGTGCAAATAGAGGATGCCCTCTGGCCATATACCAACGACGATGACATGATGGCACTCTTCGTGGGCGATGAACTGCGAGGAGTGTCAGGGCCGGCCATCACACTGGGAGGGGGCGGCGATGCAGAAAGACCCTCGTTCCTGCTGAAGGCATACGGCAACGAGAACGACGGGCAGAACATAGAAGTGACGCTGATGTACTACAGCAGCCGACTGAAACAGATCTTCGCACGCTCGGCCAACATTGTCTACAGCATGGACGTGGTGGTTGGTATCGACGAGGACTTCATACCACAGTTCACACTCGGCTCCACCAAATATCCCATAGTGACGGCCTTGGATGCGGCCCCACTGCTGGACGAGGCTCGCATCACTCCCGCCGATGGCGACCGCATAGCCGCCTTCGTGGATGGGGAGTGCAGGGGAATCAGCCACGTCTCCAGTCCCCAATCGACAACCATCAATATTTATTCACGCAACGTGGGCGAGAGCGTCACCGTCGATTATTACCAAGCCGCAACCAGTCTCATCTACACCTTTGAAATAAAGTAAAAATGATTATCCGCATTCAAGTGACTAAGACGCTGAAAGCGTCACCTCTCAATAGCCGAGGGTACGAAGTACCCCCGGATAGATGGATGAGAGTGACATCGACCCTGAAGGGGTCGCCCGTCTGTTCTGATAGGAGGGGCGTCCGCGAGCACGGGCGACCCCTTCAGGGTCGATATACCCTTCCTGTCGTTTTATCCGCAGGTCGTTCCGACCTACGGCTATTGAGCGGTGACGCTTTCAGCGTCAGTTGCACTTCTTTGCGGATAATCTTGAGTAAAAAAACTACCAGCTAATAAAGTAATGAAAACAATCAAACTAATGACGTTGATGCTGGCGGCAATGGGAATGGCCGCCTGCTCAAACGATGACAACGACATCATCGACAATGCCCAGGAGCAGCCTCTACCCCTGACCATCACCGTGACAGAGAACCCACTACAGAATCCCGATGCACCCGCACAGGCTCCCGGCACACGCGCTGTCGTCACCACCACATCGACACTCTCGAAGTTCACGCTGGACTATCAGTATTTTTATGGTGAGTCAATGTATGGTGTTATGACAGTCTCAAAGGATGGAGACGGCAAGTGGACGGCATCGGGTACATGGCCTTCTACAACATCGGAGGTGAGCTGGTACGCTCATACCGATGGTGACTTTATTAGCCAGCCTACCCCTTATCTCTATTTCTCCGTAGAGGAGCAAGCAAACAGTCAGAAGGACTTGCTCGTGGCCAACACTTCCGGCACCAAAAGCCGTACAGGTGGCAACCTCCATTTCACTTTCGACCACGCCTGCACGGCCCTGAAATTCTACGTGAAGAAGTCCACCAACCTCGACGACTACACGCTGACGGTGACCAGCATCATGCTCCGCAACATCATTAAGCAGGGAAATTATGACTTCGCTTCAGCATTGTGGGTGCCAGGCACCACCCGCACTGACTACACCCTCTATTCGGGTTCAGGCAAGACACTCTCCTCTAACAGTGAAACAGGGTGGACATTGCTGAACGATAGCGAAGATGACTACCTCTTTATGATCCCGCAGACGCTGACTGCATGGGACGGTTCGACAGACATTGCCGCAGCCACCACGCAGACTTATATCCAGCTGGACTGTACCATCACAAAGAATAGCGATAATGTGTTCAGCGGCACGGCCTATATCCCCTTCGGGGCCACCCTGTCTGCCGGTTACCAGTATAACGTGAAAATCAACATCGGCAAAAACTCGCTCTACAGAAGCCCTAACACTCTAATCATCAACAATTAAGCCATGAAAAAGACATACGAGCAACCCCAGACACTTACCATCCTTCTCCAAAACCACTCGCAGCCGCTACTTGCAAGTGAACCTTATAAGGTGAACGAATACAATAAGGGTAATGACATCACCGTTGGTGACGAGGACGAATATTGATACTTAGAAAATAATCTAAGTGACTGGCAACGAAACCTACTATTAAATATTCTACAAACTAAGTCAGCACGGCAGCCACCATGTTTGTCAGGTCGGCAAACTCAGCGATAGTGAGCTGCTCAGGCCGGCGGGTCATAAACGGCGAGGACTGTAGACCGAGGAGCGACTCCTGCGGCAGCAACTGGCGCAGCGAGACGCGCAGCATCTTGCGGCGCTGGCCGAAGGTGGTCTTCACCACACGACGGAACAGCTGTTCGTCGCAGCCGAGGTCGGTGGTCTTGTTGCGCGTCAGGCGTATGACGGCGCTCTGAACCTTTGGCGGCGGGTTGAACACCGATGGTTCGACGGTGAACAGGTATTCCACGTCGTACCACGCCTGCATCAGCACACTCAGAATGCCATATTGTTTGTTTCCCGGCGTGGCGGCCATGCGCAACGCCACCTCATGTTGTATCATGCCCGTGCAACAGGGTATGAGGTCGCGGTTGTCGAGCATCTTGAAGAATATCTGCGACGAGATGTCGTAGGGATAGTTGCCCGTGAGCACGAACTGCCGTCCGCCGAAGAGCTGCTGCAGGTCCATGCGCAGAAAGTCGGCAGCTATAATCCGAGGCTCACGTGTCTGTCCGCTGTCAGCCTCCTGTGTCGGCCCACACGTCACGCCCCATCCGTATTTCTCCTTCAGGTATGCGACGCTCTCGCTGTCAATCTCCACCACGGCCAACTGCCGGGGTTTCTCGGCCAGGAACTGTGTGAGCACGCCCATGCCCGGCCCCACCTCCAACACCGGAAGTTCCGGACAGGCATCCACGGTGTCGGCAATGCGGCGGGCTATTCCTAAGTCGGTGAGGAAATGCTGTCCCAGGTTTTTCTTCGCTCTTACTTGTTTCATATTCGCTATTGTCGCTTTTTTGTTGCAAATGTAATCATTTCCTTTAACAATCCGCACAAAAAGAGTCTTTTTTTGCTGTAAAAGGGAAAAAAAGTTTAATTCGCAGACGTAAGTGCGCATTTTTTTATACCTTTGCACATCAATTCTCAACTCTCAACACTCAACACTCAACTCTAAACTCTCAACACTCAACGCTAAACACTCAACTCTCACCTTGGAAGGTCTTAGCCGCATATTGAAAGTGTCGCTGCCCCTGTTGTTAGGCGGGGCAATACTCTACTGGATGTATCGTGATTTCGATTTCCAGCACATACGCCATGTTGTCCTCCACGAGATGAACTGGTGGTGGATGCTTCTGTCGCTCCCTTTTTGCATTCTGGCCCAGACATTTCGCGGCTGGCGCTGGCTTTTGTCGCTTGAGCCTGTCGGCGAGCGCCCACGCGGGCATGTCGCCGTTTGTTCCATCTTCGTCAGCTACGCCGTGTCGCTCGTCGTGCCACGCATAGGCGAGTTCACGCGTTGCGGCATCCTCAGCCGCTGGGACGGCGTGTCGTTCCCCAAGGCCTTGGGCACCGTGGTAACCGAGCGGGCTGTCGACTCGCTTATCATCGTCCTCGCCACCGCGCTGGCCGTCTTGTTTGAGATGAGCATCTTCGGAACGTTCTTCAAGACCACTGGCACATCGTTGGACGTCATCCTGAGCGGATTCTCCGTCGAGGGGTGGCTCGTCACGGCTGTCTGTGCCGTGGCCGTCATCATTCTGCTACATCTGCTCTTCCGCCACCTTACTATATATAATAAGGTAAAGGACACCCTCCATGCCATCTGGGAGGGCATCGCCTCGCTGCGCCATGTGCGCCACATACCGCTCTACATCCTCTTGTCGCTTGGCATCTGGGTGTGCTATTTCCTCCACTACTACCTGACGTTCTTCTGCTTTCCCTTCACCGAGGGCCTTGGTTTCGGATGCGGCGTGGTCACTTTCCTTGTGGGCTCGATAGCCGTGGTGGTGCCCACTCCCAACGGTGCCGGCCCCTGGCATTTCGCCGTGAAGACCATGCTCCTGCTCTATGGCGTGCAAGACGAGCAGGCCCTCTACTTCGTCCTCATCGTCCACACCGTCCAGACAATGTTCGTCGTCCTCCTCGGTGTCTACGGTTGGGCAAGGCTCAGTTTTCAGAAGAAAGAGAGGAGAGAGGAGAGAGGAGAGAGGTTTGTTTATGACTAGTAAAAGTAAAAAATACAAGTTGGTACAATTAGGTGATTATCGTATGTTTCCGCAGAACGGCCTGAAAGGCCAGCAAGCAATCAGCCCAGGGCAGCGCCCTGGGTATGATGACAGGGCGATCGTCGCCCTGAAAGGGCAAAAGCCTTGGACGGAGGCGACGCCTCCTACTCATTCTTTTGCCCCTGCAGGGCGAGGGCTGTGTACTCATGCCTACCCAGGGCGCTGCCCTGGGCTATGTGCTTATTGCCCCTTCGGGGCGTGGTCAAGTACAAAAATCGTACCAAGTTATTTTTTAATCATCACTATCTTTTATTTATATATATGACAAACAATTTAAATCAAACTACTATGAACGAGATTCAAAACTTGAAGCCCCAGTGCATCTGGCGCAACTTCTACAGTCTGACACAAGTGCCCCGCCCCAGCGGACACCTTGAGAGAATCCAGCAGTTCCTGCTCGACTTCGGCAAACAATGCGGCGTCTATGCCGTGAAAGACCCCGCCGGAAACATCCATTTCCGCAAGGCCGCCACGCCCGGAATGGAAGACCGCAAGGGCATCATCCTGCAGGCCCACATGGACATGGTGCCGCAGAAGACGCCCGACTCACCACACAACTTCGAGACCGATCCCATCTGTCCGTGGATTGACGGCGATTGGGTGAAGGCCAAGAACACGACCCTCGGCGCCGACAACGGCCTCGGCGTGGCTGCCATCATGGCCATCATGGAGGACAAGACCTTGAAGCACGGCCCCATTGACGCCCTCATCACCCGCGACGAGGAGACCGGCATGTTCGGCGCCAACGAGCTGCCCGAGGGCGAGCTACAGGGCGACATCCTGCTCAACCTCGACTCCGAGCACTGGGGCAAGTTCGTCATCGGAAGCGCCGGAGGCATCGACGTCACCGCCACACTCGACTATAAGGAGGTGGAGACCGACACGGACGACGCTGCCGTGCGCATCACCGTGCAGGGACTGCGCGGCGGACACAGCGGACTGGAGATAAACGAGGGGCGCGCCAATGCCAACAAACTGCTCGTGCAGGTAGTCCGCGAAGCCATCGAGGACTGCGAGGCACGGCTCGCCTCATGGCACGGAGGCAATATGCGCAACGCCATACCCTTCAAGGCTGAGGCCGTGCTCACCCTGCCGAAGGAGAACATCACCGCCCTGCGCGAGGCCGTCGAAGACTGGAAAGAAACCTTCAACGACGAGTTCAAGCTCATAGAGCCACAGGGCGTAAGCCTCGACATCGAGGAGGTGGAGGCCCCGAAGATGGAGGTGCCCGAGGAAATCCAGGACAATCTCATCAACGCCATCTACGCCTGCCACGACGGTGTCATCCGTTTCATCCCGGCCTATCCCGCAGTGGTAGAGACATCGTCGAACCTCGCTATCATCGACATCGACGGCGGTCATGCCGGCATCAAGATCCTCGCCCGCTCCAGCCGCGAAGACATGAAGGACTACGTCGCCACGATGCTCGAAAGCTGTTTCTCCATGGCCGGTATGAAGGTTGAGACCAGCGGCTCGTATGGCGGATGGGACCCCAACCCCGACTCGGAAATCCTGCATCTCCTGCTGAAGGAGTACAAGGAGCTGTTCGGTCAGGACGGCATCATCCAGGTTGACCACGCCGGCCTCGAGTGCTCCGTCATCCTCGGCAAGTACCCTTGGCTCGACGTCGTCAGCCTCGGCCCCACGATGAAGAGTCCGCACACAACTCAGGAGCGTGCACTCATCGCCACCGTCGAACCCTTCTGGCAGCTGCTGAAGAATACACTCGAAGACGTGCCCGTGAAGTGAAATCATTCCCACGGTGGGAACATTTCATTCCCCCCGTGGGAATGTTTTATTCCCCCCGTGGGAATCCTCACCCAGGCGGCACGTGATTCATACTATAGGCAAATGTCACAATGTCACACCGTAACTAACAGATATTCAGCACGTATGACATTGTGACATTAAAATTACAAAAAAAAGTGTGTGATAGGAATGTCACTCCTCCAAAATAACTGAGGACAGTCGGCGAGGGGGAGTGGTTATTCCTTTTGCAGTTGCAGGTATGAAGTTTATTTTTCCATCTTTATCGTAGCTCATAGGTTCGGCTATGATGCTGCGGCTGTAGCTGGTGCCGTCGGGCAGACCGCCGTTGTGGGAGAAGAAAAGCCATTGGTTCTTGAAATTGACGATGGCGGGATGGGTGGTGTTTGAGTTACCGGCAATCTCGCTGATGATGCCCATGGGGGTATAGGGGCCACCGATATGGTCGGCTACGGCGTAGGCAATCTTCTCGGGCCATTCGGAGGCGTAGGTCAGATAGTATTTGCCGTTGTATTTATGCAGCCACGGGGCCTCCGTGAAGTTGGGTACGTCAATACGGTGAATCTCGCCGTCAATCTCAGTCATATTGTCCTTCAGCTTGGCGTAGTAGCATTCTTTGTTGCCCCAGACAATATAAACAGTCCCATCAGACCCTCCCCCTGCCCTCCCTGTGAGGGAGGGGAGTAGTTACTTGTGCCACTGAAATGCTTGTCAATAATAAGCCTATTGCGATAAGAAATGTATTGCGTTTCATAATAATCTTGTTTTCTTTATTGTTAATTTAATCTGTTCTTGAAAGTATCTACTCCCCTCCCTCACAGGGAGGGGTCGGGGGTGGGTCTCCCAAGGTATTCCAGTTTCCAGTTGTCAATCATCACCCAGTCGCGGCGGATTGTGGTGCTCTTTCGGATGCCTATGCGCAGTTTGCCGTTGGTGACGTTCACCTCGACGCTGTTGCCCAGATAGTAGCCCTATGCGAAGTAGGCGGCTGCCGACGACATGTTGTTTGGAATCCACCAACTGCCCATGTTGATTTCACCGTCCACGCCGAGTTTCTGTGTCGGGGCACCGTTGAAGATACTCTGCATCTTCGCCGTCGTGGTCTTGCTGTCGGTGGTCACGTAGAGTTCGGCGTTCATCACGCTGGCCTCCGTACCGTTCTGCTTCGCCTCAAGGGCGGGGCCTTCCAGTCCGGCGCGGTAGAAGCCCTGTAGGCTCAGGCGGTAGTTGCCTTCGGGCAGGTTGATGAGATCCTGATAGGTGTTGAAGTTCGTGTTGAAGAACTCCGCATTCTGAAGGTTGTTGTTGGCATCGATTCCCGGCTGCACGCTGCCCTTCCACCCCGCGTTGTCGTTGTTCTCATAGCGTGGGTTGGTGATGAACTTGTCCGTCACGTCCAAGGGATTCTCAGGCGAGGCACTGGTCAACTCTTCCTCCAACAGTTTGGCGGTCACGCTGCCGATGGCTGCCTGCAGTTCCTCTAATGTGCTCTCCACATTATTATATACAGCCTCCTCGTCGCCCACATCCATGCCCTTCGCATGGGCCTCGTCGAGCAGGTCTTTCAGCTGCATGGCGGCCTTGTAGATGGCGATGTCTGTGTGATACTGCTCGTAAGCCTCTGGTGTGGCCACGGCCCAGTCGGTCAGGTAAATGCCTTCGCCCGGCTCCTCGCTGTCCATCAGGATGGCGGCCAGTGCCGTGCGATACTCGTCCTCAAACGTGTCAAGACCCATCATCGCGCCGGGGTAGTTCTCTTGGTTGTACGTCTTGTTAGGCGCGGCCATCATCAGTTTGAAGGTATATACTCCCCTCTCCCCTTGGAGAGGGGTCGGGGGTGAGGCTACCTTCCACCAGCACTCGGTAGCACTCTCGCCATCGACAAACAGTGCCCCGTTGGTGGTGACGAATGTCGTGCGCCAAGAGTTCTTCGCAATCGAGAAGTTTGTCAGCTTGTACACCGTTTCCAGGGGATTTGCAATCCCCGTGTTCTTGACAAATTTGCACTTCAGCCCTTCCTCGCCCACACTGGCCTGTGTGCCATAGGCATTTCCCTCGGTGTAGAACCTTTCGGCTTTCACATTGTAGAGGTAGCACTCCTGCCCGGCAGTCAGCTCCGTGGTCTGTAGCTGCGGCTTCTGCCACTCGTAGGGGCAGGCCCTGTGCCAGCCCGCTAAGGCCCCCGCCACGAGCAGCCCCATTGTCATTGCAATCTTTCTTTTCATACGCTGTTGTTGTTTAAGATAATAGTTTTATGAATAATTCTGGCTGCAAAATTACTGCCTTTCCCCCAATTTGCATTTCAATTATCTGCCATTCGGTAGCACAAATCTGCCATTTCCTTTATGATAATGTGTATATTTTAGTTTGATTTTTATGTTTATTTTCTGTTATTTGGAGAATTTTATTCGACCTGTACGGTTGAAAGTCTATGCAAGGAAAGCTCCGAAGGAGCGATAGACTACAGACGGGGGTGAAACCCCCGGTAATAGGAATTGAAA
>CAJOEC010000008.1:594-17685 GCA_905233425.1 uncultured Prevotella sp. | reverse complement strand
TTTCAGGGCTTTCGTCTTGTGCCGACTTACCGGGGGTTTCACCCCCGTCTGTAGTCTTGTCGCCCCTTCAGGGCTTTTCAACCGTACAGGTCGAAAAATCTTTACGCTATCTTTTGACAGCTGACAAAGATACGTTTGACAGCTGACAAAGATTCTTTTGACAGCTGTCAAAGATACTTTTGACAGCTGAGGCAGGTATGGCTTGCCCGGACTTCCGTACCAGCGGGGCCGTAGCCCTGTACCACGAAGGTCGCTTCTCTGTACCACGAAGCCCGGCTCTTTGTTCCATGTGTCAATCGGTAAATCGTAAATCTCATTGTCGCCGAAGTTTAGTGCGATGCGGGCGGGCATAAAAAACGCTGCCCGAACAACCTCTTGCGGTCGTTCGGGCAGCAAATCATTGCGTAGCCGCTCTCTCCGCCCATCCGCTCGGCATCCCGAAGGGTGACGCTTGCTACCAGCGGGACGCAAGAAGGGGAGGGGCCGGGGGTGGGGTCTCTGTCTTCTTACTCCTCGTCGTCGTCCCAGCCGTTGTTGCCACGGCTCCAGGCGCTGCCCACCTCTTCGCTCTGCAGCTTCGTGTTCATGCCGTTGCCGTCAAGGCTGGCGCAGATGATGTGACGCTGCTGAACCATTACCACGTTCATTGCGGGCTTCATATATTCTTTCTTAGTCATAGTAGTTTCCTCCTTTCTTTATTTGATGATTACTTTCTTTCCATTCACGATATACAGACCCTTCGCGGGCTGGCTGACGCGGCGGCCCTGTAGGTCGTACACCACAGCGTCAATTGTCGATTGTCCATTCTCAATTGCCTCGATGCCCGTGGCGTCGTCGAAGAGGAAGTACTCGCGGGCGCCGGCGGTGGATGTCAGGTAGGCCTTGTTGGCACCGATGGTTCCGTCCGAACTGAGCTTGTAGAACCCCGCGCCATTCTCTGTTGTCTTGTTCAGCACATAGACTGAGCCGTAGCTCGGGTTCGTGATGCTGTTCATCGTGCCCGTCAGGTCATTGCCTTCGTAGCCACCTACGGCCTCTGTTCCCGTTGAAGCAGCAGAAGAAAGCGTGATGCTTGGTGAGTTCGATTTCAGCACGACGCCCTCACCCATGTTGATGACCCTGTCCGAAATCTCCGTCAGCGTGAGCGTTGAGCCGCTGAGTGCAACCTTGAACACCTGCGTGCCTTCGGGAGCCGTGGCGCAGGTTAGGTCGTTGTAGTACGTTGTCCAGTACTCGGTGTTTGATGCGCCTTCATTGGCCGACAGAGCGGGGATGGCTTTGATTTTGGTTGCATAGGTGCTCCAGTTTCCACTTTGATAATTACCCGTTACGTCGCTGAAAACGTAAATATTGGTCAGATTAGTGGTGTTGTTGAATGCATTAGCATTAACCAAACTACAAGACTGTGCATAGATAGTGACCGTTTCCAAAGAACTACAATTACGGAAGGCTTGATTGCCAATGCTCGTCACGCTGGCGGGTATGGTGACCGCTTTCAAACTTGTGCAATTATAGAAGGTAGTTGGGGCAATGGTTGTCACGCTGTTGGAAATAGTGACCGTTCCCAAACCGGTGCAATACTGAAAGGCACCTTGGCCGATGCTCGTCACGCTGTTAGGGATAGTGACCGTTCCCAATTTGCTACAGCTAGCGAAAGCATTTTGGCCGATGCTCTTCACGCTGTTGGGTATAGTGACCGACGTTAGGCTGCTGCAAGCAGAGAATACATATTGATTAATGGTTTCCACATTGTTGGGGATGGTGAATGTTCCCAAATTGGTGCAATTCTGGAAAGCATTTGAGCCGATGCTCGTCACGCTGTTGGGTAGAGAAATCTCCGGCAGTTTTTTGCAATTATAGAAGGCATATCCCCCAATGGTTTTCAAACTATTGCCTTCTATAGTGACCGTTTCCAAGTTGCTGCAGCCGTAGAAAGCATTTTCGCCGATATCCGACACAGTGTTGGGAATGCTAATCGATTTCAGGTTAGTGAAGCCAGAGAAAGCATTGCCCGCTATCCCTAATGTTCCGTCTGCTATTGCAATGTGTGTGTCTGCTGGCATAGTACCATAGTATTTATAGGCGACTTTTCCAGCATATACTAAACCAACTTCCCCGGCGTCTTTATCCCAAGCTGTACTCGTGAAGGCATTGGAGCCGATGCTTGTCACACTGTTGGGGATGGTAATCTCCGCCAGACTACTGCAACCGTAGAATGCAGCTGTGCCGATGTTCGTCACAGTGTTGGAAATGGAAACCGATGTTAGGTTAGAGCACCCATAGAAAGCATATTTGCCTATACTCGTCACCCCATCATTGATGACAATACTCGTGATTGAGGTTCTGGAATTATACCATGGGAGGTCTCCAGAGCTTGTATAATCTGCCGACATAGCGCCCGGACCGCTGACAGTCAGCACGCCAGCGTCAGAAAGTGTCACTGTGCAGTCGCCACTTGTCCATGAGCCGTCAGCCCATGCGCCGCTCACCGTCAGGCAGAGCAGCGCGAGAATTGAAAGTAATTTTCTTTTCATACTTGTTTTTGTGTTTGAATAATAATTAAACGTTAAGTTAAAATATAATTGAATAAGTGTTGGTCGCTGAATTCTATTTGTTGTCGTTGTTTGCCATTCGTACGCAATTGCGTGCAAAGTACTGCTTTTTGGAGAAATGGATGATCTGTTAGAGCAAGAAAATGCTACCAATTCTCGCCTTTCTGCTACCAAAATGTCAGATTTGTTGCTGTAATATGAAAAAATGTTGTAATTTTGCAGCGTAAAAGACAAGAAACGATGCAGATTGACGAAAAAACAGCCCGAATATTACAGTCCGTTGAGCAGAACGGCGTGTGTGTGGAACAAGAGGTAAGGGGACACTCTGTAACCGGCGTGGGCATGGTGTTTCCGCACGTCATGGTTCTTTTGTGCCTGCGCGGCACAGCTTGCATCAAGTTCGACATGCTGGAGTATGCGATAGAGAAGAACGACTTGGGAATCATCCCGCCCGGCCATTTCCTGCGGCGCTTATCGTGTTCGGAGGATTACACCTTTTCATGCGTTCTCATCTCGGCGGCGATGTTAAACGATGTGAAGGCAAATACTTTCAGCCACGACCATGGAAAGTTCAACTACGCGCCGATATGCCGTCTGACCGACGTGCAGGCCAGGCGCGTGATGGCGCTGAACGAGATATTGGGAGCCATTGCCTCGCACGACACCGATAACCTGCAGCTGCGGCAGCGGATGTTGCTGTCGTATCTGGCCGTGGGCTTGGAGTTCATCAACTACTACCGTCGCGAGCAGGACAGGGAGTGGGCGGAGAGCCGTTCCGCGAAGCTCTACACGCAGTTCTGCGACCTGGTGGTGGAGCACTACAGGGAGAACCGCAATGTCAATTACTATGCCGACCTGATGGGCTATGCCCCACGCTATTTCTCGACAGTGTTCCGTCAGTTCTCCGGCGGCCTCTCGCCCCTGGAATGGATTCAGCAATATGTGGCGACGCAGGCGAAGCTTATCATGGACACGCATCCCGAGCAGACGGTCAAGGCAACCGCCTTACAGCTCGGTTTCCCCACCACCGCCAATTTCTGCCGCTACTTCAAGCGTGCCACCGGCATCTATCCGCAGGCGTATAAAGAGAGGAGGGATTGATGCACGGAAATTCGGTGGTGCATAAAAATCTCTCTCGCCGTTATTCAGTGGTTATGTAGTTGGGGGGATTAGCCTTTCTTGACAATCTCGGTGAAGTCCGACCATTCCTCTACGCGGTAGCCCCGGATGTCGCGCACGGAGAGGCGGAACCATTCAATCTTCGACAAATCCATGATGGCCTGCATCAGGTTCGTGAGGTTTTCGCTGCGCGTGAGGTAGGTGCTGTCCTGTATCCACTCGAAACCGTCGCGTATCAGAACCTTGCGGACTTCGTAATACGCGTTGTTATAAATCTCGCCGTAGTGCTCTTTGAGGTCGGCGATGTTCATGTCAAAGCTGAGTGCATACATAGGCTTCAATAGGCTGGCTTGAACAGATATTCCTTCTCGAAGTAAATCTCCCCGGTAGGTGTCTCGGCCGAAATCACCGTGCCCACAAAGGAATTGTCCTCCACGTCAATCACCGTGCCCTGGGTCCAGTCGCTCTTGTGCGTCACCTCGGGCGAAATCAGTACGCTGTCACCTGTCTTCATGTTCGTAATTGCAATTATTCGTTATAACGGCTGCAAAGATACGCATTTATTTGCACATTCGCAGCAATCCTTCGGGAAAATCTACAAGATTTAACGGAAAACGGACGAAGATGCATCGTTTTGTCATCTTCGCTTTCAATATTCTTCCATCTGCTGACACAAATCTGCCCAAATGACTATCCGCAATCACCAGATAACGACCTGCGGCAGCTTAGTAGCCCACGCTTCCCAGCGTGGGAGCCGCAGCCTTTGCCGCAGCCTTGTAGTAGCCCAACTATCGGGTACATGCGGATAATCATTCTGCCCAAATGCTTTGTGCAGCTCATTTTTTGAGAGATTAGTACTTGCGTTTGACAAATTATTTGTATTTTTGCAAGCAGAATTAACAAAAATGATTATCTGCAATTATCCGATAGCGCCCCAAAGGGGCAATGACCCATCAGCCCAGGGCATCGCCCTGGGGGACAGGGCGAGTGACCCACGCCCTGAAAGGGCAAAAGCTTTGGACGGAGGCGACGCCTCCTACTCATTCTTTTGCCCCTATAGGGGGGGGGGCGGTGCACCCTCTATACCCAGGGCGATGCCCTGGGCTATTAGCATCTTGGCCTTTCAGGCCGTCTGTCGGACACATGCGGATAATCATTTTAACAAATATACTATTAAACTCATGACAAAAAAAGACGACTGACATTAGCGATTTGCCTGCTGACAGCAACAGCAACGGTGATGGCTCAACCATCCATCCCCTCAGTCGCAAGCGGCAACCCCCATCTGACAGATGGGCAGCGTATACACACAACAAATTTCACTATCCGCGACGGGCTGGGCAGCAACGTGGTGAACTGCGGCTTACAGGACCGGCAGGGCTACCTGTGGTTTGGCACTAACCACTGCCTGACGCGCTTCGACGGCCACCGCTTTGTGAACTTCTATGTGGAAGCCGACGGCGAGCGGCAGGTGGAGGGCATCACGCACATCGCGGAGGACACGACGCGCAACGTGCTGCTGATGAGCGGCAGGGACTACCGTCTGCTGTGCTTCGACCTCGCACGAATGGCTTTCGTCAGTGCCGAGGGCATGGCGTTTCCTGAAGAGGCTGACGACGAGAAGGAAGAACAGAAGTATATGGCACGGGCGCGTGAGGTGGGCATTGACCGCGGCAACCGCACGAACCGCCGCCACGACCTTCACTATGTGAGGCTCAACGACGGTAGGGAACTTTTCGCTACCATCGACAACGGGTTCTTCATATATGAACAGGAGAACGGGCAGATGCATCATTACCTCTCTACCGACGAGAACCCTGTCATTGAGTCGGACTACATCAACGGCATCGTGAAAGACCGCACAGGCGGCGTGTGGCTGCTGACAACGTTTGCGGGCGTTTATCGGATAGACATGGGGGAGGAGTCTCTGCGTAAGCACTCATTTGCCCCGAATATCCGCTCTTTCGCACAGCTTGATGACGACCATATTGCCGTGGCCGACATGGAGGGCCGTGTTTACAGCTATAATCCCGACACAAGGGAGAGCAGCGTCATTTTCAACAAAGGCAACCGTGCCTACGCCCTCAACGTTGACAGCAAGGGACGGCTGTGGGTTGGCACTCGCGGCGGCGGAATCTGGATAAGTGAAGAGGTACTTGAATCCCTCCCTGCGCGGCAGGTCTATGACATCAAGTTCTCACCAGACGGCACAGCATGGATTGCCACGCTGGACGGCGGACTGATAGAAGGGCATGAGCAGCCCGACGGCACGTTCTTCTTCTTCCCTCATCTGCAAGGAGAGAAAGTCCACGAAATAGACATAGACCCGATGGGGAGATTGTGGATTGCCACCGAAAACGGCATACTCAGAAAGGAAGGGCCGAAAACCGACACAATATTTAATAAAGGTAAGGTGGTGTGCATCTGCCATTCGCCCAATGGCACTGTTTGGGCAGGAAGCAATGGCTACGGACTGATAAAGATTGAAAATGCGGGCAGCAATCCCCAGTCTTC
Organism: uncultured Prevotella sp.; assembly: GCA_905233425.1. Classification (GTDB taxonomy): domain Bacteria; phylum Bacteroidota; class Bacteroidia; order Bacteroidales; family Bacteroidaceae; genus Prevotella. The sequence continues at coordinate 11,500 of CAJOEC010000008.1, read as the reverse complement.
GATGTTCAATCTTCAATTCATTACAGTTGACGACGGACTGGCCAACAACTGTGTGGAGTCGGTGGTGTGTGACAAAGAAGGCAATGTCATCGTGGGGACCGACCAAGGCATCTCCATCGTCAACAGCGCCGACGGCTCTGTACACAATCTCTATTCATCGCATGGACTGAAGGACAACACCTACAACGAGAACGCCATACTGCGTACCACCAACGGTAGGGTGTTTCTTGGCAGTCTGACTGGTATGGTAGAGACCCTCCCCCAAGGGTTGGCACCGGGGATTGCAAATCCCCTAAAACACCTGCCTCTACAGGGAAAGGTTGTGGTTAGCTCTCCCGTTATCACCTGCATTGAAGTGAACGACGTGCCCCGCTACTGCCAGTTGACGGACAAGATTGAACTCTCGCACGACCAGAACAACCTCTGCTTCAGCTTCTCGTCGTTTGCTTATAATGACATTTCATCGCCCATCTATAGCTTCTGGTTGGAAGGCAGGGACAGGGGTTGGCGTCCCTCCACAAGAGAGAACCAGGCTCTCTACACGAACCTCAGTCCCGGCCACTACAGGCTACACGTGCGCAGCCGCCTGGCAGGAACATCATGGAGCGAAGAGACCGTCTGTGAAGTTTATATCGCCCAACCGTGGTACTGGACATGGTGGGCACGCCTGCTCTATATGCTCGTCATTGCCTTGTTCGTCTGGTACGAGTGGCATCAGTATCAGCAACGCCTGTCGCTCCGCCGACAGCTCGACCAGCGACTTACCGCTCTTTATGCAGTGGAGATGCAACAAGAACAGACTATTCAAGAAAAGAGTGAACCCGAAGAGACGGCGAATGAAGCGAGTAAGCCAGAAGAATACACACAAGAAGAGAACAAACTGGAAGAGACGGCTCAACAGAAGGCCGCAAATCAGCGAAACAAAGAATTCCTTGACAAACTCGACCACCTGATCCTGCAAAACCTTTTGCAGACCGACCTCGATGTGAACTACCTCGCCCAGGAGATGTGCGTCAGCTACTCCACCCTCCACCGTCGCATCAAGTCGCTCACAGGCATGACTGCCAACGAATATGTGCGCAAGCACCGCCTGACTAAAGCCATGCAACTGCTCCGTGACGGCATCCCCGCCACCGAGGTATCCATGCAGTGTGGCTTCAACTCACCAAGCTACTTCACCCGTTGCTTCAAAGCAGAATATGGTATGCTGCCATCAGAGATATAATTAAAAAACACCCCGAATCATTTTGTGGTTCGGGGATTTTTGTGTAATTTTGCCGCCGATAAGAAACAAACGCTTAATCTCTGGACCATGGGAAAGTTCGTCAACCCGTTCACCGACATCGGTTTCAAGCGCATCTTCGGGCAGGAGGTGTCGAAGCCTATACTCATTGCCTTCCTTAACAGTCTGCTGGAGGGTGAACGTAAAATTATTGACCTGCAATATTTGGATAAGGAGAAAATCGGGTTCTCCGACGGCGACCGCTCACTCATCTATGATGTGCTGTGTAAAACCGACAGCGGAGAATACATCATCGTGGAGATGCAGAACAAAAGCCAGCCGTACTTCAAGAACCGGAGCGTTTTTTACACGTCACGTTCCATCATTGAGCAGGGCGAGCGTGGCAGCGATTGGGAGTACGACATCAAGGCCGTCTATCTGATTGCATTGCTCAACTTCCGTTTGGAAGGACTGACTGATGACTTTCGCACCGACGTGGGGCTGTTGGACATGAAGCGGCATACGCTCTTCTCCGACAAGGTGCGTATGATTTTCCTCCAGCTGCCCTATTTCACGAAAGAGCTGGAAGAGTGTAACAGTATTTTTGAACGAATCATTTATGTTTTGAAGCACATGGATATACTACAGCGAATGCCCTTCTTGGCACAGGATGCCGTTTTCAAGCGTCTGTCGGAGATTGCCGACGTGGCCTCATTGTCGAAAGAGGACAGGCTCAAGTACGACGAAAGCCTGAAACATTATCGTGACACAATAGCTGTGATGCATGGTCAATGGATGGAGGGGCATGCCTCAGGACTGGCCGAGGGCATGGAAAAAGGCATTGAAGAAAACAAACGTGAGAACGCCCTGAGAATGAAGGCCAAAGGGTTCGACACGGTCGTAATAGCCGAAATCACAGGTCTCGATTTGGAAACCATCAATAGCCTATAATCATCATCGAAAATCTGTCGGGGGCGAATCATAAAAATGGCAAAGACAGAGAACTTACTTCTTACTGCATGTGCGCTGCTCACTGCCCAACAGGCGGTGGCAGGGGGCACTACCACCCCTCAGCCTTCGGCAGACCCCCTCGGACAGGAGGGTGAAACGGCAGCACAGACAGCGCCGGAGCGACCCAATATCATCTTCATCCTGGCCGACGACATGGGCTACGGCGACCTGGCCTGCTACGGCAACGAGTACATCAAGACGCCCAACATCGACCGGCTTGCACGCACTGGCACGTCGTTCACACAGGCATACGCCGGAAGCGGCATCAGCTCGCCCAGCCGGTGCTCGCTGATGACGGGCCTGAACAGTGGGCACACACGAATACGCGACAACCAGTGCTACGCCGGAGGAATGACGGGACTGAAAATCAACCCCAAGGGCGACACCACCATCGTGCGCCGTGCCAACCTACTGCCGGAAGACACAACACTGGCCACCGTGCTCTCCGCCGCCGGATACCGCACCTGTCTTGTGAACAAATGGCATCTTGACGGCTACGACCCCATGGCCGCGCCCAACCACCGTGGCTTCCACGAGTTCTACGGATGGACAATCTCAACCGTACATAGCAACGCGCCCTATTACTACCCCTACTACCGCTTGCACGGCGACTCTGTAGTCACCATCAAGGAGAACGAACACGACGCCCACGTGCGCCACAACACCGAGATCTCCACCGACGACGCCATAGCGTTCATCCACCGCAACAAGGAGACCCCCTTCTTCCTTTTCTTAGGCTATGACGCGCCGCATGAGCCTTACAACATCGACGACACGTCATGGTACGACGAGCAGGGCGACTGGACGGCTAACACCAAGCGCTACGCCGCACTCGTCACCCACATGGACTACAACATCGGCCGTCTGCTGGCCTGTCTCGACGCCCTCGGACTGCGGGAGAACACGCTCGTCATCTTCGCCAGCGACAACGGCGCCGCCGTCATGGCCCCGCTGAAGGAACTGAACTGCGGAGCAGGACTGAAAGGGCGTAAGGGGCAACTCTACGAGGGCGGCATCCGCGTGCCACTCATCGTCAACCAGCCCGGTCGCGTGCCCGTGCGGCAGATTGACAACCTCGTCTATTTCCCCGACTTCATGCCCACACTTACTGCCATCGCCACCGGCGACGACCACCTTCCGCAGAAGACCGACGGCATGGACATCTCGCCGCTGTTCTACGGCGAGGACATCGACACCGACAGCCGCCCCCTCTACTGGGAGTTCCCCGGCAAGCAGCGCGCCCTGCGGTGGAAAGGATGGAAGGCTGTCTGCGTTGGGAAGAACAAGCCATTGGAGCTTTACCGAATAAAAGAAGACCCGACGGAACAGCACGATATGGCCAAAGAGCAGCCCAAGCTGATAGAGCAGATGGACAGCATGATGCACCAACTCCGAACGCCATCACCAAACTATCCCATCGACAACGAATGACGGCTACTTGTTTTTTGTCTTTTTCTTCCTTCGCAGCAGGTCGCCCAGTCCGTCAAAATCTTTTTTCATAACCAGTCCCAAGCCCTGTGTGTTCAGCGACGAGCGGGTGAAGTATCGGTCGTTTGTCTGGTTGTAGACTTTAACTGCGAGGTTCCCGTTGCGTTTCAGCAGATAGCGCAGGTCGAAATCGCCGATGAACGACGGTGTGGCCTGTGTGGCGTTGTCGCGGTAGCCGAACTGTCCGTTTATCAGCAGTCGGTTGTCGAGCATCCTTCCGCTGACCATTCCCTCGTATTCGGCGTTTCGCCATCCCTCGTCGCCGGTTGAGATGTTGGCCCCGAAGTTCCAGTCGTTGCTCTTGATGACCTGCGAGAGCACCTCGTTTATCTGAGTGGATACCGTGCCCGAGAGGAACGACTGCATGGCGAGCGTCGTCTGGCCATACTGCTGCGCGTCGGCGTTGTTTGCCCCCTGCGTGTAGAATCGCCCTATGCCCAGTAGGTAGAGCACCTGCTGGTTCATCTCCTGTTCGCTGGCTATGACTGAGCGTATCATCTGGTTCTCCTCGCTGTTCACGGTAGGCATCTCGAGGTCGAAGTCCACCTGTGGCTTCGACGGCGTACCGTGGATGTTCATCAGGCAGTTCACACGCACGGTGTTGCTGGCGAAGTTGCTGCCGAGGTTGAGGTCGGAGAGCGACACGCCGTTCACGGTGTAGACGGCCTGGAGGTTGAGCGTGGCGTCGTATGGGTCGCCGCCAAAGACAATGGTGCCCTGGTCCTGGAAGTTGAAGTTCTTCTTTATTATGTTCTGTATTGTAATGCCGTAGGTGCCACGGTTCACGGTGTAGGTTCCGAACATGGTGAACGGCCCACGGTTGTGGAATGTTGCGCGTAGTGTCCCTGTGCCGTTGAGGGTGATGTAGTCGCCGGTCTTCTGGTCCATGAGCAGTCTGAGGGTGGCATCGGGTGTGGCGTTGATGAGGAAGTTGATGCGGAGGTCTGAGCCTAATGAGTAATTAGTAATTGGTAATGTGTAATTATGATTACCTTGCACGCCCGTAGTGTCATTCTCGCATGAAGTGTAATCATAATTATTAACTACTAATTGCTCATTACTAATTTTCTTCCCCCACGTTATGAACTCCTGCTTGCTGATGGCATCGGGGTTGGCGGCGTTGTAGGCGAAGGTGGAGCCGGTCTGGGGGGTTACATCACAGTTGATGACAATCTCGCCGGGACGGCCATGGAGGTCGGCTGAGCCGGTGGCATGGACAGAGCCGCAGATGTTGCTTCCGTCGAAAGCAGGGAAGTCGTAGACGAGGAGGTTTCGTGCGGCGATTTCGATGTCGAAGGTGAAGTCGGAGAGCGACTGGTGGTGTATTCCACCATCGACCACTGCCGGGTTTCCGTCACGGTCGCTGACGGTGACGTTGCGGAACTGTATGTCGTCGGGCACGAAGTGTATGGTGTCGCCACGCAGCAGATAGGTGGTGTTCAGGGCGGTGACGGTCAGCTGTCCGTCTACGGCGAGCGCCCCCGTGAGGTTCATGTCGCCGAGGGGGCCTTTCAGTTCCACATCGCCGTTGGCCTTGCCTGAGACATCGCTGAGGAAACTGTCGGTGAACCATCGGCAGAACTCGATGCTGGTGCCATCGGCGTGGATTTTGAGGTCAATGTCGCTGCGGGTCGGCGAAACGTAGCCCTTGATGATAGTTTGAGCGGGAGCCGACGCTGATGCGTCGGGCACGGTGGCGACGGCGTCGATGTCTATCTGGCCGTCGTTGGTGTCGTTCCATCTGGCTTTGGCGTTGAGTGTGCCCATGCGGCCGTCGAGGAAGCGGAAGCCGGGCGCGGTGATGTCGGCCCAGGCGGCGAACTTGCCGAAGAGGGCTGTGGCGTAGGCCCGTCCGCCGAGCAGTCCCGCGAAGTCCACGGGGTGGAAGTCGAGCAAATCCTGTATGTAGGCTATCTCCAGTCCGTTCATGTCGACGATGAGAGTGTCGGCAGCCGACTCGGACGCCGTTCCGTCGATGATGAGGTGCTGCTGGCCATGGCGGACGGCAAAGCTGTCCACACGTAGGCAGTTGTCGGAATATGTCAGTTTGCTGGGGCGTATGCTCCATGGTTTCTTGCCCATCATCACCAGCGACGGCTCCACGCGGACGTGTGCCTCGGGCTTTCCGCGCGCGTTAGTATATAGTTGTGTGACGGTGTTCAGCTTCCCGCTGATGGTGTTCATGGTGTCGGCCTCTGTTGGTGTGTTGCTGTCCCAAAGCAGAGCCGTGACGATGTTGTTGTTGGCGGCCTTGAGGTCGAGGTCGAGCTTCAGAGTCCCCCCGTTGTCGCTGGCTCTGGTGAGCGCAGCGCGGCAGAGGGCAGTATCTCCCTCGGTGGTGATGCTCAGGTTCACGTCGCGGTAGCGGCTTCCTGAGTAGGTGAGCGACGGCATCTGGCCGTGCAGGTCGACGGTGCCGTTGGTATCGTCGATGGCGGCGTTTAGTTTCAGCGGACGGTCGAGGGTCAGGGGGATGCTGAGAAGGGGCTGCAAAAAGCGAGTGTCGGTGAGGGTGAGGGCGGCGGTGAAGTTGTTGCGCCCCGGGGAAGCGGTGGTGACGGCGGCAGTCTGCAGTCCGGGTAGTGTGGGCAGTTTTGAGGCGAGGTAGCGGGTCATGGTCTGCGGCAATGTGTTCAGGTCAATCTGTCCGTGCAGCTCCAGCACGCCCATGTCGCCGACAGCCTTCAGGAAGTGGTCTCCGCCGCCATTGTCTGCCGTCAGCCTCAGCTGGTCTATGTGGCAGAGGATTGAGTCCTGTTCCGAGCGCATGAAGAAGTCCGACAGGGTGAAATGACCTTGGGCGTCGTTGATGTCGGCAGCCTCGATGTCGGCGCTGACGATTGCCGAGAACGACGCCCCACCCCACTGCTGGCTGAGGTTCAGCGTTGAGGGGGTTATGCGGCCTATGTGGCCTGAGAGATGTAGGTTCTTCTTTTGGGGGCTGCTGGGGCTGCTGGAACTAGGACGACCTATGGGACTTATGGGACCTATAGGACTTATATGACTTATAGGACTTATGAGACCTATAGGACCTATAGGACTTATGAGACCTATAGGACCTATAGGACTTATAATGCTGCCCTCTATGTCGGCCTTTAGGGCGGGGTTGTCGATGACGAGGTGGGCAGCGGCGTTTCCCGTCGGTGGCTGGTACATGCCGGTGATTTCCACGTCGCTGTAGTCATGGCCTTTATAGCCGATGTGGCCGACAGTAGCGTGGGCGTCCATCTGCTCCTTGTTTCCGTTGAGGCTGATGTTTGCGGCTATATGGCCCAAGTCGGTATTGTCGGTAATTCGGCCCAGATTGAGGCTGTCGGTGCCTATCTGTGCGTTGAGCATCTGGTCTTTGTCGAGGGTGAAGAGCAGATGGGCATCGCCCGCGCTGGTGTTGATGTCGGCCTGTCCTGCTGCCTGTCCGTCGTTGCGGCGCTGTGCGTTGGCTGTGAGGTGGATGTCGCCGAGGCGCAGCAGCTCGTCGGGCATTGTGGGGAACTTGCCCGACGCGGATGCCGGGGACACGCCCACGCTCCCTGATGCGGCGGTAACGGCGGCAGATGCGCCAGAAACGGTGGCGGCATCCATAAAGTCTTTCACCTTGGCCATAAGGGTGGCCGCGATGTCAAGGTTGTCCACCCGCAACTGCCATGCCGGGGCAGCTGCCTGTGTCTGTCCGTTTGTCTGAGTTTGTCCATCAGGGAAATCTATTGCGCCCGAAGCATTGAGCGCGAGACTGCCGTCGGTGGCGAGCAGTCGCAGCCGTTGGCACTGTAACGATTTGGCAGTACCCGTGAACGCGCCGTCAATCTCGACTGTCGGCATTCCCCGGAGGCTTTGACTCATAGGACTCATAGGTCCCATAGGTCTCATAGGACTTATAGGTCTCATAAGCCCCATACCCCAAAAAGGCTCCAGGTCGGCGAAGGTGATTTTTGTCCCGTCGACATTGCCGTCGTAGCGTATCGTCTCCGTCAGCCGGTCATAGTCGTAGGTGGCGTTGAGGGTGTCGATGGCAATTACCGTGGCGGGCAGTTGCAGTCTCAGCCCTCGCAGCCTTGCGCCGTTTCTGCCGGCCTCAAGCCGAGTCGTGGCATTTTCGACTGTCAGCCCCGACAGTTCTTTGAATGCCAGTCGCTTCAGGTTCACGTTGACTGAATCGTCGGTGAGGGCCTTCAGTGCGATGTGGGTGCTGATGTCGTTTATCCTCAGTCTCCTTTCTCCCCTGTCATAACTCACGCTGCTGTGTCTCACAATGAGCGAGTTGACGGCCAGGTCGATGGGTTTCGAGCTGGTGGTGTCTGACGAAGCGAAAGCGTCGATGAAAAACTGGTAGTTGGCGGGTGTCTCCTCGTCGGTCTTGTAGAGCTTGGCATGAGCGCCGAAGAGCTGCGCCGAGGATATGGCTATGCGCCCTTCCATGAGCGGCAGCAGCTCGGCCTTCACCGACAGTCGGCCCACGCGCAGCAGCGTGTCACCCTGAAGGTCGGGGATGCAGACATCGTCGACGATCAGCCGGTTGAAGAGTCCCACGCCAATGCGCCCAACGGTGACGTTGGTGCCCAGCGTCTCGCTGAACGCCTTACCCACCATATTCCCCATCCACGACTGGACAGCAGGCAACTGGACGGTCAAAAGCAGCACAATATGGAGCGCGACAAGGCTCCATATTGTCCAACTCAGTAAACGCTTCAACACTTTCACAGGCCAATGGTTTAGCGAGTGTGTCTCACTTCAAGTATTTCTTTCCGTTCTTGATATATACACCATGATGGGGATTGGAAACGATGCGGCCTTGCAGGTCGGAATAATTGCCATTCCTTTCCATTCGGTTTGCACCGTCACTCTCAAATCGCAGGTCGTTAATCCCCACAGCCTCGTCGGTCCTGGTATAGATGCCGATGTTGCTCACGGTTATGTCATCATTCTTTGATGCACGGAGGAATGTAATCTTGTACTCAGCCCAGCCGTCGGTAATATCGAAGGGAATAACGGCTTCACCTCCTGCCTGTACCGTAGCCTCAAGCACCAGATTCATTGTGCCCGTGAGTTTCTGTATCTTTACCCTGACGGTGAGTGCAGGGTCGCCCTCCGACTGGAAGCGAAGCTCGTAGGATCCCGGCTTGAACTGTAGCGAGTGGTATGCATTCTGGTTCTCGTCGGTGTTCTGGTCGCCTCCGAACTTGAGCAGCGTGGTGCGGCTGTTCACAGTCCAGCCGTGGTCCTTGGGTTCATACCCCTCGGCCTCAATGCGGGGCCGCCATTTCATCGTGGTGTCGCAGGGCGAGTCGAGGGTGTACTGCTGGAAGAAGTCCCACATGGTCTGCGACGAGCTGTTCTGCTCGGTCTTGTTGGTGAAGGGTTCGTGCCCCATGCCGTCGATCTCGTAAAAGACGATTGGGAAGCCGCCCTCGCCAGCCTCATAGACGCTCTTGGTGTACTTGCCGCTCACCGTCGTCTTCTCGGGCACGGGGTTGGCACCGTTGCGGGCCACCATGTTGTCGATGATGTTGGGCACGAGAGCGTATCTCACGAAGTCATCGTTTTTGCCGTGGATATGGAGGAAGGGCACGGGGCGCCAGCTGGTGTGGTGCAGATGGAACTCGTTGATGGGGTAGCCGCTGATGGCAGCGAAAGCAGCGAATACGTGGCTGTTGGTGTTTGCCATCACGTAGGTCATCATGCCGCCATTCGAGAAGCCGCAACAGTAGATGCGCTTGCGGTCGATGGTGTATTTCTCTGCGACATTGTCAATCACCGCAAGGAGGAAACGGGTGTCGAAGTTGTCCTCGCCGTATGCACTCCAGCCCGGAGCCGTCATGCCGCCGAGGCCGGGGAACTGAGTGTCAAGACCCTGTGGATAGACCACGATGAAGCCGTCCTTGTCGGCGATGGAGTTGAAGTTGGGGTCGTGCGACGATGTTGAGACCACTCCGCCGGCACCATGCAGCGACATGACGAGCGGCGCGTTTTCCTTGACGTTGTTGGGTACGTAGAGCAGATACTTGCGCGCCTTGCCGTCAACAGTGATGTTGTAGAACTTGTTTTCCTTGGCGGCCATGAGCTTCGTGGGAGCGAGCAGGGCCAGAGTGAGAATTAGTGTAAGAATTTTTTTCATAACAATTAAGTGTTTACTTTGGTGGCTGCAAAATTACAAAAATTGCCACAATAATATGCAATGATTAGCCGATTTTCTTAGCAAAATGATTCAAAATGTGGCAAAAAACTAAGAAAAGTCCTCCGCAACGGCTGGTTTCCGTATAGGCACGCCGTTGCGGTCGATGACCATGCGCTGCCTCATCGCCACTTTCTTGGCAAGTGTGGGGCCGGTGAGGTCGTCATCGGAGGCACGCTCCGGCCTGAAGCGTATGTGCACGCATTTAAGGTGGTCGTCGATGTTGTAGCCCTCGGGCGTATCGGCTCCCGTCGTCTCCAGAGTGGTGTAGAAAGTGCCCAGCCCTTCGAGCTTCACTCCCACGCCCTGCATTAGCAGTTCAACGATGCACTCGCGGAACTTTATCACCATTCCCTCCACCACGTCGCGGGTGAACACCGAGCCGTGGCTCATGATGTGGTCGGCCAGGCCACGGGTGTTGAGTGTCGACTGGCGCACTGCCTGTGCATACCACTTGCCGTAGGAGGCACAGCCCGTAGTATTGTTCTGTCGCAGGTCATACTGCATTGTAATCTTACTGTCTACCATAGTTCTTTATGTCACTTGGTTGGTTTATAATGGGGTCTGTTCAGTGCAAAGGTACGCACAAAGTCGCGCCCTTCAAAAGAAAACCATGTCGTGTGGGAGTTTGTGGGAGTTTTGTGCAGAGTTTTCCTCCTTTCCCCTTGTCCGTGGAGGGTTCCTGATCTCCCAGTGCAGAGTTTTACCCTATAGATAGCCGCCGCCTATCTACAGGAAAACCGCCGCCTACTTACAGGATAACCGCCGGTTATCCCAAAACAACTATGACGATAAGGGTATGCTCGTCAACAGATAAAAGTTTAAACTCTCATGCTCAATGCCTTTATCAATAATTTAGCTTCAAAACCACAAATTAGTGGCGGAATCGCATAGGATTATAATTTTTCCATAAAAACATTTCGACCTGTACGGTTGAAAGTCTATGCAAGGAAAGCTCCGAAGGAGCGATAGACTACAGACGGGGGTGAAACCCCCGGTAATAGGAATTGAAATGT
>CAJOEC010000008.1:0-563 GCA_905233425.1 uncultured Prevotella sp. | reverse complement strand
TTTCAGGGCTTTCGTCTTGTGCCGACTTACCGGGGGTTTCACCCCCGTCTGTAGTCTTGTCGCCCCTTCAGGGCTTTTCAACCGTACAGGTCGAAAATATTCCCCTATGGCTCATTCAATTTCCTAATGAAGCCACAAAGGTCACCATCAGCTCAGCCGATATTCCTTATATTGCAGAAAGTGTAATTCATCTTTATTCCTTAGGAATACACACAGTGAACATTAATTGTGTCTTCGAAAATGTTTGGAAAGAGGGCGATGACATTTTGTTCACACAGCAGCTGATACTTTTGGCCGACAAAATCATAGACAATGGTTATTACAAAAACTTTAGCTGCTCTTTTTTCTCAGAAGACATTGGAAAACCACTCAACCCGAACCTTGACAACCAGAACTGGTGTGGAGCTGGCACGATGCTTTCTGTGGATGCAGATGGGAATTTCTATCCGTGTACACGTTTTGCAAGTTGTACTAATCCCTGACGGGAAGCCCCTCGTGCTCTGAAAAAGAAAAGATTACCCGTTTGTTTGCGTTAATAAAGATATTTCCCTTTTTTATTAACC
>CAJOEC010000007.1 GCA_905233425.1 uncultured Prevotella sp. | reverse complement strand
AATTGGTGCGCAGCCTTTCCCCTCCCTTGTAGGGGAGGGGTTAGGGGTGGGGTCAGTATATTTATCGCTGCCAATTAGTTACAGACCCCACCCCTGCCCATCCCCTTGAAGGGAGGGGAAAGGCTGCGCGTAGTTTTTGCAATTTATAGAACATACCATTACTTAATCACGACCTTTTTACCATTCACGATGAAGATGCCCTTGCGGAGGCGGGCTGGCACGGGGCCTGCCCCTACACCGTCAACCTTGCGGCCATCGAGGGAGTAGTAAGCCTCACCCCCGGCCCCTCTCCGGGTTGAGAGGGGAGTAGATATTTCCTCAACCCCATTTTCATCGGAGCCGTCGCCGAAGCCGAGGCGGAAGGCGCGGACGGTGTTGACGGGGCCGGTGAGGTCGACGTGGAAGTAGGCGCGGCAGGCGCCGATGGTCATGCTGGCGGTGGGCCAGTAGAGGGTGCTGGCGGCGCCGAGGTAGAGGCAGCTCTGGTTGCCCGCGGCGAGGGTCACGGGGCTGTAGGCGCCGCGGAACTCGACGGACTGGTAGCCGCTGTTCGCGGCGGTGACGGGGGCGGCGGAGCTGTTGCCGACGGTGACGCCGGTGAAGACGGGGCTGACGAGGTCGTCGCCGTCGGTCCACTTGATGATGTAGGGCTGTCCGGCCTCGATGGTCGAGGCGTTCTTGAAGAAGAGGTATAGCGTGCCGTCGGCGGCGAGGCCGGTCTTGTGGCCGCTGTGGTCGCCGTCGGTATCCATCTCCAAGAGCGTGCCGTTGGTGCCGAGAAGGGCCGTCACCTGGTCGGCGGTCAGCGGGAAGGGCAGGCACAGCGTGTTCCAGTAGCCGTCCTTGGCGAGTGTGCGGTCGGCGAGAGTTACGTTGTAGGTCTTGCCGTTGGCGCAGGCGGTGGCGGCGTTGGCGATGGCCGAGGAGTTGTCGGCGGCGTTGGCGAGTGTCAGCTCGTTGGCCACGAGGGCGGCGTTGACGGTGATGTTGCGGGCAGGCATGGTGAGGGTGTAGGGATTGCCGCTGCCGCTAAGGTTGAGCGCGTTGCCCGAGCCGTCGGTGAAGGTGAGCGTGTTGGCGGCAGAAGCGGCGGCACCGGTGTAGCGGAGGGCGACGGCGGCGCTCTCCTTGTAGTAGCGGCTTCCGCTGTAGATGAAGCCGTCGGTGGAAGCGATGCTGTTCTCGGCGAAGCTCATGTTGCTGCCCGACGTGGCTTTATAGACCTGTGCGCTGTTCGTTGTCGTGGTGTTGGAAGTACTTTTGCCGACGATGGGGTAATAACGCGTTGCTTTTGTTTTATAATCACAAGCAATCGATTCATTGTATTGGGGATTATATACGAAACAATTCTCTATGGTGCAGCCAGCGGCGTAGCCGGCTATACCGCCCGAAAATAAAAATATTTCTTTAGTCCCACGTACAATAGCTTTGTCTATATATGCTGAAGGCAAATAAACATCGTTGACGATTTTGGGGCTGACGAGACATACATTTCGTATAGTGGCATTCTCCATGCCGGCAAAAAGACCAGAATATATCTCTGTCCACGTAATATTAGTGCCGTCAAAAGACGCTATATTATTTTGAACTTTGAGACCGCTGATGACGTGGCTCCCCCCCGTCGTAGGTGCCGCAGAATACTCTCTTTTCAAACACGTTGCTATTTGGACTTTTATTGAAGTAGCCAATGCCCGTCAGGGTTCCGCTGTAAGCGATGTCTGCGGTCTGTCGGAAAGTGACGCCCGAACAGTCGTTGCCGGAGTTGACGTAGTCAGACAGCCGATCAAGATCTGCCTTGCTGGCAATCTCGTAGCTGCCGTCGTCGAGCCGGTTGAAGTCGCTCAGTTGTAAAGCACGGATGGTGTAATGCTTTGAGACGCTGCCGTGGTACGGCTCAATGCCCGTGACGGTGACGGTGGCCGTGCCTATCTTAACATTGTTGGTGTAGGAAAGGGTGTAGTGTGTCCCCTTAGTGAGCGTTACGCCGTTGCAGACCACCGTAGGCTCAGGGCATATCATACCGGCAGTATAGACATACTCGTTGTTCACGCCGCTGATGGTCGTCGTTCCGCTGCTGATGAGGTAGTAGTCCTGCTGGGAATAGGTGATGACAATCTTCTTGACGGAAAGGCCATCGGTGCCTCCGTTGACGGTCTTGCTGAACGTCTTCGTGCCCTCCACGTTGTTGTCCTTCCAGTTAATTTCGTCGAAAAGCGTGTGGTTGCTTTTGTCGTACACCTCGACGCGCCAGATATAGTAGGTCGTGCCGCCGCTAATGTTGAATGTCACGTCGCCCTCCCCGCCGAGGTATTCAGAGGAGGGGACGGAGATTTTGTCAGATGAACTGGCGAAGGTGAAGCCGATGCCGTCGGCCAGCGTGAAGCTGATGCTGCCGGTGGTGCCGTAGTTCCACGAGGCGGGCGAGCTGTTGTAGTGCGTGCCCGTCACGCCCTCCTCGTAGAAGTAGCCATTGCACTCGAAGTTGTAGTATGCACTTTCCATCTGGCCGCTGAAGAGGTAGGTCTTGGTCACGGTCTCGGCCTGTGCCGTGTTGGTCATCCCTGCGAGTGCGCAGAAGAAGGCGATGATGAAGTAAAGTTTCTGTGTCATAATTGTTGTTGGTTCTATATTCGCGTGCAAAGGTACTAACTTTCTGCGACATAGCCACTGGAAATCTACAAAAAAACATAAAAAGTGGGGCGGGAAAGGAAAATGACGGGGCAAAAGGTTTGGCTGAAAGACGCTGAAAGCGTCACCATATAACAGACCAAACGCATTATAAATATTGTTATTAGTTAATTATTTGCTAAATTATTTGGTCGTTTCGGAAATTATGTCTACCTTTGCACCCGACAAATCCCGCCTGCTTCCCATAAGAACAGCCTACCCGGCGGGATAATTTCGTCTATAATGGTTTGAACGATGAGATATACTAAGCAAGCGATGCCTCTCGCACAGCAGATTGAGACGCTGAAAGGGCGAGGGCTTTTGATTGACGACGAGGCGGAGGCCGTGCGGGCACTGGATGCCATCAGCTACTTCCGGCTGGCCGACTATTGGTTTCACTTGGAGGCCGACCATCGCACTCATACGTTTCTACCCAACAGCCACTTCGACGAGGTGATGCGCTGCTATCATTTCGACAATGACTTGAAGGCGCTGTTGTTCCGTGCAATCCAGACGATTGAGGTGGCAGTGCGCTCGAAGGTCATCAAGCATTTCGCCCCGACGTACGGGCCATTCTGGTTCATGGACGAGACGAGGGCAGTGAACAACCAATACTTCACGAAGAACCTGGAGGCGATTCGCAAGGAGGTGGGGCGTTCGCGTGAGCGGTATATCCGCGAGCATTTCCGCAAGTACACGGAACCAGACCTGCCGCCAGTATGGAAGACGCTGGAGGTGGTGTCTATAGGGGTGCTGTCGAAGCTGTTCAACAATTTCAACGAGCCGGAGCTGAAGCATCGCGTGGCGCGTGAGTTCGGGCTGAACCACCACCGTTTCCTAGCCAGTTGGTTGGAGAGCCTGACCGCGTTGCGGAACTATTGCGCCCATCATGCCCGCGTCTGGAACCGTTATTTTCCCCTGCGTCCCGCCATGCCCGAAGAGATGCCGGGCAGGTGGCTTACGGATTTCAATTTTCCGCTTGATTCCACATACCCCCAGTTGTGCTCCGTATGCTACTGGCTCCGTGCCATCGACCCGCAGACAACTTTCGTGGGCGACCTAAAGCTGATTATGCTGCGCTATCCTACGGTTGACCTCGAAGCAATGGGCTTCCCCCGTACAAACTGGCGACAGGAGCCGCTGTGGCAGTAGTTCTCCCTTTTCTCCGTAGAGACAGACATCGCCCCTCGCACCGCCCTTCGCGCTGCGGGGGATTTTTGTGTCCGTATGTCCGGCATCGCTGTCATGCCGCCTGAATTATGAAGGGGTCAGTAGCAAAATCGTATTGATTCGTAAAGACAAATGACGATTGGAGCTGTTTTGGCGGCAATGCAGCCACTTGTAGGGGAAAGGGCTTGGGCTTGTTTGGGAAAAGGGCCTGGGCGTGTCCGGAAAAGGGCTTGGGAGGCCCAAAAAGTTCGCGCCGGGCGAACTGTCAGTTCGCGCCGTGCGAACTCGGAGTTCGCCCGGCGCGAACTCGAAGGCCTCTCGGAGCCGATTTGACAGCAGCCGCCAGACTATGTAGGGGCAGGCCCTGTGCCAGCCCGATGCCCCGGCAGGGGCACATTCACGACGATGGCGGAACCACGTGACACACTGTGGCGGACATTGCCCTTTGCGGGCATCGGGCTGGCACAGGGCCTGCCCCTACACCGTCGGAAATAGTTCGACCTGCGGTTGAAACAAAATCTTTAGAGGAAACAGGAAATAAAGTTTGTTTTAGAAACGAATTATTCTAATTGACACTAATTTTATCCACGAATTTCCTTTAATTCTTATGTCTAAGGCCACAATATGGGGCGCACATCTCCGCACAACGCTCGCCGTCGACGGCTGCCGAGACGATTCCTCCGGCATAGCCGGCGCCCTCGCCACAGGGGTAGAGGCCCCTGAGACACACGTGGCATAGTGTCTGCGGGTCGCGCACTATGCGCACGGGACTCGACGTGCGCGTCTCCACGCCAATCATCACGGCCTCGTTGGTGAGGAAGCCGTGGGCCTGGCGCCCGAAATGGCGGAATGCCTGCTGCAGACGCGACACTATGGGCTTGGGCATCCAGAAATGGAGCGGCGAGGTCACCAGTCCCGGAGCGTAGGAACTGCGTGGCAGACTGGCACCCAACCGGCCATTGACGAAGTCGGCCATGCGCTGCGCCGGTGCCGTCTGGCGGTAGTTGCCCTGCTGCCAGCATTGGCGCTCAAGATGCTCCTGGAAGACCATCATCTTTAGCGCATAGTTCATTGTGCTTGGCTCAGAGTCCATAGCGAACTCTGAACTGTCAAGGTCTTCGGGCCTCACTTCGACCACCATTCCGCTGTTGCTCCACTGTGTGCCTCGGCTGGCGGGACTCATGCCGTTGACCACTATCTGCTCGGGGCCGGTGGCGGCAGGAATGACGAAACCGCCGGGACACATGCAGAAAGAGTAGACACCCCGGCCCTCCACCTGCGTGACGAATGAGTATTCGGCAGCGGGCAGACACTGGGGCTTGCCCTTACCGTGGCAGTGGTACTGTATCTCGTCGATGAGCTGTGCGGGATGCTCCAGTCTTACTCCCACGGCAATGCCCTTTGCCTCAATCCCGGCCACAGGCGAGGAGGGGAGAATCGAGGCGAGGTAACGGTAGACATCGCGGGCGGAATGGCCGGTGGCCAGTATGACGGGGCCGAAGAAGTTGGTGGTGGAGGGTCCGGGGCCGGCTGTCTGCTGGGCCTCCACACCGACCACCTCGTCGTCGTTAATCACCAGCCCCGTCATCTTTGTCTGGAAATGCACCTCTCCACCACTATTAATAATAGTACGGCGTATGGACTCAATGACCTGGGGCAGTTTGTCGGTGCCAATGTGTGGGTGTGCGTCGGCAAGAATGTCGGTCGAAGCCCCGTGCTGGCACAGCACTCGGAGTATTTTCTCCGTGTTGCCGCGTTTCTTCGAGCGTGTGTAGAGCTTGCCGTCGCTGTAGGCCCCCGCCCCACCCTCGCCGAAGCAGTAGTTGCTCTCGGAGTCCACCTGCTGTGTCTGCGAAATGCGTGCCAGGTCCTTCTTCCGCTCGTGCACGTCTTTACCTCGTTCAAGCACCACCGGCCTCAGCCCCAGCTCTATGAGGCGCAGGGCGGCGAAGAGTCCGCCGGGGCCTGCCCCCACGACGACGACCTGTGGACGGCGCGAGACGTTGGGGTAGACCACACGCTCATAGTCGTCGCCCTCGGCGGGCAGTTCGTCAACATAGACACGCACGGTGAGGTTCACGTAGATGGTGCGCTGGCGGGCGTCGATGGAACGCTTCGTGATGCGCACAGCCTTCAGCGAGGCCTCGTCGATGCCCTTCTCACGGGCCACATAGCTGCGCAGGGCCGCATCGTTGGCGGCAATCGGCGGCAGCACGCGAAGCTGGTAATCGTTGGTCATGGTTTTTCAGTTCTTATTTCTCTTTTGTGGTGCAAAGGTAGTCATTTTTTCGGAAACGGCCAAATAGCGGCTAAAGGCTAATTAAGGTTTTTTATAGAAAAAACTGTGCCGTTGTTTCGTCCGTATCAACTTTTTTGATTAATTTTGTAACTCAAATCGAAAGGAAAGGCACAAGAAAAGGTGTGCCCCATAGACAACAGAAATATATAAACCTCTGATTATGAACGATTTCAGAAAATATGCAACAGGGCACTATGGCATAAACGGCATGGTGTTCGACGACGTGATGAAGGCGCAAGCCCAGTATCTTAACCCATACATTCTGGAGGAGCGTCAGCTGAACGTGACCCAGATGGATGTCTTTTCCCGACTGATGATGGACCGCATCATCTTCCTCGGCACGCAGATTGACGACTACACCGCCAACACCCTTCAGGCGCAGCTGCTCTACCTCGACAGCGTGGACTCAGGCAAGGACATAAGCATCTACATCAACTCGCCCGGCGGCAGCGTCCATGCCGGACTGGGAATATACGACACCATGCAGTTCATCTCCAGCGACGTGGCCACCATCTGCACCGGCATGGCAGCGTCGATGGCCGCAGTACTGCTCGTGGCCGGACAGGAGGGCAAGCGCTCGGCACTTCCCCACAGCCGCGTGATGATTCACCAGCCGCTCGGCGGTGTGCAGGGCCAGGCCTCGGACATGGAGATTGAGGTGAAACAGATACAGATATTGAAGAAGGAACTCTACACCATCATCGCCAACCACTCGCACACCGACTTCGACAAGGTGTGGGCCGACTCAGACCGCAACTACTGGATGACGGCTGAGGATGCAAAGGAGTACGGCATGATAGACCAGGTGCTGACAAAAAAATAATAATGAGTAATTAGTAATGAATAATTATGATTACATTGGTTAAATCCAAACAGCTGCGCATGGTCTTTCTGCCAAGAACGGGCGTGCAAGCTAATCATAATTACTAATTACTAATTGCTAATTACTAATTTGATATAGTGAAGAAAACATGTAATTTCTGCGGTCGCTCTGACCGCGAAGTGAAGCTGCTCATCACAGGCATCAACGGCTTCATCTGTGACGACTGCGCCCGCCAGGCCTACCAGATTGTGGAGCAGTCGGGAATGGCAGAACAACAGGCCGGGCATAAGGGCAAGACGAAGTTCAACTCGCGCAGCGTGCCCAAGCCAACAGAGATAAAGGCTTACCTCGACCAGTATATCATTGGCCAGGACGAGGCCAAACGCTACATCTCGGTGTCGGTCTATAACCACTACAAGCGGCTGGGACAGCCTGCCGACAAGGACGGAGTGGAGATAGAGAAGAGTAATATAATTATGGTGGGAAGCACGGGCACGGGCAAGACACTCATAGCCCGCACCATTGCCAAGCTGCTCGACGTGCCGTTCACCATCGTCGACGCCACCGTGTTCACCGAGGCCGGATATGTCGGCGAGGACGTGGAGAGCATTCTCACACGTCTGCTGCAAGTGGCCGACTTCGACGTTGAGGCTACGCAGCGGGGAATAGTGTTCATCGACGAGATTGACAAGATTGCACGCAAGACCGACAACCCGTCAATCACCCGCGACGTCTCAGGCGAGGGTGTACAGCAGGGACTGCTGAAACTGCTCGAAGGCACCAACGTGAACGTGCCGCCAAAGGGCGGGCGCAAACACCCCGACCAGGAGTATATCTCAGTGGACACACGAAACATACTGTTCATCTGCGGCGGAGCCTTCGACGGAATTGAGCGCAAGATTGCACAGCGGCTGAACACCCACACCGTGGGCTACAACTCGGTGCAGAACGTGCGCAAGATTGACAAGAACGACCTGATGAAATACGTCTCGCCGCAGGACTTGAAGAGCTTCGGACTCATTCCCGAAATCATCGGCCGTCTGCCGGTGCTCACCTACCTGAACCCGCTGGACCGCGAGGCGCTGGAGAGAATCCTCGTGGAGCCGAAGAACTCGATAGTGCGCCAGTACCAGAAGCTGTTCCAGATGGACGGCATTGAGCTGACGTTCACGCCCGAGGCGAAGAAGGCTCTTGTCGACAAGGCCGTGGAATACAAGCTCGGTGCCCGCGGACTGCGCTCCATCGTGGAAAGCGTGATGATGGACGCCATGTTCGAGGTGCCGTCGAAAAAGGTCGACAAGTTTGAGGTCACAGCAGAATATGTAGAGGAACAGCTTGCAAAGTCACATTTGGAATGACGAATGGAATATGGATAAATACAAGTAAAAAAAAAGTTGGTACAAATAGCTGATTATCGTATGTTACCGCAGAACGGCCTGAAAGGCCAGCAAGCAGTCAGCCCCTGAAAGGCTACGGGTAGGCGAGCTTTGCTCGGGAATGAGGGCAAAAGCCTTGGACGGAGGCGACGCCTCCTACTCATTCTTTTGCCCCTACAGGGCGAGGGCTGCGTACTCATTCCTACCCAGGGCGCTGCCCTGGGCTGACTGCTCCTTGCCCCTTCGGGGCGTGGTCGAGCGGGGCGTGGTCGAGCACACAAAATCGTACCAAGTTATTTTTAATCATCACTAAATAATAGTATTAACTATAAATATGGTCGTTCAGACCCTAACCCTTAACATAGTGGGCTAAGAATATGGCAAAGAGAAAGAACCTTACAGAAGCGCTGAAACGCTATTTCGGCTTCGACACCTTCAAGGGCGACCAGGAGGCAATCATACAGAGCGTGCTCGAAGGGCAGAACACCTTCGTGCTCATGCCTACAGGCGGAGGCAAGAGCCTCTGCTACCAGCTGCCATCGCTGCTCATGGACGGCGTGGCAATAGTCATCTCGCCGCTCATAGCATTGATGAAGAACCAGGTGGACTTCATCTCAAACCTCAGTGAGCAGGAAGGGACGGCACACTTCCTCAACTCGTCGCTCAACAAGACGGCCATAGACCAAGTGAAGAAAGACATTGTGGAGGGACGCACGAAACTGCTCTACGTAGCCCCGGAGTCGCTCACGAAAGACGAGAACGTGGAGTTCCTCAAGTCGGTGAAGATCTCGTTCTACGCCATCGACGAGGCACATTGCATCTCAGAGTGGGGACACGACTTCCGCCCGGAGTACCGCCGCATCAGGCCCATCATCAACGAGATTGGCGAGGCACCCGTCATAGCGCTCACAGCCACGGCCACCGACAAGGTGCGCACGGACATAAAGAAGAACCTGGGCATCACCGACGCGAAGGAGTTCAAGTCGTCGTTCAACCGCCCCAACCTCTACTATGAGGTGAGGCCCAAGACACGCGAGATCGACAAGGACATCGTGCGCTTCATAAAGCAGCACGAGGGCAAGAGCGGCATCATCTACTGCCTCTCGCGAAAGAAGGTGGAAGACCTGGCCGAGGTGCTCCGCGCTAACGACATCAAGGCCGCCGCATACCACGCCGGACTTGAAACGAACAAGCGGTCGGAGACACAGGACGACTTCATCATGGAGCGCATCGACGTCATCGTGGCCACCATCGCCTTCGGCATGGGCATCGACAAGCCCGACGTGCGCTTCGTCATACACTACGACATTCCGAAGAGCCTCGAAGGCTACTATCAGGAGACAGGACGCGCCGGACGCGACGGCGGCGAGGGCATCTGCCTGGCCTTCTACAGCTACAAGGACCTGCAGAAACTCGACAAGTTCATGGAGGGGAAACCAGTGGCCGAGCAGGACATAGGCCGTCAACTGCTGCAGGAGACGGCGGCATACGCCGAGACGAGCCTCTGCCGTAGAAAGATGCTACTGCACTATTTCGGCGAGGAATATCCGAAGGACAACTGCGAGAACTGCGACAACTGTCTGCACCCAAGCGAAAAGGTGGAGGCCAGCAAGCAGTTGGTCACAGCGCTGAAGGCTATACTTGCCATAAAGGAGAATTTCCGCAGCGACTACGTCATCGACTTCATCACTGGCCGCGAGACCGACGAGGTACTGGCACACAAGCATCATGAGCTTGACGAGTTCGGTTCGGGCGAGGACGACAACCCGAAGATATGGAACCCAGTAATCCGCCAGGCTCTCATCGCCGGATACCTGAAGAAAGAGGTGGAGAACTACGGACTGCTGAAAGTCACCGCCTCAGGCAAGCGGTTCATAAAGAACCCCACGCCGTTCATGGTGGCCGAAGACCATGAGTTTGGAGACGAGGACGACGTGCCCGGAAACGAGATAGGCACCAGCGCCCTCGACCCCACACTCTCGGCGATGCTACTCGACCTGCGCCGCAAATGGTCGCGCAAGCTCGACCGCCCGCCTTACGTCATATTCCAGGACGTGTCCATCGAGCAGATGGCAACCTATTACCCCGTGACAACCGAGGAGCTGAAGAGCATCCAGGGCGTGGGCGACGGGAAGACGCGACAGCCATACGCCAAGGAGTTTGTCAACCTGATAAAGAAATACTGCGAGGAGAACGACATCGAGAGGCAGACCGACATGCGCATACGCACAAAGGCCAAGGACTCGATGCGCAAGCTGAAGATCCTGCAGAACATCGACCGCCGCATAGCACTCGACGACATCGCCAACGCATTGGGAATAGACTTCGACGAACTGCTCGACGAACTGGAGGGCATTGTGCTCTACAGCGGAAACAAAATCAACATCGACTATTTCCTCGACGAGATAATGGACCCCGACGACATCAGCGACATCTACGAGTTCTTCCGCGAACAGGAGACCGACGACCTTGAGGCCGCATACGAGGAGTTCTCAGCCGACATTCCCGAAGCTGAGATACGACTTGTGAGAATAAAGTTCATCTCCGACATGGCCAACTGACAAAAAACACCCCCGGCACCCGCGCCCGACGGTTCGCCCGTCGAGACCCGCTCTCTGCCCAACAATACCAATGAAACAATACCTCGAACTTCTCGACCGTATACTGCGCGAAGGAGCCGTCAAGAGCGACCGCACAGGAACAGGGACAAAAAGCGTTTTCGGACACCAGATGCGCTTCAACCTGAAACAGGGTTTCCCACTGTTAACGACAAAGAAGCTGCACCTCAAATCGATAATCTACGAGCTGCTGTGGTTCCTGCAAGGCAATACCAACGTGAGATACCTGCAGGAGCACGGCGTGAGGATATGGAACGAATGGGCCGACGAGAACGGAGAGCTGGGGCCTGTCTACGGGCACCAGTGGCGCTCATGGCCCGACTACGACGGCGGGGCCATCGACCAGATAAGCATGGTGGTGGACCAGTTGCGCCATACCCCCGACTCACGGCGCATCATTGTTTCGGCATGGAACGTCGCCGAGGTCTCGCAGATGGCCCTCCCCCCATGCCACACCATGTTCCAGTTCTATGTCACGCCGCCACAACCCGCCGCAGCTGGGCTTGCATCCGTGGACGCGGTCGGCGGTTCTCCCGCCGACACCCCGTCTCGTCCACGGCTGTCGCTGCTCCTCTACCAACGCTCTGCCGACACTTTCCTCGGAGTACCTTTCAACATCGCATCCTACGCCCTGCTCTGCATGATGATGGCCCAGGTGTGCGACATGGAACCGGGCGAGTTCATCCACACCACCGGAGACACACACCTATACCTCAACCACCTCGAACAGGCACGGCTGCAACTGACGCGTGAACCGCGCCAACTGCCCACCATGCGGATAAACCCTGAGGTGAAAGACATATTCTCGTTCAGCTACGACGATTTCAAGCTGGAGAACTACGACCCATGGCCACACATCAAGGCCGAGGTAAGTGTCTAACGATTATTGTTTAGCCTATCGTTTATTTCCTGACGTTTATTGTTTATTGCTTAACGTTTATTGTCTCCATGCTGCTGAACCATTACTACGACAACCTTGTGGAGGCCGGATGTGACGAGGCGGGACGCGGATGCTTGGCAGGGAGTGTCTATGCAGCGGCAGTAATACTTCCGCCCGACTATGAGAACCCACTGCTCAACGACTCCAAACAGCTGACAGAGCGCAGGCGATACGAACTGAGACTGCAGATTGAGCGCGACGCCGTGGCATGGGCCGTAGGAGTGGTGACACCCGAAGAGATAGACCGAATAAACATACTCAACGCATCTATTCTCGCTATGCACCGTGCACTCGACGCACTAAAGGTGAGACCCGAAGCCATCATCGTCGACGGAAACAGGTTCAAGCCATATTACCCCCCAAATCCTGCCCCCAGCGTCCCGTATGTTGCGACTCAGTCGCAACCTCAACGCCCCAACGTCCCGTATGCTGCGGCCCAGCCGCAACCTCAACGCCCACTTCCACATACCACCATCGTCAAAGGCGACGGGAAATACCTCTCAATAGCAGCCGCATCAATCCTGGCAAAGACTTACCGCGACGACTACATGAACGGACTGGCCGAGAAGTTCCCCAACTACGACTGGAAGCACAACAAAGGCTATCCCACCAAGAAACACCGCGAGGCAATACGCCAGTACGGAACGACACCATATCACCGCATGTCATACAATCTTCTGGGCGACACACAGCTCGAACTGCAGTTCAAAGACTGAAACGACAGAATCGGTCAGGGGAAAAGCATAATAAAAGTGAAAATTTTATGCGAATAAAAGAAAAATTTGTGCGAATAAAAAAAAGTTCGTACCTTTGCACCCGATTAGGCCCCTAAGACAGGGGGTTAGGGGCCTTGAAAGGCTCCGGCATTCAAGAAGAAATATATAGATTATTAACATTATTAACAATTAGCAAGGGAAAGGACAAGAGATTGTCCAGACCTCACCCCCAGACTTAGGGGGCAAAAAGAAACAAAAAAAATGAAAAAAGGAATTCATCCCGAAAACTATCGCCCCGTCGTGTTCCGTGACATGTCCAACGGCGATATGTTCCTTACGAAGTCCACAGCAAAGAGCAACGACACAGTGGAATTCGAAGGTGAGACCTACCCAGTGATCAAAGTTGAAATCTCCAGCAGCTCGCACCCGTTCTACACTGGCAAGAGCAAGCTCGTGGACACCGCAGGACGTGTCGACAAGTTCATGAGCCGCTACGGTAAGGCTGCTAAGAAGTAACCACATACCAAGAGGAGAACTTGATGAAGCAAAAAAGGGGTGTACAGGGTAGTTGCATATACCGTGTACGCACCTTTTTCCGTTTCATTGAGCCAGGCCTTAACAAAAACCAACACAACACAATGAGACTCCACCCCACCACCACGAAGTCATGTTGCCAAATATTCTTGTCATATCTGCTGGCAATGCTGACGGCGTTTTTTGTTGCGGCTTGCTCCGACACCGACGACGGACAGAAAGGAAGCGACAACAACGACACAAGCGACAACACCAACCGCAACGACACTTCACAGGAACCGTCGCTTGCCAGACTGGAGTTCCCCAAGGTGAAGGGAGGAAAGGTGCTCATTCACTACACCAATGACCAATACGGAATAAACTACTCCGTGGAATGGGACACTGAGAAGAAAGCGCAACGGTGGTCGTGCTACCAGTTGGACAGCAAGACGCTGCAACAGAACACAAGCCGCTATTCGTCGAACAACAACCAGTACCCACACGACCCGCTACTGCCAAACAACCTCTATCTCAGCCAGGACTGTATCAGGAACAGCGGCTACGACCATGGGCACATCTGTCCGTCGGCCGACCGTCTATACTCGGAAGAAGCCAACTACCAGACATTCTTCCTTACAAACATGCAGCCACAGTACAAGGCTTTCAACGGCAGCCTCAGTGGAAACGAGAAATACAAAAACGACTGGAGTCCCTGGTACAGGCTGGAAACCCAGGTACGTTCATGGGCCAACTCCCAATCAACAGAGACGCTTTACGTAGTGAAAGGGGGAACAATAGAAGACGACCAAGTGTTCCCCGACAAGTTGAAGGGTGAAATGCTCGTTCCGAAATACTTCTTCGTCGCCCTTCTTCTTAAGAATTCGCAAGGCTACAAGGCTATAGGCTTCTGGATGGAGCATAAGGGCAGCTACGACAAGAAACTTCCACTCGCCGACTATGCTGTGAACATCAGCGAACTGGAACAACTCACCGGCATCGATTTCTTCTGCAACCTGCCCGACGACACGGAGAAGCGCATAGAGCAGCTGCCCATAGAGAACGTAAAGAAAGCATGGGGACTGTCCCAATAAATCCCGATAACTCCTATTAACTCCTGATAACTCCCTATAAACAATAAATAAGAATATGAAAACAGTTTATGATTTCACTGTCAAGGACAGAAAAGGTAAGGACGTGTCGCTAAAAGAGTATGCCAACGAGGTGTTACTCATAGTAAACACTGCTACAAAGTGCGGGTTCACACCCCAGTACGAAGAGCTGGAAAAGCTCTACGAGAAATACCGCGCCGATGGATTCGTCATCCTCGACTTCCCCTGCAACCAGTTCGGACAGCAGGCTCCTGGCACCGACGAGTCGATACACGAGTTCTGCAAGCTGAACTTCGGCACCGACTTCCCGCGCTTCAAGAAGGTGAAGGTGAACGGCCCCGACGCCGAGCCCCTTTTCAAGTTCCTTGAGGAGCAGAAGGGATTCGCAGGCTGGGACATGAACCATCCCATCGCCCATATCCTCGACGACATGCTCTCGAAGGACGACCCCGACTACAAGCAAAAGAACGACATCAAGTGGAATTTCACCAAGTTCCTCATCGACAAGAAAGGCAATGTGGTGGCACGCTTCGAACCCACCGAGAAAATCGAGAATGTCGACGCACAGATAGCCCAGTTGCTGCATTAATATGCAGCCCCCTGCGCCACCATCTTTCACATGCAGACAATCGGCAAACACCAGCGGTGTTTGCCGATTGTCTTTTCATCGCAGAAGTGCCTTTTTCCCGCATCCACATCGCACAAAAGACACAGCCACACAGGTTCTTAACAAAGTTTAAGGCGGAAAGGAATGTGCGTTGTCGCAAATCTTTGTATCTTTGCACATTGTTATTTAGCGATTCCGAATCAATGAATTACATAAGACTGTTATTATTGTCCTTTGTCACCTCTTTGCTGTCATTGTCTGTGCACGCCGACGACTATGCCCTCTACGTTGGGGGTAGGCAAGTGTCGGGCGGAAGTTCCACATTCAATGTCACCGCCGACGGCAAGATAAAATACGACCCCACGACGAAGACGCTTACGCTTAGCAACGCTGTCATCCGCGACACCGTCTGCGCCATCCACAATGAGGGCATCGACGGTCTGACCATCCTTGTGGAGGGCACCGACAGCATCTTCACCACCGCTGCCGACGCTCTGCTGTTGGAACGCCAGACATTCATCAGGAGCACAAGCCATGAAGGGCAGCTCTGCGTAAACGTCAGCAAGAAGAACAAGAAAGACTCCATAGCCGACTATGCCGCCCTGCGCGTCATTGGCGGCAGCGCCTTGCGCATCAGCGACTGCTACGTGAAAATGGCCAGCGAAGGGTGGGCCGTCAAGGGCGACAGCAACAGCTCGCTCGACATTGTCACCGCTGAGGTGACAGCACAGACTAAGGACACGCTGCGCTCGTGCATAGAGTCGTTAAAGGGACTCACGTTCAGGTCGGTCATCGCCACTGGCGGCGAGGCTTACGACACAAAATCAATGAGCCTCCATCTGCCCAACAGCATCAAGAAAGCCCAGCAAGTACTCATTCAGGGAAGCCTGTACTTAGGCCGCTACATCGTCGATGTGCAGCGAACGGACACTGTTCAGACCATCGCCCATTCCAGCACCGGACTGATGAAAGGCAGGATAAAGTACGACGGACGGAGCCATGTACTCACCCTTGACAGTAGCGTGGTGAGGACTACTGGCTGCCCGGCCATACGCAACGAGAACGTCGGGCGTATGACAATCGCCGTCATTGGCCCCAATACCATCAACACCACTGGCAGCAATGTCTTCAGCCTGCACACCAGCACCAGCATTATCGGCGCAGGAAATGCCGGCGGGCAGCTGATTGTGAAAGGCAACGCGGGCGGCATCTACCAGGGCGGAGACCCCAACTACGGCTACACACTGACGCTCAGCGGACTTGTTGTGGAGGTGGACGCCGCCACACAGGGCATTTACGGCGACGGGATGAACTCCTACTTAGCCATCGACAACGCCCGCGTGAGAGTGTACTCATCATCGGCGGTCGGCTCGTTCAGGGCTGTCGCCGCCTTCGCGGGCTGCGCCATGGGAAATGTCGACTGTGCCAACGGGGCCGCCTGGCGACATGCCACTGGCAGTTTCGACCGTAACGACGGCACTACAGCCCGAGAGGTGCGCATCGACGTGCCCACGACCATCTACCCCATCGCAATCCTGGGACACAACCTGAACAACTTGAACTGTGCCGACATTGCCATCGACGGACTGACAGGCACGGGAAGCATCAGCTACAATGCCGCGACGAAGACACTATCGCTGAGCGACATAGCAATACACAAAGTCCCATACCAAGGCTACAACCAATCTGGCGCCATCTACATCAACGAACCAGGCTTCACCATCCATGTCAGCGGCGCGAACAGCATCGTGCACGATAGCGGCATCGTCGCAATGTCCGGCGGCACACTCACCGGCCCAGGCACACTAAGCATCGAGGCAACGGGAGAATCGGCTATCTATACCGCTTCAAAAGACATGTTCACCGTGGCCTGCGCCATGCTCAACGCCAAGGGCACAACATACGGCTTCATCGACACCGTGGGAGGAGGACTGACGCTGACGGCTTCTGACAGACAGACAGCAACCACACACACTTTCTACGGAGGATACAAGAGCATCAGCACTCCGAATCTGACGCTCAACGGCATGAATTTCTTCTCACCCGTCTGCTGCTATTTCGACCCTGAGGCAAAGTGCATCAGGCAAAACGGCGGCCGCGAGGTGACCGAGGAGGTAACCTTCCGCCAGGTGACACAGCGCTACGGAGTGAGAATCATGGGCGTGGAGATTGACAACTGCAACACGCAGGGCGTAGGCTCGCCCTACATCAGCACCACGCAGTTCATGAATTTCAACGAGGCCAACAAGACGCTCACACTCGACAACTTCTCGCTCACCACCGATGCCGAGACAAACATTATCGAAAGCGAGTGCGACGGGCTGCAGATAGTAGTCAACGGCGACTGCAAGTTCAACACCACGGCAGCCGCATTCTTCAAGGTGAACAACCCCAAAAAGACAGGAAGGGTGGACAACACATTCCGAGGCAACGGCACAATCGAAGCCACTGCCCGGTACTTCACCATGCTCGTGGGCACAAGGGCGGGAATTACCTTCACCGACAACATCACCGTGACAGGCCAGGGGGCGATATCAGGAAACAGCTTGGGCAAGAACGACGAAAGTATAACCGTGGAAGGGAACGCCAGCATCACGTGCAAAGGCTCGGAAGGAAATCCCTCCATGGACCAGCTGACATCTATAAAGACAAGCGGCAACATACGTATAGTGGAACCTAACTGGGGCACGTCAAAGCTCTTCAACAACGGCTATGGCATAGCTGACAGGCAGGGAGAGGTGTACAAAGGGCAAGTGATTATAGCAAAGCCCAAAAGCTTCGGAATGTACATTGGCGAAGACGCCGTCACCAATGCCAACTACTCAGATGTTGACAAGAGCGGACAGTTCACATACGAGCCCGACCGCTCGCTGCTGACGCTGCGCAACGTCTCGTTCAACGACACCACTGGCCTGATAGGCGGAGGAATAGACAATCGCGAAATCGAGGGGCTGACAATAAACATCGTCGGCGACAACAACATACGTGTGCGCAACCACGTCATCTACTCCGAGCGTAATTTCAGCATCATCGGTTCGGGCACACTCAACGGCACATCAACCGAGGGCATCGCCCTATGGCTTTTCGGAAGCAACTGCGGCATACGCGGGCCTCAGCTGAATCTCACAGGAGGGACATACGCCATACAAGGAGCAAAACGGAACGAGAAACTGATGGTCTACGACACTCAGACAAAGCTCACCCTAAGAGGCTACGATCGGGGAACTGTCAGCGGCCTTGACCAGCTGCAGCTACAGTCCGGACTGTACATCACCGAGCCTTACGGCGCCGAGTTCAGCACCGATTATGGCGGCATTGCCATCGGCGGTCTGCTCTACAGAGGCACCGTCGTCATCAGCAACCGCGAGCCATCGGCCATCGACGATCCCGTCGCCTCTCCGTCGGATGCCCCCATTGCCATCTACGACCAAGGCGGCCGCAAACTGCAACAGCAGCAGCGCGGACTAAACATCGTCCGCATGAGCGACGGAACAGTCCGCAAGATCATGAAACAATAATCACACAGCCCCAATAGTCCCAGAAGCCCCAGAAAAATGTTAGAAACCAAGAAGTCAAAACACGCCGACTTGGAGCGCCAGTATCACCAGCGCTTCCTCCTGGGACTCATCCTGGCCCTCGCCGCCGCTTTCGTCGCCCTGGAATACACCGTCACCCCCGACGATCCTCTCGACGACCCAGATCTGCTCGACATGCTGGCCAACGACCCCGAACTCTCACCCCTGTTACGGCCTGAGAACGAGCTGGCACTATTGCCGAAGGCTGAACCGAAGCCCACCACGCGGCTCGTTGTGGCCGACGAGGAGCCAGACACAGAGCAACAGCAGGAAGAGCCGACGATAGAGACAGAACCCGACGGCGACCTGCAGCCGCTTGACGAGGAGGAAGAGATGCTCCCGCCGCCACCCGACGACGAAGAGGCTGTGAGCTTCCGCGTGGTAGAAGACCTCCCGCAGTTCCCCGGCGGCCCGGTAGAGATGATGAAATGGCTCACCAGAAACCTGAAATACCCGCCCACAGCACAGGAGAACAAGCAGCAGGGGAAAGTGGTGGCCGAGTTCATAGTCAACAAAGACGGCTCCATAACCAACGTCCACATCGTCACCTCGTCGCATACACCATTACTCGACCGCGAAGTGGTGCGCGTACTGCGCATGATGCCCCGCTGGACGGCCGGCATACAGGACGGACAGCCATGCCGCACAAAAGTGTGCATCCCAGTGGTATTCCGACTATAATGCCCCATAAGTCCCATAAGACCCATAAGACCCATAAGACTCATAAGACTCATAAGTCCCATAAGACCTATAAGACCTATAAGACCCATAACCCCCAAAAAGACCAAACCAATAAAAACCCTAAATACTATGTACACTTCAGACCAAATCCTTTCCACAATCAACGAGACGCTTGCCACCCTGACCTACGACCGCAAGCCCGCCTCGCTCTACGAACCAGTGAAATACGTACTGTCCATCGGAGGCAAGCGCATACGCCCTGTGCTCATGCTCTTAGGCTACAACCTCTTCAAGGAAAACCCCGAGGACATCATCATGCCCGCCATAGGACTGGAGACTTACCACAACTACACCCTGCTCCACGACGACCTCATGGACCAGGCCGACCTGCGCCGCGGACATGAGACGGTGCACAAGAAATGGAATGCCAACACCGCCATCCTCTCAGGCGACTCCATGCTTGTGCTTGCCTACCAGCGCATGCAGCAGGTGCCGACAGCCTACCTCGCACCCGTCATGAACCTCTTTACCGAGACGGCCCTCGAAATTGGCGAGGGACAGCAGTACGACATGGACTTCGAGACCCGCCTCGACGTCACCGAAGACGAATACATTGAGATGATACGCCTGAAAACCAGCGTCCTGCTGGCCTGTGCGCTGAAGATTGGAGCCATCCTCGGCGACGCCTCGCCCACCGATGCCGACCTGCTCTACAGCGTCGGCGAGAAACTCGGCCTCGCCTTCCAGCTACAGGACGATCTGCTCGACGTCTACGGCGACCCGAAGGTATTCGGCAAGGCCATCGGAGGCGACATTATGTGCAACAAGAAGACATACATGCTCATAAACGCCATAAACCGCGCCAACCCACAGCAGCACGAAGAACTCATGCGCTGGATCTCGCCTGTTGACGAGGACACCGTCGGAGGCTTCGTGCCATCGCCGGCATCACGGCGTGAAAAGATAAATGCCGTCACCCGCCTGTACGACGAGATAGGGATACGCGCACTCTGCGAGCAAAAGATAAACTCCTATTTCAACCAGGCCGACAATCTCCTCTCAAACGTGGCTGTGCCTGAAGGGCGCAAGGAGCAGCTTCGCCACTACATGGCCGAGATGATGCACCGCAAGTCGTGACACCTGTCCTACTTAGGATTGCTCAAATACCTCGAATCCCAATCCACTATGGCAAAGGGCATTATTTCGCCCATTGCTCAATGTGGCATGTGTGCTGCTTTGTCTCCGTGTCATAGTTGATGGCGACGAGAAGTATGTCGCCGGTGTACTCGGCCACCTTCTGCGGGTAGTTCCGTCTCTTTATCTGGTCTATTCCCGCCTCGGCATCCTTGTCCTTCTTCAGCTCAACGATGAGGGCGGGCTTGTTGATGCCGTTGCGCGGTATCATCACCAAGTCGGCGAACCCTTTGCCCGTGGCATATTCACGGTGAACGTGATAGTCGTTCTTGGCATAGTAATAAGCTATGCTAATGACACAGGCCAAGGAGTTCTCGTCGTTATAGTTCAATATGCTCGTATCGTCGCTGTGGGCGGCCTCCAAGGCGCGGGTCACGGCAGCCTCATTGCCGGGGCCACGTGCCACTTTACGGCCTTCACGGCGTTCACCATCTCGCCCGCCACCTCATAGTTGGGGATGTAACACTCGTTCTCGCGCCAGTCGTAGCTGAGGTAGCCCAGGTGTATGAGCACCGTCAGCACGTCGTCGCGGCTGTGCACCTCCTTCAGGTCGTTCTGGAACCCCGTGGGGTCTACCCCGCAGCGTTCACCAGCCAGCATACTGACAATGTCGTCCTTCAGACCCTCGAAATTCATGTCTATATAACCTGACACAATATTGAAAGATGAAGTGCCAGACCAGAAACTGCGGCAGCGGCGACTATTGATAGCCATCATCACTGAGTTGGGATTGAAGATTGACTTCTCGTCGCCTATCTGATATCCGTCGTACCATGCCTCCAACTCGGTGAAATTCATCTG
Organism: uncultured Prevotella sp.; assembly: GCA_905233425.1. Classification (GTDB taxonomy): domain Bacteria; phylum Bacteroidota; class Bacteroidia; order Bacteroidales; family Bacteroidaceae; genus Prevotella. The sequence continues at coordinate 64,139 of CAJOEC010000007.1, read as the reverse complement.
GTACTTTTCTGCCAACATACGCACTTCGTCCTTGTTGAAACCGAAGAAACGAGCCATGTTCATAGGCTCCACCATGGAGTATTCCCAGAAATTGTTAAGTGCCGACTGCGTGTCATACTTCTTGATGGGCAGTATGCCTGTCAAATAAACCCCGGCGAAGGCCATGTTGGCGGTCACGCTCTTGAACATACGGCGCAACCAGTTCACATAGCTGTCCATGCCCTTCGAACCAGAAGGGAACTCACGGCAGATGGCATCCCACTCGTCGATAATGAAGAAGAAGGGGGTGTTGGTATGCAGTACAATACGCGTCAGCAATGCCATCAAGTCGTCGCCATCTTCGCCAGGAATGTCCGGGAAAGCCGTCTGCACCTCGGCCTGCACCTCACGGTCTATATGGCTGACGATGCTGTCATCACCCTTGAACCGCGAAATGAAGTCGGTCATATCGATGTAAAGCACAGGATACTTGTTCAGATGCTTCTCGAACGATGGCTCCCGCTCTATCTCCAATCCCGCGAAAAGACTGCGCGAGTCGCACGAGTAGTCATAGTATGCGGCAAGCATCTGTGCCGCCATCGACTTGCCGAAGCGGCGGCAGCGCGTCACGCAACTGAACTTCTGGCGGGTGAACAGGGTGGTGTTCACCACGCCGATAAGCCCAGTCTTGTCAACGTATTCACTGTTGAGGGCTTCCCTGAAATCAAGGTTCCCCTTGTTGATAAATATTCCCATAAAATCCTATTTGCGATTAATTGACGCGCATACAGGGAAGCAGGAATTTGCCGACGAGAACGTCGGCACTCCCAAGCTTTGAATATCCCACGAACTTGGACTTAGTTTCAATAGGCGTATGCCTCCACAATCTGACGTGCGGGGATGCGCTGGATGTTGTTGTTGGCGTCACACACTATGAGATCCTGGCCTCTTAGGGCCTTTTCCTCAAGCATGCGTTGCTCGGCCAAGCGCAGGCCGTAGTCCAGTTTCATGGAGAATTCAAAATATTCTTTATCTGACATATTTTCTTATATTGCTATATAGTTCTTCATCAAAAACATCGGTTTCCTTGCCCAGTCGCCCAGAGGCAATTTTCTGCCTGTGGCGCATGGTGTTGTCGTAGATGGCCCAGTAGTCGACCTCTTTCATAAACAGTCGGAACAGGTTGGTGATACCCGAGACATACCTGCGTGTCACAATCTCTATGGGTATGTCGTGGCCTCCTCCCTGCACCCTCTCTGCCACGCGCTGAATAGCCAGCTCGGGTGTGCGCAGCCAGAAAAAAAGAAGGCTCACGCGATAGCCGCAAGCCTTTGCGCGGCGCACAAGGTTAAGGTATGTCCTTGTGGCCAGTGTTGTCTCAATGGAAAAAGTCTCCTGTTTGCCTAAAAGCTCCTCAATGCGCTGAAGCATCAGCCTTCCCGCCTCGATGGCCACGCTTGTGGGGTTGAACGGCGACAGGCCATGGGCTATCTCATCGGCATTGACAAACTCCTTGCAGTTGAGGATTTCGGGCAACACCGTGTACGATGCCGTGGTCTTCCCGGCACCGTTACAGCCACTGATGATGTACAGGTTTTTGTCCATCGTGGGTGCAAAGTTACGAATAAAATCAATAACTGCCGTTTTCCTTTGCTAAAAGTGAGATTTTTTAACAAAACTTATTCGCTCAGAGCGGAATGACAGATGGGTCAGGGATGGCTCTGAAGGGCCTCCGGGACGTCAAACAGTTCGCGCCGGGCGAACTATTTGGCATGTCGGAGGCGATTTTGACACTAAGGAATGAAAAAATCGGCGAATCGCTTGGCGGTCTGCCCGATTTTGTGTAATTTTGCAGTCGAACAAACAAATACACAATAATATATGGGAAACTTAGTAGCCATAGTGGGGCGGCCCAATGTGGGTAAGTCCACACTTTTCAACCGACTGACGAACAGCCGCCAGGCCATTGTCAGCGACCAGGCCGGCACCACACGCGACCGCCAGTATGGCAAGTGCGAATGGTGCGGCCGCGAGTTCTCCGTCGTCGACACCGGCGGATGGGTGGTAAACAGCGACGACATCTTCGAGGAGGAAATACGAAAGCAAGTGGTCATCGCCACCGAGGAGGCCGACCTGGTGCTCTTCCTCTGCGACATCAAGAACGGTGTCACCGACCTCGACATGGACGTGGCCCAAATACTCAGAAAGTTTAGTGTTAAGAGTTCAGAGTTTAGAGACGTTACCTCTTCTGCCGAAAAAGTAAAGTCTCTCAACACTCAACACTCAACACTCAACTCTCCTACCGTGATACTCGTGCTCAACAAGGCCGACGACGGCAAAGACCTCTACGGGCAGTACGACTTCTACAAGCTGGGCCTCGGCGACCCTTGGTGCGTCAGCGCAGCCACGGGCAGCGGCACCGGCGACCTACTTGACAAGATCATGGAGATGCTGCCCGAGAAGAAAGACGACGGACTGGAGGAGGGCATACCGCGCTTCGCCGTCGTGGGAAGGCCAAACGCGGGCAAGTCGAGCATCATCAACGCCTTCATCGGCGAAGACCGCAACATAGTCACCGAGATAGCCGGAACGACACGCGACAGCATCTACACCCGCTACGACAAGTTCGGATTCGACTTCTACCTCGTCGACACCGCCGGCATACGCCGCAAGAACAAGGTGACCGAGGACCTGGAGTTCTACAGCGTCATGCGCTCCATCCGTGCCATCGAGAACAGCGACGTCTGCATACTGATGATTGATGCCACACGAGGCATCGAGGCGCAGGACATGAACATCTTCCAGCTCATTCAGAAGAACAACAAGAGCCTCGTAGTAGCCGTGAACAAGTGGGACCTCGTGGAGGACAAGAGCCAGGTGGCCATCGCCACCTTCGAGAACGCCATCCGCGAGCGCATGGCCCCGTTCCGCGACTTCCCCATCATCTTCACCTCGGCACTTACGAAGCAGCGCATCTTCAAGGTGCTCGAGACGGCGAAGCAGGTCTACCTGAACCGCAAGGCGCGCATAGGCACCACGAAGCTCAACGAGGTGATGCTGCCCATCATCGAGGCCACGCCGCCGCCATCGATCAAGGGCAAGTACGTGAAGATAAAATACGTCAGCCAGGTGCCCGACACGCAGATTCCGACGTTCATCTTCTACGCCAACCTGCCGCAGTATGTCAAGGAACCATATAAGCGCTTCTTGGAAAACAAGATACGTGAGAACTGGACGCTCACTGGCTCGCCAATCAACGTGTTCGTCAGGCAGAAATGATTGAACATTGAAACTTAGAGATGATGTCAATTAAGATTGTCAGGCATAAACTTGCAGCGTTATGTGTAGGTTGCGGCTTTGTCGCAACAATATCTTCTTGTTCCAGCAGTCTCTCCCCCGAGGAGGTGGCACAAGCCGAGGCCATGGCCGTGGCCCAGGCCTGCTACGACCGTCTGCTCTCAGGCGACTACGACGGTTTTCTGGCCTTTCGACAAGGCATGGACAGTCTGCCCGAGGACTACCGGCAGCAGATGATAGGCATCTACCGGCAATACATCGACTCCGAGGAACACATGCACAGGGGCATCAGGCAGGCAACCGCCATAAGGGCGCAGATGGACACCACGATGAACATCATGCAGGTGTTCATGCTCCTCAACTACGGCAACGGCTCGCAAGAGGAAATCGTTGTCCCCATGGTCTGCTCGCCCGATGGCCAGTGGAAAATAAAATAATTAAAAATGGCATTAATCAAATCTTACAAAGGCATGTCGCCCCGCTGGGGCCGCGACTGCTATTTCAGCGAAAACGCAACTATCGTGGGCGATGTCACCATGGGTGACAACTGCTCTGTGTGGTTCAACGCCGTGGTGCGCGGCGACGTGGCCCCTATCACCATCGGCGACCGCACCAACGTTCAGGACGGTTCCTGCGTCCACGTCACCCACGACACCGGCCCCACCCACATCGGCAGCGACGTGACCATAGGCCACAACGTCACCGTCCACGCCTGCACCATCCACGACGGTGCTCTCATAGGCATGGGAGCCACGCTCCTCGACGGCTGCGAGATTGGCGAGGGTGCCATCGTCGCCGCCGGTGCCCTCGTCCTCCAGAACACCAAGGTCGGCGCCCACGAGATCTGGGGCGGTGTACCCGCCAAACACCTCAAACCCACCCGCCCCGGCCAGACCGACAACGCCGCCCACTACGTGGAGTACGCCAAAATCTACATGGCAGAAAACTCTTAGCCGCGACAAGCAAGACTACTGGTCAGTAACGATTGACCAGATTGATTCGAGCTACTTCGGTTTCCTCGAGAGGCGCGTGCACTGACAGCTTCAGGTTGTAAATTTCTATAAAATTGGGGCGATATATAAAAAAAAAAAAAAAAAAGTATTCTGTTAATAATAAATTGTGTAATTTTGCATTCTATTATTAATAGAATTAATAAACCAGACTTGATTTACACCATAGGCATAATCTCATGAGTTATTTCAACAAAATAGCGAACTGGTATTTTCGCAGGAGCGCTTTGCCTCTATGGAGTGTATTGCTGATAGACAACATAATAGTCTATGCCACCTACGTTTTCATGCACATGTTTTTCGACATACATGTGCGCTCGCTGGCAAACATCGGATATCTGTCGCTCAACATTCTCGTATTCCTCGTTTTCTACAACATTGCGTTCCGTATTTTCCGAACCTATTCGGGCATCCTGCGCTATTCGTCGTTTGTCGACCTGCAGCGCGTTGGCTATGCCATGATCTTAGGCACGTTCCTGTCTTACTTATTCTATCGTCTGATGGCCATGCTGCATGTCAAATTCATGCTGTTTGTCACCGGGCGGCAGATTCTGGCCTCGTTCATTGCCGGCACCCTCTTCCTGTGGATTCTGCGGATTGGTGTCAAGTTCCTCTACGACATACTTTTCGCCAGCCAGCGAGCGAAGCGCACCTACATCTTCGGCGTGAAGAACGACGGCATCGCCATTGCCAAGCACATACGCAACGAAAAGCCCATGCGCTTCCTCCTGAAAGGCTTTGCCACCGTTGAGAAGGAGATGGACGGCCACGTGCTCATGGGGAGGAAGGTGCATATTGCCGACGACAAGCTGATAGACCATATAAAGGCTGCCCGTGTCGAGGCGCTCATCGTCTCGCCACACCGTCTTGAGGAGTTCCGCAGAAAGCAGAAGCTGCAGGACGAGCTGATAAAGGCCGGGGTGAAGATTTATGTCACCCCTGAGGCCAAGGAAATCGGCGAAGATGACGACATCCAGTATTTCAGCACTTCACATCTGCGCGAGATAAGCATCGAGGATCTTCTGCCGCGTGACGAGATTCAGGTGGACATGAAGGCTGTTGCCAAGCAGCTCCACGGCAAGTGCATCATGGTTACTGGCTCGGCTGGAAGCATTGGCAGCGAGATTGTCCGCCAGGTGGCCGCCTGCGGCCCGTCGGAGCTGGTGCTCATCGACCAGGCCGAGACGCCCCAGCACGACATCCGCCTGATGATGGCCAAGGAATGGCCGAAGGTAAAGGCACACGCCATTGTGGCAAGCATCTGCGAGCGTGACTACATGGAGACGCTCTTCAGCATCTACAAGCCCGACTACGTGTTCCACGCCGCTGCCTACAAGCATGTGCCCATGATGGAGGACAACCCCAGCGAGAGCGTGAGGAACAACGTCATCGGAACGCGTATCATTGCCGACATGGCGGTGAAATACGGGGCAAAGAAATTCGTGATGATCTCGACCGACAAGGCCGTGAACCCAACAAACGTCATGGGATGCTCGAAGCGCATCTGCGAAATCTATGTGCAGAGCCTCGACAAGGCCATCAAGGACGGCAAGATAAAGGGCCAGACGCAGTTTGTCACCACCCGCTTCGGCAACGTGCTGGGCAGCAACGGCTCCGTCATCCCCCTCTTCAAGGAGCAGATAAAGAACGGCGGCCCCATCACCGTCACCGACCCCAACATCATACGCTATTTCATGCTCATACCCGAAGCCTGCAAACTTGTGCTTGAAGCGGGGACAAGGGGCAACGGAGGCGAGATCTTCGTCTTCGACATGGGTCAGCCGGTGAAGATTGCCGACCTGGCACGGCGCATGATCATGCTCAGCGGGGCAAAGGACGTGGAGATCAAGTTCACAGGCCTGCGGCCGGGCGAGAAGCTCTATGAGGAGGTGCTCAACGAGGAGGAGACCACCAAGCCGTCGTTCCACAAGAAGATACGCATTGCCACGGTGCGCGAGTATGAATATGCCGACGCATGCCGTGACATCGATGAACTCTACGAGATTGGCAAGCACTTCGCCGACATGGAGACGGTGGCCAAGATGAAGGCCATTGTGCCGGAGTTCCTCAGCAACAATTCCATATACAGCAAGTTAGACAAAAAAGACAAATAACCCTAAAAAAGACTGGACAACTATGGAAATACAAATCACAAGCGAGAATTTTGAGCAGCTGAAGGGCGGCTCCCTGCCTTTGGTGGTCGATTTCTGGGCAACATGGTGCGGTCCGTGCCGCATGGTCGCCCCTATCATTGCCGAACTGGCCGTGAAATACGACGGCCGCATTGCTGTGGGCAAATGCGATGTCGAGGAGAACGAGGAGCTTGCCGCCGAGTTCGGCATACGCAACATCCCCACTGTGCTCTTCTTCAAGGGCGGCAACGTCGTCGACAAGCTCGTCGGCGCTATGTCCAAGCAGAAGTTCGAGGAGAAATTCGAGGCATTGCTGTAGCCCTCGGTGATGGGGCATATAGGTCTTATGAGACCTATGGGTCTTATAGGACTTATGAGACTTATAGGACTTATGAGACTTATAGGACTTATGAGACTTATAAGTCTTATAGGACTTATCAGCAGCGCGCCCAAGAGACAAGAAAGTTTCACGCCCGTCATCCGATTGGATGGCGGGCGTGAAACATATAGGGGGCTGATGATGTCATTTCGGCACCTCCACCTTCTCTATCAGCCTGCCGATGGCTTTCTGGGGTGTTATTCCCTCCATCTCGGCCTCTGCGGTGAGCTGTATGCGGTGCTGCAGGATGCTGGGGGCGAGCAGTCGCACGTCGTCGGGGGTGATGAAGTCGCGGCCCTGCAGCAGGGCGTATGCCTTCGCGGCCTGTAGCAATGCCACCGATGCTCGTGGCGAGGCTCCGAGGAAGATGGCCTTGCTCTGGCGTGTCTGCAGAATGATGGCGGCGATATAGCGCAACAGGGCCTCGTCGACAAACACCTGCTGCAGCGTCTGGCGCATCTGCAACAGCTCGTCCTTGGTGATGACAGGCTCGATGTTGTCGAGGGCCTTGAGGCGTGCATTCTCGTGGTGGCGGCGCAGTATGTCCACCTCTTCGTCGGGTGTGGGGTAGCCCACCACGACTTTCATCATGAAGCGGTCGGTCTGTGCCTCGGGCAGTTTGTATGTGCCCTCCTGCTCCACGGGGTTCTGTGTGGCCAGGATGGTGTAGAGCTGGTCCATGCGGTGGGTGATGCCGTCGATGGTCACCTGGCGTTCCTCCATCACCTCGAAGAGGGCGGCCTGGGTCTTGGCCGGGGCGCGGTTTATCTCGTCGACGAGGACGATGTCGGCGAAGACGGGGCCGGGATGGAAGTCGAAGTCCTGGGTCTTCATGTTGAACACGTTGGTGCCTAATACGTCGGAGGGCATGAGGTCGGGGGTGAACTGCACGCGGCTGAAGCGGGCGTCGATGAGGCGGGCGAGGAGGCGTGCCATCAGCGTCTTGGCGACGCCGGGGACACCCTCGATGAGCACATGGCCGCCGGCGAGGACTGAGGTGAGCAGCAGGTCGATATTCTCCTGCTGGCCAACAATGATTTCTGAGATTTGCCGACGAAGGAGCGATACGCGGTCGGCGAAAAGGGTGAGGTCGGTTCTGGAGTCTTCCATGATTGTTTCGTTGTTGGGAGTTATATAGGCTTTATTGGTTTAATGAGATTGTTTTATGGCTTTATGAGATTGTCAAGTTCGTCGATAAATACTTTCAGTTGTTCGTCGCTGAGGGGCGAGAGTCCGTTGGCGGCATCGTGGATGTTTTTGAGCAGGAGGCGCAGCTCCTCAGGGTCGCGCCCAGTCTGGGCTGCTAACTGCTGAAGCACAGAGGCCCCCACCCCATAGGTCTCATAGGACTTATAGGGCTTATAAGTCCCATGGGTCTTATAGGACTTATGGGTCTCATAGGACTTATGGGTCTCATAGGACTTATAAGTCTCATAGGACTTATAAGTCCCATAGGGCTCATGGGTCCCATTAGTCCCAGTAGCCCCAATGTCTATCCCCGTCTGTCGGCGCAGCTCTTCGGCGGTGTATGTGAGCTTGCGGGCGAGAAGTGAGGCATTGTCGTGCTGCTGCCACGCGAGGGTGCCAATGAGTTTTACGAACTCCAGGTTGCCGTTGCGGGGCTTCGTTATGACGGGGATGGCCCGCTGGCGGCGACGGGCGGTGAAGATGCAGAAGAGCAGCAGGGTGATGGCGGCAAGGTAGACGGCCCAGCGCAACGGCGCCTCGCGCAAAAGCACGTAGAGCGGCGACTGCTCCGTCTGTGCCGTGGCGCTCATGTAGCTCTCTGTACGCACTACAGGCAGATGCTTCACCCGGTCCATGAGGTGAGCGATGAACTTGTGGCCGTCGCCACTGACCATCATGTAGTTAGTGAGCAGCAGCGGGGCGGAGACAAGTATCAGCTCGCCCTCGCCCATGGGGAAGGCTGCGGCCACAGGTGGCAAATAGGACGCAGAGGAGAACTCGGAGTCGTCATCGTCAGGAGGCATGTATGAGGCGAGGACGGTATGCTTCACGCTGTCTGGAATGTCGAGGCCACGCTCTACCATCAGGTCGTAGACGGGCAATTCCACTGGTTCCTCGCCTCGATGTGAGAGGGTGTCGTTCTCCCAGCGGAGATGCCCTTTCTTCGCTGCTTTGCCCGAGATGGAAGAGATGTTGAAACTGCCGTTGTATCTGAAGTCTATCCCTAACGTGTCGGTCCATTCATGGATGTAGATGGTAGCCACGATGATGGTGTTGCCCTGTTTTGCCATGCGCAGGGCGGTGGGGATGATGGCGTCGATGTCTTCATTGGCGATTATGAGAAAGGCCCTCTTGGCGGTGGCCACGGTGTCGTGCTCCATCTGCCAAAGTGTGCGGCGCTCAACGGTGTAGCCCATGGGCATGGTTGCGAAGAGGACGCTGTCGAAGACCATGCAACCGAAGGGCTGCGGGTCGGTGTGGGCGAAGGTGGGCTTCCAGTCGAATTTGCGGGGCATACGGTACTCGGCGACGAGAAACACGACGAAGAGCAACGCAACGGCGAGGATGAACTTTGTGCGGCCTTTCATTGCTCACCTCCTTTCTCCTGAGACGTGCCTTGCAGGGGACTACGGCGTACTTGTTCGGACTCTGCGGACTGTTCGGTCGCTGCCTGTAATCCCTTCATCTCGTGGAAGAGCTGTTCGGTGGCCTCGAAGTTTCCGTAACGGACGCGGATGAAATGGCGGGAAAGGCCGCAGAATGGCTGGCTGTCCATCTGCCGCATATACTGCATGGGGGTCTTCGACGGCTGCCAGTCAATGCGGCCCTCGTCACTCAGTTTCTTCAGCGTCTGCAAGTAGACCAGTCGCACGGCCTGGCGGTAGTCGCCGTGGGCGACGGCATCGTCGATGGCCGTGTCGAAGTCCACGCCGTAGATGGTGTCCTGCTGCGTGTCATAGTCGAGCGAGCCGTTATCGTCGTTGCGCATGAACAGCGAGGGGTGCTTCTCAAACACCCACCAGAGGATGAATGCCACAAGGGCGATACAGCAGACGATGAGCGCGTAGGTAAAAGACTTGCTCTCTGCCAGCTTGTCGAAAGTGTTGTCAATCCACTCCCAAAAGGTGCTCCAAAGCCAATCCAGCAGGTTCTGTCCGCCACCCATCAGCTCGCGGTCGTAGTCGAAGCGAGGGTCCTCTTGCCAGCGGGCAAGTTCAAGGCTGTCAATGGTCAGTTCGGGCGACATCGTTTTGGCGGAAAGGAGTTAGTGGGAGATATTGTAGTTAGCAGGAGTTAATGGGAGTTACAAGTCCTCGAAATGCTCGATTTTCTCCTGCGTGCCCATGCCATCGACGAGTTCGGCAGCGTGGCCGTACTGGATGTTCATTCCCACCTCGGTGAAGATGGTCGATATGAGCATACCCATGCATTGCAGTATGCTGGCAAGATAAGTTATCAGCGTGAAGATGAAGGAATTGGTGAACGAGCCGTCGAGGTCGTTGGAGAGCGTGAAGATGGTCTTCATGATGAACAGCACGTACCATGGCCCCGAGGTGACCATCTGCAGCACGCTGATAAGTAGTCCTAAGACAATGGCCATACCGAAAATGCCGCCCCAAGTCTTGAAACCTAAGCGCATGGCCTTGGCCAAGGCGTCAAAGAAGCTGATATTGTCCTCCAGCATATAGATGGGGGCCATCAACATCAACGGGAAGGCGACAGCGAATAATGCCGCACCGCACAGGAGCACATATAAAACGACAAGCGCGGCATTGATGGTGCCAAACAAAGCGCCCACGACAACAAGCGCGACTATCACTACTATGCCAAGCAGAAAGCCAAGGCCAATCAAAGTGGCCATGCGCTTCAGACACAGCTTGAACGGCGATCGAAGCTCGTCGTACACAACGCCCTGGAGGCCGTTCTCGCGATGGTAATAAACGCGCACCATGGCATAGAACATGGCATTGAGGAACACGAAGGTCACCATATAGATGACAACCATGGCGACATAGTTCAGCATGAAAGATATGCCATCGGAAAAATCGCCAGAAGTTCCTCTTTCCACGTCAGACACAAACGACATGTAGCCGTTCCAGAAATGGTTGAAAAAGAATGCCAGCACTATGCTTGCGGGAAGTATGACGCAGCCTAAGTACTTGAGAAGCGCACGCCAGTTCTGACGAATGAAGTCTATGGTGTCGCTGATTTTTTCCGAGAATGTGCGGATTTTGTAGAGTTCAATCATTGGTTTGATGGTAGTTAATAGGGAGTTAATGGGAGTTAGTGGGGAGTTAATGGGAATTTGCCCCGATTTTCCGTGGAAGGATGACGAAATAGTAGACGACGAAGGCGGCTGATAGGAGTATGACGGCTATGCGCCATGCGTCGCCACTATGGGTGTGCCGAGTTAGGAAGCTCTCGATGAATCCGGCGATGCAGAAGAGCGGCACCGTGCCAACGACAATCTTCAGTCCCCGCCGTGCGCCCATGCGGAACGATGTCAGCCGCTTGTAGGTGCCGGGGAAGAGCCAGCCGTTGCCCATGGCGATGCCCGCTGCCCCGGCCACGACGATTGACGAGATCTCAATGGTGCCGTGGAGCCAGATGGCCAGCGACGACTCCCACAGCAGACCGTGCTGGGCGAAGAACGTCTGGAACGCCCCCACCATCACGCCGTTGCGGAATAGCTGGAAGCCCGTGCCGATGCTGGTGAAGATGCCCATGGCGAAGACAATGAACGACACGTAGATGTTGTTCAGCGTAATCATGCCGAACATCATGTCCTCGGGCGTACTGGCATAAACATCCATCGGCTCGCCGGCGGCGATGTTGTCGAGGGTCATCTCCACATACTGGTCGCCCAGAATGAGGCGGCTGAAATCGGGGTCGAGGAGTTGCGACACTACGCCCACCAAGGCGCTGGCCACGAAAATAACGACCGCGATAAGCAGTTCGCGGCGCGACTGCCACATCGTGGCGGGCACCTCCTTTGTCCAGAACGACAACAAGCGCGACCAACGCTCGCGCTTGTTGCGGTAAATCTCGTTGTGCAGCGCTGCTGCTAAGTTGTTCAGGTAGCGTGTGATGCGCGAGTTTGGGTAGTGGGTCTGGGCGAAAGCCAGGTCGGTGGTGATGTCGGTGTACGCCTCGGCCACCTCGTCGGGGGTCGATATGGAGGGTGTCTCGGCAACGTTCTCATAGCTGCGCCACTTCTCCAAGTTCTGACGTATGAATGTCACCTCCTTCATCGCGCTTCATGGTTTGTTGCGACTCAGTCGCAACAGACAGGACTACTTGCACATGATGCCGCGCTTGGTGTTCTCGAGGAAGGTTATGATGTTCCTTATCTCGGGACTGTCGGGAACCTGTTCCTTGATCTGCTTGATGACGTCGTAGACGCTGGTCTTGCCGTGGAAGAGCAGACGGTAGGCGTTAGCGATGTGCTTCTGCACCTTCTTGTCGATCTTGGCGAAATCCATGACGGTGGTGTTAGGTCCGCCGTACTCCATGGGACTGCCACCGGCGATGACGTAGGGCGGCACATCGTGGGAAAAGGCACATCCTGCCTGGATCAACGACAGGTCGCCGGCACGGGTGTTGGCGTTCTGGATGGCTCCAGTGGAGAAGATGACGCCGTCGCCGATGACGCAGTCGCCGGCGATCTCCACTTTGTTGCCAAAGACGCAATGCGTGCCAATGACGGTGTCGTGGCTGATGTGCACGCCCTCCAGGATGAAGTTGTGGTCGCCGATGACGGTGCTGCCGTCGCGGTACGTGCCACGGTTGATGACCACATTCTCGCGGATGATGTTGTTGTCGCCAATCTTGACGTACGACTTCTCGCCTCGGTAGTTGAAATCCTGAGGCAGGGCGGCGATGACCGAGCCCTGGTGGATCTTGTTGCTCTTGCCGATGCGGGCACCGTCGAGGATGCTGACGAAGGGGAAGATAATGCAGTTGTCGCCTATCTCCACATCGTCCTCAATATACACGAAGGGGAATATCTTACAGTTGTTGCCGATACGAGCCTTGGGGGAAATGGCAGACCCTCCCCCCTGCCCCTCCCTGTGAGGGAGGGGAGTATATACATGATTATCGGATGTAATCATAATAATAATGAGTTTTTCGTTAATGATTTATGTAACCACTCCCCTCCCTGCAGGGAGGGGTCGGGGGAGGGTCTTCTATTTCCCGCCACCGCCGAGGGCGGTATACAGGCTCACCACCGACTGCATTTTGTTGAAGTCGGCTGATGCCTTGTTGAGCTGTGCGGAGAGCAGTTGCTGCTGTGCGGTGAGCACTTCGAGGTAGCTGCTGCCGCTGCTCTTGTAGAGGGCGCGGGTGTCCTCAACGTTCTTCGTGAGCACCTCCACGCGCTGGCTCTCCACCTTTGAGTTTTCGTCGTAGCCGTTGTAGTTCACCAGGGCGTTAGACACCTCGTTGCCGGCCTGCAGTATGAGGTTCTGCCACGTGTTGAAGGCCTGCTCATACTGTAGCTGCGAGACCTTGAGGTTGGCCGTCAATGCTCCGCGCTGGAAGATGGGCTGCGTGAGCGAACCGAAGAGCGTGGTGAGCCACTTGCCGGGGTTCATCGCGCCGCTCATGTTGCTGAAAGCCCCCGTGAAACCCACGGTGATGTTAGGGTAGAACTGCGAGCGGGCCGTCTGCACGTCGTGGAAACAGGCGGCGAGGTTCATCTCGGCGTTGTGCACGTCGGGACGGTTCTGCAGCAGGGCGACGCCCACACCGGTCTTGAACGAGGTGGGTAGTGACTGCTGTGCCAATGTCGAGCGCGGAATCTGCTGGCCCTGCTGGCCTATGAGCAGCGAGAGGGCGTTTTCCGTAGCGCGTATCTGGCGGCGGAAGTCGTTCATCTGCGTCTGCGTCGAGAGGTAGGCGGCCTGCGCGCTCTGCACGTTGGTGGAGCGGACGCGGCCCAGCTTGTACTGCAGCTGCATCATCTCCCACGTCTCCTTCGACATCTTCTGCATCTCGGTGACGATGCGCAGCTGCTCGTCGAGCATCAGCAGCGTATAGTAGCTGTTGGCGATGCCGCTGACAATCTGTGCGCGGACGGCCATCTGGTAGTCCTTGAAGCCGAGGAGCTTCATCTGCGTGGAGCGCTTCTGCGACAGGATGTTGCCGAAGAGGTCGAGGGTCCACGATGCCGTGATGGGCAGCGTGTAGCTCTTCGTGGTCGACGACGGGTCGGTATAGACCGTCGAGATAGACCCCATGTTCTGCGTGCCGAAGTTGACGGCGGGCAGGAAGGCCAGCTTGGCGGCCTTCAGCATGGTCTCGTACATCTGCACGGTGAGGGCGGCGTTCTGCAGGTTGGCGTTGCGCTCCAGACCCTGCTCAATGAGCGACTGCAGCTGCGGGTCGGTAAACACCTCGCGCCACGGCAGGTTGCCGAACGACGCGGTGTCCTGCGGGGCGACAGCCAGCGTGTCGCCATCGACCACAGCATCGCGAATCAGTCCCGTGGTGTTGACATCGGGACGCTCGTACTTGTTGTACACGCCGCAACTGGAAAGGAGAAGGCAAAGCAAAAGAAGACCCACCCCCCTGCCCCTCCCTGTAGGGAGGGGAGTAGATACAAATGCAGCGGGATGTTCTTCGCGTATTTGGTTATTCCTCTTATTATGAATAATCATATTAAATAGTTGTAGTTAGTTGTATTTGAATTATTAAAGGTCAAAAGTAACCACTCCCCTCCCTCCAGGGAGGGGTCGGGGGAGGGTCTTTTATTTCTCTATGTCGTAGGTCACGGGTTCCTTGTGTGCATACTGTGCCAGCTCGGCGGCCACCTCCTCGTTGCCACCCTCGTCGTCGAACTTCATTGGCGAGATCTTCTCCTGCAGCGTCTGGAAGATGACGAACAGCGTCGGCACGACGAAAATCTGGCAGAGCGTACCTATGAGCATACCGCCCACGGCGGCTGCGCCTAAGGTCTGGTTGCCGTTCTTGCCCACGCCCGATGCGAACATCATGGGCAGCAGGCCGATGACCATGGCGAGCGACGTCATCAGGATAGGACGCAGACGGGCGGCGGCGCCTAAAACGGCGGACCAGGAGATGGCCATACCCGTCTGGCGGCGCTCCAAGGCGAACTGGATAATCAGGATGGCGTTCTTTGCCAGCAGGCCGATGAGCATGATGAGCGAAATCTGCATGTAGATGTCGTTGGCGTGGCCGAAGAGCATCGTGAACAGGAAGCAGCCGGCCAGTCCGAAGGGCACGGAGAGCACCACGGCAAGCGGCAGGATGTACGACTCGTACTGAGCTGCCAGGATGAGGTAGATGAAGATGAAGCACAGCAGGAAGATGATGGCCGTGGTGTCGGAAGCCTTGGCCTCCTCGCGTGTCAGGCCCTGATAGTCGTAGCTGTAGCCCGTGGGCAGTATTTCAGCGGCCACCTCCTGGCAGGCCTTCAGGGCCTCACCGGTGGAGTAGCCGTCGGCCACTGTGCCCGTCACGTTGATGCTGGTGAACAGGTTGAAGCGGTTGATGTTCATAGGCCCATAGACGCGCTCCAGGGTGCAGAACTCCTGCACGGGCGACATTCCCGCAGGCGTGCGTACATATATACTATTGAGCGACTCCGGCGTCATGCGTGTGTCGGGGGCACCCTGAATCATCACGCGGTAGAGCTTGCCGTAGCTGTTGAAGTTAGAGGCATAGAGGCCGCCGTAGTAGCCCTGCAGCGTGGTGAGCACGTTGGTGGGTGTGATGCCGGCCTGCTTGCACTTGGCCACATCGACGCGCACCATGTACTGTGGGTAGTTCGGGTTGTACGACGTCATGGCCGACTGGAACTCCGGGCGCTTGTTCAGCTCGGCCAGATACTCCTTCACAATGTCGAAGAACTTGTTCAGGTCGCCGCCCGTGCGGTCCTGCATGACGAGCGAGATACCGCTGTTGGCCGAGAAGCCGGGAATCATAGGCGGCGAGAAGGCCAGGATCTGTGCGTCCTTGATGTGGGCCGTCTTCAAGAATATCTGAGCGATGACACCCGTGGACTCGTAGGGGTTGATGAAGAAACGGTAGATGCCGTCGCCCTGCCACAGGCCCGAGAGCTTCCACCAGAAGCCCTTCTGTCGCTCTTCAAACGGCTTCAGCTTGATGATGAATGTTCCCTGGTCGGAGCCGGCACCGGCAATGAAGTTATAGCCCTGCACCATTTCGCGGTTCTGTATGGCCGGGTCGGCAGCGAGGATGCTGTCCACCTGTGCCACTACCTGCTTGGTGCGAGCCTCCGACGTTGCGGGGGGCATGGAGATGGTGCAGAAGATGGTGCCCGTGTCCTCGTCGGGCACGAGTCCGGTCTTGGTGCTGATGAAGGCCAGCACGAGGACGGCAATGCCAATGACGACGGCGGCAATAATCCCCACGGGCTTGCGCACCAGACTCTGCACGCGGTTCTTGTACTTGCCAAGTACCTTGTCGTATGCCACGTTGAAAGAGGCGTGGAAGCGGTCTATCACCGACATCTTCTTCTCGTGTCCGTCCTTGTCATGTGCCTTCAGGAAGATGGCGCACAGGGCCGGCGACAGCGTCAGGGCGTTAAGTGCTGAGATGACGATGGAGACAGCCATTGTCACGCCGAACTCACGGTAGAACGTTCCGCTGGTGCCGCCGATGAACGACACGGGGATGAACACCGAGGCCATCACAAGCGTGATGGAGATGATGGCGCCCGAGATCTCGTTCATGGCGTCGATAGAGGCTGTCAGCGTGGATTTGTAGCCCTGGTCGAGCTTTGCATGGACGGCCTCCACCACCACGATGGCATCGTCTACCACGATGGCGATGGCCAGGAGCAAGGCCGACAGTGTGAGCAGGTTGATGGAGAAGCCCATCACGTTCAGGAAGAAGAACGCACCTATCAAGGCCACGGGGACGGCGATGAGCGGGATGAGCGTGGAACGCCAGTCCTGCAGGAAGAGGTAAATCACGATGAACACGAGGAACAGCGTGAAGAACAGCGTGAACACCACCTCCTCGATAGAGGCATAGAGGAACTCCGTCACGTCGTAGTTTATCTTCACCTCCATGCCCGGCGGCATCAGCTTCTTCTGGTCTTCCAGCTCGGCCTTCACCTGCTTGGCAATCTCATTAGCGTTGGAGCCGGCCACCTGCTGCACCATGGTCATAATCGACGGCATACCGTTATTGTGCATCGACACCGAGTAGCCTTCACCGCCCAGTTCAATCTTGGCCACGTCCTTCAACTTCAGCGTCTGTCCGCTGGCATTGCTCTTGATGATGATGTTGCCAAACTCCTCGGCACTCTTGAAGCGACCAGTGTAACGCATGGCATACTCGTAGGCCACGTTGTCCGATTGCTGTCCGAAGTTACCTGGGGCGGCCTCGATGTTCTGTTCAGCCAGCACGGCGCTGATATCCGAAGGCACCAGGTTGTGCTGCTTCATCACCTCGGGGCGCAGCCATATACGCATGGCGTAGGTCTTCGAGCTGAAGCTTGAGGCATCGCCCACACCCTCGATACGCTTCAGGGCGGGCACGAGGTTGATGGCGTTATAGTTGGTCAGGAACTCGTCATCGTAGCGGCCGTCGGAGGTCAGCGAGTACATGATGACCTGCGATGACTGGCGCTTCACCACGCGCACACCAATCTGGTTCACCTCGGCGGGCAGCAGCGGCGTGGCCTGGCTGACGCGGTTTTGCACGTTCACCGCACACATGTCGGGGTTCTGGCCCTGGCGGAACATCACCTGAATCATGGCCGAGCCAGGCGAGGCCGTAGAGGTGATATAGTCCATGCCTTCCACACCGTTGATGCTCTCCTCCAGTGGTGTGATGACGGCGTTCTTCACCGTCTCGGCATCGGCACCAGGATAGCTGGTGATGACCATGATGTTTGGCGGTGCAATATTCGGGTACTGCTCAATGGGCAGCGAGACCAGGCCGATGAATCCCAACAACACGATGGTTATCGAAATCACCGTGGAAAGCACAGGTCTCTTTATGAAGTTGGTAAAAGTCATAATTGAAAGCCCCCCTCCCGACCTCCCCCTCGGTGGAGGGAGGAGTATATACATCTTTTGTAGAGGTTATAGGGGCGTTTTTTATGTGTAAAATGATTCTTCAAAAGTAACTACTCCCTCCCCCTCCGCGGGGAGGGTTGGGGAGGAGGCTTTTATTTCTGCATAGCCTCAACGATGTCCCCTGCGGTCATGGCCTTGGCCTGTTCCTTGATTTTCTCCTCGTAGCGCTCTGGCGTGATGGGCACTATCTCCATCTGGTCGCTGAGTTTCGTGATGCCGTTGGTGACGTACTTGTCGCCCACCTTCAAACCCTCGGTGACGACGTATGTCTTGCCGTCGTTCTGGGGGTCAACCTTTATCTCGTGGTAAATCACCTTGTTGCTGTCGCCCAGCAGGTAGATGAACTTCTTGTTCTGCACCTCTGCCACGACGCTCTGCGGTATGACGATGGCCTCGCTGGCCGTGCGGGGGATGATGATGGAGCCGCTACCGCCGCTCTTCAGCAGATTGTCGGGGTTGGGGAAATGGGCTTTCAGCTGCACCGAGCCTGTGGCCTGGTCGATGACGCCGCTGGCTGTCACCACCTTGCCCTCGTATGCGTACATCGTGCCGTCAGCAAGCTGCAGCTTCACGGCGGGCAGGGCGTCGACAGCTCCGCGCAGTCCACCCTCGGCCTTCGACAGCGTGAGCATGTCCTTCTCGGTCATGGAGAAATAGACCTCCATCTGGCTGATGTCGGCCACGTGGGTCAGCACGTTAGAGTTGTTCACCAGTGCACCCTTCTTGTAGGGCAGCGTTCCCACAACGCCCTTCGCCGGACTCTTCACGTAGCAGAAGTTCAGGTTCTCCTTGGCGTTGGCCAGTCCGGCCTGTGCCTGTGCCAGACTGGCCTTCGCACTCTCGTAGCTGTTCTCGGCGGTCTGCAGCTCGTAGTCGCCCACTACGCGGCTTGCGTGCAGCTGCTTTGCGTTCTCAAAGGTCAGCTTTGCTGTGTTCACGCCGCTCTGGGCCGTGTTCACGGCGGCCTGTGCCTGGCGCACGGCGGCCTGGTAGGTCTCGTTGTCGATGACAAAGAGCACCTGTCCGGGGCTCACCGACTGGCCTTCCTTCACGTTTATCTGTGTCAGGAATCCCGACACCTTCGGACGTATCTCGACATCCTGGATGCCGTTGATGGTGGCAGGGTAGTTGGTCTGCATATCGGCAGAACTGGTCTCCACGGTCACCACGGGATACTCGTTGTCGCCAAACTCAGGGCGACCGCCGCCACCGCCGCTACAGCCAACGAGAAGGGCGCTGGCAGCAATGGCGAAAAGAATTTTTTTCTGTTTCATACACTTTTTGTATTTTGATTGTTTGTTCATGTTTCTGTTACAGCACGCTGATGAGGAAATAGTTCTTCTTGCCACGCTGCACCAACAGATACTTGCCGTCGATGAGGTCGTCGGCGGTGATGGCGCGGTCGTCAGAGAGCTTCTCCTTGTTCAGGGCCAGTGCGCCGCTCTTCAGGAAGTCGCGGAACTCGCGCTTGCTGGCAAACACCTGTGCCGTCTGGGTGAACAGCTCGCTGGCCACCTGGCCAAGCTGGTCCTTCTGGATGTTGAAATGGGGCACACCGTCGAACACGTCGAGGAAGGTCTGCTCGTCGAACTTCTCCAGCGCCTCTTTCGTGGACTTGCCGAAGAGCACATTCGATGCTTCGATGGCCATGTCGAGGGCCTCCTGCGAGTGCACCAAGACGGTGGTCTCCTCGGCCAGACGGCGTTGCAGCACGCGGCGGCCGGGATCCTGCTTGTGCTCCTCTATGAGGGCGTCGATGACATCTTTCTCCAGCGAGGTGAAAATCTTGATGTAGCGCTCGGCATCCTCGTCGGAGACGTTCAGCCAGAACTGGTAGAAGCGGTAGGGGGTGGTGCGCTTCGGGTCGAGCCAGATGTTTCCCGTCTCGGTCTTTCCGAACTTCTTGCCGTCGCTCTTCGTTATCAGCGGGCATGTCAGGGCGAAGGTCTCCACCTCGTTGCCCAATGTGCGGCGGATGAGTTCTGTGCCGGTGGTCATGTTGCCCCACTGGTCGTTGCCGCCGAGCTGCAGCTTCACGCCGTAGTGCTGGTAGAGATAGAGGAAGTCGTAGCCCTGGAGCAGCTGGTAGGTGAACTCGGTGAAGCTTAGCCCGTCGCGGGCCGTGCCGTTGAGGCGCTGCTGCACGCTCTCCTTGGCCATCATGTAGTTCACGGTGATGTGCTTGCCCACCTCGCGGGCGAAGTCAAGGAAAGTAAAGTCCTTCATCCAGTCGTAGTTGTTCACCATCAGGGCAGCGTTTTCGTCCTTGCTCTCAAAGTCGAGGAACTTGGCCACCTGTGCCTTTATGCACTCCTGGTTGTGGCGCAGCGTCTCGTCGTTCAGCAGGTTGCGCTCCTGGCTCTTTCCACTGGGGTCGCCAATCATGCCCGTGGCACCGCCCACGAGTATTACGGGACGGTGGCCGCAACGCTGCAGATGGCGCAGCATCATTATGCCGCAAAGGTGGCCAATGTGCAGCGAGTCGGCGGTGGGGTCGGTGCCAAGATAGGCCGTTACCATTTCCTTCTGCAACAGTTCTTCTGTGCCGGGCATCATCTGTGCCAGCATTCCGCGCCAGCGGAGTTCTTCTACAAAGTTTTTTCTCATTGTTTCTATTGTTTGTTGTTCCTAATGTCAGTCGGTTTTTGCGTGCAAAGGTACTGCTTTTCTGTGTCATAGCCAAATTTCACACTAAAAAAATAAGGCAACAATGACGCTATGTCGCACAAAATGACTACCTTTGCGCCCAAAACCTACTTAAAAAAACTAAAATGAAACAATTCCTTCTATTTCTCGCCGCCTGTCTGCTGCCTCTTTCAGTCGTCGCAGAGGTGCGGCTGCCAAAGATTTTTGCCGACGGCATGGTCCTCCAACAGCGTCAGAAAGTCCGCCTCTGGGGATGGTGCGATCGTCTGGCCACCGTCGTCACTTCGTGGGACAACCGCTCCTACACCGCCACGCCCGACACCGACGGACGCTTCGACATCGCCGTGGAGACACCACAGGCCGGAGGCCCCTACTCCATCACCTTCAACGAAACCACGGGAGATGGCAACACTCAACACTCAACGCTCAACTCTCAACACTCAACACTCAACGCTCAACGCTCAACACTCAACGCTCAACGCTCAACACTCAGCATTCAATGCTACATCGGCGAGGTGTGGCTCTGCTCCGGCCAGTCGAACATGGAGATGCTGATGAAAGGCTACAAGGGCCAACCCGTGGAGAATGCCGCCGAGGAGCTGCTTCAGTGTGGTGACTCGCTTCTGCGCCTGTTCTACGTGGAGCGGGTGGCGACGCTGACGCCACAGCGCGATGTCACCGGCACATGGCGGGCAGCCGATGCCGACGCCGTGCGCAATTTCTCAGCCACAGCCTATTTTTTCGGCCGTGCACTTCGCCGCACACTCGGCGTTCCCGTAGGCCTCATCTGCACAGCCTTCGGCGGCTCGGCCTGCGAGGCATGGATGAAGCCTGAATGGCTGAAGCCTTTCTGCGCCCCCTACAGCTCGCCCGTGTCGGGCTACACCGTGGCTCTGCCCAATGGCGAAGACGACGTGAAACGATTGCAACAACGCTGTCCCACAGCACTTTACAACGGGCAGCTATCCCCGCTTGTGGGCTATGGCATACGTGGGGCAATATGGTATCAGGGCGAGGACAACGTGCCGCGCTACGACTTCTACGCCCCCCTGCTGAAGGCCATGGTCGAGGGATGGCGCAGCGAGTGGCAGCAGGGCGACTTCCCCTTCTACTACTGCCAGATTGCGCCTTTCGACTATTCGGCCACCGACTGGGCGAAATACAACAGCGCACTACTGCGCGAGCAGCAGCAGAAAGCCGAGTCGATGATTGCCAACGCACGAATGGCGGTGCTCATGGACACGGGCATCAAGAACGTCATCCACCCCCGCAAGAAGCGACAGGCCGGCGAGCGTCTCGCCCTCCTCGCCCTTGCCAACACCTACGACGTGAAGGGCCTGCCCGACTTCGCCGTCTACAGCAGCGTTGAGTTCAAGGGCGACACCGCCGTCGTTGCCTTCGACCGCTCGCGTGAGTGGGTCTATTTCGAGCATTGCCAGCGCAGCAGCAATTTCGAGCTTGCCGGCGACGACCGTGTCTTCCATCCCGCCGAGGCATGGGTCAGCCGCAACCGCGTCTACGTCTGCAGCCATGAGGTGAAACACCCCGTCGCCGTCCGCTATGCCTTCCACGACTGGGCCGTTGGCGACCTCATGCACGACGGCCTCCCCGTCTCTTCCTTCCGCTCCGACAACTGGTAGCTGACCCCTCCGAGGCCCCAAAAAGTTCGCGCCGTGCGAACTCCGAGTTCGCCCGGCGCGGACTGACAGTTCGCCCGGCGCGAACTCAAAGTCCTCCCAGGCCCCCTTTTTGCGACCCCCGCGCCCCCGGTGTAGGGGCAGGCCTTGTGCCAGCCCGCTTGCCCGGCAGGGCAAATAATCACGGCGACATGGCGGGTGGATATGCCCCTCACGGGGCATCGGGCTGGCACAGGGCCTGCCCCTACACCAGATAGTTCCATGCCGTTTTCTGGGTACATCATATTGAACACCATATTTTTAAAGTTTGATTCTTTTCAGTTCTTATTGTTTTTTCTACTATTACAAGCCCTGCATAGCAACTGGGCATTTGAGAGTTCCGTCCTGCCGCCAAGGCTCCAAGGACGTTTGTGATCAACCGTCAGTTCTTCTGCACGGAAATGCTGATGGCAGTCTTCACATTCGTAGAGGCCGTTCTCGTCTGGAGTCTTTTCTGAGAGCAGGCGGAGTTTGTCATCTTGGGTGAAGAGACGCTTGGGGTCAACACGGCAGTTGCCGACGATGCCGAGAATCATAGCCTCGATGTCTGCTTCTTTGGTCTTGGAGAGGCTGTAACCCTCAGTTTTCATGAAGTCGTTGACCTCTTTCCAGATGGCATCCTTGTGTTGTAGCCAGATGGCACGGTCTTTTAGATATTTGACGGAGAGTTTGAACTTCAAGACGGAAGAGATTTTCGACTTCTCATGGAACACATCGCGGATGAAGCTGATGTAGGGCTTTATCTTCTTCACCTCATCGTTGAAACTCTCGTCCTTATGACTCTTCACATATTCATCCAGTTCATCCTTCTTGGGGAATTGGCTATCATGGCGCACATAGAAGATATACTCCAAGAGGTGGCACTTGTTATCTCCACGGTCGATGCTGGCAGTAGGTAAAATCTTTCTGGCGTTGGCATCGTTGCGGATGTAGTAGTCGAGACCTTCCAAGTATTCACCATGATAGAGGCCATTGAGCACCTCATAACGAGACAGGGGAACACCAAGGGTATTGATGCGCTTGAATATCTCACGTTTCTTTTCCTCTGTGCCTTTACATATAATAATAGTAAGCTCGGTTTCGTCCACAATTTGCTGTAAGTCGCTATCGTAGGCGTACTCCTTCCAAGTCAGCCCGTTGTATTTGTAGTCGCCCTGCTTGAACTTCGTGATAGCTTCTATGCGTTGCTTACCATCGAGCACTTCAAGGATTCCGTCCTCTCGCTCCCATAGATAGAAGGCCGGCAAGGGGATTCCATGATAGATGCTATCAATGACCAATGCCTGCTTGGCCGTATCATACACTATAGCCCGTTGCAGCTCTATGTCGCTGATAATCTTGCCGCTGGCTACTTTCTCGTATAGTTCTTTTACTGTCATTCTATTCTGCCTCCTTTCTGCGTTTAATGACTATTCTGTCCCAAAGACGTCGATAATGTTTATCGCCTAATGCCAGATAAAAGCGGACTCCACCTTTTTCATATATTGCATCTGCCTCTACACAATCCTTTATCGGTTTACCCAATTGCATGCTCGACCCAATGATTTCAAACTGATTGGGATTATACTTCTGCATGAAAGTAATGGGAACGCCCATCTCCCCATCGTAATCAAAGGGAATCTCTGCGACAGTAGGTACTTCGATAGCATCATAATTCACATAGTGGGGATAACGCTCTGGATTTTCTTCGTATGAACAACTTAACACTATCTGCTTTTCGTTCTCATCCACTTGCAGATTGGTGTACCACATGGAACTGCGAGGCGTGTTATGCTGTTTGGGAAGTACGCTACCATCTGGACGACGGAAACCACTCAGATGATAATGATAGCCCACACGTATATTGCCATGCTGAAAATGGTGAATGATACTTTTTTCCGTTGGTGCTGTCTGAGGACCAATCACCAAGAATTGCTTCTTGTTCTTCACGAGTATGTCGATAAATTCATCGAACTGACTGAACGGGGGATTGGTGATGATGACATCATAGTGGCTGTAGTCAATATCCTGAAAGCGGACGCCTTCGCCAGTCTTGGGATTGTAACCACTCACGCTGATGGAACGGAAGCCCCATTCCTCAGCCTGGTTGAGTAGATACTCCACAAACTGGCACTTCACCAAATCGAGTCGTTTCTCTATCTTGGCTTTTGTCTGGGCAATGTCAATGTTCTTGATGGTACCCTCCTGTGAGAACAAGCTACGCCCGAGGATATAGCCTTCTTCCTTATAGACAATCTCCTCATTGTAGCTCTCGTCCCAGTCGCAGGGGCAAAGAATCCGTTTGCCTCGTAACTGAGGCAGATAATGACGCACCTCTGCGGCAATATCGTCGTAGAGGGTATAGTATTCGTCATCGCGCCTGTTCTTACTACCTTGTAATCTCTCTGTTCGTTTAACCATTAGTAGCACGTTTCTTTGGTTCACACAAATGGGGAGCATCAAAAAGAAACGTGCAGTCAGGCCAATCACCCGTGTCGCTATAAGACACAAAGAACGTGGACAATCTTCCTCGTCCACGTCCCTGGGTGCTTGGCCTAACCCGTAATTACAGACGAGTCAGATGCCCACGTATCAAGTGGACATCTGCTCTTTATTCCGTAATTACGTCTTTCTGCGGCCAAGCTTCAAGGACGTTCTTTCGAATAAATAGCAAATGTTGCTAAATTCCCACGAAATCATTATCAGCAGATACCTCTGTATCGCATAGCACCAAGCCTTAAAGACAAAATGCAGATGCAAAGATAGAAAAAAACAGGAAATGTGTGTAACTTTAGGAAGAAATTTGCAAGAAAAGTTGCATATTTTAAGAAATTAGACTATTTTTGCACAATAATTCACTGACTGATGGCTACGACAAGGATAGACAACATTAGGCCGGAGATTCTGAAATGGGCGTTTCAGAGGGCTGGATATAGCGAGGAGAGGGCCGTTGAGGCGTTCCCCAAGCTACAGGATTGGCTGTCTGGAACCCAGAAGCCTACCATTAGTCAGCTGCAGGCCTTTGCCTCTAAGTTCTTTGTGCCATTCGGCTATCTTTTCTTGCAACAGATACCCACAGAGACAATTCCGTTCCCTATGTTCAGGGGCGAGGCAGGGCAAAGCAACCATTTCGACTTGAATGTCTATGATACGGTGATGAATGTGCAGAGTCGGCAGGACTGGTTGGAGGATTATCTTCTTGACAACGAGATTGACACTTGCCGGTTAGTAGGTTCCATAGAGATTTCCACGCCTGTCAGTGAAACGGTAGATCGTTTGCGTAAAGTTCTCCAATTAACTCCACTATGGGCGTTTGAACTAATGAGTATAGACAAGGCATTGAACACTCTGATACAGAAGTTGGAGGATGCAGGGATATTCCTGGCCTTCAATGGTGTAGTGGGCAACAATACCCATCGTGCTCTGAAAGTCAGCGAGTGCCGCGGCTTTGCCCTTGTCAACCAGACAGCACCTTATATATTTGTGAATAGTGCAGACAGCAAATATGCCCAGATGTTCACGCTGATACATGAGACGGCACACATCATGTTAGGCATTAGTGCCGGTCATGCTGGTGATAACTTCATTAGTAACAATATTGTGGAGGACTATTGCGACAAGGTAGCCGCAGAGTTTCTTGTGCCTGCCGAAGTCATCCGCGAAGTTTGGAATGGGGACATCAAATTGGCTTCCCGTAAGTTCAAGGTCAGCGAGATCGTCGTGGCCCGTAGAGCACATGACTTGCGGCTGCTGAGTGATGAAGCATACAAGGCATTCTGGCTGGAATACAGCAAGCGTCCCGTCAGCACAAAGAAAGAGAGCGGAGGTGGCAGCTTTTATCTCACCAGCGTAAAGCGAGTGGGAAAGTTATTTGCCATCCATGTGCGTAATGCTGTCAACAACCGCCAGCTGAGTTACACCGATGCCTACCGCCTGACAGGTCTCTATGGTAATACCTATCAACACTTCATGACTAATAACATCTGATATGGCATATATCTTTGACACCAACATATTCATCCGCTCCAAGAATGAGATGCCAATGGACATTTGGCCAACCTTTTGGGCAAGATTCAAGGAGATGGTGAACTCTGGGCAGATTTTCACAAGCGTAAAGGTGAAAGACGAGATAGATAAGGGTAAGGATGAGTTGACAGAATGGGTAAAGAACAATGCCCCTAAATCGTTCTTTCTGTCTTTGGATGCTGATGTCATGAGCCATTATACAGCTACTCAAAACTGGGCAAGGTCCAATCCATTATACAACCAGCAGGCCTTGAATACCTTTGCTCATGTGGCTGACGCTTACCTTGTTGCAACAGCCGCTGCCAAGCAGATGACGCTTGTGACATACGAAGCCTCCAGTCCTTTCAGCAAGAAGCGCGTAATGATTCCCGATGCCTGTATTGCCTTAGGTGTTCGCTATTGTGACCTGAACACCGTACTGAAAGAAATGGGAATCAAGATTTGACCATCAAACTTTTTTGGTAATAGGACGTCGGCAAGGGCTTGTCACAGCTTATGCTATGGTTCGCAGAGAATGACGCAGAGCTTGTCCTGCAGCGTGCGTGCCTCGGAGGCCTTGAGCACACCCTGGTTCAAGATGGCGAAGCACAGGCGGTGGCCGTTGGCGGCGGTGAGGTATCCCGACAGGGAGATGACGCCGGTGAGCGTCCCCGTCTTTGCCTGCACATTGTTCTCGGCCGCCGTCCCTTTCATCCGCTTTTTCAGCGTGCCGTCGACACCGGCCACGGGCAGCGACGGCAGCAGACGGTCGTAGAGGTCGACGCGCTGGTAGGCATAGCGCAGGATGGCGACCTCGAGTTCTGCCGACAGGTAGTTGTAGAGCGACAGGCCGCTGCCGTCGGCCAGACGGTAGGGCTGCGAGTCGAGTCCTGCACGCTCTATTAGGGCACGCTCCTGGCGTACAGCGTCGACGGCCCTGGCGGGACTGTGGCCGCCGCTTGCCGCCACATGGTAGAACATGCTCTCGGCGAAGAGGTTGTCGCTCTCCTTCATCATGGTGTGGAGCACGTCGCAGAGGCTGTGCTCGCGGGTGGCGATGAGGGTGGTGGCACCCGGCGTGCGGGCTACAGGGCCTGTCCCTACATGCGCGCCGGGAGCGGTGGCGGCCTGGTTTGGAAGTCGTCCGTTGACGGTGTGGGTGTTGCTGGTGTCGATGCCGGCGCGGGTGAGCTTCGATAGCAGCACCTGCGTGAAGTCGTCCTTGCGACCCACGAGGAGCGGCGTGAGAACGGGGTTGTCGTCGTCCCAGCACCATCCCTCGCCCCACTGCAGAGTGTCCTTCATCGACGTGTCGGCGACGACACGGCCCACGATGCGCTTTATGCCCATCTGCTGCACGGCCATGACGAGGGTGTCCATGTCGGCATAGTCGAACATGGGATCCATGCCGCCCACACAGTAGAGGTCGCCATGGAGATCACCGTCGGTGATGTTGCCGGTGAAATGGAGCGACGTGGTGAAGGGGTGGGCGGCACCCAGCTGGTCGAGGGCGGTGATGGCGGTGAGCAGCTTCATGGTGGATGCCGGGCGCAGCAGATGGCGGTGGTTGTAGCTGAAGAGCGGGCGGCCGGCGGTGAGGTCCCAGACCATGAACCCCATCTGCGAGGTGTCGAGCAAAGGGTCGCGCATCATGGAGTCGAGGCGCTGCTGCACCCCGAGGGGCCAGGGCAGATGTTCCTCCAGTGGGGGCTGGGCATTGGGGCTTGGGAGTTGGTCGTTCTGTTGGGACTGCGCATTTAGCACACCGTATGGGACAGCGGCCAATGACAGGAGGAAAAGGAATGGAAGAAATGGTTTGTATGATTTCATTTGTCGTCGAGCAATTATATTTGTCCAATATGCGGCAGGAATGCCGCACCTACTACTTTGTGGGCTGCAAAATTACGAAAAAGGGGACGAACCGCCAAACGCGGATGGACTAAAATCGTAATTATTCACAAATAATTTTGTGAAATGACGAAAAACACGTAATTTTGCACCCTATATGAACTATACAATGAACATACGAGGCCGGCTGCTGGATCTCAGCAAGCCAAAAGTGATGGGCATCCTGAATGCCACTCCCGACTCGTTCTACGCCGCCAGCCGTGTGCAGACAGAGGAGGCCATAGCCGCACGGGCACGGCAAATAGTGGCCGAGGGCGGCACTTTCATCGATGTGGGGGCCTGCTCCACACGCCCCGGCAGCACACCCGCCAGTGAGAAGGAGGAGATGGCACGGCTGAGGATGGCTCTGCCCGTAGTGCGCCGCGAGGTGCCAGAGGCCATAATTTCGGTAGACACCTTCCGCCCCGACGTGGCGCGCATGGTCGTGGAGGAGCTGGGAGCCGACATCGTCAACGATGTGGGAGACGAAGAGGAGAGAGAAAAGAGGAGAGAGGAGAGAGGAGAGAGGAGTGGCATAGAGGAAAGAGGAGAGAGGAGAGAGGAGAGAGGAGTGCCGAGGCCGATGCTGCGCATGGTGGCGCGACTTGGAGTGCCGTATATCCTGATGTCGTCGGAGCCTGACCTGCGGCAGACGCTGCTCTTCTTTGCCAAGGAGGTGCGGCAGCTGCGCGAGATGGGACACAAGGACATCGTCCTCGATCCGGGCTTTGGCTTCGGCAAGACCGTGGAGCAGAACTACGGGCTGCTGGCCCAAATGGAACGCCTCGGGGTGATGGAGCTGCCGGTGCTGGTGGGTCTCTCGCGCAAATCAATGATATGGCGCACGCTGGAGTGCACGCCCGAGGAGGCCCTCAACGGCACCACAGCCCTAAATGCCATTGCCCTGATGAAGGGAGCCTCAATACTCCGCGTCCACGACGTGAAAGAGGCAGTGGAGACTGTAAGACTCTGGAAAGAGTTGAGGGTTTAGGGTTGAGTGTTGAGAGTTGAGTGTTGAGAGTTGAGTGTTGAGAGTTGAGTGTTGAGAGTTGAGTGTTGAGAGTTGAGAGTTGAGTGTTTAGAGTTTTCGTAAATCGTATATAATATTGTGTTTGACTTCGGACTAAAAGATTTCATCGACATACTGCTGGTAGCCATGATCCTCTACTATGTCTACCGGCTGATGCGCGAGTCGCGCTCGCTCAACGTGTTCATGGGCATCATCATCTTCATCGTGTTGTGGGTGTTCGTGTCACAGATACTTGAGATGCGCCTCCTTGGCACCATCCTCGACAAGTTGGTGTCGGTGGGTGTGATAGCCATCATCGTGATTTTCCAGGAGGACATACGCAAGTTCCTCTACAACTTGGGAGGGCAGCAGCGCATAAGCAGGCTTATACGTCTATTCGCCTCTAAGCACTCCACCGACGACACCGCCCAGCGCGACCGTCTGCGCCGCAGCATCATGCCCGTAGTCATGGCCTGCATGTCGATGTCGAAGGGCAAGGTGGGGGCGCTCATAGTGATGGAGCATAACGTGCCGCTCGACGACATCGTCTCAACAGGCGACATCATCGACGCCAACGTGAACCAACGGCTCATAGAGAATATATTCTTCAAGAACTCGCCGCTACACGACGGCGCCCTCGTCATCAGCAACCACCGGCTAAAGGCGGCAGGATGTATCTTGCCAGTAAGCCACAGCCTCGACATCCCGAAAGAGCTGGGACTACGCCACCGCGCCGCATTAGGCATGAGCCAGGAGAGCGACGCGCTGTGCATCATCGTCAGCGAGGAGACAGGGGCCATCTCGATAGCCCAAGGCGGAGTTTTCAGGCTGAGACTGTCGGCAGAAGAATTAGAAGCAGAGCTGGTGAAGGGGGCCACATAGGCCCTATAAGACCTATAAGACCTCATAAGACCTATAAGACTTATATGACCTATAAGACCTATATGCCTTAAAGGAATTGACACTAAACCATGTTATTATGAAGAATGAAGAAAAGGGCGTGCTTCGCTCGCTCGACTACTGGACGATACTTTTCTACTTAGGCCTTTTAGTGTTCGGATGGGTCAGCGTGTGCGGCGCCAGCTACACCTACGGCGAGACGGCAGACATCTTCTCGCTCTCCACCCGCTCGGGCATGCAGATAGTGTGGATAGGCACGTCGCTGGTGCTCGGCCTGGTCATACTGCTGCTCGACGACCGTCTCTACGACACTTTCGCATACACCATATACACCCTTCTTGTCATCATGCTCTTCGCCACCATCTTCAACCCTCACAGCATCAAGGGCAGCCACTCGTGGCTCGTCTTGGGGCCGCTACGCCTGCAACCGGCTGAGTTTGCGAAGTTTGCCACGGCCCTTGCCCTATCCAAGTTCATGGGCAAGCATGAATACGACATACACCGCACACGCGACTTCATCATCACTCTGGCACTCATATTCGTGCCCATGGTGTGCATAGTGCTGCAGCGTGAGACGGGGTCGGCGCTGGTCTACCTGGCCTTCTTCCTCATGCTATACCGCGAAGGAATGACGGGCAGCGTGCTCTTCACCGGCGTGGCCATGGTGGTATATTTCGTGGTGGGGATACGCTATGCCGAGCCGCTGCTGCTCACCACGCCAACGAGCGTGGGGGCGTTTCTTGTGCTGCTCATGGTCCAGGTCTTCAGCTCAACGATGATTGGCATCTACTGCCGCAACTGGCGTGAGGCGTTATCATGTATGGGGCTGTGTCTTGGAATCACGCTGCTGGCCCTGCTCTTCGCCGTCTATGTCATACCGTTCAATCTTATATGGGTGCAGGGGCCGCTGTGCGTCGCCCTTGTGGGCTGGCTGCTGTGGCAGGCATTAGGCACGACGATACGCAACTACTGGTGGATAACAGCCTTCACCGTGGGGTCGTTGGTATTCTACAGCTCGGCCGACTATGCCCTTAACCATCTGCTGCAAGACCACCAGCGCACGCGAATCAAAGTGCTTCTCGGACTGGTGGAGGACCCGCGTGGCGTGGGGTACAACGTCCACCAGAGCGAGATAGCCATAGGCTCGGGCGGACTGGAAGGCAAGGGGTTCCTTAACGGCACGCAGACGAAACTGAAATATGTGCCCGAACAGGACACCGACTTCATATTCTGCACCGTGGGCGAAGAGGAGGGGTTCATGGGTGCCGCCGGCGTTCTGCTGCTATTCCTTGCGCTGATACTGAGGCTGATACACCTTGCCGAGCGGCAGCCGACGGCCTTCGGGCGCGTCTACGGCTACTGCGTGCTGTCGGTGTTCCTATTCCACGTGTTCATAAATGTGGGCATGGTGCTTGGCCTGACACCCGTCATCGGCATCCCACTGCCTTTCTTCAGCTACGGCGGCTCGTCGC
This sequence comes from uncultured Prevotella sp., assembly GCA_905233425.1. GTDB lineage: Bacteria > Bacteroidota > Bacteroidia > Bacteroidales > Bacteroidaceae > Prevotella. The sequence continues at coordinate 32,726 of CAJOEC010000007.1, read as the reverse complement.
TGTGGGGATTCACCCTGCTGCTCTTCATCTTCCTACGCATCGACGCCGGACGCAACCGAGTGAACAAAATCTGAAATATATGCATGCTGTTGCGGTTAGAACTGCCAAATGACGCTGAAAGCGTCTCCGCTCAATAACCGCTGTGTCCGAAGGACCTGCGGACAGCATGAAGACCGTAGCAAGCACTCTGAAAGAGTGCCCCAATGGCACAGCGGGCGACCCCTTATATCTGTCCTGCCTCGACCATGAGCACCACGCGCTCAGTAAGGCGGTCGACGCCGTCGGGGTCATAGCCCTTCTTCAGCGAGGCACCGAACATCCACGCGAAGGCTTGCCACATGCCAGAGCGCACAGGGCCTATGAAAGCCTGCATGGCTTCGTATGCCGTAGAGTTGCATTCGCGGTCAATAAGCTTAATGAGCAGTTTGCCCTGTGAGAAGGTGAGTTTCTTCATCCGAGGCTTGTAGTCCTTCACGATGGCAGCCTCCACACGCTTCAAGTGGGCCTTGCGCTCCTCGGGCGGCAGCGTCTCGGTGAACTCGGCGGTCTCAATGATTATCTGGCGCACCTCCTTGGCTATGGGCAGCACCATCTTCACGTTCTTCACGAGCCGCATGTACGACTGCTGCTGCCGCTTGTTCTTGAACGTTGGCTCGGGGTAGACGTAGACATTCGACAGCTCCATGTACTGTATGCTGTCGCCGTCGACAAACGCCTTGCCAACCTTCACCGTCGGAACAAAGGTGGGGTCGCCCACGTCGTCCTGGGCTGAACATGTTGAAAAGGGGATGCCAAAAACTAACGAGAGAACAACTGATGTCCTTGTCACGCCTTCTCGATAATCTTTCCACCCACCTCCAAGGCTTCCATGTTCAGGGGGATGAGGTCGTGGTGACGCTCGGGGAGAGTCTTCTTCAGGGCTTTCTCCACGCCGCCCATGCCGACGACAGGAGCCACCTTGAGCAGTCCGCCGAGGACAATCATGTTGAAGATCTTGCCGTTCTTCATCTCGGCGGCCTTGTCCATGGCGTCAATTTTGTAGACGTCGATGTCCTTGCGCGTAGGCGGGTTAATTATTCCGTAGCTGTCGTAGATGAGTATGCCGCCGGGCTTCAGCTTCGGCTCGAACTTCTCGAGCGAAGGCTGGTTGAGCACGATGGCGATGTCATACTTGCTGAGGATGGGCGACGAGATGCGGTCGTCGCTGACGATGACCGTGACGTTGGCCGTGCCGCCGCGCTGCTCAGGACCGTAGGCGGGCATCCACGTCACCTCCTTGTCTTCCATCAGTCCTGAATATGCCAGGATCTTGCCCATCGAGAGGACACCCTGGCCACCGAAACCGGCGATGATAATCTCTTTTTTCATATTCTCCAGAAATTTTCGGCAAAGGTACTCATTTTTCCTTATACGGCGTGCATTTGGCGTTTTTTTTTTGTAAATTTAAAACTCTGTCCTCGTTAATGGGGAGCTGGCATCACTTGTGCCATGTCTCTATCTGGCACTTGTGCTCCTTCGTCTGCTCGTCGTAGCTGATGCCCACGAGGAGTATGTCGCCCGTGTATTCGGCCACCTTGTCGGTATAGTGACGCTCCTTTATCTGAGCGATGGCGCAGCTTGGCTTCTCGTTGTTCTTTAGTTCTATGACGATAGCAGGCTTGTCGACATTTTTGCGCGGCATGAGCACTAAGTCGGCATAGCCGCGACCCGTAGGCAGCTCCCGGTGGAAGATGTAGTCGCCGTGGGCATAGTAATAGGCAATGCTGATGACGCAGGACAGCGTGTTCTCGTCGTTGTATTTCAGGATGCTGGCCTCGCTGTCGTGGGCGGCCTCCACGAGGCGCGCCACGGTCTCGGCATCGCTGCGCAGGGTGGCCATCAGCAGACGCTCCGACTGCCTCAGAGCCTGTGCGACGACGGTCCACGACGATTCTTCCACTGCGTTTGCCAACTCCTCGGACACCTCATAATTGGGCAGATAGCACTCACGCTCTTGCCAGTCAAAGGAGAGATAGCCCAAGTGTATAAGCACGGTGAGCACATCGTCGCGGCTGCGTACGTCCCAAAGGTCGTTGCGGAACTTTGTGGTGTTCACCTTCACCCGCCCTCCGGCAAGCACATACAGTATGTCATCCTTCAGCCCGTCGAAATTCCGCTCTATGTAGTCGGAAATAGAATCAAAGGCACCCGTGCTTGCCCAGAAACTCTCGCACCGTCCGTTGTCGATTGCCTGCATCACTGAGTTGGGGTTGAACATTGAGGGCTGTACACCTATCTGGTAGCCGTCATACCATTTCTCTAATTCGTCGAAGTCCATCCCATGCTTGGCGGCAAGCCCCTTCACCTCCTCTTTTGTGAATCCGAAGTATGGTGCCATCTTGCGTGGCGTTATCATCGAGTATTCCTGGAAATTGTTCAGTGCCGACTGGGTGTTATACTTCTTTATTGGCAGTATGCCCGTCATATAGACGCCAGCAAAAACCTCCGTTCCAGACACACTCTTGAACATACGGCGCAGCCAGTTGATGTAATCGTCTTTGAGATTTGAGCGTTGCTGTCTGGAGTTTGACATTTCCGCGTTTTCCCGCAGTATGGCATCCCACTCGTCGATGATGAAGATGAACACGTCGCCTGTCTCGCCATGTATCCGCAGGAGGTAGTCCATAAGGCTTCCACCGCGTGGCACGGGCGTCTTGGGGAAGGCGGTGCGTATGTCCTTGACGAGCCGCTTCTCAATTTCCTCCACTATGCCCTTCCTGCTCATCTCCCCGGCAAATGACGAAAGGTCGAGGTAGATGACGGGATACTTGTTCAGATGCTGCTCAAACGTGGGGTCGGAGGCTATGGCGAGGTCGGCGAACAGGTGCCGTGAGTCGCACGACCGGTCGTAGTAGGCGGCGAGCATCTTTGCCGCTATCGACTTGCCGAAGCGGCGGCAGCGCGTCACGCAGGTAAAGCTCTGCTCGGTGAAGAGCGTATTGTTCACCACGGCTATGAGGCCGCTTTTGTCTATGTACTCACTGTTGCGGACCCGCTGGAACGCCGCATTGCCCTTGTCGATGTATATGCCCATCTTTTTGACGATTATAGGTTTGATGGCTACTGTTGTGCCATGATGGAGATGACGGTGGCGATGTCGGCAACGTCGACGATGCCATCTTTGTTGACGTCGGCGTTAACCGACGGAAGAGCGCTGGGCACGGTGGTGGCCATGACGTTGATGATGGTGGCTATGTCGGCCACGTCGACAATGCCGTCGCGGTTCACGTCGCCATTATAAATAACGACGTTGAGGGTGACGGGTATCTCGAGGCGGGGAAGGTTGTAGTCGTTGGTGTAGATTATGAGGTTGGCGTGGTACTCTCCTTCCTCACTCATGTTGTGTGAGTTGAGACTGAGCGTAATGGTCTCGCTCTCGCCGCCCATGATGGTGCCTTCTTCCTTGTCGATGGCCCCCCATGTGGCGGGGATGTTTTGGCCTATGCAGTAGACGTCAATCATCCAGGCACCTTCAACCTCGCCTCTGTTGTAGCAATGCACAAAGTCCTTGCCGTTGGTGCTGAGCCAGTTGCCGTCTGACTCCTCTTCATACTTGCCATCGTCCATTGACAGTGGGTTTTCCCTTGCGGCTTGCTTAATCTCTACGGTAGCCCATAGGGTTTGCCCGGTCAGATAGATGGGATCGTTAAATACGGCGACAAGCCAACCGTTGGATGTCGTCGAGCTAATTGTTTGTTCAGCAAGCAGTTCCCCGGGTTGATTGTTGATTCCCTGCCCGTATATGCGGAAAATGTAATTGTGGTCGGCACTCTGATAATCTTCATTAACGAAGTAATTAACTGAGAATAATCTCTTTCCCATGGCGGTTTCGGCGTATGCGCTGGCAGGCAGTCGGATGGCCATCTCGTATGTGTTGGCTGAGGAAGAGCCTATACCTTGTTTGCATTCACCGTTGTAGTAGGCTATGTATGTGCCGTCCATGTTGTCGTCGCCCTTTCCGAAGTCAAGCCACCCTACCCAGTTGCCTATGGCGCGGCCTTCGTTTTCGATGTTGATGGCGACAGAGGTTGCTTTGTCAGGCGTGAGATTCACTTCTACGGCCGTTGGGTCGATGTTCAGCTGAGTTATCGACTCTTCGCCGATTCTCTTGAAGTTGATGTTGTCAACGTAGAACTCCGAGGTGGCAGCGTCCTGTGGCGGGTAGAAGTCGAGCGCGGCAATGTTTCGTCCGACGACATTATTTCCGTAGCTGTCGAGGCTCCATTGCCAGCTGCAAATGGGTTCCTCTTTCTTGCCGGGTGCGGTGTAATACAGGTCGGCCACGTCGTAGTCGTTGTCGATATGTATGCGGAAGTGCATCCATTCGTCATACACACAGGGTATGTCGGCGGTGTTGTTGCTGCCGGCGTGGACGGTGCCGTGTCCGGGGTTGCTGGTTTGGAATTGTCCGTCGTGTTTTAGATGCAGATAGCATTGCAGGCCCCAAGTGCTGGCATCAGCATTGAAGTCGTGAAGTAGGCTGAAGAATCCGTTTTTGCCGTCAGGGACGAGCATGTCGAACTCCAGGTCGTAGACGCTGGCATCGCGGTCGCCGAGCAGCAGCACCTGGTCGTTGCCGTAAACGAAGTGTGCGCAGTTGTCTCCGTCATAATCCGCAATCGTTGCGTCCTCGTTGGAGCCGGGCGAGTCCGACCACGTCGTCCAGAAGTGTTTCCCGTGGTTGATGGCATCCGAGGCCAAGTGCTTGCCTACGGTGTAGCCATCGAAAGGCTCCCAGACGATCTCGCCCTCCGTGGGCGTGTGGGCTGTCTTGAATGTAATGTTGTCGACATAGAACTCCGAGGTGGCAGCGTTCTGGGGCGGGAAGAAGTCGAGCGCGGCAATGTTTCGTCCGACGACTTCATTTCCGAAGCTGTCGAGGCTCCATTGCCAGCTGCACAGGGGTTCCTCTTTCTTGCCGGGTGCGGTGTAATACAGGTCGGCCACGTCGTTGTCCGTGTCAATATGTATTCGGAAGTGCATCCATTTGTCATACACACAGGGTATGTCGGCGGTGCTGTTGCTGCCGGCGTGGACGGTGCCGTGCCCGGGGTTGCTGGTTTGGTGTTGTCCGTCGTTTTTTAGATGCAGATAGCATTGCAGGCCCCAGCTGCTGGCATCACCATTGAAGTTGTGAAGTAGGCTGAAGTATCCGTTTTTGCCGTCAGGGACGAGCATGTCAAACTCCAGGTCGTATGTCCCAGTGTCGCGGTCGCCGAGCAGCAGCACCTGGTCGTTGCCGTAAGTGTAGAGTGCACAGCGTTGTCCGTCATAATCCGCAATCGTTGCGTCCTCGTTGGAGCCGGGGGTGTCCGACCATGTCGTCCAGAAGTGTTTCCCTTGGGCGATGGCTTCCGTGGCGAGATGATTGCCTACGTTGTAGTCATCGAAAGACTCACTGATTAATACCTTGGCCTGCGCAGTAGCGACGGTGAGCAGCAGTATCGCAATCGCGGCAATCCTACTAATGGTTTTAGATGTAATGTTCATAGTATTTCTGAATTTGTTATGCTTTTCGGTGGTGCAAAGGTACGACAAAAAAGGCGGACTGCCAAACAATCCGCCCGATTTTTATTTGCCTACGGCACAATCAGCATTGTGAGGGAGGATTCCCACGGTGGGAACGTTTTATTCCCACGGTGGGAATGTTTTGTTCCCACGGTGGGAATCCTCACTCAGGCGGCATGTGATGACTAATCAGGCGGCATGTGATTCTTGCTCAGAAGGAATGTGATGGATCATCATGTGCTGTACGTTTTCGGCTTTTCTCGCCATACATCTCCGCACAATTTGAGCGATTTATTGTTAAATTCGGGCAGTTAATGTCACAATGTCACGCCGTAACTATCAGATATTCAGCACGTATGACATTGTGACATTAAAAATACAAAAAAAATTATAGATAGAGTGGCAGGAATTACACAGCACCGCGCCAATGCCCGAGAAGGTATTGGCGCGGTGCTCAGTTTGAAAGGTGTTGTTAGCCGAGATTATTCTTTTGCCATTATTCTAATATTACATCAGACTTCCTACGCTATATTATACAAGTACAGAAAGTGGTATTACCACTCCCGCATTGAAATGCTCCACTACAATTTCCTTTGTAGCAGCTTCTGGTTCATCCTCTTCTATCCGTGTCTGCGTGGAGCTAAGACTGAAGTGACAGGATGGATAGACACCTACAAGTTTGTCATATAATGTCATTGGCCGTCTTCCTCCATGTATTGTTCTATTAAATCATCCATCTGCTCTTGGCGGTCGACTATCTCATGGAAGGTGGTAAACGGTATGCCATTGGCGATGTCCTGACGCTCCACGACGACCTTTCCGCCCTGTTCCTTGAAATAGTAGGCTCCTATCCGGGCGTTGTCAAGATAGAGGTTCTCGTTCTGCTTGTTCTCCTTGCAGAATTGCTTGAATCTTTCAGGATGATCCCTCCTCATATTCCCCAGACGGATGAGCTGGTTCAGGCGACTGAGGATAAAGTCGCTGTGCGTGGTAATCTGAAACATCATGCCACGGTTGAAGCAGCGGGCTATCAGGTCTGCCACCAGGTTCTGGTTCTTGGGGTGTATGTGTGCCTCAGGCTCTTCAAAGAGGATGGAATATCCCTCCAGCTTGTTTGTACTCTGCAGCAACCGCAGCAGAATTGCCAATTCCTTTACCGACGATGCGGCAGCACTGATGGGAATACGGCTGTCAGGAGAGAGACGGAGATAAGTCTGGTTGTCCTCTACCTCCAACTCGCCCTGTGTCAGGTGGCGCATCATGCTAAGGAAGAACTGGTCGTCTGGGTTCTTTCTCGGCGGGGTGTCTGTCAGTTTGTCATTCAGGCGGATGAAGTCAACATACATGCCTATCCCCCCATGAGATGCCAAAGCATTCTTTGCACCCATGAAGGCTGCTCTTGCAGGAGGAAGCAAGTGGGGGAGTAAAAGATCCCTGTTCATTACTATTTCACTTAAGAACTTCCCAACCGCGCTGGTATATATTGTTTCCCATGAGCTAAAGTTTATGGGAAAGAAAGAAACGGTGTCGTTAACGTTGACTTGTTTCATGGACTGTTCTTCTGAACATGACACAATGATGGGCATGTCGTCATCAATGTCGAACACGTAGCTGACATCGCACTTGAAATTCCCATTGCCAAGCAAATAGCCCAAATAATGTGGCGTGTCCTGGTTGAGCCACAGCCTGAAGTCCTTGAACTTGAACGAGAACCCTTGCTCAATCTTCTTTTCCCCTAATGCCTGTAGGCGTTCCCGAACGAAATAACCTATTCTGTCCGTCGCAATTACCTTGTACAGATGGTCGATGAGAAAAGCTGTGTAGCTCTTCCCCAGCCCAGAATCGCCCGTGAACACCATCATTGGCTTAACCTCAATTTCCGCATCGCGGATGCGCCCAAGTTCATTGATAATGATATGCATGGATTGATACTCTTTTTGATTAATCACAATTTGCTTGCAAAGTTAAGCATTTCTTGACAAAGTGCAAAGCATTATCATAAAAAAACAACTCCCACCACGTAAAAAAACTCCCAAAAGTGATTAAGAAAACGCCACTGACGATTCCGGTTTTCTTCCGTCATCCTTGGCATCATTCTAATCCGCGACCGCAACCTTCTACAGGAACTCGTCCGTAAGTTCGGATGGGTCTACGTGTTCTGAAGTTGATTCGCCCTGACTACACAGCACCGCGCCAATGCCCGAAAAGGTATTGGCGCGGTGCTGTGTTGAAAAGATGTTGATGGTCGAGATTATTCTTCCATTTCTTTCTGCATCCTCGCCCGTGCCGCCATCTCGTTGATGATGGTTGCGATGTCGGCCACATCTACGGCGCCGTCCTCATTGACATCGCTCCTGTCTAAAGTAATGGATACTTTGGCGGGTTCGGAATCTTCGAAGCCGGGAGCAGAGGCAATGACGGCGAGTGTGTAGGTGATTTCGGCACCCTGCAAGACGACCTCGCTGCCTTCGTAGTGTTCATCGACATCCGCAGTCAGGTGGCTGGTGAATGTTGCCCCAGGCGTGTCGCACTCAAAACGGAACTTGCCACCCATGAATATTATGTTTGGCTTGTCGCATTTCTGAGGCTTGGGCTTGTCATCGTCGGTCAGAGCCACATTTTTCTTGAAGCCGCTCCACGGTGCTGCTGACTTATATGCATCAATGGAAGATGACGGTACATGCAGTGTGGCATATTCAATATAGGAACCTTGAAAGGCATCACCCCCTGTGTTAGGAACATTCTTTGCCCAGCAATACACATCTGTCAGTTCATTGCAGGAGGCAAAGGCCACACCTCCAATGCTCGTCACACCACTACCGATGGTTAAGGAGGTCAAACCACTACAGCCCTGAAAAGCATGAGCGCCAATCGAGGATACACTGTTGGGGATTACGATGGAAGACAGGCTACAACAACCCTCAAAAACGTATGTACCAATAGATGTCACGCTATTGGGGATAGTCACGGATGTTAATCCGCTGCATCCACAGAAAGCAGACTTGTTTATAGTAGTCACACTGTTGGGGATAATCACGCTATTCAAGCCTGAGCAACCATAAAAGGCTGCAAATTTGAGTGTAGTGATGCTATTAGGAATCACCAAGTCCTTGACATCTTCCCCATTCAAGAATAAATGGTGTGCATGAGAAAGAGGATTACCAGACCCACTACCAATAGTAATATTCAGCCATGCTTCCAAATCAGTAATATGAACAGCATTCAAGCTGGTGCAACCATAAAAAGCATGGCCTCCTATGCTCGACACGCTTTTGGGAATAGTCACCGAAGTTAAGCTACCGCAACCATGGAAAGCATAACCACCTATAGTTGCCAAGCTATTGGAGAGGTTCACAGAAGACAAACCACTGCATTCCGCGAAAGCGTTTTCTCCAATGGTAATTACACTGTTGGGAATTGACACGGAGGATAAATTAATGCAATCTTTGAAAGCTTCGTTACCAATGGCAGTCACGCAACAAACCACACCCTCATATTCTACTGTGGCAGGAATTACGATGTCGCCTGAATAATTGTTTGCCAGCACCTCTGCTGTTTGTGCTTTGGTAACAATATTATACTTGATGCCGTCAATGGTGGCTTCACCAACAAACGCACTTGCCATTAGAGGCAGGAACACTATAAAGAATAAGGATAGTACTTTGTTCATTTAACTAAAGTTTCCCACCTTTTGGAATTCCCTCTAAACATCGGGATTTCTAAAAGGGAGATTATATGAAACGGCCTGTACATGGGCATTTAACATATCTAAAAGAGGATTATCGGCATGGCCTATCCCGCCCTTCAGTACGCCGTCATGGCCTTTGCCCTGTATATAATCTCCTTTGCTGCCTTATTATCTTGACGGTGTCAGCCCGCAGTCGGGGCAAGCAGGGAGAAAGGTTGGCTCAAACAGGGAGAAGGGCCGTATGTCTGTGGGATGAAGCCCGGACTTCTCCGGTTCATAGCGGCCGCCGAAAACATTCACGGCGGCCGCCAAAAATGTTCGTAGCGGCCGCCGTGAATATTCGTAGCGTGCGCTACGAACCTTTTTTTATTCGTAGACACCCTATCGCCAATGTCAAGATTTCAGAATCACTTTGTTATGGGCATTTTGAGAAGGTGGGAAACTTTAGTTCATTTAATTAGTTTATTTCGGAGTTAAGAATATATAAAAAGAAAACGTGGACTATTTACTTCGTCTACGTATTCCTGGTATCGGCAAACACCATACTGCTTAAACGGGTAAATGCCCACGCCTTGCGGCGTGAACTTCTACTTTCTGTTCTTGCAGTATTCTTCAATTTTGCCGATTTAGGAATACAAGAATCAAAAGTGGACGTTCTATGTCATAATGTCCTGATGTCTGTTGTCTATGTCATAAGCGGTTCGGAGTTAGAAAGTGAAACATATAGTGATGATATTTCTAAGCAAATGCCATATCTGTCTTTGTCGATAATTCCCTGCGGATATATGAGTTAACGCTTAGCCCTTCTTTCTTGGCAAGCATAGCCAGGCGGCGGTGCGTCTCTGGCGCTATCCTGATATGGAGCAGGCCTGAGAAGTGCTTTGTGGGCTGTATTCCCTCATCCTCACAGTAAGCCAGGTAGTCGTCCACAGCCTCATGGAAAGCCTGTGTAAGTTCAGAGACGCTTTCGCCCTCAAAATTCACCAGTCCATCTATGCCTTCAACTTTTCCGAAGAACACATTATCTTTCTCGCTATAGGCTACAGAGCCTAAATAGCCTTTATAAGTCATTGTATTCATAATCTTTTATTCTATAAAACCAGCTTCTTTCAAATCGTCATATACTTGTCGCATTGCATAATCTTTCACAATGTTCCCCGGATGGGGCCATGATAGGACGTTTGTTCCCGTTTTTGAAAATGACACGTGAACCTGAAGTCCTTCCCTTGTCCGACTTTTCATATCCATAGCCCATAAGCAGGCTCTGCATCTCGTCGAAAGTAAAATCTGATGGAAGCTTTAAGAACCGCTCCCTTAGTTTCTCCTTTCTTCCCATTATGAACCAATTATTTTAATAGTACCGATTTCTTCGCTTTGGCGTCAAAGCATCGTGTGACGCTTTTCCATTATGTAGTGTCTGCCCGGAATGTGTGTTGTTCCTCGACAGGAACCATGTCCGGGCAATACAGCTGCAAAATTACAAAATGTTTGGGAATCAGCAAAGAAAGTTGAGGAAAAATTTGGAGGGGACAGGAAAAATGCTTATCTTTGAAGCGTCAAAACAAATGTTTTGGCTATCCGGGCAGAATCCCGCGGGGGGCAGGTGAGCACCGCTACCGCCCTTGGAGCAAGACATCACGATCACTACTCCGCTTTAAAACCATCCCTTGTAGGATGGTTTTTGACGATTATAAGTTTGATAGCTGCAAAGGTAACATCGAACCAAGTACACCATCCAAGTCTATTTCTCCCGACTCTACATTGACTGCGACATCGACATGCCACACGCTAAGAGTGTCATTGACTACACCAGGAGTGATGTGCATCTTGTCTATGTTGAAATGCTTCATCTGCATGCAGACCTCGTTCTTTCTCCTCAGAGAATAGTCATACTTGTTGATGATGCTGCTCCATCTGCTATTGACATATCTACGAGACATAGAATATTCTGAATTGCTCTCTATGTCATATTTCCTTGCAGAAGGGTAGCTGACTATCAGCCCTACTTCTTCATATTCTTCATTTCTATAGGTGTCGATGGTAGCCAATAAGGTCTTTATTCTGACGTAAGAAGAGATAAGTTGAAAAAAAGCTTTATTCTTAATTTCGTCATACCCCGATTTCACCTCAACAAAAATCAGAAAATGCCTATTTCCCCTATCCAACAGCAGCACGCCGTCACATGACTTCTTGAAACTAAGGTAATCGTCCTCTTTGTGATAAATCCCAGAGCTTCCCTTGAAAATGCCGTCCTCAAACTTTATGAAAGTCCCCTTCGACTTCAGAACCACATATTTGAGAATGTCCTCTTTTGCTTCTTTCTCGTTCCTGACGATAATCGACAATGGACTCTCGCAAAAGAGCCGGTGGTCAAAGATGGACGAGGTCAAGTCTGTAATCCCAATCATGCCTTTTCCTCCTGCTCACTTAGTTCATACAAGGCATCGTTGATTTCATCCTCGCGCTGCTGCAACTCGGTGGCAACATCAAAGAAAGAGCGGAATGGTATGCCCTCTTCACTAATCGACATGTCATCTATATCAACATTCCCGTCCTCATTCCTATGGAAATAGTATGCTTTCACGTTTTTGGCATCGATGCTACAATGCTCGTCGATATTACATTGGCTGCAAATCTCTTTGAATTTCTCTTCGCTTTTCTTCTTCAATGTCCCCAATTTTATCAACTGGTTCAGCCGCTGCAGGAAATAGTCGCTATGTGTGGTAATCTGGAAGAAAATGTTCAAGTTAAGGCTGGCTGCTACAAGGTCGGCCAATGCCACTTGCATCTTCGGGTGTAGATGCGCTTCTGGCTCCTCGAAACAGAACGACATGTGGTACCCCCTGTAATTCTTCAGGTAGAATAAGAACGGGCTAAGCTCCTTAATCGATGAAGCGGCAGCTGTCAGCGCTATCTGCTGCCCGTTTGCCAGTTGCAAATACTGCTTATCCTTTTCGTTTACCAATCGGCCTTCGAGCAATTTCTCCATAGCCTTATTGAAAAACTCCTCGTTGCGAATGGCATGCTTTTCAGAGAACTGCACTCCCTGGTCATAGTCGTTCAGGAATTGCCGGTACATTCCTAACGATGAAGATACCTTGGACTTCATGGAATAGTTCTCGCCAACAAATGCGCCACGTGCCGGGGGAAGTATTGGGCAGTAAGTGAGCAAATTATTAAACAGACTTACACAAATCTTGTTGTTGACGACGAATAAGACTTTTGTCCACAAATCACCATTATTAGAATAGAACTGGCTCGTTTCACCGTTGTAAGTGTATTCCCACTTCGACCTGTAACGGCTGGATGCCGTTCCCACATAATCATCCTCCGAAAAAGCGATTTCCTTGACTTTAAAACTGTGTGTTTCCTTCCCGCCAATATGAAAATCCACGTTGCACCTGATGTTGTCATCCCCTAAAAATGATTGCATATATGCTTCTACACCACTATGCAGAGTCTGTTCTATCTCGTGAGTCGAAATCTCGAAAGACTGCTCTTTTGCCTCCTTGTCAAATTTAGACGAAACAATTCTTTCCAGCACATCGCCTGATATAGACGAAATGGTATAGTATGCCACATAATTTGCATAGCTCTTGCCAAGGCTCGACATGCCAGTGAATATCATCATCGGTGCCAGTTGAAACCTGACCTCATGCAGAGGTCCAAAGTCGTGTATGTGAATCTGTATATCTTTCATATTGCCTCCATATTTGCAAAATAACGGTGCAAAAGTAAGCATTTTCCTGCAAAGTACAAAACAAATCGCCTTAAACAACCTTATTTCGCCAGTTTTATTTGGTTGTTTCCCAAAGATTGTGCAATTTTGCGCCCAAGTTTAATCAAATACTATACGCCAATGGATAGAGATAAAAGACTATAGGACATAAGACAGAACGTCCACTTTTGATTCTTGTTTTCCGACAATTGGGGAATTAGACGAAAATTACCAAGAACTGAAGTAGATAGTTCACGCCGCAAGGCGTGGGCATTTACTCGTTTAAGGTAATAGGCTTTCCCCAATGCCTCGGAAAACGTAAGCGAAGTAGATTGCTCACGTTTTTTTCTTTTGCTCCATCTTAAAAGTATATTATCATAGAAATTAACGGAAATAACATTTTTAAAAACAAAACAACAATGAAGAAACTATTGACAATCGCGTTGCTGCTGTTGGCGGGACTGACAGCTGGTGCTCAAGGAAGATGGTCGGTATCACATCGTGAGGCAGACCCTATGAAAGGACAGGATGCAAGAGATGTGTATATCTACGATGCAAACGGTATTGGCTCCTTGGTGGTATGGGATTGGAACAAAGCAGATTTCCGCCTTATTACTGAAAAAGGAATGTTCCGTACATGGGTGTCCTCTGGCTCTACCTTTGTACCAGTAAAGGTCGGCTTTTATGATGACAATGGGAACTTGGAAAAGATGTTCACCGTAAATCCTTTGCCCGAAGACAATCACATGAGAAAGTACATCGCCACGGCGGACTTTTATTTTGGTGGCAGGGGCGACATTAAGAAAATCATTAAGCGTCTAAAATCAGGTAAAGGATTTGTACGAATGGTAGCACAGCTTTACAATGACCCAGACTTTGACATTAAGATAATTCCATATAGTCAGCAGAAGTAAATAGTCCCTAACAGGGAGGGGCTGGTGGTGGGTCTAATGAGCACGTGAAACGTGTGTACAGCATAAATATTGTGTATTTCGACCTGGGTCAGGGCGAGAATGTGGTCTATGAGGGCAAGACGGAGTTCTACGGCCTGACGAAGGGCGACCTTCTCTTCTGGTGTGAGGCACAAAAAAAGTGAGCGCGAAGCCTCACTTTTTGATGGTACCCAATGCAGCATCATCCAGGAAAGGGTGATGTCGCACTGGCTTTTAAAGGTATACGGCGAAAATGGGATGGTTACAGACTATCGGCTGTGAACTGTACGGAACATTCGGAAGTGCCTACGCCCTTGTGTGGCATTTTCGGATGTTTCAGCACGGGTGTCCGTCGCGAGGTGCTCATAACCATAGTTCCATCGCTTGTTGTCGACGGTGCAATAGCTCAGCGAGCGGTCATCGTTCAGTCCGTAGCTGAACTGCCATGTCTTATGCTCGCTGGTGCTACCCTTGTAAGTCATGATCTCGGTGCAGCTTACAGGCAAATATTGCGGGCCATAGCCAAACAGCTTTACAAAAGCTAATGCTTCGCTGGCGCCGCCACCGCCGTATGCTGCTGATATTGACGGTGCATGCTGGTGGTGCCAGTTTGTACAATCGCTCGCTTGCAAGTCGATGGTATAGTTGTATGCCTCTCCATCCATGGTTGTGCCCTTTTCGTCTTTCTCGATGGTTTCCCACACGGCGGAGGTCAGACGGTTGTTCTGCCAAGTCAGCGTTGCCGTGTTTGTGACATTGATTGTCTCTCCATTGAGTTTCAACACAGCAGAACTATTGACAGACAGCAAATGGCCAGTATTGCTGTATTCAAACAAAGAGCTTCCGGAAACCTCAACCTTGCCATTGTCTTCATAGACCTCTTCAACGTCAAGGCGGGTGATGAAGCCATAACCGTTGTAGGTGACACTATAGACGGCCTGTTCCACATCCTTGTAGCTTTGCACAATCTTATTAGGGCGGTAGCTGAAGTCATAGCGGGTGTCACCGTCAACGATATAGTCCACCTGCCCATTGCCATTGTAAAAGAAGCGATAGTCGCCTGCCGACTTTATACGTGTGCTGAAGTCATGATCCAGCAGACCGGCTGTCGAGCTGCCATTGTTCTCGCGTTCAGCCTCGTCGTCGTCACCGTCACCGCCACATGCCACAAAGCCTGCCCCTGCCATAGCGAACATAGCAAAAGCCAGGATGCCAAGATAGTTCTTCTTACTCATAAATAATCCTTTAAATCCTTAGCCTAAAAATCACTCCTTGGATGTAGTGTCCTTCAGGTCGCCTTTCGGGTAGAAGGGGAACATGTGTTCCTTCATCCATTCATTAGCCTGCTGGGGGGTGAGCTTCCAGCCGCTGTTGCAGGTTGAGACAAACTCTACGAGCGAGCTGCCCTTACCGTCCATCGAGGCCTGGAACGCCTTGCGGAGGGCTTTCTTGGCCTTGAGGATGCTGGCGACGGACTCTACGCTCTGGCGGGTGACGTAGCAGGTGCCCTCGAGCCCGGCGGCAATGTCGGCCATCTTCAGGGGGTAGCCGTGCAGCTTCGGGTCGCGGCCGTAGGGGCAGGTGGCGGTCTTCTGTCCTATGAGGGTGGTGGGGGCCATCTGTCCGCCCGTCATGCCGTAGATGGCGTTGTTGACGAAGATGATGACGATGTTCTCGCCACGGTTCAGGGCGTGGATGGTCTCGCAGGTGCCTATGCAGGCCAGGTCGCCGTCGCCCTGATAGGTGAAGACGAGGCGGTCGGGCCAGCAGCGCTTGATGCCGGTGGCCAGTGCGGGAGCGCGACCGTGGGCAGCCTCCTGCCAGTCTATATCTATATAATTGTACGCGAAGACGGCGCAGCCCACGGGCGATACGCCGACGGCCTTCTCCTCCATGCCCATCTCCTCGATGACCTCGGCGATGAGCTTGTGCACCACGCCGTGCGAGCAGCCCGGGCAGTAGTGCATGTTGTTGTCGTTAAGAAGCGAAGGCTTCTTGTAAACGAGGTTCCAAGCCCCACCCCCGGCCCCTCCCTCGGGGGGGAGGGGAGTGGTTACATTATTCATCTGTTCGTTATTCATAGTTTTCTTCTATGTTTGATAGTTCTTCTTTAATCTTACTGATTACTTGGTAAATATTGTTGTTCACCTCTTCATTCTTGAAGCGTATTACCTTAAAACCTTTACTATTCAGATACTCTGTGCGCCATTGGTCTTCTTGCTGTTGTTGAGGTTCACTATGGTATTCTCCGTCAACTTCAATAACCAGTTTGTTTGACAGACAGATAAAGTCTGCGATATAGTCACCGATAGGATGTTGCCGTCTGAATTTGTAACTTCTTATCTCTTTGCGTATTGCATTCCAGAGTACTGTCTCACTTTGCGTCATCTCTCGCCTATTATGCTTGGCAAACCCTTTCAGTAAGTCATACCTGTCTGGCGATGCTGTCTTATGTTTACACTCCACGAGAATTGCAGTTTACGTAAGGGTCAAATGTATATACTCCCCTCCCCTCAGCGGGAGGGGTTGGGGGTGAGGCTTTTCAATGCCTCTACGATTTCCTCTGGGTCGGGCACGATGCCGCCGAGGCGGCCGAAGTGCTCTACAGGTACGGCACCGTTGATGGCAAGACGAACGTCCTGAACCATCTGTCCGGCGTTGATTTCTACCACGAGGATGCCCTTGATGCGGGCTGGCACGGGGCCTGCCCCTACATTGGCGGCAGCGGCTATCTGCTTAGTGGGGAACGGCCATACGGTGATGGGACGGAAGAGACCGACCTTGATGCCCTCGGCACGGGCCAGCTCGACGCTCTTCTCGGCGATGCGGGCAGCAGAGCCGAAAGCAACAATCATGTACTCGGCATCGTCAAGCTGCTGTGTGTCGTAGCGCACCTCCTTCTCACGAATCTCGGCATACTTGGCCTGCAGGTGAAGGTTGCGCTGCTCCATGATCTCGGGCTTCAGCTCGAGCGAGGTAATGACGTTGCGCTCGCGATTCTTCGTCTTACCCGTTGAGGCCCAGGGGCACTGGGCAATGACCTCCTCGTCGGTGCGGCGGGGCTTGAAGGGCGGAAGGACCACCTTCTCCATCATCTGACCGATGACACCGTCGCTGAGAATCATGGCAGGGTTACGATACTTGAACGCCAGCTCGAAGGCGAGGTCGACGAAGTCGGCCATCTCCTGCACCGATGCCGGAGCGAGCACGATGGTCTGGTAGTCGCCGTTGCCGCCACCACGTGTGGCCTGGAAATAGTCACCCTGCGAAGGCTGGATGGTACCCAGTCCGGGGCCTCCGCGCTGCACGTTGACAATCAATGCGGGCAGCTCGGCACCAGCCAGGTAGGTGATGCCCTCCTGCATTAGTGCCACGCCGGGCGATGACGACGAGGTCATGGCCTTCTTGCCGGCTCCGGCAGCACCATAGACCATGTAAATACTGGCCAGCTCGCTCTCTGCCTGAACCACCTGCATACCAGTGGTCTCCCAGGGCTTCAGTTCGGCCAGCGTCTCTATCACTTCACTCTGCGGCGTGATGGGATAGCCGAAGTATCCGTCCACACCGCAACGAATGGCAGCACGGGCTATCGCCTCGTTGCCTTTCATCAATACAACTTCAGCCTCACCCCCAGCCCCTCTCGCAGAGGAGAGGGGAGTAGTTACATTTGCATTTTGATTATTGCTCATAGTCATTACGTTTTTAAAATAATACGAGAGTCTATCTACTCCCATCTCCCTCGCGAGAGGGGTTGGGGGTGAGGCTCCTATAAACCGTGATACACCCGTCGGGACACACAATGGCGCACGAGGCGCAACCGATACACGAGTCCAGATTTGCCGGCTCCACGTAGGGGTAGCCGTGCACATTGACTTTTCCGGCCATCTCGATGACTTTGCACGGACAGGCCACAATACATAACTTGCAGCCTTTGCAACGTGCAGTGTCTACGACGATGGCACCTTTCATTTTTGCCATTTTGCTTGTTGTTTATTGGGGTTATTGTTTTCTGGGACTAATGGGACCAATGAGACTTATGGGGCTTATAGGACTTATAAGACTTATGGGACTTATGAGATTACTGGGCCATGAGGAAGGCCTTGAAGTCCTTGAAGTCCTTTGTCATGGGAGCGCTCTGCTTCTCGCCCTTCATGAAGGCGGCGAGGCGGTCGGGGATTTCCACGTCGATGCCAAGTATCTCGTCGACCTTCTCCTTGAACTTTGCGGGATGGGCTGTCTCGCAGAATATGCCCACCTCGCCGGGCTGCAACTGGTCTTTCAGGGCCTGATAGCCGCAGGCGCCGTGTGGGTCGAGGATATATCCTGTCTGCTCATAGCACTGGCGCATGGTCTGGCGAATCTGCTCGTCCGTGTATGTCGCGCCGCTGATGAGGCTTGTGATGTTGCGGTGTGTCTCTTCGGGCGAGAGCTTGCCGCCTTCGCTGTAGAGGTCGAGGATGCGTGCGAAGTTCGAGGGGTCGCCCACGTCCATGGCGTTGGCCAAGGTCTGAATGCTTGCCTTCGGCTCGTAGCGTCCTGTCTGCAAGTAGTTGTAGAACACATCGTTGGCGTTGTTGGCAGCAATGAAGCGCTTCACAGGCAGCCCCATCTTGTGGCCGAAGAGGGCGGCACAGATGTTGCCGAAATTGCCGGAGGGAACGCAAATGACAGCCCCACCCCCGGCCCCTCCCGCAGGGGGGAGGGGAGTAGTTACATTGTTCGTTGAGAGTTGCGCTGGAGAGCTACCATTAGCCATGTATATACTCCCCTCCCCCCCGCGGGAGGGGTCGGGGGTGGGGCTTATCCTTGCCACCGCATTAAAATAATAGAACGCCTGGGGAAGGAAGCGGGCGACATTGATACTGTTGGCTGAAGTGAGCATCATGTGTTGGTTCAGCTCCTTGTCCATGAAGGCACTCTTCACGAGGCGCTGGCAGTCGTCGAACACTCCGTCGACCTCGACGGCGGTGATGTTCTTGCCCAATGTGGTGAACTGGCACTCCTGTATGGGACTCACCTTGCCCTTGGGGTAGAGCACATAGACATGTATGCCCTCCACACCGAGGAAACCGTTGGCCACGGCGGAACCCGTGTCGCCACTGGTGGCAACGAGGACGTTGACTAACCTGTTGAGGGTTGAGGGTTGAGGGTTGAGAGACTTTTCTTCGTCAGCAGGACTAAAGTCGCTCAACTCTGAACTCTGAACTCTCAACATATATTGCAGCAGCCTCGCCATGAACCGTGCACCCACATCCTTGAAGGCCAGCGTGGGGCCATGGAAAAGCTCAAGGGCATAGATGTTGTCCTCAACCTTCACAATGGGGCAGTCGAAGGACAGTGTGTCGTAAACAAGATCCTGCAGCGCGTCGTAGTCCACATCGTCGCCGAAGAAGGCTGCGGCAACGTTGTAGGCAATATCGCGGAAGCTCATCTCCGGCATATCGTCGAAGAATGCTTTTGGCAGGGTGTGAATCGTTTCGGGCATGTAGAGGCCGCGGTCTTCGGCCAGCCCCTTCACCACGGCCTTACGCAAGTCGGCCATCGGCGCTTTGTGGTTTGTGCTGTAATATTGCATGATAAAAAGACTCTTTTCGGCTGCAAAGGTACTAAAACTTGCACGAACCACAAAAGAAATGCCGTGAATTTACTTTAAATCAGCCGAAAATGTGATTTAATTGCGGCGTCGGAAGATGTTCAGAATGCTGCCATAGCCTTTCTTCAGCTTGCGCAGCATCATAAAAGTATCGTAGGCCATGACACCATACGAGACGTAGGCTGCAAGCTGGTCGCCACGCGATGAATTCTTGTCCTTACCGGCAAGCTGCGTCCAAAGGCGGTGGATCTCCTTGTCTTCAAGGGCGATGATTTCGCGCAGCTGCTCCTTTCGCTGCTGCAGCTGCTCCAATGAGACGTAAGGGTTCTTTTTCATTCTTGTGGCGTGGGGTTTGTGGGACTATCCTAAGAGGATGTTTGAAAGGAATCGTGTCAGCGGCCGTTCTATCCACGACTTGCGGCAGGAGTAGACGAGCAGGAGTACGACCAAGTAGAAAGCGGCGGCGGCGGTATATGCCTTCACAAAGCCCCATGACTCTGCCAGCCACGTAACAACAGCCAACGACACGAAGAGCAGTACGGCCAACACTATGACAAAAAGAAGGACAGCCAGAGTGGCAGCGCCCAAAAGGCGCACCACCCTGGCTGTGACATCGATCTTCGCATACTCAGTGCGAAGCCCGATGTTGTGCTTCAGCATCTCAATGAGCTGAGTGAGTGTCTCTACGTTCTTGTCGCTCGACAGCATAATTCGGGATTATGGCGGGCAGGCTCTGGAGCCTGCCCATGCCGTGACAGATTACTCGGCAGCGTCCTCAAGATCGTCAACGAGGTCGCTCACTTCCTTGCGGTTCAGCTTGATGTTGTGCTTCTTGAGGAAATCGTCGACTGTTCCCGAGATTTTCTCACGTGTTGTACTGCCCTTGTCAGGGGCGACGAGGATGCCAACGGCAGCTCCGGCAAGTGCTCCGCCGATGAATGCTCCAAGAATACCAAGTCCTTTCATGTTGTTGTCCATAATTTTAAGTTGATAAATAAAGAATGATTAGCGACAGCAAAATTACGAACAATTCTCCAAAAATACGCAAAAAAGAATGCGATTTTTTGTTAAAAGCGTCATATTTCCCTAATTTAACAAAGTTTATGTCGGAAAACGATGCCTGTTTCACCGCTTTTTTGTAATTTCGCAGAAAATTTCATTATTACCCCTTAATATATTAAGTAGAGAAAGTTAGAAAGTTATGAAGAAGTACATCGTATTGTGTGCAGGCTTGTGCCTCGCCATTTCATTCACCAGCTGCAAGTCAAGCGAGAGCGCCTACAAGAAAGCCTACGAGAAAGCCCAGGCCCAGGCTGCCCAGCAGCAGATGCAGACCGCTGAGCCACAGCCGACGGAGACACCAGTGGTGACACCAGTGGTTACACGGCCTGCAACGGAGACAAAGGTGACCGACAACTACGACAACGTGTCGGTGCGCCAGGAGCGTGTGTCGGTAGTCAATGGTGACGGACTGAGCGATTTCAGCGTCGTGGTGGGTTCGTTCTCAGTCATTGCCAACGCCGAGGGACTGCAGCAGAAATTGCGCAACCAGGGCTACAACGCACAGATTGTGAAAAACGAGGAGCGCAACATGTATCGCGTCGTGGCCAGCACTTTTGCAAACAAGGCCGACGCCGTGCGCAGCCGCGACAACCTCAGAGCCACCTATCCCGATGCCTGGCTGCTGTTCTTCACACGATAGGCACAGCACGTGGGTAGAATACTTTCCATCGACTACGGTCGGAAACGTACAGGACTGGCAGTCACCGATTCGCTGCAAATCATTGCCGGCGGATTGGTGACTGTCGCTACTGCCCAATTGTTCGACTGGCTGCGCGACTACACCAACCGCGAGCAGGTGGACAGAATCGTCATCGGCGAGCCACGGCAGACCAACGGCGAGCCAAGCGAAAACTGGCAGAGAGTACAGCAGTTCGTGGCACGATGGCGCAAGGCCATGCCCGGCATACCCATCGAACTCTACGACGAGCGCTTCACTTCGGTGCTTGCCCACAAGGCTATGATCGACGGAGGGCTGCGAAAGAAAGCACGGCAGGACAAGGCTCTCGTCGACGAGATTAGTGCCACAATACTATTGCAGGACTATATGAGATCAAGAAAAAATGTCGGGAGCTAACTCCCGCTAACTCCCATTAACTCCCAAAAGACTATGGTATTACCTATTTATATATATGGCCAGCCCGTTCTGCGCAAGGTGGCGCAGGACATCACCCCCGACCATCCCGGACTGAAACAACTCATCGACGACATGTGGGAGACACTAGCACAGTCGGAAGGCATTGGCCTTGCTGCCCCGCAGATAGGCCAGGACATACGTGTGGTGGTCATCGACCTCGACCCGCTGGCAGAGGACTATCCCGAATACAAGGGTTTCAAGGGAACATACATCAACTCACACATTGTGGAATACGACGACACAAACACCTCGTCGGCTGAAGAGGGATGTCTCTCGCTGCCCGCCATCCACGAGAAAGTGACGCGGCCGACGCGCATTCGCGTGCAGTGGATGGACGAAAACTTCCAGCCCCACGACGAGTGGGTCGAGGGATACCTGGCACGCTGCATGCAGCACGAGATGGATCACTTGGAGGGGAAGATGTTCATCGATCGCATCTCGCCGCTGCGCAAACAGCTGATTAAAAGCAAGCTGAAAGCCCTGACACAAGGCCGCTACCGTTGTGCCTACCGCACAAAACCGGTGAGGCGGTGAGCTTTAGTCGCCGTTGTACTCGAACACTCCGCCGAGGTCGGGATTGTCGCCGAAGAATTGTTCCGTCGATGACCCGTATTCCTGCACGGGACGCTCGTACTCCTTGAACATGGGTCCTTCGCGAAGCAGGAAATCGTTGAAGTCGACAATGGGGATGACGAGTCCGAAGATACCTAATGCACAACGCTTGCCCTCAATGTGGAAGCTGTTGAAGATGTACATTGTCGAGAAGAGCGAATGGTTGTAGTAGGCCATTGTGTTGAACTCCTTGAACACGCGCAGGTCTTCGGGGTGTGTCATTATGGAGTCGGCAGTGGTGAACATGTAGCGTGTGTTCTTCACCATAGTCTCAGTCCAGTCGCTGGTGACGCTGTCGCGCTCTTCAATACACTGCTTTATGTTGTCGTCCATCTCAGCCCTCATGTGCTCTTCCGTCGGACAGGTGAAATAGGCTATGACAGAAAGGATGAGCAGTATGATGACTGTTAGGACAAGCCGTCCGAGACAGCTGTGGCGGAAGGCATAGAAGAATGAGTCGGGCTGGCGGTAATTGTCGTTTTGCATATCTTGCTTTTTAATGTAGTTAATGGTAGTTAGTGGGATTTATGATTCGCGGTTTATCAGGTTCATGAATTCCTGGCGTGTCTTTGCCTGGTTGAAGGCTCCGCTGAACTCGCTTGTCGTGGTTACAGAGTTCTGTTTTTCAACGCCACGCATCTGCATGCACATGTGGCGTGCCTCGACCACCACCATGACACCGAGGGGATGCAGCGTTTCCTCTATGCATTGGCGTATCTGCAGGGTCATGCGTTCCTGCACCTGCAGCCGATGGCTGTAGATGTCGACCACGCGAGCCACTTTCGACAGGCCGGTGATGTAGCCGTTAGGTATGTAAGCCACGTGCACCTTGCCGTAGAAAGGCAGCATGTGGTGCTCGCAGAGTGAGAAAAAGTCGATGTCCTTGACGATGACCATCTGGCTGTAGTCCTCGCGGAAGAGTGCGTCGGTGAGCACCTTGTGAGCGTCCATCTCGTAGCCCCTCGTGAGCACCTGCATGGCCTTAGCCACGCGCATGGGGGTTTTCAGCAGCCCCTCGCGTGAGGGGTCTTCGCCAAGCAGTTCTATGATGCGGCTGTAGTGCTGCGACAGTTCTTCGAGTCCTTCGCGGAACTCATTGTTGTCGATATTCGATTTCATGTCTTTTGTTTTTCGGACAGACACAGACGTCTGCCCCTACTGGTTGTAGACGATGATTTTTCCTTTCACTATTGTTGCCGACTCATAGCCCATCTTGCGAATGATGACCATTTTCTCATGTGCCTCCTCGTATGTGCGGTAGTTGCCCACGCGGCATACCCACCGTGGCGAGTAGAAGCGCACGTAGACATCCTCACCGGGGAAGAGCTGCCTCATGGCATTGCCTGTCTGTTCAGCCCTCTGACGGTCACGGCGTGTGTTACCGCCAGCAAAAGCCTGCACACGGTAGCCGGTGGTCTTGTAGCCATGGCGTGGGCCGCTGAAGGGGATGCCGACGGTGTCAATAGGAACAATCGGAGTGGTGGCGGGTGTGTCGACGGGCAGACCGTTGGTTTCCGACCGTGTGGTGTCGGTCTGGGGCTTCGAGCGCGTCGTGTCCGACTGTGGCTTTGACTTTGGTTTCTCCTGCTTTGGCTTTTCGGCCTTCGGCTTCTCCGCCTTCGGTTTTTCGGCCTTGGGCTTTTCAGCCTTGGGTTTCTCCGCTTTCGGTTTTTCGGCCTTGGGCTTCTCAGCCTTTGGCTTTTCTGCCTTTGGCTTTGGTGCCTCCGCCTTGTTGTGCTTTACGGCCACAGGTTCGTCGCGCTGCTCCGTTTTCGGTGCTGGTGTTGCAACTGTTGCCGGGGCCTTAGAGTTCACGAGTCGGTCGATGTCTGCATCGTGGTGTATTGTCACCATTCCCTGTCCGCTTGTGTGCTGCTGCACTTTCTGGGTGAATGTCTGCGCACAGGCAAATGCCGACGGGAGCATTGCCGCCATGATGATGGCAGCAGCTCTCGCCGACAAATTGGTACAAAAGTGTCTGATGTTCATATTAGTTTATTTCCATGCGTCGATGATGCCCTTGAAGTCGGCAGCTTTCAGCGATGCACCTCCAATGAGTCCTCCGTCGATGTCGGGCTTGGCGAAGAGTTCGGGGGCGTTGCTGGCCTTGCACGAGCCGCCGTAGAGAATGGTAGTGTCGTCGGCCACGGCCTGTCCGTATTTCTCGGCAATGATGGAACGAATGTAGGCGTGGATTTCCTCAGCCTGGTCGGCAGTGGCGGTAAGTCCGGTGCCGATGGCCCAGATGGGTTCGTAGGCGATGACGATCTTGCGGAATTCCTCCTCGCTGAGGTTGAAGACGCTGCCCTCGAGCTCGGCCTTGACAATCTCGTTCTGCTTGCCAGCCTCGCGCTCTTCCTTGCTCTCGCCGATGCAGAAGATCACCTTCAGGTCGTTCTTCTGGGCGAGAAGGACTTTCTCACGGAGAATCTCGGGAGTCTCCTTGTAGTACTCGCGACGCTCCGAGTGGCCGAGGATGACATACTGTGCGCCGGTGCTCTTCACCATCTCTGCGCTCACCTCGCCGGTGAATGCGCCCTTCTCCTTGTCGGCGCAGTTCTCGGCACCGAGGCCGATGACGCTCTGGTCGAGGAACTGTGCTATAGAAGCGAGGTGGATGAACGGGGTGCAGATGACCACGCCACAGTTGGGCTTCTCAGCGGTGAGTGTCTCGTTAAGTTCTTTTGCAAGTGCAATACCATCCTGGAGATTCATGTTCATCTTCCAGTTTCCTGCTACGATTTTCTTTCTCATTGTTGTAGTTTTTTTAATGGGTTACTATTTTGTTTGGGATTTAACTCTCTCTCTCTCAACTCTCAACTCTTAACTCTTAACTCTCAGGGGTCTGCCTGTGGTTTCTTGGGTTTGCGGCGGAGCCAGCGTGTCCAGGCCCATGTGCGGTCGGCGATGGTGAGAAGAGCCAATGGAAGTACGAACCATAGCATGATCCGCATGATCTTGCTTGGCACTGAGTCTTCTGCCATCTGCCCTATCTCAAGTTTGTCGAGCGACTGGTTCCACTGGCTTTCCTCTATGACCGGCAGACGGTTGTGGCTCCACTTGCCAATGATGGTTCCCTGCCTTAGCAACAGCAGTCCGGGATTGCTGCGTATAATGGTTTTCAGCGTTATGTCGTCGGTGTTGCAGAAGGGATATTCGGCCCCGGTGATGTCGCGCCAGTGGTCGATGGCCTTCTCGGTGCTCGCCGTGAGACAGTAGAATGGGTACTGGTGCTGGCGGGCATACTCGTACAGCTCGTTGATGATGTCGAGGTGCGAGTCGTCGGCAGTCTCCAAGTGTGGGGCAATGAGCAGCATGGTGTAAGTGCTGTCGGCAAGCACGTCCTCGGTGATGTCGTCGCCGTCGGCTGTCATTATTGAGAAATCGTGGATGGGCGGCACATATCCCTGCTTTATGAGCACCGAGCGCGAGTCGACAAAGGTCCACGTGCTGTCGGGATAGTCGGCAAGGGTGAACTCCTGCTGCCGTCCGTCTTTCTCGAGTATGAACGTCGTCTCATATTGCGGCTGCTCCGCGTCTTCGGGTATGGCCATCCCCTCGCTGATGTTCGCCCCGATGTGGTAGGGTCGGAAGTCGAACTGCGGGCGGTCGTAGAGGCTCCACGCCGAAACGGCGAGGATGAAGAGCATGGAGTAGTTGATGACTATCCATTGGTTCGACTGGCTTATAAAACGGAACATCTCCTTGGGCCAGAGGGCCACGACGACGGCGGCCATGAGCAGCACCACGTTTTTCCAGAACGTCTGCCAGTTGGTGAGCACCAGTGCGTCGCCGAAGCACCCGCAGTCGGTGATGGGGTTGGTAATGGCGAGCCACAGCGTCAGCGGTGTCATCACGGCCAGGAAGATGACAATGAGCCTCGAGGTGAGCCTGCGGCGAATGGCAAAGAGCATGAAGATGCCAAGGCAGAACTCCAGTGCCGACAGTACCACGGCGATGGCCACGACAGCCATAGAGGGCAGCATGTCAGCCAGTCCGAGGGCGGCGGCATAGTCCTCTATCTTGTACTGCGTGCCACGTGGGTCTACGGCCTTCACAAACCCTGAAAGGATGAAGACCGCAGCAAGCAGCAGACGGCAGATGTTCACAATGGCTTTTTTCATTTCCCTACTGTGGTAGCAAACACTCAACTCTCAACTCTCAACACTCAACACTCAACTCTCAACACTCAACACTCAACACTCAACTCTCAACACTCAACACTCAACACTCAACTCTCAACACTCAACTCTTAGTTTTATCAGCGCGAAGACAGAGTAGTTGATGATGTCCATGAGGTTGGAGTCGACCCCCTCGCTGACGAGCGTCTCGCCTCCGAGGTTCTCAATCTCCTTGATTCTCTCAATCTTCGTGAGCACGAGGTCGGTGTAGCTGCTCACCCGCATGTCGCGCCACGCCTCATCGTAGTCGTGATTCTTGCGTTTCATCAGCTCCAGTGTCTCGTGCGCGTGCGTATTATATAGTTGTATAGCCTCGTCGGTGTCGATGTCGACGGTGTCGGCAAAGCCCTTCTCCAACTGTATGAGACCTATAATGCCGTAGTTCACCAGAGCAATGAACTCTGGCCTTATGCCCTCGCCGACGAGTGTCTCGCCGGTCAGTTCCAGCTGGCGTATTCGCTTGGCTTTTATGAACAGCTGGTCGGTTAGCGACTGCGGCCTCAGTATGCGCCACGATGCACGGTAGTCGTGCAACTTGTTGCTGAACACTGTGCGGCACTCTTCGAGTGCAGCCTCGAACTCTGCGTTGGTTTTTTCAAACTTATTCATATTCAGGGTGCAAAGTTACGAAAAAAGCTTGTAAAAGCGAAGCGATTTCGGAAGTTTTTAACAATTCGGCCTGAAATAAAGGCAATACAGGGGATTTAGAACCCATTGTATTGAGACATACCAATATCGTGACCACTCAGATATATGCAAGAATCACAAGCACTTTGTCACAATTAACGACTAATGATGCCCTTGTTTGTCAATAGTATCACGCCCAGCGTCATACATTCTGTTACAAGAACGGCGAGCCCGCATTTTATAGATGCGAGCCCCCCAATTTGTGTTATTTGTTATGCTCATATGCCTTGTAGACCTCTTCGCCGTCAACGATGGTGGCGATGAGATTGGCCTGGGCGACCTTCTCAATGTCGTCGTGCAGGAAGTCGCAGTCGAAAACGGTCATGTTGGCAATCTTGCCGAACTCGATGGAGCCCATGCGATGCTCCTGATGGAACTGGCGGGCCACGTTGATGGTCATGGCGCGCAGCGACTTTTCGCGGGTGATGGCCTCCTTGAGATTGCGCGGGGCTGTTGCACCGCCAGTCACTTCCTTCGGATAGTCGCGCTTCTCGGCCGTATAAATGCTGTATTTCACATTCATCATCGGAGAAACGGGATAGTCGGAGTGGAACACCACGTTGGCCCCGGCATCATAGAACGACTTGATGGGGTAAGCCTGGTCTGCCAACTCCTGACCCATATAAGCTACTTCCTGCTCATAGATAGGAGAAGCCTTACAGGTCCACAGTGGCGGAACCGCAGGAACAGAACCCGTTGCCCCCATGCGACGTATGTCCTCGTCGGTCACGAAGTGCAGGTGTGCCAGCACGTTGCGCTGGTCAAGGTCGCCGGTAATCTTCTCTGCGTCCTCGATACAGCCCAGCATGAAGTGTACGGCACCGCCACCTTCGGAGTGGACGTGAACGGACAGACCCTCCTTGTCGGCTTCGGCAATCAGCTCCACCATCTTGTCGTGGTCGTTGAAGCGCTCCACGCCGTGATAGCCGGGCTGGTCGAGGTAGTCCTGGTTCTGCCAACCTGTATGTGCCTCGGTAACGCCGTCGAGGAAGGCCTTGATGCCAATGATCTGGAAGTACTCGCCATTCAGCTCTGCACGCTTGGCAGCGACACTGGCAACTTCCGCTTTCGGGTCTGCGACATTGTCGGGGGTCAGCGAGTAGGCGTATGTGCGCAACTTCAGCTTGCCTTCCTTCTCCAGTTCATGGTATGCCTTGGGGCAATCCTTAAAGAATATCTCTGCGCCGGCATCACCGACAGCGGTATAGCCACTGCTGAGGGCGAAATCCTGCCAGGCAAGCAGATAGTTTTTCCCATCCTCTAATGTAACAGGAAGCTTCGGCATTATTTCCATGACCGGATTTTCACAGATGTATCCGTCCGGCTCGCCGTTCTCGTCCACGTGTACCATGTCATATCCCATCTTCTTCGCGTATGCCGCATCTATGCCTGCCCACTCCAAGGCCTTGCTATTGAGCAACATGGAATGTCCGCCACCCGTTTGCATGATGAGAGGCTTCTCGGAGCAGATTTCGTCAAGATACGCCTTGCTGACATATTCCTCGTTTTCAACCCATCCGGCTGCAAGATAGAGCTGGCGCTGCGGGTTCTTCTCGATGAATTCCTTGATAATCCTGCGATACCTTGCGTAGTCGGTGGTCAGTCCTCCCTCCATCAGGTTCGCCTGTCCGATGAAACGGTCACCGGCGAAGTGGCCGTGACAGTGGGATTCCATAAAGCCTGGATAGATGAAGTTGTCACCATAGTCCAGCACCTGTGCGTCGGCACCGGCGAGTTTCTTCACGTCCTCCGCGCTACCAATATAGGCAAACACGCCGTTCTTCACTAATGCAGCCTTGGCAAAGGGCCGCCTTTCATCCATCGTAATGATGTTGCCGAGAATGATTGTCTGTTTCATAATTATTATGGTGGGGTCTTATTATTGCGCAATTTTATACTTTGATAATAACTCTTTGAAAGCTTTTGCTTCGTCAGACTCTTTTACATCTTTTTCAGCTCCGAGCATCCGTGCCGTCGCATGGTCTCTCAGTTCAAAGAACCTTTGTGCCTGAGGCGTCCAATACAAGTATTCGTATGCGTGAGGAACTCCGGGCTCTACATATAGCTCTGTGAAAATACCGGCCTCCATAAGCTTCTGGGCATAGCTGATGTCTTCATCGCAGAAAAGATCAAGGCTGCCGACAATGATGAATGTCTCGGGCAATCCTTTCAGCTGCTCAACGGTTGCCACTGCGGGTGAGAAATATATCATTTCCTCATCGGTAAGTTTCTTGTCCTGGCCTTCAATCAGTTTTCCCCATCCAAAGACGTTGTTCTCCTTTGTCCAGACACAATGCCCGGCATATTCGTTCTTGTAAATATCCTTTTCACCGCCGGTACGATAGTCAAGCATGGGATAGATAAGCACCTGGCCCTTCAGAGGAACCTTTCCCTTGTCCTTGTTATAAAGAGCCAGACGAGCGGTGAGTCCACCACCGGCGCTTTCTCCCTCAATGACAATATTATCGGGATCGACATTCAATTCATCCGCATGCTCGTAAGCATAAAGTAGTCCTGCATAGACTTGCTGAAGCTCCATGGGATATTTGTAAGCAGGATCGAGGGAGAGTGTATAGTCAGGAGCAATGACCGTGGCTCCGCTCCCATCTGCTACGCCCTGTATTTTGAGTTCGTCCATGCTCACATTGCCAAAATGATAGCCACCGCCGTGAATGAAATAGACAAGCGGTGTTGTCTCACCCTCTTTGTAATTTGCTGGGCGGAAGACATACATGTTTATCTTCTCAGACCCTACGACAATAGTCAGTTTCTTGGCGTTCTGGGGCTCTTTCCCCTCTACTTCCAAATCTACATTTGATGACCCAACAGGCACCGTGATGCCATCAATGAGTTCATATCCTTTTGCAAGGAGATTTGTGCTTTTGGTTTTTATATTTTCATTCATTTTTTTAGTAATGATAAAAAAACGACTTGGTACGATTTTGTGTGCTCGCCCCCGCCCCGAAAGGCTACGGGTAGGCGAGCTTCGCTCGGGAATGGGGGCAATGAGCAGTCAGCCCAGGGCAGCGCCCTGGGTAGTCATGAGTGCACAGCCCACGCCCTGTAGGGGCAAAAGAATGAGTAGGAGGCATCGCCTCCGTCCAAGGCTTTTGCCCTTTCAGGGCGATAATAACCCTGGCATCATACCCAGGGCGCTGCCCTGGGCTGACTGCTTGCTGGCCTTTCAGGCCGTTCTGCGGAAACATACAATAATCACCGAATTGTACCAAGTTATTATTTAACTGTTACTTATTTCATTTTCTTTCCACAGATATACACCTCGCTTGGCATGTTGTGGCTGAATCCTTCATGCTCTGCGGTGAGCAGGTCGTTGTCGAATACCAGGAAGTCTGCGTCCTTGCCGACCTCGATAGAGCCCTTGGAGGCCTCGATGCCGAGCTGCTTTGCGCCGTTGATGGTATATCCCAGCATCATCTCCTCAATGTTCATCTTCTCTTTGGGAGAAGGATATTCTGCAACAACTCTGACCCTTTCAGGGGCGCTCGACTTTTCGTTGATAAATCGCGTCATGCCGATTTCCATGCCAAGATAGGGACTCCAGGTCAGGAAATCACCATAGATGATGTTATCGCTCGACCAGGTCACATTGGCACCGGTGTTCCACATGGTCTTGCTGCGGTACATCTTGTTCGCACGCTCCTCTCCCAGCAGACTGCGCCATATCTCGGATGGGTTGCCGCCCGTACATCCGGCATGCCACCAAGGCGTGTAATTAGCTGTAACACCGAGCTTGGCAAAGCGGTCCATATCAGCGTCATCCTGGATTTCCAGATGAGCACAGGTCACCTTCACGCGGAAATCATCGCCAAGTTCCTTCTTGGCCAGCTCCACGCCGTCGAGTACCGTGCGGGACGAGCGCTCGCCTACGGTATGTGCATGGAAGTCAAGTCCTGCCTCGTTGAGCAGCTTCATCACCTCTGCCATCTCCTCCTTGCTGTAGGTGGTACCACCTCTCTTATTAGTATCTATATAGGGGGTGACCTGGGCAGCCGTCTCGATTCTCAATGTACCATCCATGAACACCTTAAAGGTATGCACATTCAGGTGCTCGCTGTCGAACTTCTGGCGGAAACGCTTCACATCCTCCACCACTTCCTTCGTCTTCTGGGGATTGGTGAGCGCGATACTTCCGTCGATATAAACCGGCAGCTTGCCCTGTTTGTCCAACTCGTACAGGCGCTCATAGATGCGCTCGTGAAGTGCCTCGCCCTCCGGGAAACCTGCGTCGAAGACAACGGTCACACCAGCCTTTACAGAATAGTCTATCCAGCGCAAAAGCTCTGCATCGATCTGCTCATCTGTTACTTCCAAGTCATCGAAGAGCATGTGCCAACCCGACGACTCGAAGGCATTTCCCGTCACATGACCGTCCTTACGTACATAATAACTGAGTTCGGGCACGCGGTCGGGCGTCTCGTCGGTAATGCCGTGCCTGTCAAGAACCTTGGAGTTCACCCAGACGCTGTGGCCTTCGCCTTCCAGTATCAGGACTTCGGCATCGGGACAGATGGCATCGAGGTCTTCCTTGACGATGTCTTCCCCATTGAGGTATTTACGCTCCAGAATAAACCTATGACGTTTCAAGCCCGGATTGCTCTTGATGCTTTGCGCCATAAAGTCCAGGGCCTCCTTTTTGCTGGCGCACACGATGTATTCCCCCGGATCCATATATGCGAATCCGATGCTGGTGGTTACATGCACATGGCTGTCGATGATGCCAGGCATGATGAATTTGCCACCCAGGTCGATGACCTCTCCCTCGTATGCAGAGAGTCCGGCCTCGTCGCCTACATAGATAAACTTGCCGTCCTTGACTACCAGTGCGGTTGCCTGAAGATTGTCCTTGTTAGCAGTAAAAATCTTCGCATTCTTGATAATCTGATCTGCATTCATTTTTGTTTAATTTTAGTAGTAATTACAATAATATTTGGTTAGGAAATAGGTTTTCTCCCAGGTCATAAAGCGGCCACTCCTTGCCCTTGCCGTCATTCTTTCGTTATTATGCTGCAAAGATAACAAAAAGCAACGGAACCAAGAAAAAAGTATGAGAAAAATTTACTAAATCAAATAAAAAAAGTCGGATTTAGTGCATTTTGCTCGCATTTCAGCACTGCAAACAAATGCCAGGGAGGGACTGACACTGGCAGGACTGATGATGTTTGGGTACCCTCAATTTTGGTTCGTGGCGGCCGCTGTGAATGATTTTGGCGTCCGCTGTGATTATTTTTAGCGGTCGCCGTGAATGATTTTGGCGGCCGCTGAGAAACGCAGAGGTGCGGCCAGACTCCCCCGGAGGACGACTCTCTCTCCAAGTTTCCCCGTGCTTTTCTCCCCGACTCCCAGACCAAACGCATTATTCTTATGGAAACGAATTTGAATAATTATCATAATTTAGTCCACGAATTTGAATAATAAACTGCACCGATTTGTGAAGAATAGCATGGAAAAATTAGCGACCTGTACGGTTGAAAGTCTATGCAAGGAAAGCTCCGAAGGAGCGATAGACTACAGACGGGGGTGAAACCCCCGGTAATAGGAATTGAAATGTAA
>CAJOEC010000006.1 GCA_905233425.1 uncultured Prevotella sp. | reverse complement strand
GAGAAAATTGCCAAGAAAACTGGGCAAATATTTATCCTGCAATTTGACCCATTGACACATAGTACCATCAAACTATCCTGCAAAATGACCTATACGCCTGAAATTCATTGTGAAATCGTAGGATTTCTGCCCAGTTTTTTTTGCCAAGTAAGAAATAATGTGTAATTTTGTCGGCAGAAACGACAAATGATAATGAGTATGGAGGAAAATGACGTAATGACAGCAGGCGAACCTGCGTTAGCTGCTTATCCGATGACCTCGTATGCGGACGTGATGTATTATCTGCATACGATTGACATATCGCGGGAGGACAAAGAGAGGGTTGCCAACAGACTGAAGCTGGAGGTGACGGGCGTAAACCTGTCGCGGATATTCGACAGGTTGAACCATTTGCGCACATTGCAGACCGACTGGGACGGAAGAGGTGCACTACCCATCTCACGCAAGGTTATCAACAATGTCAGGCAAGTGCTAGCCATTTCGGACGATGCAGATTGGAAAGACTGGATGCTTTCCCCTAATGTAAATGCCACGATTATGCTTCAGTCGAAGAAACGGAGGGCAAGCATCAGTCTTGGCGGCGAGGAATATTCGTACTATGCAAGGATTGACGGGAAGGACATCGGCGAGAACCATATCGACTTCAATCCAGCGGGTTTTCTTTCGCTCATGCAAAACCTTGACAGATAATGAACCAGACACAGACGAAAGTGGCTGACGAGGAATAGGTGGCACGCTTAGTCAGCCAGGAATGGGTAGTGGAATGAGTGCTACAGGTTGCAGCTTTCGTACAGGCACCACATGAGACATACCTGTCCGTCAATCGGCTGAGCATCGACAGCTATAGTGAAGATGTGCGACAGTTTGTAAAAGCGCATCCTAAGTATTACAATGCGTCGGATGACTCCTATATGAGAGCGCTGCTTGATGTGGCAGACATTAGAGCTATCTCTGTTGAGGTGGACGGACTGAAAGTTGATGCCAACGTTGAGGTGGAGCCTCGCGAATTGCACACACGTTCTCATGCAGGAATCTTTGTTCGTGTAAAAGGCAGAAATGTTGTACCAGGGAGGCAACTGCCAAACGGTCAGCTGCCCTATAACGTTTCCGAGGAGATGCTCTTGCAAAGTGTTCAGTGGGAACTGCATGATCTTGCTGAATTTCAACGGCAGACATTTCTTTAGTGGGGTTCACTATCCATTGCTTCTATACAAGCACCGCGCCAATACCTTTTCGGGCATCGGCGCGGTGCTGTGTAATCAGGGCGAATCAATGAGTTTGCTGCATATTACTCGTTACCAACATCTTGCTGACTGGAACTCGTTACCAACATCTTGTTGATTGGAACGAAGACGCAGGAAGATTTGCGCCGTTGTAGAGTGTCACTTGGTCTACGCAATTTTTCCAAAGGTAGCGCACGGAGACGGGAGCGGGAACTTTGTCGGACGATACTTTTACCTTGGCGCCTTCGGCGGACGCGACACGTCGCGTCCCTACATTGACCTCATCGGCGGACGCGACACGTCGCGTCCCTACATTGGCCTCATCGGCGGACGCGACACGTTGCGTCCCTACATTGGGGGCTACGATAACGGCGGTGGCAGGATAGTATTTGCCGTCTTTGCCTGCGATCTCAAAATCCTTGAGCGTACCGCCTTTGGCGTTAAGCCCGTCGGCGTAATCGAAACTAAGGTAAATGGCATCGCCCTTGATTTCCTGGCTCTTGAACAACGGGCCGCTGCAAACCACATCTTTGCCATAAACGTTTTTAAACGCCCACAGAGCCAGACGATTGCCCACCTCTACCTTGTTGGCAGGGTGAATGTTCGTGTTGTCGCCGATGTCGATAGTGGAGGCCATGCCTGAGTTCTTGACCGACAACGAAAGTCGCTGTGCCTCGCGAATTTCCTCAGACTTGCCGTTGCCATAGTTCCAAGGAGCAATTTGGACATAGTAGAACGGGAAATCGCCCTGTCCCCATTTTTCGCGCCATGCCTTAATCATAAGCGGGAATGTGCGTGAATATTCCTCGGCGCGCTCCACGTTTGCCTCGCCCTGATACCAGATAGCACCGGCAATGGCGTACTGGGCTATGGGGGCTACCATGGCATTGTAAAGACATGTGGCTGTCATTTCGCTCAGGTTGGCAGCAGTTACAGGACGTTTGAAATATTCCTGGGAGGCGATGTCGAATTTGTAAAGACGGTTATTGGTGTACTCGGCAATGGGGAGGAACTTCCATTGTCCGGCAAGCGAAACGGCAGCCTTCTCGTTTCCAGCGGTGTAGTATTTCAGCTTTTTGGGGTCGCCGTAAATGCCGCCGCCACCGCCGCTGTCGTAAACACGGACGGCAATAACAGCCTTGCCGGCCTTTACCTTGGCTGCGGGAACGGTGTAAACACGGTCGGTGCTGTAATAATTCACGCTTCCGATAAGCTCGCCGTTAAAATATGTCTGGTCAATATCGTCGATAGGGCCGAGCGAAATGACGAGGTCTTTTCCTTCCATTGCCGGGGCTATCTTGATTGTCTTGCGAAACCAAACCACACCGTCGAAGGCGCGCATGGATGTTGACTCCCACAGGCAGGGAATGTTCATTATGGGCCATTTGCTGTCGTTGAATCCGGCTGCCTGGCATTCGCTGTCGCCAAGTTCAGGCGTGTCTGACGGTTTGTATTGGACAACGGGTTTTGCCAAAAGCCATTTTGTGCGCTGTTCCATTGTTGGTATGCTCGCGTCAATGTCCTTTGCCAATTGGGCATATTCTGGGACGTTTTTGATATATTCCATAGGAATCCAGCTTTCAACTGGAGTGCCGCCCCACGAAGTGTTGATGATGCCGACAGGGATGCCGAGTTCCGCATTAAGCTTTCTGGCGAAATAGTAGCAGGTGGCACCAAAAAGAGGGGTGTTTTCGGGCGACGCGTGTTTCCATGCGCCTTCGAGGTCGCCTTCCTCCTTAAAGCTTGTGGCGCGCTGCACCATGAACACACGGATGTCGTTGTTGAGGCTTGCGGCAATGTCGGCGGGGCCGTTCATGACCGGCGCGTCGTCCCATCCGCCCATAGGCATTTCCATATTGCTCTGTCCCGAGGCAAGCCACACTTCGCCAATCATTACGTTGTTGATGTAGACTGTGTTCTTGCCTTTGACAATTAAGGCGTATGGACCGCCAAACGAGGGCGTTTCCACCTTTGCCTTCCAAGTGCCGTCGGCTGCGGCTTCGGTGGTGGCGGTTTTATTGTCCCAAGTGGTTGAGACGGTGATTCTTTCGCCCGGATCGGCAAATCCCCATACTGGTGCCGATGTTTTCTGCTGCAATACCATGCCGTCGGTAAAGAGCGATGGCATTTTCACGTTGGCCGTGGCCGATGTGGCAATAGTGGCCACGTAGAATAGTGTCAATAAAGTTCTTTTCATTCCTACTTTAAAGGTGTTAATGGGTAGACGATGTTCACGATAAAGATGTTGGCGGCGAGGATGATGATGTTCATCAGCAGACCTATGCGCATGAAGTCGCTGAAGCGGTAGCCGCCGGGACCGTAGACCAGCATGTGTGTGGGCGAGCCTATGGGTGTGGCGAAGCTGCTGCTGACGCTCACCATGAGCGCTACGAGGAAGGGGAATGGGTCGTAGCCAAGACGCTCTGCGGCCTCGTACATGATGGGGAAGAACATGGCGCCCGCCGCCGTATTTGAGATGAACTCGGTGATGAACGTACCGACTAAGCAGACGGCGGTCATTACTACAATCGGGTTGGTGCCGCAGACGTCGAGTATGCCCGTGGCAAGCCATTCGGCTATGCCCGTCTTCTGGATGGCGAGTCCGAGGACGGCGCTGCCTGCGAAGACCATGAGTATCTCCCAGTTGATGGCTTTCATGGCCTGCTCTGCATTGCAGCAGCGGAAGATGAGCATGGCGGCGGCGGCAAGGAATGCGCTCTGAAGCAACGGCATGATGCCCAGTGCCGATATGACCACCATGGCAATCATGATGATGGAGGACACGAGCGTTCCGAGTCCGATGTTCGGCAAGTCATCGGAGTCGAAGAAACGGAGGGCGCTCAGCGACGAGGTGTTGACGTTTAAGTGATTCGGACACACTAACAGCAGCGTGTCGCCGGCCTGCAGCACTACCTGACGCGGTGCCTGGTTGATGCGCTCGCCACGACGGGCAACAGCGGCCAGCGTGATGTTGTTGTCCTTCTCAAACGTACTGCCGCCGATGGTCTTGCCTATCAGACTGCTGCCGAAGTTGACGTAGGCCGTGCGGAGCTGGCAGTTTGAGTCTAACTCGCTCATAGAAAAAACATGGTGGTCGGCAGCAACCAACTGGTGGCTCACCGCCATATCTATCAGTTCGTCTATCTGTCCTGCATACACCAGATGGTCTCCACCCATAATAGGCTCGTCCTCCGTGACGGGCGACGGGACATTGTCAAAGTGATACAGCGCTATCAGGCTGCCACCCTTGATGTGGAACAATCCAGCCTCACCCAGTGTTTGACCGATGTATGGATTGTCCGACGTTACCCGCACCTCTACGGTGTACTCGCCCGTCGATTCGAAAGCGCTGTCAGGTGCCTTGCGGTCGGGCAGCAGCTTCCTCATGGCGATGACCGAGAGAATGCCGATGGCGAGGCAGAACAGTCCGGGGATGGTCGTTGTAAGAATGTTCATCGCCTCGCCCGTCTTTGTCTCGTAGAGTCCGCTGATGATCAGGTTTGGCGGTGTGCCGATAAGCGTGCAGACGCCGCCCATGCCCGAGGCGTAGCTCAGCGGGATGAGCAGCTTCGAGGGCGACACACCCAGCTTCTTGGCCCACATCTTGACGATGTTCACGAAGAGCGCGACGACCGTGGTGTTGCTGAGAAACGAGCTGAGCACGGCCACGGGCATCATAAGCCGCGTCACCGCCCTTGAATAAGAATTGGGGGTGCCGAGCAGATGCTTTACAATCCACTGCAGCACGCCAGTGTGCATCAGGCCGGCGACGACCACGAACAGCACGCCGACGGTGATGACCGACGTGCTGCTGAAGCCCGAGAATGCCTCACTGGCGTCGAGCACGCCCGTAACGAAAAGGATTCCGATGGCTCCGAGGAATACCAGGTCGGAGCGAAGCTTTGTGAACAGCAGTATGCTGAACATGCCCAGCACCGTGACAATGGTGATCCAGGCGTCGAGGCCGAAGCCCAAGAATAGTTCTGTTTCCATAATCAATTATTCAAGTTACTCAAGGTGATTTCTATTAATCTAATTAAATGGTGCGCCTACTTGTCTGCTAATTATATACTGACCCCACCCCTAACCCCTCCCCTACAAGGGAGGGGAAAGGCTGCGCGTAGTTTTGCAATTTGTAGAACATACCTCAAGTTGTTTTTGACCAATCTGTGCCATCTGCGTAATCTGTGGTCGTTTTATACATGCGATTTTTTTTCTTTCAATTCAATTCTTTTTGTTGTTATTTACTGTTACTAAATGTGATAGGTGGTACTCGATGACCTTCTCTCGGGGGTTGAAGGGTCGGAGGTCGTCGAGGCCCATCGACTCGATGGCGGTGCGGATGATGTCATCCTCGGGGATGTCGGTGGGGCGTTGCTGCTTCTCAAGGAAATAGCGGCCGGCATCGATGAGCGTCTGCTTTGGCACGAGACCTATGATTTCCGTCCCCGTGACGCTGACGCCACGGGCGGCGGCGCAGCGGCACACCTCCTCGTAGGCCACGTGCAGGGGTGTCACCTTCAGGTTGGTCATGTTCATCGACACCTGGGCTATGCCGTATTCGTCGATGTACCATCCTATGGCCTTAGTGCATTTCAGAGTGCCGGGAATCATGACAGGCTTCCCGTCTTCGTCGCGCACGATGTTGCCTGTTGCGGGGTCGCCGTCGCGCTTGGGGCGTCCTTTCTCGCGGACATCACAGGCTATGGCATTGGCGATGCGTGTGTCCGTGGTGTTGAGGTTGAAGTTCACGGCGATGAGGAAATCGCGGGCGCCGACGACGGTGCAGCCAGTTCTGGAGAGTTGAGTGTTGAGTGTTGAGAGTTGAGAGACTTTAGTTCTGGAGAGTTGAGTGTTGAGTGTTGAGAGTTGAGAGACTTTAGTTCTGGAGAGTTGAGTGTTGAGTGTTGAGAGTTGAGAGACTTTAGTCTTGGAGAGTTGAGTGTTGAGTGTTGAGGGCATGAAATCGGGCCGCCTTTCCGGGTCGGCGATTTTCTCCGGCAGCGCCTCGTACTCCCCGGCGCGGCATACGGCGAGGTTCTTGCGCTCAGGGCGGAATGCCGCCGCCTCGTAGCAGTAGCAGGGTATGCCGGCCTCGTCGGCGATGCGCTTGGCCAGACTGCGGGCCAGCGCGGCACACTCGTCAAGGGTGATGCCGCTGACGGGGATGAGGGGCAGCACGTCGGTGGCTCCAATGCGGGGATGGGCACCATGATGGCGGCGCATGTCGATGACCTCGCCGGCCTTCTTCACGGCTCGGAAGGCGGCCTCGACGACAGCCTCAGGCGAACCCACGAAGGTGACGACGGTGCGGTTGGCGGCCTCGCCGGGGTCTACGTTGAGCAGACTGACACCCCCGACGCTCTCTATCTCGTTGGTAATCTGCTTTATGACGCTCATGTCGCGCCCCTCACTGAAATTGGGCACGCACTCCACGATTGGGGGTTGGGTGTTTGTCATGATTGTAGGGCTTATGTTGTTGTACGTTGGTAGCATAGGTAGTATTTCCTCACTTTCCTCGATAGCAGCTGCACGTTGAGTATCTCCGAGGCATCGCAGATGTTGCGTATGGTGCCGTCCTTGTAGAGTATGTCTATTGCGTCGTCGTCGACCGAGTACATGTCTTTCTCAATCGTGTTGATGCTCATCATGTACCGGGCATCCTCGCGTGCTATGCCCATCTGCTGTGCTATCTGTTCCTGCAACTCGTCGATGCGCTGCTGGGGTATTGGCTGCTCGTGCACCTCCACCTTGAATATCCTGCGGTCGAGCATGTCGGCGGCCAGCGTCGAAAGAATCTTGTCGGGGTGGTGGCGCCATGCCTTCATGGCACTCCAGATGTCGCTGTCGTCGAGTTCCTCATACATCTTTATTGCCTCCGAGTGTTCCTCAAACCACTGCGCGTCGACATTCCCGCCGATGAAATAGGCCAGTGCCGGTGAGGCGAAGAGCGTCTCTCCCATTCGTGTGAGGTCGCGGGCTCGCATCAGCATGTTCACCAGCACCTTCTCGCAGGCCACGGCCGTCTTGTGCAGATACACCTGCCAGTACATGAGGCGTCGCGAGGTGAGGTAGTTCTCGATGGAGTAAATGCCCTTCTGCTCAACCACCAGACGGTCGTCGACCACGTTGAGCATCTTTATTATCCTGGCCGAGCCGATGTTCCCCTCGGTGACGCCGGTGAAGAACGAGTCACGGCGCAGATAGTCCAAGCGGTCCATGTCGAGCTGGCTGGAGATGAGCTGGTGGAGGAAACGCTTGGGGTACTGGTCGCGGAATATGGCGATGGCCATGCCAAGGCGCTGGCCCAGGTCGTGGTTTATCTGCTCCATCATCATCAGCGATATGTCCTCGTGGCTGATGCCGTGGATGAGCGTGTCTTCGAGAACGTGGGAGAAAGGCCCGTGGCCTATGTCGTGCATCAGGATGGCGGCCTCGACGGCCTCGGCCTCGGAGTCGAAAATGAAATTCCCCTTCTGCTGAAGCGACAGTATTGCCTCGCTCATCAGGTGGAAAGCCCCTAACGAATGTTGGAAGCGCGTGTGGCGGGCACCGGGGTAGACCACCGACGCCAAGCCCAACTGGTTTATGCGGTTAAGACGCTGGAACAGCGGGTGGCGCACAATGTCGTAGAGCAGCCCCCGGGGAATCTTAATGAACCCGAAAACCGGGTCGTTGACAATCTTCGTATCGGTCATAGTGGCACAAAAGTATGAAAAAATGAGCATACGACAAAGTTTTTTTCAGAAGTTTAACCAAACTTTGCAAGTGTCCTAAAAAGTTAATTCGCCGACGGTGAATTAATGTTCGCCGTCGGTGTTTTAACGTTCACCGTCGGCGAATTAACGTTCATCGACGGCGAATAAAGTCTTGCAACGATGTGTGCATAAGCCAATAAGCGGGCGATTAAACCTTTTTAGGGGACTTACGTCTAAAAGAACAGAACACAGAAACAGGACACCAGATGATGAATTTCCGACAACTCACATT
Organism: uncultured Prevotella sp.; assembly: GCA_905233425.1. Classification (GTDB taxonomy): domain Bacteria; phylum Bacteroidota; class Bacteroidia; order Bacteroidales; family Bacteroidaceae; genus Prevotella. The sequence continues at coordinate 98,879 of CAJOEC010000006.1, read as the reverse complement.
GCTTGCCGCCTTGATGCTGGGATTGCTTCACGCCAATGCCCAGAGGGGGACACAGACTGCCACGCCCGCAGCCATCTCAGGGCGCATAGTCGACAAAGACAGTGGCGAACCATTGGAAAAGGCCACACTACAGCTATACACGATAACAAAGAAAAGAAACAACACGGCTGACACCACGTTTGTCGGAGGCACGCTCTCCGATGGACGTGGTGCCTTCGCGTTCAGTGATGTCAAGGCGGGCGCATACTGGCTCAAAGTCACCTTCTTAGGCTATGAGGAACTCACCCGCCAGCTGACGAAGGTGTCGAACCGCGCACTGGCATTGGGTGACCTGAAGATGGAACCCAACAGCGTGGTGATCGACGAGACGGTGGTCACGGCCAATGTGCCGAAGATGGTCATCAAGGACGACACTGTGGTCTACAACGCCGATGCGTTCCGCGTGCCTGAAGGCTCAGTCATCGAGGCGCTTGTGGAGGTGCTGCCCGGCGCGAAGATCGACGACGACGGCAAGATCAGCATCAACGGCAAGAACGTGAAGCGCTTCAAGATGGACGGGCGCGACTTCATGACCGGCAACAACGACGCGGTGATGAAGAACCTGCCCTCCTATATTATAGATAAGGTGAAGGCCTACGACGAGAAGAGCGACCTGAGCCGAATGACGGGCGTGGACGACGGCAACGACGACTTCGTGCTGGAGTTCACGACGAAACGCAGCGCACGCAAAGGTCTGCAGGCCAACCCCGACATAGGTTATGGTACCGACGGCCGCTATGGCATCCGACTGACGGCGATGAAGCCCTTGGGTGCCATGCGCTACACCTTCATGGGCAACGCCAACAACGTGAACGACCGCAACTTCTCGGGACGTGGCGGGCGCGGACGAGGCAACGGCCAGGGGCAGCGCGAGACAAAGACGGGGGCACTCGACATCAGCTACGAAAACGACAAGAACCTGAAACTGAGCGGCCGTGTGACGTGGAACCACCAGGATGCCGACAACTGGAACCGCACGGCGTCGGAGAATTACGTGAACACCCGTAGCGGAGCCTTCTCGAACAGCGTCAGCCAGAGCTACTCGTGCAACAACACGTGGACGGGCAACATGAACCTGCAGTGGACCATCGACTCGATGACAACGCTGTCGTGGCGCCCCGATGTCAACTTTGGAACTAATGACAGCCGCTCGAGGTCCACATCAGCATCGTTCAACGCGAACCCCTACGACTACACCGACGATCCCCTCAGCTACATCAGCTTCGACGGCACGACGAGGAGCGACGACTCGGGGATTGAGGACATCATCGTGAACGGGCGCATGAACAAGTCGATGGGCGAGGGCGACAACAAGAGCCTCAGCTCGCAGTTGCAGCTCTACCGCCGCTTCGGGCGCAACGGACGAAACGTGGCCATAAGCTCGAACATCAACTACCGCGACGGCAACAACCAGAACGGAAGCCTCTCGGGCGTGCACCTCTACCAGACGAAGGACCGCTTCGGCAACGACTCCACATACCAGACCAACCGATACACGAGCTCTACAAATGATAACTTCAGCTACTCCATAGGAGCCACCTACACCGAGCCAATCTATATATTCAGACCCACCCAGACCCTCCCCCAGCCCCTCCCTGCAGGGAGGGGAGTAGATAGTCTTGCTGCTGAAAGAGGTAACAATTCCCCTCCCTCACAGGGAGGGGCCAGGGGAGGGTCTGGCCGTGGACGGCGCATGGTAGGACAGGAAGGCATCTTCCTGCAGGTGATGTACCGCTACAACTACAGCCACCAGAAGAACGATCCCGCGACATACGACTTCCCCGACTACACAGAGGAGGCCTTCCACAGCGTGCTCAACCAGTACCGCGAGTGGGCATCATTGTTCGGCTACCTTGACAATCCTTTGGAGATGTACCTCAGCGACAGCCTGAGCCGCTTCTCCGAGCGCACGGAGCATGGCCACAACATAGACGTGCAGCTGCGCCTGAACCGCGAGAAATATAACATGAACGTGGGTGTCTCCATACAGCCGCAGCACTCGCGCTACATACAGCAGTATCTTGGCATACCCATCGACACCGTGCGCACGGTGACGAACATCTCGCCGACGCTGAACCTGCGCTACCGCTTCACGCAGTACTCGAACCTGCAGGTACAGATGCGCGGACAGACGCAACAGCCCAACATCACACAGCTGCTGAACATACGCGACGACACCAACCCGCTGAACATCACGGAGGGAAACCCCGGGCTGAAACCCTCGTTCACCTACAACCTGAGTACCAACTACCAACAGCAGCGCAAGCCCACACTCGTGGAGGACAGCCTCGGCTTCCAAGTGCCGAAGAACCAGCGCCACTGGAGCTACAGTGCCAACGTCAACTGGTCGCTGACGAGGAACTCCATCGGAAACGTCGTGACCTACGACGAGCAGACGGGCGGACGCACAACGCGGCCGGAGAACATCAACGGAAACTGGAACGCACGCGCCGGGATGTCGTTCAACATCGGTCTCGACACGCTGAACCGCTGGGACTTCAGCGGTGGCATCGATGGCAACTACAGCCACCACATAGGCTACGTGAACCTGAACCGCACGGCCATACCCGACCGAAATGTCACCCACACGTACAACGTGGCTCCCAACGTGTCGCTCAGCTTCCGCAACAAGTGGCTGAACGTCTCGCTGAACGGTCGCTGCACCTACGCCCGCACTGAGAACGAGCTGCAGTCGAGCCGCAACCAGAGCACGTGGAACTTCAACTACGGTGGTAATACGAGCGTCACCTTCCCCTGGGGGTCGAACCTCTCGACCGACTTCCACTGCTACTCGAAGCGCGGATACACCGACGCATCGCTCAACACCGACGAACTGATATGGAACGCGCAGCTCTCGCACAGTTTTCTGCGGGGGAAGAAGCTGACCGTAATGCTACAGTGGTACGACATACTGCGCGAGCAGACCAACTTCAGCCGCACCGTCAATGCCAACGGCTGGCGCGACCAGGAGGTGAACTCCATCACAAGCTACGCCATGCTCCACGTCAGCTACCGCATGAACTTCTTTGGCGGGCGCAACGGTGGTGGCCGTGGCGGCTGGGACGGTGGTGAAGGCTTTGAGGGCGGTGGCCGTGGCAACCGTGGTGGAGGCCGCGGCGGATGGGGCGGTGGTGGCCGTGGCGGATTCGGCGGTGGCCGACGTTGACAGGACTGTCGGGGCTTTATTGCTGCCTCAGATCGCTGGGCTTGCGACCGGTCTTCTGCTTGAACTTTGCCGAGAAATAGTCTGGCGACTCAAAGTTGAGCCGGTAGGCTATTTCCTTTATGCTCATCTCCGAGGTGGTGAGCAATTCCTTTGCCCGTTGCAGACGCAGATCCTGCTGGTAGGTGGCCGGCGAGATGCCCGTGTGCTCCTTGAAAAGCTTGCGGAAATTGGAGTAGCTGACACCGAGATCCTCGGCAACCTGCTGGATGGTGAGCGAGCTTTCGAGCGACTCGCGGATGCGCAAACGTGCCTTGTTCACCATCTTCACATGTGCCTGGCTGCGGCTCATCAGTTCGATGTTTCGTTCCAAGGAGTACATCATGCCAATGAGGTGATTGACGATGCCAGCCATGAGCTGCTGTGAGTAGGCCTCCTCGCGCATGGCAGTGTCGAGGGCCGACTTGTAGAGACGTATGATGTCGTCGGAGAACCCTACGTGGTAGATGGGCTTCGTGGGTGAGAGGAAGCCGGCGCGGACGCGGTCGTCCATGTTGCGGCCCTTGAAGCCTATCCAGTATTTCTTCCAACCGTGGGGAGGTGTCGGGTGGTAGCTGTGCCACTCGCCTGGGAAGAGCAGGAAGAAATCGCCCTCATGTAGCCGTGCCTGGGGCACTGTTCGGCTGTGGAACAGTCCTTTGCCCTCGGTGATGTAGAGAAGCTGGTATTCGTTCAGTTCGCGGCCTTTGTCCAGCTCAAAATAGTAGCCGTCGGCATGGCCACGGGTGGGGTAGGGGTCGTTGGGGCCAATCTCTTCGTAGCCGATGGTTGTTACGGTGAGTCCCCAGAGACTGTCGCGCTCACTGGCGAGCATGTATTTACAGGATTGCATAGCTTTTTTGTTTTAGTTATGGGTCTTATGAGACTTATAGGACTTATAAGACCTATGGGACTTATAGGACTTATGGGACTTATAGGACTTATGGGACTTATAGGACTTATAGGACTTATAGGGATTATGGGACTTATAGGGATTGTGGGGCTTTTGCGGGAATCCAGAACCAGAAGGTGGAACCCTTGCCGGGGCCTTGGCTGCTGACACCGATGGTGCCTCCCATGTGTTCGACGATGCTCTTGCATATTGCGAGGCCCATGCCTGTGCCCTGCACGAACTCGTCGAGCTTGACGAAACGCTCGAAGATGATCTCCTGCTTGTCCTCGGGAATGCCGATGCCCGTGTCCTCGCAGAAGACGTAGATGCCTTTACCCGACGCTAACGCGCCGGGCACGGTGGCGGAGGACGTCGGAGAAACGGCGGGAATGGTGGCGGATGCTGCCGGAGAAACGGCGGGGAGAGTGGCGAGAGTGGCGAAACGGTAGCCCAGGCGGATGTGGCCCTGCTTGGTGAATTTCACGGCGTTGGTGACGAAGTTGGTAATCACCTGCTGGACGCGGCCCACGTCAATGGTGACGTTGTGGGAGTTGAGGGTTGAGGGTTGAGATTGTGGTACGTCCTTGATGAAGGTTACGTCGGGGGTCTGCACTCGGTGCTGTACTGTGAGGCAGATGTCGTCGAAAGCCTGGGCAAAGGAGACATCAGAGTACTGTAGGTTGAAGGTGGAGGGTTGAGGGTTCCCGACGCTAACGCTTTGGGCGCTGTGGCCGTTGAGGGTTGATGGTTGGGAGTTGAGGGTCGACGCCTGCGTTATGTCGTTGAGCAGTCTTTGCATCATGTCGCTGGCGTTTTGCACGATGCGTACATACTCTGCCCTCTCTTCGGCAGGAAGGTTTGGGTCAAGGACTCCGGTGAAGCCGATGATGGCGTTGAGGGGCGTGCGCAGCTCGTGGGTCATCGAAGCCATGAATCCGCTCTTCAGCCTGACGCTGTCGTTGGCCTGTGCCGTGACTTCGGCGAGTTGCTTTCGTGCGTTCAGTAGAGGTGTGTTGTCTACGGTCACTTCCTGTCGCCCGCTGCTGTCGGTCACAAGATAGCGGTCGCTGTTGTGCAGCAGATATTCGAGCCTGTCTTTCTGCTGCTTTATGCTGCTGGCGGTGTCGCTCTGCTTGTGGTCGAGCATTATCAGCTGGCGGCACATGTCGCGCTCGTCGGTGAGGTCGATGGTGGTGACATAGTAGTTTACCACTTCGCCGTCGGAATTGAACAGCGGCTGCACATGGTATTCCACGCAGCGGTCGATGTCCATGTCGCTGTATTTCATGTACAAGCAGGACTGTATTGGTTCCCGTGCCCCCGGCTTGTAGACGTTGCGGAAGAGGGGGATGTCGAAGAGGCAGACGGTGGACCAGAAGCGCTGCGCGTCGGGGTTTATACCCGACGGAGAGTCGGTCGACGAGGTGGTTATCCCGCAGATTTCCTTCATGCGGTCGTTGATGTCGATGAGCCATCCGTCCTTGTCGTAGAACGACATGGCGAGTGCCGGCGTGTTCGACAGCCGCTCGTACTTTCGCTCTGTCTCCTCGCTAAGCCGCTCTGTCTCCTCGTAATGGGTGATGTCGTTGATTGCATTGACAATGATTGTCGGATGCCCTTCGCCGTCGGTCTCTACCATGGCGTGACCGTCGAGGAACAGCCAGTGCTCGTCCTCCTGGAACGTGCGCCATCGTTTCTTCAGCTCGAACTTGCGCTCGTGGCCGGTGAGCAGACTTTCCATCTTCTGCTTGAACTCGTCGCGCTCCTTAGGGTGTATGTGCTCGGTGAATTCCTCGAGGGTGATGCCCTCGGCGGGAAGAATGGGCGTGCCGTAGCGGTTGGTCATGAGGTTGTGCTTGATGTCGTACTCCATGATGTGGAAATTGCCCATCTTGAGTGCCATGAACATCATGTCCTTCATCTCCGTGGAGCTTCGCGTGGCGCGTTTGACGTGTATGCGCGACAGCCGGCCGAAGAAATACAGCAGCGCCGCAGCCAATACAGTGGCGAGGATGGCATAAAGCAGACGCGGCACGCCTTGGCTTTTAACACGCTCGGGGTGCATCCAACTGTCGTTGATGCGTTGCACCTCTCCGCTCTGCTTCATCCTTGAATAGAGGTCGTCGAGCTGGTATATGAGGTCGCGGTCACGCCCCACGATGTGTATCTCGCTTACGGGGATCTCCACCTCGCAGAGCCTTATTCCCTCCAAGTGCAGCTTGTTTATTTTCCATTTCAGCGGTTCCTCACCCCAGCAGAAATACTGGTAGTCGCCGGCGATAAGCCCCTGCAGGGCAACCTTTGGTGTCTGGTATTCCACCGTGCCTGTGGCTAACGAGTCGAGGCTGCGGAAGAACACGGTGGTGTAGTCACCCTGCTTCAGGACAACTCCCTTGCTTATTAGCGTGCTGGTCTTGATGATGTTTGTGGAGTCCTTGCTGCATGTCGCGGCGCAGATGCGGTTGTAGTTGATGATGTTCTCCGAGCACACGTATGGCTCTTCCCTGTATCGCTTGCCGTTGGCCAGGATGATGTCCGCCTCTTTCCGCTCGAAGGTCTTCAGTGCCCCGCTCCATTCCTTGAGCACGAATTGGCACGGTATGTCGAGCTGCTTGCACAGGGCACGCATGAGGTCGACGTTTGAGCCTGCCGGCTCTCCGTTGTCGTTGAGGAACTCGTATGGCGGTTTGTCCCAGTCGCCCACGATGATCAGCGGATGCTGGGCGTTGTATTTGTTGCTCAGCTCTGAGGCGGCTGAGACGACGGTGAGACAGCATAGAAGAGCCAGGACAGCCGCCCGACGGAGAAACGCCGGGAACGGCGGCAGGATATAGGCCCGGCGGGGAAGTGCCGGGAACGGTAGCTGGATATGTATTGAGGCCTCCATTTCAGTTTTTCCTTCGTTTAATTAGTGTAGCGGTGCAGGGGATGGTGACGTAGACGGTGGTGCCTGAGCCTTGCTCGGAACTGATTTCCATTGTTCCGTTCATCTGTCGGACGAGTTCCTGGCAGATGGCAATTCCCAGTCCCTTGGTGACGGTGGTGGAGCGAGTCTTCGGCTGTTGCAGACGTGCCAGCTCCATTGGCGGTATGCCCTCGCCGGTGTCGTCGATGGCAATGATGAGCCTGCGGCCGATGTATTCGCAACGTGCCCTGACGGTGCCCTGACGGGTGTGCACAGCGGCGTTGTCAGTAAGCTGGCGCACAAGCTGCCCCAGGTATGTGGCGTCGACGATGACCTCTAAATGCTCGTATGGGTTTTCCACCACGTAGCGCGTCTTGTCGTTGCGGTGCTTTGCCCATCCGTCCATGCACTGTGAGGAGAACAGCTGGGCATAGTCGCACTGCTGCGGGTTTATCTCAATCATGTTTGCTTCGAGACGTGACAGGAAGAGCACCTTGTCGATGAACGCCACGAGCTTTTCGGCATTGTCGACGATGCCTTTCTTCAGTGCCTCCTCATTGTCCGACGCCGTGTCGGACTTCAGCTGTCCCACGTAGTCCACGATGGCATTCATGGGGTGGTGAATCTCCTTGGCCATGTTGTTCACGAAGCTGGTCTTTGCCCTGTCCACTTCCTGCACCTTTGCCGTCTGCACAGCCATGGTCTGCTTCAGGTGGCGCATCTCGCTGAAATCGCGGCACAGTCCGACGTATGCCATAATGTTGCCCTTGGCGTCCTTCAGCGGTGTGAGTCTGAACTGCACGGCCAGCCTGTATCCGCCTTTCACCTGTAGACGGGTGAGCACGTCGGCCACGATGTCGCGGTCGGCACACTGGTCCATGGTGGCGAGTGTGCGCATGACAAGTTTTTCCGAGATGTCGTCGGTGAGGCTCATGCATCGCGTCTGCGAGAGTGAGTGCTGCACGTCGTTGGCACTGCTGAATATTTGCAGCGTATGGGTGGTGGTGGAGTAGGCCGCCAGACGCACGTCGCTGTCGTGAATCACATTGTCGATGTTGCGGTTGTATTCTGCCAGCTGTGCCTGCAGCCTTGCCACGGCTTCGGTGGCCTCCGCCCGTTTGTGCACGCCCTCCCTGATGTGGGAGATGTCGCGGCAGATGGCGAAGATGCCGATGATGTTGTGGTTCTCGTCGTAGACAGTCGTGAGGTGGAACTCATTGCAGAGTATTCCCTTGCGCTTCACCTGTGGTATGTGCCTCTTCTCGGACGGAATGGCGTCGATGTCAACCAACTGCGTGGCGTGGTATCCGTCCATCGCGGCAATGGGCAGGTTCCCAGTGTCGAGTACGTGGCGCAGCTGCACCTTTGCGGCCAATATCTCTTCGCGGTTGCAGCAGAACATCTCACAGGCTTTCTCGTTCACGTCGGTCAAGATGCCGTCGCGGTCGAAGAAGAACACTCCCACGAGCGGTGTGTTGAAGATTGCCCGGAAGCGCATGGCGCGCTCGTCGGTCAGTCGCTGCTGCTGCCGTCTCGCAGTGACGTCCATCTTCGTCCCTATGAGTTTCGTGGGTTGCCCTTTGTCGTTGCGTTGCAGCACCGAGAGCCTCACCGTGAAGTCGTGGAGGCTGTCGTCGCCGCCCTCGCAGTCGCGTGCCTTCAGGTCCAGGGTTACGCCTTCCTCACTGTTCTCCTGCTTCGACAGCCGCTGTATGGCCTCCTTCAGTCTGGCATAGTCGGCCGGCGAGTATCTGCGTGCAAACTCCTCGGCAGTGTAGGTGAAGGCCACCTGTCCCTTCTCGTTGTGCCATGCAAAGGTGTCAGTGGCCACATCGTAGGTCCAGATTCGCACGCCGCATGTCTCTATGATAAGTGAAAAACGCTGTGTGCGCTGTGCGTTCTCTCGTGTGATGCGCCTGGCCTGCACTTGGTAGGCTACGGTGTAGGCCAGCAGAATGAGGAGCAGCACGCCCAGGACGATGGCGGTGTTGATGATCCACTGCGGGGTCTCGTCGTGGTTCTCCAAGCGCTCGGGGTAGAACCACTTGTTCTGCAGCGGAATGAGCTGGTCGGTGGCGTTGAGTTCTGAGAACACGCTGTCCATGAGGTGTATGAGATGCACGTCGCCCGACATGAACTTGTATTCGCCGTGGGGCATGTTCACCGTTGTTATCTCCAAGTTGGTTATCTGGAACTTGCGGAGCAGCCATTTGAGCGACAGCGTGTTCCACACCAGCTCACCTTCGTCGTCGGTGCTCATCTGCATGATTGTCTCCCCGATGTTGCGTGTGGGGATGGCGTTGGCCCCAAATCCATAATCGATCATCAGGTGGTGGCACAGGCTGCTGTCATTGACGTAGACCTTGTGGGTCTCCAGGTCGCGGAAATGGTGTATTGTCGTCGGGTGGCTGCGCGGCGACAGCACGCTCTGGGTGAACAGAGTCACCGAGTTCTCGCTGTAGTGGGCAAACTCCTCGTGGAATCCAGCCACGAGTCCTATCATCAGGTCTGAGCGGCCTTCGCGCAGGTCCTTGAAGGCCATCAGGCGCGGCTTCATCTTTATCTCGAAGGGGATGTTGAGCTTGTTGAGTATGAGCTTTATCAGGTCGATGTTGAAGCCGTCGGGCTGGCCGTCCTCGTTGAGGAAGGAGTAGGGCCACAGGTCTTGGGCACCCTCGTAGATGAGCGGGTTGTCAGTGGTGTATTTCAGTCTGTTGCGGTCGAGCAGCGAGTCGTTGCGCTGGGCGGGCATGAACAGCGGCACCAGCAGCAGGAGCAGCAGGAGTGACGACAGGCGGAGTGGGGTATGGTGAAGTCGGGACATTGGAGTTGGACTTTGTGGATTTATTTGTGTTTTGTTGTTGTTTATGGCTTGGTGTGGCATTCGCAGGGTATCCATATCCAGAATGTGGAGCCTTTGTCGTTGCCTTCGCTTATGAGGCCTATGCGCCCGTTGCAGCGCAAGGCTATCGACTTGCAGATGGCGAGGCCGAGGCCTGTGCCCTGGACGAAGTCGTTGAGCTTGACGAAACGGTCGAAGATTCTCTTCTGCTTGTTGCGCGGAATGCCTGTGCCGGTGTCTTCACAGAACACGTAGAGACCGTGGCGGCCATTGCCAGTCAGGGAAGTGGCGTTGTCGCCGGCTGTCATGGTGCTTTCCGGGATGTTGCCTTCGTCCATGAGGCAGTAGCCCACACGGATGTGCCCCTTGTGGGTGTATTTCACGGCGTTGGTGACGAAGTTTGTGATTACCTGTTGCAAGCGTCCCATGTCGATGCTCGTCAGGCAGCTGTCGTAGGGCTGGTCGGCAATGAATTTCACGCCAGGCTCCTGCACTCGCTGTGCCAGCGACTGGCACACGATTGAGAACTCCTTGGCGAAGTCCACTTTCCTCGGCACTATGGACAACGGTGTGACGTCCATTGTCGATGCCTCGAAGATGTCGTTTATGAGTCGCATGAGCATGTCGCAGTTGTTGCGAATGATGTGTATGAACTCCTTGCGGTCCCCTGGGTCGCTGACGCTCTGCAGCAGGTCTGAGAATCCCACGATGGCGTTCAGCGGTGTGCGTATCTCGTGGGTCATGTTTGCCAGGAATGCGCTCTTGAGCATTGCCGAGTTCTCTGCGCGTGCCGTCTCCTCCCTGAGGTGCTCCTGTGCCTCCATCAGGCGTGTGATGTCGCGCACCAGTCCGAAGAGCGATGTCACGTTGCCTTCGTCGTCGAACAGCGGCATTCCGCTCACAGCAAACCATGTCGGAGTGTCGGTGACGGGAGTGTGGTTGAAGCGGTGGACGACGTTGAACGGGCCTTTCATCTGGCTTATCCCGCGTATGTTCTCGATGGCCTTGGGTCGGTCGGCCTCTTCCATTCCTCCCAAGTAATCCTCGAAGGTTTCGGTGAACTCCTGGCTGTGGAGCGAGCGCGAGAACGAAATCTTCCCGTTGTTGATGTCGGCGTGCCACACATACATGTTACACCTCTCGAGCATCGTGTGCAGTTCCTTCTCGTAGCGTTTGTTTGTGGCGCTGGCCTCGCTCAGGGCCTTGCTCTGGAGGCTCAGGTCGAGATACATCTTGCGCTCGTCGGAGATGTCGCGGGCTGTGACGACATAGAACAGACGGTTGCCGTTCTCGTCGAAGATGTTGGACACACGCAGTTCAATGTATTTGTCGATGCCTATATCCGGGTATTTCATGTGCTGGCAGACGTGCAAGTCCTCGCCCGAATTGGGGTCGAAGTCGCCCTTCAGTATGTCTACGTCGAAGAATCGCGTGGTCCAGAAGAATCTCAGGCTTTGCTCAGTCAGTCCGCACAGTTCCTTCATGTTGGCGTTGAGGTTTATGAGCCGTCCGTCCTTGTCGTAGAACGACATGGCGAGCAGTGTCGAGTCGAACATCTTCATGTACCGTTCTGTCAGTTCGCGGTCTCTCTGCTCCTTCTCCACCTGCTCTGTCACGTCACGCGAGACGATGACGATGTTCACCGGGCGGTGGTGCCTCAGCTCGGGGAAACTGTAACCCACGGAGTGGATCCAGTGGGGTTCGTCCTCGGTGCCTGCGTTCCAGCGCATCTTGTAGGGGTGTGGCAGCCCCATCTTCTTCTTCATAACCTCTGGTCGTGCCAGCATGGCCTCGCGGTCGTCGGGGTGGATGTGGGATATCAGTTCCTTGGGCGATATTCCCCCTTCGGGCAGCACGTTTCCGTGGAGGTTGGAGAACCTCTTCCGGCGCAGGTCGTTGACCATGACCGAGAATTTTCCCATGTTCAGCGCCTGGCGCATCATGGCCTCCATCATCTGGTTGCGCTTCACCGCCAAGTGCACCCTGCGCTTCGCCAGTCGGTAGATGGCATATATGAGTGCCGACAGCAGCAAGACGGCAATGGAGATGTAGAGTACCATTGGCGATGTGCGCTCAGCCATGCGCTCTGGATGGAACCACCGGTCGCGTATGATGTCTATCTTCCCGCTCTGCTGCAGACGTGCCAACTGGTCGTCGATGGCCTCGATGAGTTCTTTGTTGTAGCCCACGATGTGAATCTCGGATGCGGGGAAGTCGAGCAGCGAAATCTCCACGTTGTTCAGGTTCAGCTCTTTCACCTTCCATTTCAGCAGTTCCTGCCCCCAGACGAAATATTCCAACTTCCCGTTGGCAATGCTGCCGAGTGCGTCGTGTGCCGACCTGTATTCAAACTTCATTCCCTCGTCGAACCATTTCTCCAACGGCGAGCGCATGATGGTGTCGTTGCTGCCGTTCAAGGCTACGGTGTGGCCTTTCAGGTCGCTTGCCTTTTCCGGTTTTGGCGTCCCTTCGCGTCGAGCCACTACGATGTTGCTGTATTCCAGTATGTTCAGTGTCCTGATGTATGGCTCTCCCGTGAACCGTCCGCTGTAGTCGATGATGAGGTCGGCCTTGCGCTGGCGGAAGGCTTCGAGGGACTGCCGTCGTGAACCCATGCGGAAATGGTAGGGTATGCCCAACTGGTCGAGTATGAGGCTGACGACCTCGATGTTGAATCCGTCGTTGCGTCCGTCGGTGGTGATGAATTCGTAGGGTGCGAAGTCCCAGTCGCTGGCTATCACGACCCTGGGGGTTTGGCCGTCAATCTTGTCGTCGTAGGCGGCAAGGGCCGGCAGGGCCGACTGTAGCGTGAGCAGCAGCACGAGCAATGCCCTGCAAAGCCTTACAGCCTTCCGCGAGTGAATACGCCTGCGACAGGCATCCCACTGCATTCCTATGCAATATTCTCTTGGCGTATGTGTCATCAGATGTCCTTCCTCCTTTCTGCCACTGTGGCCTCGCACGGGATGGTTATCCACACGTTGGTGCCCTTTCCCGGTTCGCTCTTCACGTCGATGGTTCCGCCCATCTGTGTGGCCAGCTCTTTGCAGATGGGCATTCCCAGACCTGTGCGGTGGTTCTTGCTGGCTGTCGTGTTGAAGCGCTCGAAGATGTGCTCCAGCACGTCGGGTTCGATGCCCGATCCCGTGTCGTCGACCACCACGATGAGCTTCCCGCCTATGTACTCGTAGCGTGCCCTCACGTAGCCGCTGTCGGTGTGCTCGGCGGCATTCTGGACCACCTGCTCAATGATGCGCCCCACGTTGATGTCGTCGATGTCCACCACGAGGCTTTCGTAGTGGTTCTCAACTGTGTAGCTCACACCCTCCTTCCTGAAATTGTTCCAGCCCGACTGGCAGTGGCTCTCGAAGGTCTTCGAGAAGTCGCAGGGCAGCGGGCTGAACTCCACCATTTGGGCGTCGAGGCGCGATAGGAAGAGTATGTCGTTGATGAGGTTCAGCAGATAGGCCGAGTTGGTCTTTATCGTGTCGATGAATGCGGCCTCCTCCTCAGGCTTGTGGTCGTGCTCGAAACGCTCGGCGTTTTCCACCACGACGTCAAGCGGAGTGCGTATCTCGTAGCACATGTTGTGGAGGAACTTGTTCTTCAGATGCTCCACCTCCTGTGCCTTTTCCGTCTCCTGCTTCAGCATCCGCTCGGTGAACTTTATCTCTGTGGTGTCGCGGCAGATGCCGTAGTATTCCTTTATGATGCCGTTGTCGCCAAACACAGGGAACAGTTGCACGAGCAGCCACACGCGCTTGTTTCCCTTGATGCGCAGCGAGGTCTTTATCTCGCTCTCCATGGGCATGTTCTTCCGGCGGTCCATGGCTCGGAACAGGCGCATGGCCTGACGCATCGACAATGGGTCGACGAGGTCGAGGCAGCGCTGCTGGGTGAGCACATACTGGGCCTCGTGCATACGGTGGTTGATGGTGAGCGTGTGTGTGTCAGGCAAATAGGTTATCGTGCGCACACCGCCCACCTGCATGGTGTAGTTGATGTTGTTCACGTAGTTGTCGAGCTCGATGAGCGCATTTCGCAGCTGCTTCACGTTTTCCTGTGCCTTGCGGTATGTGCGTGCCGCCTCGCTGACGTTGCGCCCCGTGGCATAGATTCCGAGCAGGTGGCTGGCTGAGTCGACGACAGGTACAAGCTGCATCTCGTAGCACATGCAGTCCTTCAGCGGCAGGAGATGGTCTCGCTGCTGTATGGCTCCTGAGGGAGTGAGGAAATTGGTCAGATGGCAATACTCCATGCGCCCGTTGAAGTTGTCGAGAGTGTCAATCACGTTGATGCGGCGCTCGCGTGCCTCTTGGAGTGTCATGCCGAATGTGGCCTGTGCGCGCTCGTTCATGTGTGCCAAGTAGCCGTCCTTGTCGTAGTAGACCATGTCGACCATGGCAGTGGTGAACAAGGCCTGGTAGCGTTTCATCATCGTGTCGGTGTGCTGCTGCAGCTCGCACTCCTCGGTGATGTCGCGCTTTGTGCCAATGATGATGTTGGGCTGTCCGTCGGCACTCGCCAGCACCGAAAGCACCACGCTGAACGTGTGGAGCTTCTCGTCGGTCTCGTCAACGACGTGTAATTCCAAAGACACCTCGTCGCGTTGCTTGTGGACGAGCTGCAGGACAGCCTTCCTGAGCATCTCGAACTCCTTGGGGTCGTAACGGCGACCGAACTCTTCAACGGTGTATGTCTTGCTGGGGTGGGCGTCCTCGCCATACCATGTGATGAGACGCTTCTTCACGTCGTAGGTCCACATGCGTACCTGGCACGCCTTGAGGATGAGGGCCAGACGGGCGTTGCGCACACGGATGTCGTGGGTGACACGACGCTCGCGTATGTAATAGGCCAGTGTGGCAATGCTCAGAATCAGGACCAATACGCCTATGGCCATGGCCACATACTCCAACCACAGTGGAATGCCCGTGTGGCCGGAATCCTCGGGGTAGAACCATTTCATCTCCAACGGCTGCAGCTGCTCAGTGGACTTCAGGTGGGCGTAGGCCTGCTCCATGCGTTCCAAGAGCACCGAGTCGTTTGACATCAGGCGGTAGTCGCCCGAAGGAATGTCCACGGGCGAGAGAGTGAGGTTGTTGGCGTGGTATTTGTGTATGAGCCACTTCAGCGACATCGTGTTCCACAGTATCACCCCCTTGCCCTCGGCGCTGACCATCTGCACCGCCTTGTCCATGTCGGCGTAGGGCAGGGCGTTGTGGCCCATGCCCTGGTCCTGCATCAGGTGGTGGCTGAAGCTGCCGTCGTGGACGATGACCTTCTCCTTACCCAGGTCGTCGATGTCGTGTATAAGCTGGGGCTTGTCCACAATGTGGGCCACACTGTGGGTGAACATGTGGATGGTGGTCTTGCCGTAGTAGAGGGTGTAGTCGTCGTGGAAATTTGCCACCATGCCGAACATGAGGTCTGAGTGGTGCCCGCGAAGGTCGTCAAAGGCCTCGCTGGTGGGCTTGAGGTGAACCTCGTAGGGTATGCGTAGCTCGGCGAAAATCTTTGCCAGAAGGTCGATGTTGTAGCCGCAGGGAACACCTTCCTCGTCAAGGAATACATAAGGCCACAAGTTCCACGCATCCTCGTAGATAAGGGGGTGCTCCTTGGTATATTCGCGTGCGTACTGACCCTTGCCCCTGTCGTCGCCGTGTGTCGCAACAGACACGGACAGCAGCAGAAGCAGACATGTCACAGTACGTAATAAAGCCTTCTTTGTCATGGCTTGTAGTCTATATAGTCCGGCGGACAGACGCGTGGGCTGCCGTTGCCGTGGTTGGTCGGTGGGCAGACGCGGGAATCTGCCCCCAGCGTTTTTCAATTTGCAAAGGTAAGAATATTTGCTCAAACTTGCAAATAAATACTGTGTTTTTTGTTTCTGCGCCTCTGATTTTTGCCAAACGGATGACTGTTGTCTGTCAGATAAGCGCCGGTAACTTCTATGTCTGCCCCTACATTGGTGGTAAAGCCCCCGAAAGTCTTGAAAAGTTCGCGCCGTGCGAACTCGGAGTTCGCGCTGGGCGAACTGACAGTCCGCGCCGGGCGAACTGGGAGTCCGCACGGCGCGAACTTTTTGGTCTGTCGGAGGCGATTGTCAGACGTGTCGGAGGGGAGGGCAAATTTGGCACAGGATTTGCCATTGTTGGGTATATTTACTGACTCTGAATACACTGACAATATGACAATACAGCTGTTCAAATGGATGATGGCCTTGGCCATAATGCTCTATCTGCCGCTGCTCTTCGAGAAGATGAAGGGCTTCAGGCTCACCGACCACAAACATTCCGACGAGTACCTGAAAGAGCGCACGGAGAGCATATATTTCGACGTGACCCATTTCTACAACCGTCTGGGCACGCTGCGACAGGAGGGCGGGGGCGAGCCTGAACAATGGCCCGACTTCGACGCGCAGTACTGCTCGAAGGCATGGAACGACCTCTTGGCTGCCGTGCAACAGGAAGAAGAGCGCCTTGGCGACACCGCAGTGGGATTCTTCAGCCGCAACTACTGGCTTGGGGCGCAGACGCTTGACTTCCTATATATAAATAAGGTGGAGGTGATTGACCGCACCGGCGACCAGGCCACCGTGTCGCTCACCCTGCACAATGGCGACCGCGCCGTGCCTGTTCTCCTCTGCATGGTATTCGAGAACGACGACTGGCGCATCGACAACATGACATACTACTGGAATGTGAAACCCGCCGACGACTATTTCGACTGGCGACAGCAGATGGAGCAGTACGCAAAAAGGAACTGAACAAACGGTCTATTCTTCCACCTTCCATTCCTCGGTGGTTCCGGTCTTCGACGAGAACGAGACACCGAGGAGGAACTTTTTGCGCTCGTCGGCATCGTAGGCGCGGGCGTAGCCTTTTTCCTTGATTTGCTGTAGGGCCTCCTCGGCGGTGCCGTCGAGCTTGAACTCGAAAATATAGATAAACTTTGGTGTCTCTACGATGCAGTCGGCGCGTCCCTCACTGAGCTGCTTCTCGGTGTAGACGGTGTAGCAGGAGATGAGGCGCATCAGGAGATAGAAAGTGTAGTGGAAATACAGCTCGCGCTGCTCCTGCGTCTTCTTCGGGCGCATGGAGTAGGGCGTGGCGGCGAGGAACGAGGTGAAGAGGCGGCGCACAAGGTCGAGGTCAGCGGTACGGAGCGCTTTCACCATGTCGCGCACCCATGAGGTGGGATTGTCGTTGGGCTGGATATATTTGCTGGCCAGCAGCGTGGTCATCCCTTTGCGCACCTCGTTGTTGGGGAAATCGAGCAGATAGGTGTTGAAGTCCCTGTCCACGTCCTTGATTGTCAGGTAGCCGCTCTGGAAAATCATCGGCAGGGGCTTCGCCGTGTCTGCCTTGTAGTTGATGAAGGTGTCCTCGTCGTAATAGCGGCCCGTATATTGCATCACATCCTCGCTGCACTTCGAGAGAAGACGCATGAGGTAGGAGGGCGTGCCTGAGGCAAACCAGTAGTCCTTGACCCTCATATCGGCAAAGACATTGAGGATGCTATAAGGATTGTAGACATCCTTCAGCTTCTGACTGAAGTGATAGCCGTCATACATATCCTTCAGCCAAGCCTTTGTCTGTTCCACGGTGAGACCCTGCTCGTCGGCCAGCTCCTCTATGGCATCGGCGAAAACGGTGTACATTTCCTCCTCGGTGATGCCTAAGAGCGTGTCGAAGCGGTTGCTATATGATATGTCGTCGGGTTGGTTCACCCCGCTGAACATCGACACCTGCGAGAACTTGGTGATGCCGGTGAGCAGCACGAAGCGCAGATGGGCATCGGCGGCCTTGAAGGTGGAGAAGAAATTCTTCAGCTCCTCACGGTTGGCCTCAAGCTGCACCTCGTCGCCGGGATTGCCCGTCTCGAGGAGGTCGAGCAGAGGCTTGTCGTACTCGTCGACGAGCACAACCACCTGTTGGCCTGTCTTTTCGTGCACTTCTTCCAGGAGGTGGGCAAAGCGCATCGGAGCGTATGGCGATGGACCCGTACCCTCGGCATTCAATAGGGGCTTTATGTCGTAGTCCTGCTCACCCTTACTGATGACACTGAACAAATAGTCACGCAGTCCGTTGGGTACTTTTTTGTTGCCCAGGTTGAAGTCGAACACGAACACGGGATGTCTTTTCCATTCCTGTTCCAACTCCGCGATCTTCAGCCCCTCGAACAAATCACGCTCACCCTGGAAATAGTATTTCAGCGTGCTCACCAAAAGGCTTTTGCCGAAACGTCGCGGGCGGCCAAGGAAATAGATGTGGCCACGCGTCAGTTTGTAAACCAACTCGGTCTTGTCTACATATACATATCCGCCCCTGCGGATTGTGGCGAAATCTTGAACGCCAATGGGATAATTCAGCATAGATATTTTACGATTAATGCTGCAAAAATACTAATTAATTTCCAAATGGCAAACTTTTCCCGGCTTTTCTTGTTCCGTCTCATTTCTTTTTAGTAACTTTGCACCCCAAAACCATGAACATAGCAATATAAAACGAAAAAGAAACAGAGAAATGAACAACAACAACACTCTTATTGGATTTGTCCTCATAGCGTTAATACTCATTGGATTCAGCTGGTGGAGCCAGCCTTCGCAGGAAGAAATTGATGCCTACAACCGCCAGCAAGACAGCATAGCCGCCGCGCAGGCAGCTGCTGCAAGATTGAAGGCCGACGAGCAGCGACAACACGAAGAAATGGCCGAGGCCGCCGCACAGGGCGACACCACCGCCCTCTTCTACTCAGCCCTCAACGGCACAGACGAGGCACTGACACTGAAGAATGGCAAGGTGGAACTCACCGTCAACACTAAGGGCGGCACAGTGAGCAGTGCACGACTGCCGGGATTCCTCAATCGTGACAACTCAGGCGACGTGATGCTCTTCACTCGCGACGGCCAGCAGATGAACTTCATACTCGAGGCCAAGGACGACAATATCATCACCCGCGACCTCTATTTCACTCCCTCGGAGGCTACCGACAGCACACTCACCCTGACGGCAATGGCACAGAACGGCGGGAAACTCGTCATGCGCTACCGTCTCGGCCCCGACTATATGCTCCACTTCTCGCTGCAGACACAGGGCATGGGCAAGCTGTTCAGTCCCACGCGCCGAACAATGGCAATAGAGTGGCAGGACTCGTGCCGACAGCAGGAGAAAGGCTTTACTTTCGAGAACCAGCGCTCGGCACTGACCTTCAAGGAGAGCGACGGTGGCACCGACTACCTCAACGAAACCAGCGACAAGCGTGAGACCACGGAGGAGGCACTCGACTGGGTGGCCTTCAAGAACCAGTATTTCTCCGCCGTGCTCATATCGAAGGACGGATTTGAGCCGGGGGCACAACTTGTAAGCACACCGCAGGACAAGAGTACACACATACTGAAAAACTACGAGGCACGCCTCACCACAGCCTTCGACCCAACAGGCGAGAAACCGTCGGAATTTGAGATGTACCTCGGCCCGAACAACTTCCGTCTGCTTCAGGACGTTGAGGAGCAGAGCGAGTTTGGCAAAGACCTCGAGATGGAACAGCTTGTCTATTTAGGCTGGCCCCTCTTCCGCTACATCAACCGTTGGTTCACACTCTACGCCTTCGACTGGCTCACACGCCTGGGACTGCCAATGGGCGTAGTGCTCATACTTATCACCCTGCTTCTGAAGGCCATCACCTACCCGATGGTGAAGAAGAGCTACATGTCGTCGGCGAAGATGCGCGTGCTGAAACCGAAACTCGAAGAGGCCACGAAGCAGTATGACAAGCCCGAAGACGCCATGCAGAAGCAACAGGCCATGATGGCCCTTTATTCCAAGTACGGCGTAAGCCCGCTCGGCGGCTGTCTTCCCATGCTCATACAGATGCCCATCTGGATTGCGATGTTCAACTTCGTGCCCAACGCCATACAGCTGCGCCGCGAGTCGTTCCTCTGGATGGAAGACCTCTCGACCTACGACCCCATTCCCGTCATCGGACAGTGGAGCCAGGAGTTGTGGCTCATAGGCGACCACCTCTCGCTGACGTGTATACTCTTCTGCGTCTCCAACCTGCTCTACTCCTACATGACCATGCGCCAGCAGCGCGACCAGATGGTGGGCCAGCAGGCAGAGCAGATGAAGATGATGCAGTGGATGATGTATTTCATGCCCCTGATGTTCTTCTTCATCTTCAACGACTACGGCTCGGGCCTGAACTTCTACTACTTCATCTCACTCTTCTTCTCTGCCGCCATCATGTGGACTCTGCGCAAGACCACCGACGACGCCAAGCTCCTTGCTATCCTCGAGGCTCGCTACAAGGAGAACCAGAACAACCCAAAGAAACAAAGCGGAATGGCTGCCCGCTTGGCCGAAATGCAGAAACGCGCAGCCGAAATGCAAAAGCAACAGCAGCAGCGCAACGGCAAACGTTAACCCGCTTTTCGTCCGTTGCCCCGCCTCCCTTGCGAGGACCCCCCAAAACATTTTTCGTCCGTTGTCCCGCCTCCCTTGCGAGGACCCCCCAAAACAATTTTCGTCCGTTGTCCCGCCTGAGAGGCGGGGACACACCCCAAAAAAGAACCAACCATGAAACGACTAATTACAGCGGCGGCCCTCATGGCCATTAGCCTTGCGCAAATCTACGGTCAGGCTTTCGACAACCTCCCCGACCCCATTGAGGACGTGAACAAAGTGGTGGACAACACCCCCGACAGCATCGCCAAGGCCCTGATGTCGCGTCCAAAGCCCGGCAGCACTCGCCGTGGCGATAACCCTGTGCTCTTCCTCATAGGCAACTCCACCATGCGCAACGGCACGAAGGGCAACGGCTCCAACGGACAATGGGGCTGGGGTTATTTCGCCAACAAGTATTTCGACGAAAGCAAGATCACCGTCGAGAACCAAGCTCTCGGCGGCATGTCCACTCGCACATTCTACACCGACCTGTGGCCCGCCGTCCGCGACGCTCTGAAGCCCGGCGATTGGGTGATTGTCTCCATCGGCCATAACGACAACGGCGAATTCTTTGACCAGCGGCGCGCACGTGCCGTCATCCCCGGCGTAGACCCCGACACTTGTTACATCGGCTTCAACGAGCGAACCCAGCGACAGGACACAGTCTACAGCTACGGCCATTATCTGCGCCTATATATTAATGATATACGTGCACACGGGGCAAACCCCATACTCATGTCGCTTACGCCGCGCAATGCCCACGACACTTTATGGACCTCCCAATTACCCTCCTCGGGGGAGGAGAGGTGGCCGAAGGGCGGGGTGGTGGCTAAGAAAGGCAAAATTGTCCGCAAACCGCAGACAGGGTGGGCCGCTTACGTGGCTGCTGACGAGGGTGTGCCTTTCGTAGACCTCAACGAGCGCAGCGGGGCAAAGCTCGACAGCTACAGCGAGTGGAAGCAGAACTACCACTTCCTTGGCGACAAGATCCACACTTCGAAGTTCGGTGCAGAGATGAACGCCCTCTCAGCCGGCGAAGGTCTCTGGCAGAGCCACAACCCACTGTTGAAGCCCCTCCAGGCCATGATGCAGAACGTCGAACCGCAAATGTATATATTCCCCTCCTCTGGGGAGGAGGGGTGCCCGAAGGACGGGGTGGTAGCGAATACCTCCGGGGCGGGAGAACGTCGTCCCCGCGTATTCTTCACCGGCGACTCCACCGTGAAGAATTTCGACAAGGAGGATGACGGCATGTGGGGCTGGGCATCGCAGGCTTATACTGTCTTCGACACGACGAAAGTAATTCTCTGTAACGCTGCCCGTGCCGGACGCTCAACCCGCTCGTTCATCCGCGAAGGACTCTGGGACAAGGTCTACAACTCATTGCAGCCCGGCGACTTCGTAACCATACAGTTCGGCCACAACGACATCTGCCCCATCACCGACCAAAAAGCCCGTGGCGTCATCCCCGGCACACAGGACACGCTCCATGTCTACCACATGGACAACGACACCTACGAGGTTGTTTACTCCTTCGGCTGGTATCTGAAGAAGATGATTGACGACTGCCGCGAAAAGGGTGCCACGCCCATCCTCGTCTCGCTCACCCCGCGCAATGAGTGGCCCGGAGGCAAGATTGAGCGCCGCGACGGCACCTACGGCAAGTGGTATCGTGAGGTGGTGGCCGAAACGGGCGTAGCCTTCATCGACGTCCACAACATCTCAGCCGACTTCCTCGACAAGAAGTTCGCGGTGAAAAGCCTCTCCTTAGACAAGGAGAAAGCCAAGGCAGAAGTCGCAGCCATAAAGGAGAAGGCCGCCGCCACCTATTTCAAGAAAGACCACACACACACCTCCAAGCTCGGTGCCCAGATGAACGCCCAGTCGTTTGCCAAGGGTCTGCGTGATGCCCATCACGAGCTGGCCAAATACCTGAAAAAATAGAGATTTATGAGGGGCGTTTCCTCGCCAGGTTGTAGTTGTAGTAGTCCTTGTTTCCGGTGATGTCGTTGAGGATTTTCAGGAATGGCGGCACTTTCACTGGCTCCCCTTCGGCTATGCCCTTTGTCTCGAGGATTGTGAGACCTTGGAGATGGTCTTGGAAAGAGTCGATCTCGAAATATTGGCCCTGCCAGATGAAGCTGTGGCGCGTCTTGCGGATGGTGTTTCGCTCCGGGTCGGCGAGTGGGAGCATCATCTCGTAGAGGTTCTGGTTGAGCTGCCTTTCGGTGACGAGTTCCTCGCTGTCGGAGATTTGCTTCTTCGTGGTGTGCACATATACGTTCTTCTTCCCCCACGAGCGTTTGCGCAGCCGTTCCTCGGCGTCGGGATTGCCTTTGAGGTATGTCTGTGTTATCTCGCTTGAGGTGCTGTCGTCGGGCAGCGGGCCGGTTATCTGGACGATGTATTTCCGTTCCTCCTCAATGGGCAGTGGCAGTCCAAGCACAGTCCTGATTTCCTTGAGCACCCGTCGCATCTTCGTCTCGAAGTCGTTGTGGTTGTTTATGACGCGAAGATGTGGATGCCCTGTCCAGGCGTGCATCACCTTCTTGTCGAGCATACGGGCAATGCGCAGTCCCTCCTCGTCCTGCTTCTCATATCGCTGTGCGTTGTTTGCCGTGGTGTAGTACTCCTCTGCCCCGTCGGCCGCCGAGACGAGGTGGAGAACTGCGTCGTAGCGCTCGCGCAGCTGCGGTGTCGATGTGCCTACGGCGCGGGTTATGTCGTCCCATGTCTCGGGTGTCATGTATGCCGAGATGTCCATTGCGCCACGGTCGCAGACGATGATGCTTGGTGTCTGGCATTGCTCTGCCATGCGCAGGAACTTGTCTTCGAGAGCGAGCTGTATTTCCAGCGTTGCCTTTTCGCCCTCGTAGAAGAAGGCCTTGTTCTTCGTGAGGTAGTTCATTCCTGCCTGTGTGAAGAGCGTGGGCACTTCGGGAATGGTGAACACCTTGAAGCCGAGGCTTGAGAAATGCTCGATGATACGGACGAGGGCCGTGGTCTTTCCGGCGCAGGGGCCGCCGGTGAGGACGATTTTCTTTATGTCAGTCATAGGGCTTTGGGGCTAATGGGACTTATAGGACTTATGGGTCTTATGAGTCTTATGGGACTTATAGGACTTATGAGTCTTATGGGACTTATGGGACTTATAGGACTTATGAGTCTTATAGGACTTATGGGACTTATGGGACTTATAGGACTTATGAGTCTTATAGGACTTATGAGTCTTATAGGACTTATGGGGCTTATAGGACTTATCTTATGAATAACAGTTCCCGGTACTTGGGCAGGGTCCAGAGGCCGTCCTCGACAATCATTTCGAGGTGGTCTGTCTCGTTGCGTATTTCCTCCATGTGTGGGCATACGGTGTCGTGGTATGCTATGGCGCGCTGGTGTATGTCCTGTATGCGGTTGGCCACGCGGCGGGCGTCGGTCAGCTCTTCCACGAGGCGCTCTATGGCCTCGGTGCGTACTGCAATCTCCTCGATGAGCTTCATGTTGCGGGCGGAGAGGCGCATGGCCTTCTCCTCTCCCTCCTTTTTCTCCTCATCTCCTCTGCCTCCTGAGAAGATGTCCTTCATGCCCTGCACGTTCTTTATGAGCTGGCTCTGATAGTGGGTCGCCACGGGTATAATGTGGTTCATGGCGAGGTCGCCAAGTACGCGGGCCTCTATCTGCACGGTCTTCACGTACATCTCCCACTTCACCTCGTTGCGTGCCTCCAGTTCCTTGCGGTTCATCACCTTTGTGGCCTCGAACATCTTCACCGACGAGTCGTCGAGATAGTGCTCGAAGATGACCGGGCACGACTTCTCCGTGTCGAGTCCACGGCGTGCGGCCTCTTTCACCCACTCGTCGCTGTAGCCGTTGCCGTCGAAGCGCACAGGCTTACAGGTCTTTATGTCCTCGCGCAGCACGTCGACAATGGCGTGGAACTTGGCCGTATGGCCAGTACCCTCGGCGTACTCAGCTCTTCCTGTGTACTCCTCGATTCTCCTGTCCACACGCTCCTTGAACGAGCACAATGCTTCAGCCATGGCTGCGTTGAGGGCGATCATGGCTGAGGCGCAGTTGCTGCTCGACCCCGGCGCACGGAACTCGAAGCGGTTGCCGGTGAAGGCGAAAGGACTGGTGCGGTTGCGGTCGGTATTGTCGACGATAAGGTCGGGAATCTGGGGGATGTCTATCTCCCCACTATGCTCAGCCCCCCCTACTGCCCCCGAGGGGGCTTCTATAGACTTGATGTCTATTGTGTCCCCCTCGGGCGACGAATGGGGGGCTTCAATGTGGTCGAGCAAGGTTGATACATACTGTCCGAGGAACGACGAGATGATGCTTGGCGGGGCCTCGTTGCCGCCCAGGCGGTGGGCGTTTGTGGCACTCATGATCGAGGCCTTCAGCAGTCCGTTGTGCCTATAGGCTGCCATCAGCGTCTCCACGATAAAAGTCACGAAGCGCAATGTCTCGTTGATGTTCCCCCCGGCCTTTTCCGGTGCATGGAGCAGCACGCCGGTGTCTGTTGAGAGGCTCCAGTTGCAATGCTTGCCGCTGCCGTTGATGCCGTCGAAAGGCTTTTCGTGGAGCAGCACGCGGAATCCGTGCTTGCGTGCCACGCGTTTCATCAGCGACATGAGCAGCATGTTGTGGTCGACGGCCAGGTTGCACTCCTCGAAGATTGGCGCCAGCTCAAACTGGTTGGGCGCCACCTCGTTGTGGCGCGTCTTGCAGGGAATGGAGAGCATGAGAGCCTGAATCTCCAGGTCTTTCATGAATGCCTGCACACGGTCGGGGATGGTTCCGAAGTAGTGGTCGTCCATCTGCTGGTTCTTGGCCGACTCGTGGCCCATCAGCGTGCGGCCGGTGAGCATCAGGTCGGGACGGGCGGAGTAGAGACCCTCGTCGACAAGGAAATACTCCTGCTCCCAGCCCAGGTTCACCTGCACCTTTTTCACGTCGTCGTAGAAATACTGGCACACCTCGGTAGCCGCTTTGTCCACGGCATGTAGGGCGCGCAGCAGCGGTGCCTTGTAGTCGAGTGCCTCGCCCGTGTACGCGATAAATATTGTGGGGATGCAGAGCGTGTCGTCGATGATAAACACGGGCGATGTCGGGTCCCATGCCGAGTAACCACGGGCCTCGAAGGTGTTGCGTATGCCGCCGTTGGGGAACGACGATGCGTCGGGTTCCTGCTGTACGAGCAGCTTGCCCGAGAATTTTTCTATCATCCCGCCCTTGCCGTCGTGCTCCACGAAGGCATCGTGCTTTTCGGCGGTGCCTTCAGTCAGCGGCTGGAACCAGTGGGTGTAGTGTGTGGCGCCCATTTCCTGTGCCCACTGTTTCATTCCGGTGGCCACAGCGTCGGCTATCGAGCGGTCCAGACGTGCACCGTTGTCGATGACATCGACGAGCTTGTCATAAACGTCGGCAGCGAGATACTTGTACATCTTCTGCCGGTTGAACACAAACTTGCCGAAATACTCCGAAGGACGTTCTTTCGGCACCGGTACGTCGAGGGCGCGTTTCTTGAACGCCTCCTCCACCACCTGGAATCTCAGATTGCTGTTATCCATTGCTTCCTCACTCCCCTTTCACTTCATTTAGAACGGCTGTACACTAACTCCGACGAGGAAGCTGGCCCTCTTCATGTAGGGGTTGGTGTGCATCTCTGCGAATATGGGCACCTTCATGTCGCCGAACTCCAGTCGCTTCGTAGCCCTGATTGATGCCATGATGCACGCAGCCTTGTCGGCATAGAACTCGTCTCTTTTTACCAGCGTGATGGTGCTTATCTCGGTGAACGGCTTCACCACGTATGCCCCCTCGAAAGGAGTCATTCCGGCGCACACATCCCAGTCGATGCCTCCCATGTAGAATGGCACGCGCAGCTCTATGAACGTAGAGTATGCCCGCTTGCCGTTGGTGCGGTTCTTCACGTCGAGCAGCGTGTTGTACTGGAAGTCGTTACCCCAGACCATGGTATATGCCTGGAGTGAGAAGTACCCGAAATCGACGCCGAGATTGGCCTCGAGCTGGTGTCCGTTTTTCACCGGGTCCCACTCGAAGTAGAGGTTGTGCCCCTCCATGTCCTTGCCCGATGTCCAGTAGTCAGTCACTCCAACGTTTAAGAACTTGTACTTGTATCCCAACGAGAGGTTTATCTCTCGTGGGTCGTCGCTGTCCAGTCCCGTGGTGCCCTGCAGCTTCAGCGATGCGCCCTTCCAGCTCACCTTGGCAGCTGGTATGATGGTTATGCCTCCTTTTTCGGTGCCTCGCCACATGTAGCGGCTCACGAGGTCGAGTCCCACAGTGCTCTCCACTTTGTCCTGTGCTTGCGTTTTTGTGGCCGATACCAGCAGGACAGCTGCAGTGGCCAGTAAAAGTGCGGTTTTTTTCATTTCCTTTTTTCCTGTTCTTAATACTTTTGTTTTCAATCTATGAATCGTTTTGTTATGTCGTGATAGCTGTCTATTCGTCTGTCGCGCAGGAACGGCCACCAGCGTCGCACCTGCTCTGAGCGGCCCATGTCGATGTCGACGATGATGCTCTCTTCCTCGTCCTCCGATGCCTCGTAGTACATCTCGCCCTGCGGGCCGCAGACGAAGGAAGTGCCCCAAAAGAGAGCCCCACCCCCAACCCCTCCCTCGGTGGGGAGGGGAGTTGTCACTTTATCCACTTGTCCGCTGTCAGGAATCTGCCCTTGAGAGTATATACTCCCCTCCCCACCGAGGGAGGGGCCGGAGGTGGGGCTTTCTTTCCCCACGCGGTTCACCGCCACTACAGGCAGACCGTTGGCCACGGCATGACCGCGCATGACGAGCTGCCATGCCTGTCTCTGGCGCTGTTGCTCCTCTGGTGTGTCGTTGGGGTCGAAGCCAATGGCCGTGGGATAGACCAATATCTCGGCGCCTTGCAGGGCCATGAGGCGTGCAGCCTCGGGGTACCACTGGTCCCAGCAGACGAGCACGCCCAGTCGGCCGACGCTGGTCTGTATGGGGTGGAAGCCCATGTCGCCTGGAGTGAAATAGAATTTCTCGTAGTAGCCCGGATCGTCGGGGATGTGCATCTTGCGATACTTGCCCGCCATTGAGCCGTCTTTCTCGAACACCACGGCGGTGTTGTGGTAGAGTCCCGGCGCCCGCCGCTCAAAGAGCGATGTCACGAGCACTATGCTGCATTCCTTTGCCAGCCGTCCGTAGATGTCGGTCGACGGGCCGGGGATGGGTTCTGCCAGGTCGAAACGGGCGACGTCCTCTTGGTCGCAGAAATAGAGGGTGTTGTGTAGTTCCTGTAGGACAATCAGTTCTGCACCACGTCGTGCGAGGTCGCAAATGCCGTCGCACAGCCTTTCCACATTGTGCAGACGGTCGGCCGTGTTGTGCTGTTGAAGGAATCCGATTTTCATGTGTACCTTTTGCCTTGGAAGGGGTTCTGAAGGGGGCAGACCCAGTGCCGGCCCGCAATTCGGGTGCAAAGTTACACATTTTACGCGAACCCACCAAATAATGGTGTCCTTTTTTGCCCCCCTGCAAGTTAGCCCGGAGCGGGCTTCCAGTTCGCCCGGCGCGAACTCCCAGTCCGCACGGCGCGAACTCACAGTTCGCCCGGCGCGAACTTTTTGGGCTTTTGGGCATGAAAAAACTCCACGCCCGTCGTCGGTCAGACGGCGGGCGTGGAAAGGTGGTGTTCCAGCAAAAGCGGGTTCAGCAGTTACTCGTTCTCTGCTGCGGGGGCTTCTGTGTCCTCTGCGGCTGCGGGGGCCTCTGCGGCTGCTGGAGCCTCGTCCTGGACGGCGCTGGCGCCGAATCCTGTGGGATTCTCGGGGCTTGTCAGCGGGTTCTCGATGTTGTCGATGAGGCTGCCCTCATTCTCACCTCGGGGAGCGACGTAAGCACAAGCGATGCTGACGACGACCATGAAGGCGGCCAGTCCCCAAGTGGTTTTCTCGATGAAGTCGGTGGTCTTGCGGACACCGCCAATCTGGTTGTAGGCTGAGAAGCTTGATGCCAAGCCACCGCCCTTCGACTCCTGAATGAGTACGATGCCCACCATGAGTATGGCGGCAATGACAATCAGGATGATTAGTAAAGTGTAAATTCCCATTGTTTTAAAATTACTTTTTGTTATTACTGTTTATTATTAATTTTTCCAAGAATCGGATTTGGTCTGCAAAGTAAGCATTTTTTTCTGAATCCTGCAAACTTAATCGCCGAATTATTTCCAAAGCACGCGAATATTTGCCCTGTTTGATGTAAATACGCGCCATTGTCTCGGTGTAGATGTCGTTTTCGGCCTGTTCGGGCATGTCGGCGGCGTTATCTTCTATTTCGGGTTTCAGGGTCGGATTCTCGTTCAGGACAATCTTCCCTTTGTCCTGCTCAATGAACGTGTCAATGAGGTCCTGCCCTTTCAGCTGCGGCACTTCCTCAGCCGCGTTTTCCTCTTCGTTCTCGCTTTCCAGAAGGTAGGCCACATAGTCCACAGCGGCGTCGGCAGGTGTTGGCTTGCGCTTGGGTTTCTTCTCTTTGTCGTCGTCTTCTATCGGCATTGAGTCGAGGAAGTCGTCGATGAGCGATAGTGTACGGCTGTCAAGTTCCTCTTTCGGCAGCTGGGCCGCCTTTGGAGGTGATTTGCTTTCCAGGCTCTTCAGCCTGTAGTGGCCTGCCTCGACCATCTGGAAGAGCACGTCGCGGTCGGTGATGTAGATGGCGGCTCGTCGCAGTTCTTCGTCGAAGGTGGCGTCGTGGAGCAGGAAGAGATTCTGAAGCATCAGCAGTCGCGCCGGCTGGAAATATGGGAACAGAGCCAGCAGCGAACGCAACTCGTAGAGAGTGTCGCGGTCGAGGCGCTCGGGATGGCTTATCAGTTCTACAATCTCCATTCTACCAGTTTGCCACGGTGGCGTTGAATATTTGGTCGGTTATCTCTTTCACCATCTGCGCGACAAGGTCGGCCTGCACTGCGTTGAGGCTGAGGTTTGAGTCGTAGCTCTGCGAGGCGGTGAACTGGCGCTCGAAGTCCTCGCTGTGGTTCACATTGTTGGTGAACCTGACGTTGACGGTCATCGACAGCTCCACCTGGGCGGAGTGTCCTTCGGCCGATACCGACTTGTTGCGTTGCTCGTAGCGTGTTATCTCGCCTTCGAGTTTCAGGTCGCCGTTGCGCTTCACCTGCGACAGCTTGGTGTGGTTGGCATAGTGGTCCTTCAGCTCGTTGTTGAATATGCTGGCCATGGGTCCCCACACGTAGGCCGAGCGAATGGGGAAGTCGGCTATCTGTATGGTCTTCGTCTTGGTGTAGTCGATGCTCGCGCCGTTGAACTTGTAGCTAATGCTACACGAAGAGAACAGCGGTGAGAGGCATGTGACGACGGCAAACAGTATGAGTGCCAGTCCGTACTGCTTGAGCCTGCGATAGAGCGTGCGGTCGCTGATGCCCAGCTCCTGTGCCGCCTTGCTGCGGTTGCCGTTGTTCCGCTCCAGGGCTTTCACCAGCATCTGCCTACCCAACTCGTTCAGGTTGAGGCTCTCCTGCTCGGGTGCCGGCTCCACATATTCCTCTGCCACGGCATCCTCGACTGCGGGCTGCGTGGGGATGGCTGGCTGTGTGGGGATGGTTGGTATGGTCGACGCTGTGCCGATGATTGTCGTGGGCTTGCTCTGCACGTCCTCTATCTGCTTCTTCAGCAGCCCTATGTCGCGGCGCATGTCGCTGACGTTGCCGCGCAGTTCGAAGAGTATCTTGTAGAGTATCTCGCGCTCGTTCTCGAAGGAGTGGTCGCCGCCCTTGTCGATGACTGTGAGCTGCGTGCTCTCGCGGTCCTGGGGAATGAATTTCGATAGCACCTCAGGTGTGATGGTGCGCTCCTGGCTGAGGACTGAGATTTGCCGCGTGATATTCTTCAGCTGGCGCACGTTGCCCGGCCATTTATAGCGCATGAGCATCTGCTTGGCATCCTCGGTGAGCACTATGCGGTCCATCTTGTACTCCTGTGCCATCTGCATGGCGAAGAGTCGGAACAGCAGCACTATATCCTCGCCGCGCTCTCTGAGTGGCGGCATCTGCATGGGCACCTCGTTCAGTCGGTAGAAGAGA
Organism: uncultured Prevotella sp.; assembly: GCA_905233425.1. GTDB lineage: Bacteria > Bacteroidota > Bacteroidia > Bacteroidales > Bacteroidaceae > Prevotella. Next base: position 68,459 of record CAJOEC010000006.1, on the reverse strand, counting down.
TCCTCACGGAAACGGCCCTCGCTGATGGCTTTCTGGATGTTCACGTTTGTGGCTGCCACGATGCGCACGTCGGTCTTGCGCACCTCGGTGGCCCCCACGGGGATGTACTCGCCGTTCTCAAGCACGCGCAGCAGACGGGCTTGGGTGGCAAGCGGAAGCTCGCCAACCTCGTCGAGGAAGAGCGTGCCCTTGTTGGCCACACCGAAATAGCCGGGTGAGTCGTTGATGGCACCGGTGTAGGAGCCTTTCACATGGCCGAAGAGTTCGGAGTCGATGGTGCCCTCGGGGATGGAGCCGCAGTTGATGGCGAAATATTTCTCGCGGCGGCGGGGTGAGTTGTCGTGGATGACACGAGGGATTATCTCCTTTCCCACGCCGCTCTCGCCGATGATGAGCACCGAAAGCTTGGTGGGTGCAACCTGTATCGCAACGTCGAGGACATGGTTCAAAGCATCGCAGTTTCCCACGATGTTATACTTCATTTTCAATGCCTGCAGCTCGGTCGTATTCATAAATGGCTGACAAAATTACATCTTTTTTCCGAGACGGCTGCAAAAATGGCAGAAAATTAACGATTTTATGCAAAAAACGCTTACCACAAGTGCCTAAAACACAGCGTGGGCTGCATTTTTACTGAAAAATGGCCTCGACGAAGCTGCGGGCTATGCCTAAGGTTTGGGCAGGGATGTTGTCCCAGAAATCGCGGTACTGCGACGAGTGCTCGTCGGAGAGTGGCACGTCGCTGACAACGCGCACGGCGACAAAGGGCACACCGAGTGTGTGGCATGTCTGCGCTATGGCCGCCGACTCCATGTCGACAGCCATGGCGTCGGGGAAATGTGCTGCTATGTCGCGCATCTTCTCCTTGGAGTCGACAAACCAGTCGCCGCTGACGATAAGGCCTTTGTGGAAAGAACGTTGCAGGTCAGTCGATGCCGATTGCAACACCTTGTAAACTAAGAGCGAGTCGGACATGAAGCGGGCCGGAAGTCCTTGCACCTGACCGTATTCCAGCTCCTCGCCACAGTACACGTCGTGATAGGCCATGGCAGCCCCCACCACCACGTCGCCCACATGGACACCTTCGCCACAGCCCCCGGCACAGCCGAAGGATACGATGACATCGGGACGCTCCTCGCTTATCAGCGACGCGCACCCTAATGCGGCGTTCACCTTGCCGATGCCGCAAAGGCGCACAACAACAGCGGACGGGCCAGCCTGGGTGTCTGTGCTCCAATAGTCACTCAGCAATTTCAGCTCCTTTTCCATGGCCACAAGTATGCCCACTTTGAAGGGTCTGCTCTCGCTCACTTGCGCCGTTTCCCTTTGCGCATAGATGGCATTCAGAGGCAGAAGAGACAAAAGCAGGACAAGTATATTATGTATATACATGCCTTTTTCTACCTTGTGGAATTGATAAGAGCGTTGATGTCTTCCGGAACCATTTCCCTGAAGATCTTGAATGCTTCGTCAGGAAAGTACATCGTGCCTGCGTCACCGTATTTGAATCCGCTGAAATAGCACTCTTCGCCTTTGAAGAGCGACAGGGACACCATATTTCCTCCAACCATGGGCTCTCCAACAAACTCGTGTCCCACTATGCCTTGGGCTGCAAGTTTTTTCTTGAACTCTTCAAATGCCGACGGAGTGTTCTCGTACTCTCTGACCAAGAGGTCAATGTTGACTGCGAATGTTATCTTGCTTTCTGTCACGGTAATACTGTAGCTGCGGGCATCCTGAATGGAAGTTTGCGAGCAACTTAACTCTGCCTTTGTGGTCTGTTCCCAGTCGGCGGCGCTGATGCTGCCTTTTACTGGTTCTTCCTCTCCCTCTCTCTTGTCCATGGAGTAGACCACAGGGCTCGTCTCGTCTTCTATAGAGACGAGGCTGTTGTCCTGTGTGATCCATTTGCGCTTGCCCTCCATCTCCTTTGTGAAGCGCGGTGTCTCGGTGTAGCTTGCCACCTCATGGTCGTAGAAATGCTTCTTGGTGTAGCCTATGAGCCGCTGCGAGCCAAAGTCTAAGAGCGAGTCGGCTGTCACGTTGTAAGTAATCGTGAATCTGGCCGACGCAGGGTCTGTACCTATGGTGTACGTGCCCTCTTCATGCTCGAAGTCCACAAAGTCGGTCCTTCCCGTCACTACCATCACCCCCTGGATTCTGTTCTTGTATGTTCCGTCGGGAGAGAGTGTGAGCTTGCGCCTTATCTTTGTGACTGTCCGCATTATGGGGTCCCATCCCTCGTACTCCCCTAACCAGGAACCCTGAAGGTAGTCCAAAGTGGGTGAGAATGACATGTCTATCTGGTAGGTGTCGTCCTCAACATCCTCAAACCAGATTTGCTTGACATCGTCAAAGTTCAGTCTCAGCGTGGTGCCGTCGTTCTGTTCTATCACAATCACGGTTTCCGACTGTGCAAGGCCCGTGGTCGCCATGCCCAGCAGGAAGAATAGGGTAAATAGTGCTTTTGTTTTCATCGTTTATCGTTTGTTAAGTGGTTGTTCGTATCTCAAAAACGTCTTGCGGTTGCAAAATTACGAACTTTTTCCCATTCAGCAAAATTTTCTCCCAATATGTTACTATAAAACTGCGAAGCTGTTACATCTTGGTCAAGAGCCGAGTGCAGTTTTGGTAACTTATTCTGCCGATTATTTACCAAAACACGGGTTTTTGCCCCGTTTTTGGTAATTTATCTTTCCTTTGTTTTGCCAAAACAGGGAAACGCAACGCTGGCGGGCGAGGACGCCCGCGCTCCCAGGTAAACCTGTTAGTTATATAAATAACTGTAATTATTTAGAAATAGGAAATAATGGAAAAGCTGATAGGAAGAAGAGAAGAACTCAGGGAGCTGAAGCGCTGCTACGAGTCAGACAGGTCCGAATTTGTTGTCGTTTACGGTCGGCGGCGCATAGGCAAGACATTCCTTGTACGACAGTGCTTTGCCGACAGCTATGCCTTCAGCTATGTTGGCATACGGGGCATTTCCCAACGCCAGCAGCTCGACAGCTTTGCAAGGGCGGTTCAGCATAGTGCGGGGCTTCCCTTCATTCCCCAGATGGAAAACTGGTTTGAGGCTTTCGCATGTCTGCGCCAGCTGCTGGAACAGATGGATCCCAGCCAACGTAAACTGGTGTTCATTGATGAGCTGCCATGGATGGACAGCAGCAAGAGCGATTTCGTCAGTGCCTTAGAGAACTTTTGGAACGGATGGGCGGCCAACCGCAGCGACATCTGCTTCATAGCCTGCGGCTCGGCCACGTCGTGGATAGCCGACAAGCTCATCTACAACACCGGCGGACTGCACAACCGCATCACCAGCCGCATCTATCTCCGTCCGTTCACACTGGCAGAGGTTGAGGACTATCTTTCGAGCAACGGATGCGACTGGGACCGCATGCAGATAGCACAGTGCTACATGGCAATGGGGGGCGTACCTTACTATCTGAGTCTGCTCCACTCCGACCAAAGCCTCATGCAAAACATCGACAGACTGTATTTCCACAAGAACGCGGCCATGCGCGAGGAGTTCGGCGAACTATTCTTCTCGTTGTTCAAGCGGCCTGAAAACTACATCGACGTGCTGAAAGCCTTGGCAGGACGGCAGAGCGGAATGACAAGGCAGGAGATAAGCCAGCACACAGGAATGACAGGCAGCGGGCTTACGCGCATACTCAGCCATTTGGAGCGTTGTGACTTTATCCTGGGCTACTCAAAGTTTGGGGTGAAGAAAAACAATGTGCTCTACCGACTGTCCGATTTCTACACACTGTTCTATTTCCGCTTTGTCGAGTCCGACCGCACTCAGGACGAACAGTGGTGGGAGCACAACATGAACCGTCCCCAGGTGACGGCATGGCAGGGCTATAGCTTTGAGCTGCTCTGTCTGCTCCATCTCAAGCAGATCAAGCAGGGGCTTGGCATCAGCGGCATTGCCACTACGGCCAGCACATGGCGCAGCAGCGGTGAGAAGCCCTACCAGATAGACCTGCTCATAGACCGCAGCGACCGCATCATCAACCTATGCGAGATGAAATTCTCGACCGACCGTTTTGTCATCGACAAGAGTTACGAAATGCGTCTGCGCGACCGCCGTGCCATCTTCGTGGCAGAGACAAGGACTCGCAAGACACCCGTCATCACCATGGTCACCACCTACGGTGTCATGCCCGGCAAGCATTCCGCCGTAGCCCAGAGCGAAATAGTGCTCGACCAGCTCTTTGCTGATGCCCAGTGAATCCCTAACGCCTGTAGTGCAGGGGGAATAGCCGTGCGGACTGGGAGAAAGGGCCGGCCTCTCGGATAGAGAGACCGGCCCTTCCCGACTTGCCACAAAGAAAAAAATTCCCCCGGTGGAATGAATTCGTGCTATTTATTACTTTCCTATAGACACCTTCTTGCCATCGACGATGTAGATGCCGGCGGGCAGCTGGCAGTCGGGGCCTGAGAGGGAGGCTTTGCCGTAGACACCTACCAGCTGACCGGAAAGGCTGTAGACCTTAACCAGCTCCTCGCTGGCAGCGACAGTCGGGATAATGCCCTGCACGTCGGCAGCGTCCTCGTTGGCGAAGACTATCTCGAAGGTGCGTGCCGACGACGATTTATCCACGTATGCACCGAAGGTGCTGACGAAGATGCCGCCACCGTTGAGGAACACGCTGCCGGGGACTTCCGCGCCGGAGTAGGTGTTACGGGCGTTGGGGGCGTTGAGGGCGTATGTGCTGCCCGTGTTTTCGCGTGGGGTGTAGTTGGGCCAGAAACGTCCGCCGTTGTACTCCCTGACGGGCAGAGTGGCGTTGGTGCGGCGTACGGTGGCGTTGGTGGCGGCGAATGTCACCTTGCCGGGAAGGTTGAAGCGCTCGGGGTAGACGTCGTTGTTGGGCATGCTGATGATGTAAGGCGTGTCGGCACTTATTGACGAAGCCTTGACGAAGCCCTCGGAACTCAGGCTGTAGAGCCAGAAGGGCTTGCGGTTGTCATCCTGCTTCCAGGCGGCGAAGGGCACAAGCTGGCCTTTCGTCTCGTGGGTGATGGTGGCCACGTCGAAAGGCAGGGCGACGGTCTCCCATCCGGCGCACGACGAATAGCCCGTCTGCATGGTGTAGTCATGGGTGAAGCTGATTTTCGTGGCTGTGAAGTCCTGTGGGCAGTAGAACGGCCAGTCCTCACGGAGCACCACCTCGTCGGCAACGCCATTGACGATGACGCTTTCAACACCCGACGGAGCCACGCCAGCCTTGGGAACATAGAGCAGGAAATTGCGGCCTTTGTATGCAGCGGCGGTGAACGACTGGCTGGGCAGTCGTGTCTCGCTGTTCCACACTATTGCCGTCGGGTTGTAGCGCCAGAAGGCTCTCTCGGCCACTGTCTTGATGGTTACGGGGAAGGTCACAGACTGGAAACTCCTCACTGCAGGGTCGCAGAACACAGAGTCGGCGATGGCTGTCACCTGATAGTTCTTTCCGCCGTGGTTTACCGTCTCGGGAATGTCCACGTCGGCATTGTCGTTGTCATGGATGAGCTTCACCGTGGCTGTCTGTGCCGTGCTGTCGAGCATATAGTCAACACCGTTGATAGTGGCCGTCTCTACGCCGAAGTCGCTCTCCTCGATGTTCTCGAAGAGCTTCCAGCCATCGGTGGCCTGGTAGACAGCCTTAGTGCCACGGGGCACGTAGAGCGTGGCAATCTTGTATGTGTCTTCCGCATCCGGGTTTGGATTATTGAACGCAAGGTCGGGGATGGCAAACGGTTTGGGGTTCAATGAATAAACCTCTGTCAGGCTGTTGCACCAGCGGAATGCTTTTTCTGCAATACTTCTCACGGTTTCGGGAATGTCTATTCGTTTCAGTCCGGTGTTGTTGAAAGCGCATGTTTCAATGATTGCCACTGAGCTTGGTATATCAATGGCTTTTAGTTCCCAAATACTGTTGAAAGCATATTCGCCAATGCACTCCACGTCTTCGGGTATTATCGTAGTTTTGCATCCTACCACCAAAGTCTTCGTGTTTTTCGCTATCACGGCGTTGCTGCCAGAGGGCGAAGTGAAAACTTTGTTTGTGGCGTCCACAGTGATGGTGGTCAGGTCGTTCCATCCGCAGAAGGCACTGCGTCCGATGGTCTTTACCTTTGCCGGAATGTTAAGACTGCTATTTTTGCAATAAACGAATGCCCAGTTGCCGATGCGCTCCAGTGAACTTGGCAATTCACCAATGACGAGGTTCTCGTTGTAGGCAAAGGCATCATCGCCGATATAGGTGATGCCATCGGGGAAGGTGACGGAAGTGAGATTCCTCTCACTGTTGCTGGCATAGAATGCATAGTCGCCAATACCTGTTACTTCATAGTTTTCCGCCTTTGTTGGAATGGTTACCTTCCCTTCTATGTCTATTGGTGACCCTATCAGCTCGCAGGTTTTCTTTGTGCGGCTTGTCACTTGGTAGGTCAGAGTATGGTTCTCCACGGTCTCGGCAGTGAACACGTCGCCATCCATTAGCGTAGAGCCGTCGGTCTCCACGATGTGCTTGAACTTGTTCCAGCCAGGAGTGCTCTGGTAGTTGAGGCGACTGCCTATGGGAACATAAAGTGTGGCATGGTTGTAGATGCTGTCAGCCTCGCCTGATATGTTTGAACGGAAAACATCGTCTTTAATCTCGCATGGCGTGTCCATAAGCGCGTGGATAGCCTTCAGACTGTTACAGCCATAGAAAGCATAACCCCCAATCTCTTTCACACCGTGCCCGATTGTGACCGACCGCATATACGAATTATATGCGAATGTGTATGCGTAGTCTCCATCTCCTATTTTCTCTATCTGGTCGGGGATGGTGACAGTATAAAGATAGCCATTGTTGCAAGTGCGGAAAGCATAGTTGCCGATGGCCGTCACCGTTGAGGGTATGACCGTTTTCATGCAGCCCACCACCAGCGTGTTGGTACTCTTCTCCACTATGCCCTTGCAGTTGTTCCGAGAGTCGAAATAAGGGTTGGCCGATGAGACAACTATGTCTGCCAGATTATAGCAGTAAGTAAAAACATTTGTGCCTATCTTCCTAACGCCTTTGCCAATGGTTACTGATTTCAGGCTTGGACAACTCCAGAAAACATCGTTGGCCAGACTGTCCACACCGTCGGGTATGTTTATCGACGTGATGCTTGCCCCCATGAAAGCATCATAGCCCAGAGCTTTCACTGTAGTGGGAATAACTGTGGTGTTGCAGCCTGTAATCATGGTGTTGGTGGCGGTGTGTATGATGGCGTTGCAGTTGTCGCGTGAGTCATAGACCTTGTTGCCTTCAGCCACGGTGATTGAGTTGAGGCCTGCATGATGGCCGAAGGCATCGGTGCCTATCGAAGTGACGCTTTCGGGAATGGTGACGCCAACAAGGCCTGAGCCAGTAAAAGCATAGCCTGCAATACATGTAGTGCCCTCCTTGATGTTTATCGTCGTGTTATCAGGAATGGTTCCCACGTATTTGAATGCCACCTTACCTAAATATGTCATTCCGTTTGGCAGGTTGTCATACCATGGCGTACCGCCGAATACGCTACTCCCCAGATATTCAATGTTGGCAATTCCCGTGATGGTCGTCAGACTGGTGCAATTATAGAATGCATAACTATCTATATATTTCACGGTGGATGGCAGCACCACTGATTCGAGTGACTTGCAGTTCTCGAAAGCACTGTAATAAATACTGTCAATGACACTGGGGAATTTGACTGAAGCCAGTGATTCACAGTCCTCAAACGTATATGCCTTTATACTTGTAATTTTCGAAGGTATAGCGACCGACTTTAGGCTCTTGCAGCCGTAAAATGAAGAAATTCCCATTTCTTCCATATTTGCAGGGAGAGAAACTTCAGTCAGCGACTCACAATATCCAAAGCACCCTCCCCCCATTTTTGTCAAGGTATATGGCAGTTCCACTGAGGTTATGCCCTTGCGGTTATAAAACGCGCTGTTCTTTGCCTCCACCACCTTGAACCCCTCAACATAGCTTGGCACTGTAATCTTGCCTTTCGTGTTCTCGTCAATGCAATTCCAACTTATTGCGCATGTCTTTGCATTTGTGTCGAGGATGTAGAACGACATTTCCACCCCTTCGGTGGTCTTGGCCTTTATGGTCTGTCCTTCGTAGTAAGTGGCTGCTGTGGCTGTAATCCATGCCGCTGCCATCAGTTGCATGGTTATTATTGATATTAATTTTTTCATATTCATTCCCTTTCTTTATTTTTTCCTGCTTAGTTTTGGTGTGATGTTGTCGTCGCCTCCTGGCAATGTTTCCACGAAGGCGGCCTGGGTCACGTTTATGGTGAACGTCTTTTCGGTCTGCACTCCCTTCACGGTGATGGTGGCAGTACGCAAGGCTGTTGTGGAGTTCTTTTGTGCAGTCACGGTAATGGTTCCGTTGCCCGTCTGCTTTGTCGTCGGGGTGATGGTGCACCACGATGAGCCGTCGCTGGTCTTTATTGTAGCCGTCCATTGGTCGGAGCCTGTGACAGTAATCTCTTTAGTGCCTCCTTCGGCAGTGAACGACAGCGGAGCCTCGCTGACGATGATGGTAGCCGATGGTGTTGGTGGGTCGTCGGGCTTTATCTCCTTTCCCACGATGCGCCCTTCCTGCACGCGGAACACACTGTCGCAGATAAGCCCTGAGAATGTACCATTTGTCTCGCCCCAAACGGCGATTTCGAGGTACTGGTCGGCCTTCGTGTCGGCACGGAGTTCGTAGTCTCCGTTGTTCTTGCGGTCTATCCACATCCATTCGTGTGCGCCGCCTTCTCCTGCCTTGTTGTTGACGAGTAACATGGGGTTACGGTTGCCTGATTGGTCGGAGAGGTATGCGTCGCGCAGCCAGTAGGCCAGGCGTATGCCGTTTCTGGCCGGGTCGCTGCTGCCCCAAGCGTCGGTGAAGGTGGTGAACTCGTCGTGGGCGACGCGTGCATAGACAAGGTATTTCTCGTCGTTGGTGCCCTTGTTGACAGTCCATTTGTAGCACAGCGTGTTCTCGGCTGTCTCAGGGTCGGTGGCCATGACGGCCTGCGGCTCTATCTGCAGGGATGGCGCAGAGTCGTATTTTCGCGTGGTGACAAATACGGGGTTGATGACACCTCTTTCAGCCCCCGACTTCCATGGCACCAATATGAGCATATATGTCGTGGCGGGCTTCAGACTGTTGGTCCAGATGAGTTCGCCACGGTCGCTTATGCGTGGCCATGTCTTTGCTGTAGACTCAATCTTGTCGTTGTCGGTTTTCATGGCATCCCACTCGTCGGTGGTGAGCAGCTTGTAGTTGCAGTAGCTCACCTTGTCGCTCATGTCTATCTGGCAGGCATAGCCGTAGGTCATCTCCAAGACAGATGTCTCGACTTTCGATGGATAGTTGCTCACCAACGGCTTTGCCCATACCCCGGCATCGTACTTGTATTTCTGTATAACGTTCAGCGTGTCCCTTTTGCTCCCTGCCTGTATTATGAGCTGGTCGCTGTAGTCGGAGAATCCCACCTGGCTGTTCTCTTCCTTTGTGGTAAGGGTGAGCACATTGGCATTGCCATCGCCTTTGCTACTGCTTACGTCAAGCCAGGAGACGGTTTGAGCTATCGACCAACTGGCCGAGGAGGTGACTGTCACCTGCTGGCTATTACCCTTGGTGTACTGGAACGTGATGTCGTGAGTGCTCAGAGAGAGGCTGTCAACGGTAACAGGTGGGTCAACAGAATCATCTGGACAGGCGGTGAAAAGAATGAGTGCTGATGCCATCAGCACCGCGCTCCGTGCATAAGAAATAGTGTTGTTCATAATAGTTTATTGTTGTTGTCTTTATTTACCCATAACCGGGCGGACGGTGAATCCGCAGCAGCGTAAATCATAGCTTACTAATCCCATTCCTGACTGTATGAAATAGAATCCGCTTGCTGTGGTGCACTTTGAAGGATATAGGGATGATGACCAGAAATAGCCGTTTTTCTTCTTTTCGCGGAACTCGGCATTATAACGGTAGCCTGCGGCCGGCAGGAATATGGACTTGCCGTTGATGGTGCTGGTGAACCTGCACCCTTCGACCTCGTTCACCATGGTCCATTTCTTGCTTGTGTATTGTAGCAGCTCGTTTACCTGGTCGGCATTTGGCATTCGCCACGGCTCTCCCCAGTTTGCGCGTGCGGCATCGTCTGAAAGGTCCAACTCGGTCTTGTTGTCTGTCTTGCCGTATGCAGCGTCATTGCAGTACTTTGTAAGGCTGTGCTCGCTGTTGCCTGCCCAGGCGTAGCTTTCCCAGTTGAATTTCCGTCCGTTGTACTTTTCGTGGTATCCTCTTGTTTCGCCCCAGGCGAAGTAGAATCCATAGTCTTCCGGGGCATTAGCTCCGACATTCATGTCGGCCCACTTTGTCCCTGACGGCAGTCCGAGGTCTACTGCGCTGTTAGGCTTCGTTATTTGTGCGGTGCTGACAATCCCGTTGTTGACGGTATAGACGCTGTCGCAGACGAGTCCTGAGAACTCGCCGTTCTCTTTCACGCACCAGACGGCTATTTCGAGGTATTTGTCGTCTTCGTCGGCTTCGAGGGTGTATTCATATTCACCGCTTCTTTCCAAATAGAGGTAGTCGTGGACGTCTTTCCCGTTAAGTTCCGTCGAATGGCTTTTCACTCCGTCCTTCATCTTTATTTCGCGGAAGATAAGCCCAGTCAGCATAGCCCCTCGTCTTTCAGGTTCGGGCTGTTGCGAAGCGACATTGTAGGAAGTGAAAGGTTCGCTTCCGGCACATGCATAAACATAGTATTTGTCGGTTTTTGCCCCGGAGAGCTTTACTTTCCATTTATAGGCAGTGCGGTTTCTCCCTGCATCGTCGTCGGTGGGGAACATGGCTTTGCTTGTCCTGCTATTGACCGTAATTTCTGCCCTTGGCTGGTCGTTGGTGTTTTTCGTGACGTATGCTTTGTTAAACGGTATTCCTATTGTCTGTTCCCGGGAGAATGGCACAGTAACGAGGTAGTAGGTGGCGTTTGGCTTCAGTGTGTCGGTGTAAAGGTGGAAGTCTTGTGCTTCTGTCTCCTTTACCCAGTCAGTGCCTGTTATGAGGTTTTCCACGTTCTTGGAGAAATCCTTGATGCCTTCAAACTCTTCTTTCCTGAATATCTTGTAATAGAAATAGGCGGCATTGCTTGGCAGGATGAATGTTGACAGTCCGTAGCTTGTCGTCCGTGTGATATCGTCATAACCGCTTTCGCCTTTGTATCTCATTGGCTCAGCCTGCACGTCTTTCCTGAATTTCGACAGCTGCTTGACGTTGAGCGTTGCCTTTGCCTCTCCGCACTCGAAGAGCACATGGTCTGCGATTTCGTCAAATTCCAGGTTCTCTTTCTTCGTATGAAGTGTGACACTGCTGGCGGTGCTTGCCGCATTCCGCCCCTGGCTTGCTTCGAGCCAGTCGTCGGGCATCTCGGTGATTCGCCAGCTCCCTGATGCGTTTACGGTAATGGTTATCTCGCTGCCTTTTTTCTGCTGGAATGTGATCTCTGTGTCGCTCAGTGTGATGCTGTCATCGTTTTCAACAGTCATGCAGGCTGAGAAAAGTGATAGGATGCTGAAAATGATTGCTGACTTGCAGCATGAAGATGAAAGAGTGTGTAATAACATTTTCTATGTTGTGGGTTGAGGGTTGAGGGTCCCGAAGCTGAGGCTTCGGGCACAGTGGCTGTTGAGATTATCTTGTTCCTCCTATGTGGTAAACTATGCCGAGTGATATGGTTTGTGTCTGGTGTGCGAGCCGGTGGTCGTGGGAACCGTCGTCGTTGAGGGGGGGGAGTGTTCCTAACGGGTACTCGTAGTTTATCATTGCGGCCATCCGCTTATGCCGGTCGAGGTCGAAGGTTATGCCTCCGCCGATAGTGACGCAGTCGCGGTCGCGTGAGAGGTCGGTGGTGGTGAGGTCGGAGAGTTGAGAGTCGTTGGCCTTGAAGGCAGAGTTGTTAATGATGGGGAAGTGGAACTTTGCCCCGAGAGTGAAATGCACCATGTAGCGTTGCGGCCCAAGGAAGGTGAGTCCTACGACACTGTTCCCACTGAGCTGGTGGGTGGTGCGGCGTGTTGAGGGTTGGGAGTCGTTGGGCATGACGAGCATGTTCCACTGCAGTCCTGCACCAATGTACATCTGAAAGTCTTCTGACGGTCCGAGATAGACTCGTCCGTCTATGGGCAGTATTGTCTTCCACGGGTTGGCCTTGTTGCCTTGTGGCACCGCTGTGCGCAGATAGCGTGCCGGGGTGTACATGAACGAGGTGATGGCCTCGAGGGCTATCTGCTTGGTGGCATAGTAGTGGAGGTCATAGACGGCACCTACGCCGAGGTCACGGAATGTCTGCTGGCCTTCGGTGTTGGGTACTGAGGTGATGTTCATGGCAGCCACGGCCCCCGCTTGGTGGACGGTGCCTGTGAACCCCCTATATTGGGCCTGACAAGGACAGAATGGAAGGAGGCAAAGAAGAGTAAGGAGAAAAAAGGAACGAATTACCATAAGTTTTTTTACAACGAATTACACGAAACAACGAATTACACGAATTACACGAAAATTAAAATGTGAATCCTACGCCGAATGTTATGAGTGGTATCTCTTTCCACATATAAGTGAATCCGAGCTGTGCGGTGAGCCTTTTCCATGCACAAGCAGTGACTCCGAGTTCGACAGGCACTGTGTTATAGATAAATGTTTCCTTGGTTTCTGTCTGTACTTCGTCTGTTGCTCCTTCAGCTGCCTCTGTTGAGAAATCGGCAATTGTGGCCCATCCTGCCTGTGCGTAAAATCCTATGTTGTGGTTGAAATAGTGGTTCCATCCGGCTCCCAGCTTAAAAGCATGAAGCCGGCTCGTGCTGTCGATGATGTACTGTCGCATCTCGTCGTTGGTCATTCCCGACGGCATTGTAGCTGCGGGGAGGAACTTTCTCCACGGGTTTGTTGCTGACGGCCTACCATAGCCGAAAGCCATGTAAGCGAAATCGGCGGTACGCTTGTTGGGAGTGATGTTGATGCCCAAGTTTGCCTCGACGAAGAGTTCCGATTTCTTTAGTGTGACTATGTTGTGGGTTTTCCAGCGGTCGTTGGAGAATATCTGCGCGTTGGATGTGGCAGAAATGAGCAGGAAAAGCAACATGCTAAACGCCTTGGTTTTAATCATTTTGTGGCTGTTTATTGTTTGTTCATTCGGTATGACAGCGGCAGGTCGTGATTGTCGGAGCTGCGCAGAGTGTTGTCTCCACGCACCCACTGCCGTTTCCCTTGGTATTCCTCAGTCATCCATACATGTTCGTTGTACCTGGTCTGCATGGCCTGTCCTTCGCCCAGTCGGTAGTTGAAGCGTTCCATCTGCCCGGTGGCGAAATTCACCAGCGAGTCGTATTCCACCCGGTATGTGAGCCTGCATCGTGTGCTGTCGTAAGTGTAAGTGCCATGCTCGTGCTCGAAGTTCATGAGCACTTGCTGAGTTGCCGGAGCTGACGCTTCGGGCACGGTGGCTGTGGTGGCAGGCATCTGGCTGGTGGGTATGCCCTGCACATAGCAGTCGTAAGCACCTGTTGGGGAGAGCACCATCTGTCGGCGAATGGTGAAATAGTCCTGCTGCAGTGGGTCGTATCCTGAGTATTCTGCCATCCATGTTGTCATGAGGTAATCGGCCGACGGTATGAACGCTGAGTCGATGGGAATGGTGTCGGGCAGGACAATGTTGTCTGGTTCGGACAGCATTTCTGGCAGTTCTGGCTCGTCGATGCTGCCTATACACGCTGCCGGCACTATGGCAAGAGCCATTAGTGCAAGCAGCGAAAGGAGAGGGCAGAGCGTTGAGCGTTGAGGGTGTGCGACAGAGTCGCAACATACGGGACTTTTCATTGTTTAGTGTTTAAGGATTTTCTTTCCGTCAACGATGACTATGCGCGCCCCTAAGGAGGAGGGGTGAGAGTTAAGGGGTGAGCGTTCAGGGTTGAGGGTTGAGTGGTGAGAGCGTCCAAGCAAATCGTAGGCTCTGCCCTCATGTGTCCGTCCCGCAGTGATGTCGCTGATGCCAGTTCCCTCTTCTTTCACAGCCTTCATGGTGTAGACGGCTTTCATGTTCTGGTTCTGGTCCGACATGAATTTCTGGTCGAAGGCCACCCACAGCCGACTGTCATCGCCTTGTCCGCCGTCGGCGTATGTGAAGGATGCCTGTTCGATGTAGTTCTGTTCGTCGCCGTCGGCATAGTTGTGAACTGTATAAGTCTCTGTGCCGTCAGCCATCCATGCCTTCATGTCAACAGTTGAGTCACTGACCACGTCGTAGGACAACGTCCCAGCCCCGTCGTAGGTGTATTTGCCCTTCTCCTGGAGCAGCACTGTGGCTTTCGACTCCTCGTCGGTGGCGATGGTTATCTTGTTGGTGAATGTCATGTCGGCTTTCAGCTGTAGTGTGCGGCAGATGTGGTAGCGCTGTCGCTCAGGCGGCACGACTCCCCAGTAGCTGCCCTCCCATGTTTTCTGGAGGAACTCGAGTGTGGGTTTGAAACTGCGGTCTATGGGGAAAGGCTCGGGCGGTCCGGGCTGTGCCATTACCATGGTGTTGAAGAACAATGTTGCCAGAAGGATAAAAAACTGTTTCATAGTTGTTGAGTTTTGAGTTGTTGAGAGTTGTTATTTCAGTACTTTCACTGTTTTGTGTCCTTTTCGGAGCAAGTATATGCCATGAGCTTCGGCAGGCGTTGCGTCGGTTCCCACCAAGCGGCCTTGAAGGTCGAAGATGGCATCAGTCCTGGCTGTGTTGTCGAGGATAGCTGCTTCGATGGCATTTTCCCAAGGAATGTCGGCGCCTGTGAATGGGTTGACATTATAGTCGTCCCCTACGATTGAGACGATACCGTCTGAGACATTCATGTCGATGGTTAGTGGCGAGAAACTGGCCCACCACAGGAAATCGATGCAGTGTATTCTGTCACAGAAAGTCCACAGCAATTCGCCATCAGGGAGCATACCTATGCGGAGGGTATAGTCGCCGTCGGGAATGTTTCTCGAAATGACGGTACTGACTCTGGCCTTAGAGACGGCGTAGCTGCCGACGGCCACGCTTGTCGTTTCTTGTGGCTCGGCCAGCATCTTGCCCTCGGCATCGCATATAAGCACAGCCAACTGTCCGCGTGGATTGCCGGTAATGGGGTTGGCGAGTGAGTCTATAGCTACAGTCAGCACTCCGTCATTGGCGCTTCCTGTCGAGAGTCTTAGATTGCCGCCGATGGCCAGTTCCTGCAGTGGCTGTGTCAGCGGGCCTCCATTCCATTCGTCAATGCCCTTAATGGTTATTGTTGGCCATTGGCTGCCGCTAACCGTCGCTTCTGTCCCATCGTTGGCCGTACACGACATTTTTATTATGTAGCTGCCAGGGGGTATGTCCTTGGGCAGTTGGTAGGAGATGTAATGATGCTTTATGGAAGGGTTTATTCTTATTGTTTCTTGGTGTAAGATGATAGGATTGTCGTTGCCAGTGCCGTCGGTGTCATGAAGTTCCAGCGTAAGCGTTCCTTTGTATTCCGTGTTTGAGTTCACAGTGATGTTGTTTAGGCGCATAGGCATGAACTGTCCGGGGAAGAACACGTCGTTGAGAGTCTCTATGCTGCCACAGTGTATGTTTGTTTCCGACACTCCGTCCTCGGGTTTCATGCCTATGAGCATCGTCGGCTTGTTGCTGTAGTTCGAACCCGACGATCCTCCAGTGCCTGCCGATGACGGCCGTAGTAAGTTAAGCAGATAGTACCCGTTGCACAGTCCGCCCCATCCCCAGTTCACATGGTAATAGACTATGCTGTCGCTGTCGTCGGTTGTCATCTGGACGGGCAGTGAACTGGCACTTATGGTCTTGAATCCGTCGATGACGAAGGCATGTCCTGAGGTCATGCCCTGACCTGTGTAATATACGGGACGTCCTTCGGCCAGCTCTTTCTGCAGCATGTCGTGCCACTCGCTGTCGGAGAAATAGTCGGGCGAAGCAAAAAAGATGTTGCTGTCGTAGCCGAGGAAGTCCACAAGGCCGTGTTTGACGTAAACGTCATTGCTTCCGCTTGCTTCCGGCGTGTAGTCCATGTTCACGGCGGCCCCGACGGCCTGTAGAAGTGTTGCTATAGGGGTGGGGTCGTAGGTGGCGGAATTGAGCGGATATTCCGTGTCTTGGGCAGCAAAGTGCCCGTCGTGTTTCTCTATAGGTATATAGTTTGTCTTTCCCGTGCCGGTGATGTAGGCGAGCGACCACTCCTCCTCACCTTCGGCACGTACAGCACAATAAGCCCTGTAGGTCCCGTTTTGCAGTGATGCCGGAACATTGAGAAGGAAAGAATTGTCATCAATCAGCTTTCCTGAGAAACTGCTGTTGACGCTTGTCACCGACGATGCGTAAGAAGCGAACTGTCCATTGTCGTCGGTGAGTATTAGGGCGGTCTCTCCCTTGAATGTCGACTGACCCATGACCCTGAGGCCGTTGACCCTGACATAGCATTTCGTCATGGTCTTGGAATTGTCGTCGATGGCTATTGATGTGAGCAAGAATTTGCCGTCGTCCACTACGCTTCCCTCTTCGTCAAGTATTTCTTCCATGGGGACGTATGAGTCTTTCAGTTTGTCCCATTCAAACTCTGTACTGCTGAAATCGTAATAGACAGGTATTTCAAGTGTGTTAGTAAGGTATTCGTTAGTTCCAGTTCCTGTACTTGGCCATTTATGGTAGCACATAATTTGTGCCAGTGCTGTTGCCACGCATCCTGATGGGCATCGTCTGCCGTCGACAGTCGGGCATTGCAGGTTGTAGGGGTTGTTCTGGTCCCACTCTCTTGCTCCGAGAAGTGGTGCCACGTCGCTTCTTTGCGTTTTGGATGCTTCCATCCATTGTCTCACGCTGTTACCGTCGCCCGACTGTATCTGCGTGTATGCCTCCATCCATGTCTGAATCCTTTCGGGCAGTCGTGAGGTGGGAAATGTGGCCTCGTCGCTGAATGCCAGCACTGCGGGGCCGTTTTCACTGTCAGAGACCAGCACAAAGCCCTGTTGTGGGCTTTGCTGGTCTTTGTCAGCTCTTGTCACGACGAAGCAGGACATATCTCCATACTTCATGGGTGTACTCTTGGCGACGCTTTTCTTGTGCGCCGCTTCATAGCTGTTGTCCCATTGTCGCAGAGCAATCTTTTCTGCGTCAGCACGGCTGCGCGCCTGTGCCGCCGCAAGTATCGGCAGACACAGTAGCGCAACAGTAAGCTGGTGTTTGAAATAGGCTTGTCCGTTGTTCATCGTGTGGAAGATTTTATTCTACGAAATAAACTTTGGTGCTCTCCATCTGCTTCTTCAATACGTCTTTCGATATTGTTCCGTACCGTGATGATGAAGATTTTCCAGCCTGTCTTGACGACGACCTGACACTGCCGTAAGCGACATTGCAGTTTCCTATGCTGTTGCTGCTGCTGACACCCCATGTGCATATTGTCAGGACGTTGCATGTACCGGAACTCAGTGTCGATGTCACGCTTGTCCACGTGCGCACCTCAAGATCTCCGCTTGTTGCCCAGTAGTGAACATTGTATGCATACCAGTGCCAGTCACTGTTGAATATATCTTCACTGGCGTTTGTGGCTAAGTAATATCCCTTGGCATTGTTCTTCATGGCAATATCGAATGTCCATTTCTTCTTTGTCGAGGTGTCATACTTGACGTTTGATATTTGGGCGTATGGCAGTGATGTTGCCAGGGTCTTGAAAGAGTACTTCAATATTGGGCCTCTATTTCCCCTTGAATCTCTGGCAACACCAACAATGACATATTGGGAGTTGGGTGAGTAGAATTCCTCGCTGTTGTTTCTGAACAGGTTGTCCATTATGTCTTCTGAGAAGAAATCCTCCTCTTCGAGTATTTCATAAAGCTCTTCGTCGGTCATGTTGTCTGCTGCACCATTTTTGGCGACAACATAAGTGAATGTCTTAGCCTCGCTGCCGAATGTCCAGTCTGTCACAAATCCGTCGTTAAAAGCCACAAAGTCTCCTACTTTCATCCAGGCGTTGGGGTTGAAAGGTGGTTCTTTCCCTTGCTGTGTGACGTTGATTGTGATGGTTGTTCCGGTGTTGGTGCCCTTGATTGTGACGGTTGCCTTTCTTTCGCTTTCGGAGTTGTTTGCTGTAACCTTGACAGTTAGCGTGGATGGTGCGGTGCCGGTTGTCGTTGACAGTGTGCACCATGATGTTGCGCTGGACGATGCTGTCCATTTGTCGTTGCCAGTGATGCTTACCAATTGGCTTCCAGCCTCGTTACTGAATGTGATGCTCGTTGGGCTGGCGTTAAGCCCGGAGTTGCTTGAAGTCCATCCTAAACTCTGATAGTTGCTCTTCGTCGGTCTGGTGAGCACTCCGCTTTCGCCTGTGCCGAGGTTAGAGGTATTCAGTGTGCGGTTGTATGTATCGTCACTCTTCACGCTCAGTTTTGCCTCTGTGGCATCTTTTGCGAACACACCGTAGATATACTCGCCGTTTGACAGAGTGATATCTTCAAATGGTGAGGGTTGGCTAAACGTAGCTGTCGAAGTGTCAAATGAAGAAAGGTAGTAGATTTCGCTCTGCGAACCTTTCAGCGTGACGCTTCCCCCCTCGAATTTCAGTCGCCAGCAGATGGGCTGCAGTTTGCCCTTCACGATGATGTCGCTGCTTGTCGGGTGTGTGTACATGCCCTTTCCTCCGTAGACAGGTCTTTTGTATGCCGTGGAATTAGGCAGTGTGTTGTTCTCGAAATAGAAGCACTCACATTCGGTCTCATTGGTTGTGATGGAAAGGCTTGAGTTGGAGGTTACAGTCCATTTCTTTGACGATGAATTGTAGGTTGCCGTTCCCGCAATGTTCCCGAACTTCAGATAGATTTTGCTGTTGTTGGCCCAGTCTGTCGTTGCACGAGTCTCGTTGGCATCGAAAGCAGGAGCCTCACAGTCGAATTGCATGGTGTAGGTGTACATGCCTTCGGCATTCCGCTCCACTGCTTCTGTTACTGTTTTTTCTTCAGAGCCTATTTCGTCTTGCGAGCAGGCAGTGAAGGTGATGGCGGCGGCGATGGCCAGCCCCATGATGCTGAAAAGATTTTTGTATTTCATAGTTGTAATTATTTTTCTGTTGTTATTGTTGTTCTGTTATTCACTAATGCTGTTAGTCCAGCTTCTTGTCGCTTCCGTAGTCATCACGTTCAAATACGTTGTCATCTGGTTGCTGTCTGGCCTCCTGCGACACGCTGATGCTGATGGTCTTTCCGCTGTTTGTTCCCTTTATGGTAACAGTGGTCTTGCGCGAACTCGTCTGCGTGTTTTCTGTGGTCTTTATTGTCAGAGTTGTCGGTGCCGTGCCCGAAGTCTTCGACAGTGTGCACCATGATGCGCCCGACGAAGCCGTCCATTGGTCGTTTCCGGTAAGGTTCACCGTCTGGCTTCCTGCCTCTGGATTGAATGAGAGACTGTATGCGCTGGCGTCGAGTGTATAGGTGACGCTCTTGCCACTCTGCGACACTTTGATGGTGACAGACTTTCCGCTGTTGGTGCCCTTGATGGTCACTGTGGCTTGGCGAGAGCTTGTCTGGGTGTTGGCTGTGGCCTTGATTGTCAGAGTTGACGGTGCCGTGCCCGATGAAGCTGACAGTGTGCACCATGACGCGCTTGACGATGCCGTCCATTTGTCGTTGCCTGAGAGGCTCACCGACTGGCTTCCTGACTCGGCAGAGAACGAGACGCTTGTCGGACTGACGTTAAGGGTGTATGTGACCTCTTTCTCGTCGTCGAGCGACTTGTCGCCTCCGAAATCGTCTTTGTCGAATTCTGGCTCTGGCGTGGACTGACCCTGCTTCACCTCGACAACGTAGTCGCCTAAGTGCCCTGTCTTTATGGTTATTCTGCCGCTGCGAGCCTCACCGGTGTTCTTGGTGGCGGTGACGTTTATCGTTCCGTCGCCCTCGCCATTTTTAGGTGAAACGGTGAGCCACGAGGGACTGTCCGTCACCGTCCAGCTGTCGTTGCCAGTGAGTCGGAGAGTAGCATCTCCGCCGTCGGAATTGAACGACAGCGAATACGGGTCGATGCCGAGTTCGTAGTCGGACTGTGGCGGCTGCTGTTGCCCAGCCTGCTCAACTCTCACCGTATATTCTTTTCTGCTTCGTGTTCCCTTTATTTTAATATCCGTCTCTCTTATTTGCGAATTTGGGTTTGCCTCTACTGTGACATTAACTGTAGCTGTGCCGCTACCATTCTTTTTTGACACACTGCACCAAGTTTCGTCACCGACAGTTACATTCCACTCGTCGTTGCCTTTCACCTCAAAGGTTTTTGACTCTTTCGACGCACTGAATTCCAATTTGCTGGGTGTGACTTCGAAAATGGCATCTTTCATTTTAACAATGAAATTCTCTACTTCATAGATGCTGTCGAGCACTATTCCTGACTTCCCATTCTCGCCCTCACACCATACAATGACTTCAAAGCACTTGTCTTTATCGCTTGCAGCCAGTTGCATCGTGGCAGGACATTGAACTCCAATTCCGTAGAAAAGACCACGTCCGTCTTCCTTTGGCTGCTCAAAGTTGAATCCAGTCTTGTGTTCCTGTGCGTTCTCCTTAAGCCGCTTGTTTATAAGGTAAGCCATACGTAACCCACGCCTTTCTTCATCCGAGCAGTTGTCTGCATCTTTGTATGATGGGAATTTATCAGTACCGGCGCAAGCCCAAACATAGTATTGTTTAGTATTGAAACTTGGGCTTGTCACCTCCCATTCCCACATACGTGTATCTTTCCCTTCCTTCTGGTGTTCTGGTGCCACCTCAGTTGCTTCAGGATTCATTTTAACGACAACTGTCGGCTGGTTCTGACGTGGTTTTGTGGTGAAAGGATATTCCACAATCGTTCCTCGCTGGTTCCCTTCGGCAGTATATGCAAATGTCACGAGATAGTATGACTTATTGGGTTCACACTGGTTGTAGCAAAGAACGGTGTCTTTGTTTTCGCTTTGCTGCACCGTGTACCACTTGCTCTTTGCCTCCTCAGCCAGACCGTCGTTGTCTCCCCTCCACTTATTGTATTCCTCTTCTGGGTAGACAAACCATCTGTATCTTCCTGCGTTTTGTGTAAGGTTTATTTCGAAGGCGATGCCGTATGTCATAATCAGTGGTGGCGTAGGTAATAGGGATACCTCAGCCTTGCATTCCACAATGCCAGGTTTTATGACAATAATACTTGTTGTTGCCGTTCCAGCGGTGATCTTAACCTCGTCCTGGAAGGTTGCTTCACTATCTAACATACACGTGAATGTTACATTGGTCTTTCCGGCATTTCCACTCATGACCGATGCACTGAGCCAGTTGATGCGGCCGTTGGGTCCTTCCATTGACCACGAAGTGCTACTTTCAATGGTGATAGTAATCTGTTCGCCCTTACTGGTGAAGGTGAGACTCCGTTGTGAGGCTGAAACCCAGTCAGGGGTCGGTTCGTCACCCCCACCGCCACAGCTGGAGGAGATGAGCGAGCATGCAGCTATGAGTGGCAACAGCCACGTCAGACTGCGGATCTTTTTGGGAATTTTCATCATGTTCATAGTGTTTTAGTTAATTATTACTGTTGTTTTGTGTTCTATATTTCGGCTGCTGTCGTTTGGCGACTGCGGTGCTTCTCCCAGTCCTCCGGGGTTCTGGTGCTGGTGAGGCTGGTTGCTCAGGTTGTTGCCTGTGAACTCGCGCCCCATTTGCTGTGGCGGTGCCGAGGTGATGCTTACTGCAGTCTCTCCCGCAAAGTCTCCTTTCGCTGTTGTTGCGGTGAACGTCAGCTTAGTCGTCTCGCGGTCGAGTGCGATGTTGAATTGTCGTGTAGGCTTCCCGTCGATGGTAGCCGTAGTGTCGTTGAGAGCGGTGATAAGCGGCAGCAGGTCGGGGCGCGTCTCCTGTCCGACGCTGTCGGCGGTGAAGGTGGGCTTCACCTCATTGGGATGACGCTTCACCTTGTCGCGCACCATGCGGGCATCGGGGAAACGGAATGTGAGGTTTTGACTGCCACTTCCAGCGGTGATTGTCAGTCCTTGCATGAGGAACGACAGCTGGTGCTTGGGGTTGGTGGTCGTGACAGTCCATGTGATGTTGTCGCCATTGACCTGTGCAGACACTGCCGGTGCCGACATGTCCTCCTCGCCGACAGATGCGTTCACATTGTCCACCTCGTCGATGCTGAAGGTGTGCCATTCGTTTATCACCTTACCCATCTCAGGCTGTTTGCCCTGCGGTCCTTGTCCCGGTCCGCCTTGTCCCGGTCCGCCCTGTCCAGGACCTTCCTGTCCTGGGCCTCCCATGTTCTGTGGAGGGCCTCCGGCATCGCTTGGCAGGTCGGCATAGAGACCTATCGACCATGTCGAAGACAGTTTTTTCTCGTTCATGAACGGTTCTTTGGGCAGCAGGATGTAATAGTCGATGAGTCCTGTCTCGCGGCTTAGTACAATGCGGAACTGCTGACCGCTGAGTTCCTGCTGCCGACCGTTGATGTCGATGCGTGCTCCCCGCATGTTCAGTGCTGCAATGAGCGGGAAGAGGTCGGGGCGTACCTGCTCCCCTCCTTCTTTTGCTGATTCGGGAATGTCAGCCTCGTTTGGTGGGGGCACCATGTCGCGCACGTCCATGGCAGTAGGCATGATGATGGCGTATTTCTCGCGTTTGCGTCCCGTTGGGTCTACATAAACGTCCATGCCCTGCATGAGTACGCGCATCTGCAGTGCCGGTTCTGCCAGCTGCATACGTATGAGCAGTTGCTCGTCGGAGGAGGAAAGGCTCAGGCTGCTGCCTTCAGCCATGGCGTTGAGCGACACCTCGTTGGGGTGGCTCTCCACGAAGAGCTGCAATGAGTCGATGTCGTCAGCCCATGCGTGGAATGGCAACAGCGATAGGATGAGAGTGATTGTTTTTAGGTGTTGTTTCATGTTGTTGGAATCAGTTGAAATTGTAAGTGAATGTTAGCATGGCATACCGTTTCAGAAGGTTTGTCTTCACTTCGCGACGGTAGAGTTCAGTTGTTGTCTGGTAGAAATTGTTGTCTTGTCCGAAGATGTCGTGCACCTCGAGCCTCAGTTCAGCGTGATAGCTGTCACCAACGGCGTAGCGCATGAACTTGTATCCCACTGAGGCGTTGCTGATGAGGGCGTTGAACTGTGACGTTCCCGAGCCGATGTAGCTGGTGTGACCCGCTTCGAGGACTATCTTCAGCGGTCTCCACGGCTGCAGGTTCAGCTGTCCTCCATACGAGAGAGCCCAGTAGTCCACGTCCATGTTGCTGAATGTTCGGTTACGGCTGCTGGTGTATTTGGCGTTGAGGTCGACGATGAAGTCCACGTCGGTGCTGATGTTACTGGCCGTTGTGAGGTATGTGTTCCAAGTCCACTGGTCGTTGAACACCTTGTCCTTGTCCCAGTATCCAGGTTGGTGTGAGTAGCTCACAATGGTCGAGAGGTTGACGTTGAGTTTTGCCTGTGCCGCCTTCCTCGTTCCTATGTTCGTAGTGGTGTCCCTCCTTGATATTGCTATTGGGAATCCGTAGGCTAAGAGCGACGAAGCCGCCCAGTAGCCGTCGGTGTTGATATAGCTGAACACCTCGCTGTTTCGGCGGTCGTCGACGGCATCGTCGCTGAAGCTCTCGCTTGACAGCGATCGCCGTGTGCCAAGGTAGTCGTCTGCCGTCTCCACATTGAGAAATGCAGCGAACATTGTCGCCCGCCTCTCGTTGGGAGCCTGCAGGCGCAGCATCAGCTTATGGTGGTAGGCCGCTTTCAGACGGTTGTTTCCTCGGATGGCCATAATGGCGTTGGAGTTGTTTAGTGCGTCCTGCAGTTGCAGCAGTCCTGGGAACCGCTGCTCCGTGCGGTACTCGGTAATAAACTGCGACTTGCTATCGTTGAAACGGTAGCGCATGAAGGCGTAGGGCAGCAGCGTATGGTAGTCATAGCGTTTATTCTCGCGGTCGTTGCGGGTGAACATGTAATATTCGTGGAACTCGGTACCTACATTGAGGTTGAAACGCTTCTTGTTGCTGTAAATCATCGACAGGTTGGCTAACATTCCGCCGAACTCGTTCCATGTTGAGCCGCTGAGCGTGGAGTCGGGGCTGAAAGTCTCTGCCTCGTTGGCTTTTATCAACGTCTTGCGCTTCACCACGCCGTAGGTCATGTTCCACCCTGCGTCGGCCTTTATGTTTATGTCTCGTCCCACTGGCTGCAAATAGGATGCCGTTGCGGTGTACGTCTTCTGGATATTGTACGACCCAGTCTGCTGCAATGCCACGTCCTCTGCCTGCACGTTGTTGAAATCCATGTTAATATCTTCCGAGGTGTAGACATAGCTGAATCGTGTGTCGGCCGATATGGCGTTGCCCCTCTTGAACTTGTGTATGAAGAGCAGCTGGTCGCTGTTGCTGAGCACCGACTGGTCTGTACGTGTGTCCTGGGTGAGCAGCAGGTCGGTAGTGTCGTTTTTCACCGTCCAGTCTGTTAGCTGGCTGCGCTCTTTTTTCTTCTGAACAGTAAACGAGGGGCGCACGAGGAGATAGTCCATCGGCGAAATATAGTACTCGTATTTCCCTGTGAAGCGGTGGTTCAGGTTTTTGTTGTTCACGAGCTGCTCCTGCTTGTTGTCGTTGGCAGGCTTACCGTTCTCCTCGTCGCCGAAATACTCGTCGAAGATGTCGTAATCAGTATCGTTTATCGAGCTGTTGAACACGTAGTTGCCAGCGAATTTCATTTTTCCCTTTGCCCAGTCGTCGCTGAAGCTGGCTCCTGCCGCCTTTGTCGATGTCACGCCATATTCGCTGACGCCTGTCATCATGGCCGACTGGTCGTCGGAGTTTGTTGGATGGAACGAAGCGTCGACTTTCCCCTTGGCGTATGGCGACTGCGACGGTGCGCTGCTTGACGCCGTTCCCGTGGCACTGAGGAGGTCGATGGTCGAGAAGTTCTGCTCGTTGAGGTTGTTCCACTGTGTGAAGATCATGGCCTGGGTGCTCTTGTGCCTCCAGTTACCCGCACCGTAGAGCTTGTATCGGTGGTCGGTGCCACCGCCGGCGTATGTCTTGGCGCTTATCTCGCTTTCGTTCTTGGTGATGATGTTCATTGCCTTGACGGTGTTGCCCTGGTCTATGTCAAGGAACTCGTCGTGCTCGTTGCGCTTGTCGAAGATGTCTACCTTCGAGGCATATCGTGCCTGTATGTTTTTCACCGCATACATCACGTCCTGTCCGGTCATGGCCTTGCCGTTGATTTGTATCTCCTTAATCTGCTCGCCGTTGTATTTCAGGGTGTTGTCCTGTAGCGACACGCCCTGGAATTTCAATATCAGGTCGAGCATGTTGGCGTCGTCGTTGGTCTTGTATTTTGCCGCGTCGAAGGTAATAGTGTCCAGTTTCACCTTCATGGGCTTGCTCACCACATCCACGTTTTTCAGGGTTGCCGTCTTTGAGACCATGGAGAAGTTGGCAGTCTCACTCTTGTCGTTCATGCAGTTCACCATCTTGCTCTGTTCCGTGTAGCCCACGTATGAGCATTTCAGCGAGACGTTCGACTTGTTGCTCAGTTTCAGTGTGTATTGCCCTTTGGTGTTTGTTCTGGTGGCATGCAGCTGCTTGTCCTGTGTGCATTGCACAGTAGCCCCTATCAGTGGCTCGCCCGTTACCTTGTCGGTAACCTTGCCGCTGACGGTGAATGTCTGTGCTGACGTGCCGACACTGAACAGCAGACAGAAGATGAAAAGCAGAAGAGTTCTCATAGTATATGCTATTTGTTGGCGCTTAATATGATAAGAAGTCCGGCAATGGTTATCACGGCTCCTATTAGTTCGCGGCGCGTTGTACGCTCATGGTTGATGAGGAATGCCAGCAGTAGCACGAATACCGGCTCGGTGGCGCTGAGAATAGAAGCCAGCGACACGGTGATGTGCTTGAAGGCAAGCATGGAGAGTAGGAATCCGCCGTAGGTGATGACCACTACGTTGAGCAGGAATAGCAGCAGTGTCTTTGTCTGGCGCAGTGGTGTTGCCCATGTGCGCAGACGCTGTGATGTGAATCCCACGAACATCACCGAGACTGTGCTGAAGAACATCCGCCAGAACGTTGCCGTTGGCACTCCCACGTCGGCTATCGACACCTTCACCAGTATTGACGACAGCGAGAAGCAGAGTATCGAGGCGAAACCGCCCAGTATGCCGCGCATCTTGTTGGGGTGGTCTTCCTGCTTGCCAATGGTGACAACGACAATGCCTATGAGCAGTATGGTGGCGCCTATATACTCGGTTATGGTGAGCATCTCGCCGAGCAGTAGGAATGACAGTAGCATCGTCACCACCTGTCCGAGCATGAAATAGAGCACCTGCACCTTTGCCCCCAGGTCTTGCAGTGAGCGGAAGAAGAGCGTGTCGCCAATGGCTATGCCTATGATGCCGCTAAGTGCCAGGAATAGGAAGTCGCGAAGGGTTACGTGGTCGAAGCCTCCGGTGGCAAGTATGAGTGCCACCATAAGCACCAGACTGAAAAGACCTTTGAAGAAGGTCATGCCGGCGGCGGGGATGATCTTGCCCAAACGGTCGAACACCACCGTGGCAAAGGCCCACGAAGCCGCAGACCCTAACGCTGCTATGATTCCTATCCACTCAAGCATTTCTTTACGGGAGTTAAAGGGGGTTAAAAAGGGAGTTAGTGGGAGCTACTCAAAGTAACTCCCATTAACTCCCCCAAAGATTAGAATATGTATCCCAGTGTGAAGAGAATGTTCTGCTCGTATATTTTCGAATCTTTGTAGATTTTACCGAGTCCGCGCTGGAA
This sequence comes from uncultured Prevotella sp., assembly GCA_905233425.1. Classification (GTDB taxonomy): domain Bacteria; phylum Bacteroidota; class Bacteroidia; order Bacteroidales; family Bacteroidaceae; genus Prevotella. The sequence continues at coordinate 41,612 of CAJOEC010000006.1, read as the reverse complement.
CTGGGCTGAGACCACAAATTTGCCTATGTCGAATGACACACCCACATTGACACCTACGTTAAACTTGTTGAATCCGTCCATGTCCTTCAGTTTCGTGGTGACGGTGCCGCTGCTTGCTGGCTGCTCGTCATCTACCACTCCACTGCTTGGTGGGTTGCCAGGTCCGTCGGCACGAGTGCTGTTACTCTGGCCACCGCCGGGAGGAGGACCTTGTGGCTGGTCACCACCGGGGCCTTCACCACCGGGGCCTTCACCACCGGGGCCGTCGCCACTCGGGCCGTCGCCACTCGGGCCGTCGCCACCTTGGTCGCCATTGCCGCCATAGTCGCCACTGCCGCCAGTACCCTTGACCTTCAGCTCGCCGTCAAATGCGTATGTCAGATAGGGGCCGGCGAAGAAACGCAGCCTCATGTTGTCGGCTACATTGAATGACACACCGACATTTATGGGAATATCGATGTTGTAGGTGTTCATCGTTGCGTCCACGCCGTTTTTCTTGTACTTGTAGCCTTTTGTGGCAAACAGTGCCCCTATTTCACCATAGAAATTGTTGGAAAAGAAATAACGGCCTTTGAGTCCGCCATGGAAGCCAACCTTCATGTCGGCATTAATATCGTGGCCACCCTCTTTGCCGGTGTAGTTGTTCAGCGACAGTCCGGCTTGGAGTTCAAGCTCGAAATTGCCGGCGTCGCCACTGCCTCCGCCATAGCTCTTTGTACTGCTTGAAGTGACAGTGGTGTAGCTGCTGCTGCTACTGCTACTGCTGCTACTGCTTGTCGTACTCGTTGGGGTGGTCTGTGTCGGTGTGTAGCTGCCCGCATTTGAGGGAATGGTCAGCTTCATGCCTACATAAACCGCATTGGCAGCGTTGGGGTTCGAGCTTTTCAGCGCACTCACAGAAACGTTGTATTTCTGCGCTATGCTCTCCAGCGTCTCGCCGCGTTGCACGGTGTGGCTCTTTTGCTGAGCCATGGCACAGGTCATCGACAGCAGTGCCACTACGCATAATGCTAATTTCTTCATAGTAAGTTGTTTTAGTTAAAAGGAATAATAAAGGGTTTCTCTTGTGCTTACTTTGTCATAATGACCAGGAAGTTCGACACACTCCAGAACTCCGTGGGGTTTGTGATGTAGAGTGTCGACGTGTTTCCGTGGCTCTCCAAGCGGTACGACGATGCCGGCATAGAGGTCAGAATCTTCGGGCTTCCCGAGTTGATGGGCACCTCGGTGAAATCGCGTATGTCGACCTTCATGAACTTGTCTTTGTCTAAGGCATCGACGTTCACCTTAGTCTTCTTCAGGAATCCTCCAGCGACTATTCCCAGGTCGCTCAGTTCCTTCTTCGTGCCAATCTTCACATAGCACTCGTTGATGATCTCCGACTGTACTGTCAGAGCCTCTTGCTGTGCTTCCACCTGCAGTCCAAGCGCGGCGTTGTCCTCGGCAAGTGCGCTCACCCGTTTCTTCAGTTGGGCAATGCTCACGTTCTTGTTTTCAAGGTCTGAGCGCAGCTGTGCTATGAGCTGGTTCTTTTCGTCGAGCTGTGCGTTGAGGTATCTCACCAGGTTGTTCAGCTTGTCGATTTTCCGTCCGCGCTGTTTCAGCGAGTCCACGAGGTTGGCAATGCGCTCTCGCTGGCTGTTCAGCGTGTTCTCAAACATTTCCAGGTTCTGCTTCAGCTGCTCGCGGTCCACAATCGTCCCCTCCGGGCCTTTGTTCGAGAAGAAGAGCACCCCTTCTTGCTTGGCAATGCTGTCGAGACCGTCGGCCAGCACACCCACAAACGACATCATGTCGTTCAGGTCGCCGTCCTTGCGGTCGCATTCCGTCTGCAGCGAGTCAATCCGCTCGTTCAGAACTTCCCGGGATTCCTTGCCGTCGGAGCAGGACCCCAGTGCCATAATGGCTCCACACATCATGGGCAGCCACCAAATTTTTCCAAATCTCTTCATAGTTCTGACAGTTTTTTGTTATTTTAGTTTGAATTTCAGCATGAACCTCTGCGGTATGACCTGCACATAGTCGGTGAGCTGGAAGCCGTAGAACGACAGTTGCTTCTCTATGAGCCTGCGGTCGATGTATGGGCCGTGGTAGGGTAGGGTGTCGTCGTCAACCGGCCCGTTGTCCACGATGATAAGCTCTCCGCCGGGCTTCAGCCACTGTTTGAGCGAGCGCAGATAGGCGTCGCGGTCGCTGTCTGAGATTACACCGTACATGATGTGGTATAGCGAGCACATGAACATCTTGTCCACCTGGCATGGCAGCTCCAGCTTGTCCTCGCAGCCCTTGACCACTTCTATGTTCTGTATGCTGTTCTCGCCGATAAAGGTGTTGAGCCGATCTATGTGCTCGTCCTTCAGTTCAATTGCGTAGACCTTTCCTGTCGGCCCCACCATGCCCGAGAACTTGTGGGTGAAGAATCCCGATCCTGAGCCTATGTCGGCCACGGTGTCACCGGGCTTGATTCCGACATTGCTGATGATGACGGGGGTGTTCTCCCATGAGGGGCGTTTGGGGTTGATGGCCAGGATATAGTCTTCGAGGTATGAGCGGTGTGTGCGTCCCACCTCGCCTGTCTTTTCGAGGAGTGAGTCGCTGAGCATGCGTATGCTGTCGTTGCCCAGCTTGTATTTATGCAGCAGATAATAGCGTATGACGCGGCAGCTGTCGTCGGTCAGATAGTGGTAGAAACTGCGGCTTAGCGGGTCCTTCATCATCTCTTCGCGCTGTTCGTCGGTTGCCAATCGCGCTTCGCAGAGCCATTGCAGGGCGGTGTATTCGCCTCCGAAATTCTCGGCGGGGATGATGTCGTCGTATTTCTTTATTGCCACCTCGGCCAGCGAGCGGTCGCCCCCGCCCATGAAGTCGTAGACATACTGGGCGGCGTCGATGCCACGGTCGGTGATGTCGTAGGAGTCAAGGCTTCCGATGTGGACGACGGACTTCTGGGAGGTGATATCCAGCCACTGGCCCGACTGCGAAGTGGGAAGGCCCGACTGCGATGCGTCGGAAACAGTGGAGGTGAGCAGCGAGGCGGTCGATGGCTTGTAGTTGTCATCGCGCTGGACGACAAGCATGTAGCGCTGGGCGCTGAGTGCCTTCAGCGACACGGGGCGGAAGCCCCAGTAGCCCAGCTGTGCCTGCACCAGTCGCGGGTCCACGTGGCAGTTGTTCAGCTCCTCGCCGTGACGGTTGAGGTTGTCCACGATGACGATGTAGCCGCCGGGACGGAGGTGCTTCTTTATGTCGGTGAGCAGCGCCTTGCGCTCATCCTCGCGCGACCACGTATATATAATATGGTATAGCGATGACATGAGGATGCAGTCCACCTCACCGTCGATTCCCAATTCGTTTGATTTGACGTTAATGGCCTTCAGGTTGCTGTGGCCGTTCTTCTCCATGATGCGCCCTACATACTCGGCGTAAGGCTGTTCGGTGTCGGTGGCGAAGACCTTTCCCGTGGGTCCCACTTTCTGTAGCAGCCGCAGGGTGTTATAACCGAAGCCGCAGCCCATGTCGAGCACCCTGTCGCCGGCTTTCACCGGCATGTTGGCCATCACCTCTTCCGTCTTGTCCCACTGCGAGCGTGTCGGGTCGTTGAACATGAGCAGGTCGTCGTAGTAGGTCCGCTGTGCGATGTACTCCTTCACCGAGCGTGGGCGGTAGCCGTTCAGCTCGTATTTCAGCACGAGGTAGTTCTTCAGCTCCTTGCATTGTTCGGTGGTGAAGTATTGGTAGAGGTCTTCGGTGAGGATGTCGGCCGCTGGTGTCGCTTTCGGCTGCCCCTTGGCCTCAGCCTCGCGCTCGTCAATCATGCGGGTGAGGATATAGCTCAATGCTCCCCACGATTTCTCCTTCATCAGGTCGTTCTCGGCTTTGCGGCGGTAAGCGTCGCGCACGAATTTCAGAGAGTCGGGCATGTCGTGGTCGATGGCGCTGAGCAGCTGGTAGGCCAGTATGGTGTCGCCTGCGTCGGTGGGGTGTGGGTTCATGCCGACACGCACCAGCGACGAGGCGTCGTCGAGGCGGACGCTGACCTGTGCCCTCGTGGGCATCGATACAGCGGCAAAGGCGAGAAGGCCGACAGCTAACGATTTGTAATTACGGGTCATCTTTCTTTGAGGCTTGGTGGGTGTAGTGGGTGTTGGTGGGACTTATTGGCAGTAGGGGTTGAGGGGGCCGTCGGCAAAGTCGGTGGCGGGGAACGACTGGTGCTGTGGCTCGTAGAAGAGGTGCACCAGCTCGTCGCTGTAGAATGCTCCCTTCTGTGTGAGCTGGAACTTCTTGTCGTCCTCTGTGGCCAGTCCGTATTCCTTTAGCAGCTGAAACTGCTTCTGGAATACCGTCTCCAATGGCACTCCGTTCATCTTCTTGAACAGCTGCTTGTCGATGAAATAGTTCTTCAGAGGCAGGATGATGCACCAGCGCATCTGCTGGTCAGCATTGCGGTGCAGACAGCGGTTGGCGGCTATCAAGCCCGACTCCGTGCGGCGGTAGTACTCCTCAAACGACGGGGTGTTGATCATGAAGCGGTCGTTGAGGCTGCTGAATGCCGACAGTCCGAAGCCCACCTCGTCACGCAGACGGCAGCACTGGTTGTATGCGTAGAGCGAGATGTCCTGCTTGCTCTTGGTGAACACACGGCGCAGGTTCTCCGTGTAGCCGTGGTCCTCGAGTATCATAACGCTCATCTCCTTCATGCGGATGGTGTCCTCCACGGAGATAAGTTCATCGGGATGGTAGCCCGAGAATTTCTTTATCGTCCCCTCCTGGTCGCCATAAGGCTCGATCTTCAGGCGGTAGAGCTGAATCTCGCGCACGCCCACTGAGCACGCCTCCTCGAGCACAGCCTGCCAATTCTCGAGCGTCTCGCCGGGATGGCCGTAGATGAACTCGATGTTCACCTTGAAGCCCATCTTCAGGCAGTTCTCTATCGACTCCTTTGCTGTGGCCGCATTGTGCGAGCGGTTCATCTTCTTCAGTATCTTGTCGTCGAGCGACTGCACGCCGATGGTCAGGCGGTCGCCCTTGAAGTCCTTTATAATGCGCAGACGCTCCAGTCCTTCCTCGCCGACGAGTGTCGACGGGTCGACATCCCAGTTGAACTGCGGGCACCGGCTGATGTCGACATACTTGGTGAAGAAAGTGAGGAAGCGCTCCAACTGCTTCGGTGACAGGTCGGTGGGTGTCCCTCCGCCCATAAGTATCGTGCGGCTCTTTATCTGCTCGACACCGCGGAAACGCACCCAGTTCTGCATCTCCATCTCCAAGTGGTCGAGATAGGTGTCCTTTGCCTCGTCGCCGCAGTTGTAGTGCGACGGATAGTGGCAGAACAGGCAGCGCCGGTGGCAGAAGGGTATATGTACGTAGACATCGAACTCGCCGGGGACAACCTCCTGGAAGTCCTTGTAGGCATCTTCGGGTTCGCAGTCGGGATAGTTGGTGATAGGGGGGTAGTGGACTCCTGCCGGCGAGAAATCGCCATGCTTAGGAATCAGACCCAGACGCTGGAATTCCTGGAACTCCTCCCAGCGTGGAGTGGACAATGCTATGTAATCGCGTGCCATTTATTATTGTTTTTTTTGTGGGACTAATGGGACTTATGGGTCTTATAGGACTTATAGGACTTATGGGTCTTATAGGGCTTATGGGACTTATGGGACTTATGGGTCTTATAGGACTTATGGGTCTTATAGGTCTTATAGGTCTTATGGGTCTTATAGGTCTTATAGGTCTTATGAGTCTTATGGTCCTTATAGTCAGGAGATGTTGTCGGTTTTCATTCCTGCCCGCGTGAGTATGTCACGGAAGTGGTCAATCTGCGGGCGTATGCGTTTTGCGGAGTAGATGGGGAAATGTTTCTCCAGTTCTGCCGGCGTGCCGTCGTGAATTGTCACGGTGTTTGCCCCGGCCATTAATCCGAGGAACTGTCCGTCGGGAATCATCTTCTCCAATGAGCTGGTTGTGGGCATGAGTCTCTGCGGGTTCATTATCCTCAGCAGGGCCATCATGTTGAGAGTCAGGTTGGGGTCGCCTGCCGGCTCGTTGGCGAAGGGGGTGTTCTCAGCCGGCACAAATATTGTGGTGCTGTTCATGGCCAAGGGCAGCTGGTGGGCCAGAATGAGGTCGTCCACGAGGTCGTCGAGGGTCTGCGTGGGCAGTCCCACAATGTTTCCCGAACCTACGCGGAATCCTATCGTCGCCAAGTCCATGATGCACTTCATGCGGTTGGGCAGTGAGTCGTTGGGCTTGCAGTAGTCGAACAGACGGCTGCTGCTGGCCTCGAATTTCAGTATATAGTCCTGTGCACCGGCTTCGTAGAGCTGGTGGTACTGGTTGTAGTCCAGGTCGCCCATGCAGAGTATGAGCCTCAGGTCGGGATGCTCGCGCTTGCTTGTCCACAGGGCCTCGGTGACATCGGCAATGAACTGGTCGCTGATGTTCTCGCCCGACTGTAGGAGCACCACGCGGCGCCCTTTCTGGTAGAGGAAATCGATGAGCATCTCCATCTGCCGTGCGTTGAGCGTGTAGTTGAACGCCTGGTCTTTGCCGCCGATGGCGCAGAAATTGCACTTCTGGCGGCACACGTTTGACACCTCGATGACGCTTCGCACCTGCGCCCGGTTGTCGGGGAAGTGGGCTAAGCGGCGCTCACGCGCTAACTGAAAAAGCTCCTTCTGGTCTTCGTCTTTCAACAGAAGAGCGGCGAGGAGCACTTCTTTGCTATAGTCCTCCCGGCGCAGAGCCGGGAGGACACAGTTGTTCGTTAAACTCATTACGGGTTATTACTTCTTGGGATCCATAGTGAACGAGATGTCCAGCTTCTTGTCGGTAAGCGACTGCAGATAGGTGTCCTTGGTGACCCACTTGCGCTGTCCGTTCGTGACTTTAGTGAACTTGGCATCCTCAGTATAGGTAGCATCCTCGTGATCGTAGAAATGCTTCTTGGTGTACGGGGTGTACTGCTGGGTCTTGTAGTCGATGACAGAGTCAGCCTTCACGCTGAAGGTGATGGTGCCGGTGTTGGCGTTGTAGCTGAACGTACCCGACTCTTTCTCAAAATAGGCATAATCGCTGCCCTGCTTTCCACTGCCCTTCAGCTCACCCTGAATCTTGTTGGTGTAGGTGAGGTTCTCGTTGAGTGTCAGTTCGCGCTTGATGTGGGTGTTTGTCTCCTGAACAGCATCCCAGCCGTCGTATTCTCCTAACCAAGTGGTGCACATCTGCTCCAGGGACTGCTTGAAGCTGGCATCAATCTCATTGATGGGAGTGGTGGGAGGGTCTACAACATCACCACCACTAGGTGTATCATCACCACAAGCCACGCCCACGAAGAGAGCCGAGAGGAGGAACATAGCTGTTCCAAACTTAAAGAAATAGTTTTTCATAAACGTATAGGTTTTACATTTATGTCCCTCAGCTGCCCAAACGGAGACGTTTTTTGTTTGTTTTTTTGAATTATTATTTAGTCACATAATTATAGAAAAACGGGGCAACTGTACCTTCGGCTTGTCCTTGTCAAACAGAGCGTAATGTAAACGCTTTCCCATAAATATGCGTCTTACCTTACATCTATTTTTTATTTGTGAGGAAGGTTCGACGGTGCAAAATTACGAATATATTTTCAACTGTGCAAGGTTTTTCCCGTTTTTTTTCGCTTCCGACATCTTTTCTCCACTTTTCTCAACAGATGCTGACAAGCTCAACCGAGACGTCCGACAAGCTCAACCGGGACGCCCGACAAGGCCCCCTGGGACGTCTAACAGTTCGCGCCGTGCGAACTGTGAGTTCGCGCCGGGCGGACTGGGAGTTCGCGCCGTGCGAACTTTTTGGGGTCTCGGAGCGGGTTTTCCCACCCCCCCAGCCCCTCCTCTCGGAAGGCGGGGAATATGGGGCACACGTTAAAGTTGGGTTAATTCCCGTGAATCGTTTCGCCGTGTCGCATTTATTGCGTAACTTTGCAGCATTATGACGAACACTCTTCCCATTCCGGGGCGTCGCTCTGTGTGGCTTTGCGCCCTGATGCTCACAGTCCTTTCGTGTCGTGGCGCCGACATGGCGCGTCCCTGGACGTTCTGGTACTGGATGTACGGGGCTGTGACGAAACCTGGCATCAAGGCCGACCTCCAGGCTATGAAGGACGTGGGGCTTGGCGGATGCTATCTCATGCCCATACGCGGGGTGACAGAGAAACCAGAGTTTGAGGGTACGGCGCAACAGCTTTCACCGCAGTTCTGGGAGATGGTCGACTACGCGTTCGCGCAAGCCGATTCCCTCGGCTTGGAGATGGGAGTCCACATCTGCGACGGCTTCGCCCTTGCCGGAGGGCCGTGGATAACACCCGAGGAGTCGATGCAGCGGGTGGTCTGGAGCGACACCGTGGTCACTATAGGCAAGGACGGGGAGGTTGCCCTGCCCCAGCCTGCGGTGACAGACACCTATTACGAAGACATCGCGGCTTTTGCCGTTCCCGTATTCCACGACATGCCTGCCCCCAAAGTATCAGGCACCATCATTGCCGACGACAATGGCGTGTTCCGCAGCAAGGAGCCGGGCTACATCCAGTACGATTACGACGAACCGCAGACGGTGCGAAGCCTGCATGTCGTTCCTAACGGCAACAATCTGCAGGCCCAGCGGCTGCTTGTGCAGGCCAGCGACGACGGCATCAGCTACCGTGACGTGCGCCAGCTTGTGCCGCCCCGCCAGGGATGGCAGAACAACAGCGAGAACTATACCTTCTCGATTCCCGCTACCACATCGCGCCACTTCCGCTTCTTCTGGACCCCCGAGGGAACAGAGCCGGGAAGTGAGGACCTTGACGCTGCCAAATGGTCGCCTGTGCTCAAGGTCAAGGCACTTACCCTGTCACACGAGCCGCGCATCGACCAATATGAAAGCAAGAACGGCAGCGTGTGGCGCATCGCCAGTAAGCCGTTGTCGGGGATTTGTAATCCCCAATCTTCCTACACGCTGGGCGGCTTGTATCCTGTCCGCCTGAAGGTGGAGAACGGACAGGCATGGTTCCCGTCGGAGGGAGGAATGGTACGTGTCCTGCGCTTCGGCCACACCACGACTGGCCACACCAACGCCACGGCTGGCGGAGGCAAGGGGCTGGAGTGCGACAAGTTCTCGGCCGAGGCCGTGGGCAAGCAGATAGACCACTGGTTCGGCGAGTTCATGAAGCGCCCCCACGCCGACGTAGTAAAATTCATGCACGTAGACTCTTGGGAATGCGGCTCACAGAACTGGAGCCGCAACTTCGCCGGGGAGTTCATGAAGCGGCGCGGCTACGACGTGCGCGATTATATGCCGGTATTTGCCGGTTATCCCATGAAAAACGACGAACAGGTGCTGCGCGACATCCGCACGACCATCAACGACCTTCTGCAAGACGTGTTCTTCACTACCGCCGCCGGGCGGGCCAGGCAGTATGGCGTTCAGCTTTCAGCCGAGAGTGTCGCCCCGACGATGGTCAGCGACGGCATGGAACACTACAAGTATGCCGACCTGCCCATGGGCGAATACTGGCTCAACTCGCCCACCCACGACAAGCCCAACGACATGCTCGACGCTATCAGCGGGGCGCATGTCTACGGCAAGCAGATAGTGCAGGCCGAGGGTTTTACGGAGGTGCGCGGCGTGTGGGACGAGACTCCCGCCAGCATCAAGACCCTGCTCGACCGCAACTTCGCCCTCGGCATGAACCGCCTCTTCTTCCACGTCTTCACCCACAACCCGTGGACGGACAGGAAGCCCGGCATGACCCTCGACGGCATAGGCCTCTTCTTCCAGCGCGACCAGACGTGGTTTCCCGAAGCCTGCGCCTTCGTGGACTACGTGACCCGCTGTCAACGGTGGCTGCAGCGCGGATGGCCGGTGACCGACATCGCCGTCTACACCGGCGACGAGATGCCCCGTCGGGCATGGCGCCCCGAACAGCTTGTCGACGTGCTGCCCGGACTGATAGGCCGCGAGCGTGTGGAGCAGGAGCACCGCCGGCTTGCCAACGTGGGGCTGCCCATGGAGGAAAGCCCCGTGGGCGTGAAACATACCGTCATGGCCGACCCGCAGACGTGGGTGAACCCCTTAGGCGGCTATTCCTACGACTCGATGAACCCGGAGGTGCTGATGGAGTATGAGATGCAGAGTGGCGAGAGTGCTGATATACATAATGTAAGTCCATACAGGGTGCTGGTGATCCCTCCCGGCACGCTGGTCTCCAACGAGGCCCAGGCCACCATCGACAGCCTGCGCAGTCTGGGCATGACCATCATCGACAAGCCCTTCAGAGAATCGCGGCTGCCCGGACTTATGCCCGACGTGATGCTGCCTACGGGCATAGCCTTCTGCCACCGCCGCGACGGCGGACAGGACATCTATTTCCTCGCCAACCAGAAGGACAGCGTACAGGACTTTACGGCAACGTTCAGGGTTCACGGCAAGGGCGTGATAGTCTACGACCCCATGACCGACCGCTACATCTCGCCCATAGAAGATGTCTTTGTGGCCGACACCATGACCGTGGTGCGGCTGACCATGCTGCCGCGGCAGTCGCTCTTCGTGCTCTTCGGAACCAAGGGCATCACCGCCGAAGTCAGGGCCAAATGGACTGCGGCACTGGAGCCTTCCACCGTTCACGGCGCATCTCCGCAGGGTATCCCCGAAGTGTCCCGCCGGTGGCAGCTCACCTTCGCCGAGACGGGACGGCAGATGAAGACCGACACCCTCTTCTCGTGGAGCGAGTACAACGATGCCGACGTGCGCTACTACAGCGGCCACGTCAGATATAAGACCACCGTCGACTACAGACGGCAGGACAACAAGACGGCAGGACAAGGCGACATCGTCCTCTCTCTCGGCGAGGTGCACGACGTGGCCCACGTCTGGATAAACGGCCACGACGCGGGAATACTATGGATGCCTCCCTACGAAGTGAGCGTTGGCGAATGGCTTCGTAAGGGGAAGAACACGATAGAAATAGAAGTTGTGAACACCTGGCACAACGCCTTGCGTGGAGCAGACCTGGGCACGCCACCATTCCCTGGTATCTGGACAAACGCCCGATACCGCAAAAAGGGCGACGACCTGCTGCCCGCAGGACTGTTAGGCCCGGTGAAACTGCTGTCACGCTAAATCACCCCCTTTGGGAACTGCATGGTGCAGCAGTGGAGTGAGCCGTGCTGCCTGATAAGACTGCGGCAGTCGATGCCCACGATGTCACGGCCGGGGAAGGCCTGGCCAATGATGTTGAGAGCCTCGGCGTCGAGGTCGGGCGGGCCGTATGTGGGACAGAGTACGGCACCGTTTACAACAAGGAAATTGGCGTATGTGGCTGGAAGACGGTCGTCGTCGGCGGATGTGTCGTAGATGGCGCGGGGCATGGGCAGGCGCAGTAGGCGGTAGGGCCGTCCGTCGATGGTGCGGAACGTGCGCAGCTGCTCCTCCATGAGCTGCAGCTCCTGATAGTGCTCGTCGGCAGGGTTGTCGCTATATATATATAATATTGTGTCGTCGGGACAGATGCGCACAAGTGTGTCTATGTGCCCGTCGGTGTCGTCGCCGGCCAACTGTCCGTGGTCAATCCACAGCACGCGGTCGGCACAGAGCCATTCCTTCAGCCGCTCCTCAATCTCGTCCTTCGTCAGCGGCTGGTTGCGGTGCGGAGCCAGCAGACAGTTGGTCGTGGTGAAGATGGTGCCACGGCCGTCGCTCTCTATAGAGCCGCCCTCAAGGACAAAGTCCAGATGGCTGACATATTCGCCCTTCACCGCTCCAGCGTCGAAGAGACGGCGGTTGATGGCATTGTCGAGGTCGGCAGGGAACTTCTCGCCCCAGCCGTTGAACTTGAAGTCGAGCAGCCTGCAATCACCCGGTTGCGAATCGTCGACAAGCGTGATGAACCCATGGTCGCGTGCCCAAGTGTCGTCGGTGGGGTAGACAAAGACGGGAACACTTTCCGACGGCGGGCAGAGGCTGGGGTCAGCCCCTACAATCAGCAGCGGCTCGCGGCGGCTTATCTCGCGTGCCATCTCACGATATGTCACCAGCACCTCGTCGAGCATCGGTGCCCAGTCGGTGCCGGCATGTGGCCATGTCAGTTGCACCCCGCTCTGCGGCTCCCATTCTGCCGGCAGCCTGTATCTTTTCTCTCCAGAATGATTGTTTACCATAGATTAATGATAGTAACGAAATATAATTGGCGGGTGCAAAAATACGAAAATAATGCCACACCACAAACTTTCGCCCTGCTTTTCTTGCGCAATTCATGGAAAATACCTAATTTTGCCACGCCATTGCGACAAGATCATATCAAGATGGAATGAAATGACGCTCGAACTGAACTGTGTATTGCTTAGGGGCGAGGAACTCACCCTGTCGATGCTTGCCCGTGAAGGACAGCTGACGTGTCTCACTGGGGGCACGGCCGTCCGTCGCACGCGATGGCTACATGCCATGATGGGTTTCGAGACTCCCGTCACGGGCTACATCAGCCTCGACGGCGAGCCGCTGTCGGCAGAAGCCATCGGCGGGCTGCGCCAGTTCATGGCCTTCGTGCCCAGCGGTCTGTCTGCGGTGGGCAGCATCGTGGTCTACGAGCCACCCACCGCCGCCGACATGCTCTCGCTGAGGAGCAACCGCCATCTGGGTGTCAGCGCCACCGACATAGAGGAGGAGTGCCGCCGCACAGGGGCCACAGGCGACAAGGCACGGCTTCTGGCCGCTGCCGTACTGCGCCGCAAGCCGGTGCTGCTCGTCGACAGCCCGTCGGGGGCGTCGGCAAACTATCTCCACTCACTCGCGGCACAGGGTGGGGCAACCGTCATTGCCGCCACCGACGACGCACTGGTGATAGGACGGGCCGACATCATCGTGGAACTCCCAACCCCCAACCCTTAACTCAATGGCTTTGATAGAGATACGACAAGTGGGCGACGACGTGCGTCTTGGACTGTGGCGCATGGATGAGAGTCCTGCGGAACTGCTCTCACGCTACCCCCACTTGCGCCGTTTTGACATGCCCTACAAGAGCGAGGCACGGCAGAAAGAGTTCCTCTGCGTGCGAGCTCTGCTCTTCGAGATGACAGGGTCGGCTGACATCGCCATCGGCCACACAGAGAGCGGACGGCCTTTCGTTGAAGGCACCACACAGCCACCCCACATCAGCATTAGCCACACCAAGGGCTACGCCGCGCTGATAATGTCGAAGCAAAACGAGGTGGGCGTGGATATAGAGTATCGCTCGGAAAGAATCTTGAAGATTGCAGAGAGGTTCGTGCGCGACGACGAACAGGCCACCACTGTCGACGAGCTGCTCACGCTGTGGTGTGCCAAAGAGACGCTCTACAAGCTGTACTCCGACGACGACCTGCAGTTCATGGAGATGCGGAAAACCGTTGCCGACGACTCTTCGCCGGTACACGGCCAACCGTCGTGCGAATCCTTTCCCATGGAAAACATGAAACGCGGCGGGCAAGTCATGGTTCATTGTGTGAACACAGCCGACTATGCACTCACCTTTGCATGGGCCGCCCCTAAAGATTAAGCAAAAATTTCCTAATTTTTTTGAAAATAGTCAGTCGTTGCATTAAAATGTAGTACCTTTGCACGACATTTTGCGGGTAGGCACGGGAGCCTGCCCCTATTGAGTAATACAGACAGGATGCCAACAGGCGACAACAAGCGCATAGCAAAGAACACGCTATTCCTTTATATAAGGATGTTTTTCGTCCTTGCTGTCTCATTGTACACGTCGAGGGTGGTACTTCGCACCCTTGGCATTAGTGACTATGGTGTGTACAATGTGGTGGCGGGTTTTGTGTCGATGTTTGGCTTCCTCAACGTCACTCTGGCGGCGAGCATGCAGCGCTTCTACAATTACGAGGGTACGGCCCGGGGGACTGGGGGCTACGGCACCGTCTATTCCACGGGCCTGGCAATCCACTTGGCCATTGCGCTGGCTCTCCTGCTGCTGATGGAGACGCTGGGACTGTGGTATGTGAACAGTGTGATGGTGGTGCCCGAAGGCCGTCTGGTAGCCGCGAATGTGGCCTACCAGATGTCAGCGCTGTCGCTGGTTCTCGTGGTGATGGAGATTCCCTACAGCGGGGCCATCATGGCATCCGAGCGTTTCGACTACTACGCCTTGGTTGGCATCGTCGAGGTGACGCTGCGGCTGTTGGTGGTGCTGGCCCTGCCTTTCCTGCCATACGACAAGGTGATGGCCTACGGCGTGCTGACGCTGATGGTCACGGTGGCGCAGTTTGCCATGTTCTTCGTCTATGCCAAGAGGAAAGTCCTTCTCAGGGAAGAGGGCTGTAAGCCTTGTAATACTGTGGACCGGGGCCTCATGCGCCGTATGCTGTCGTTCTCGGGCTGGAACCTTCTCGGCACATTTGCGATGCTGCTGAAGGGCCAGGGGCTGAATATGCTATTGAACGTGTTCTTCGGTACTGTGGTCAATGCGGCGCGTGGCGTGGCCTATCAGGTGAATGCTGCGCTGACAGGATTCTCTAACAATGTGGCAACGTCGTTCCAGCCGCAGATAGTGAGTTCATGGGCGGCGGGCAACCGCAACCGCGTCGAGAGCCTTTTCTTTGCCGAGTCGAGGATATGCTTTGTGCTTATGGCCATGCTGATGACCCCCCTGATGCTGGAAATGGACTATGTGCTGGGGCTGTGGCTTGGCGACAGCGTGCCGCCGCTGACACGCGTGTTTGCCATACTCGTGCTGGCCGACTCGCTGCTCTGTATGTTTGAGATGCCATGTACGCAGGTGGCGCTGGCCGTCGGCCGCATACGCGACTACAAGGTGGTGCCCTCGGTGGTGGGTCTGTTGCTGCTCCCTGCGGCATGGGTGGCGTTGAAGTTGGGTGAGCCTCCCGCCTCGGTGTTCGTACTTACCATCGTGTTCACCGTCTTCCAGCTCGTTGCGTGCTTCGTCATGCTCAGGCGCATCTTCGTCTACAGCTATTGGGACTATGCGAGGCAGGTGCTGCTGCGCTGTCTGCTGTTCGTGCTGCTCAACGTTGCTGTGCTCTACGCTTGTGAGGTGCTGGCCCAGAGTCTGGGAAGCCTGTGGCTGCGATTGTTGCTGGTGTGTGCTGCTGAAGTGTCAATAGGTTCTGTGCTGGCCTACATGATAGTGCTTGGCGACAATGAACGGGTTATGGTAAAAGGCTATTGTAGTAAGATTCTCAGGAGATGAAACCAAGGACACTGCTCATATATTATTTTCTTCTGCTGGTGTTGATGGTGTCATGGACCAACACAGTGATGGCTCCGCCTCTTCCTGTGCGAGTGGCTTTCCTCTTCGCTGTGCTCTACCCCGGTCTCAACGACGTGCGCGGCCTGTTGGTGGCGGCGCTGACATGTTTCTGGAGCATCGCATCTTTCGGCTATACCTATTCCTATATGCCCACCATGCCCCACATATACGTCATTGCCATGACGTTGGGACTATGGATCTTCTGGGACCGACACAAGGAGATAACGAGCCGCTTGTTGGGAGGCGAGAACAGTCTGGTGTTCTTCTTCCTCATATATGTGTGGCTCTGCGACGCATACACGGAGTCAACGCTGGGCTGGACACCCTACACGCTGCTGACGATGACCATGATTGTGCCTTTTGTGCCGGTTGTCAACCGCCGCACAGTGACCTATTTCTCGCTGGCCTTCATGACCATCACCGCCGTGCTGTCGTGCTATCTCTTCGCCACGCGCAACATCTATGCCTTCGGAGCGTCGGAGTACACGCCCGAACTGAACCGCATCGGATGGTCTGACCAGAACTATCTGGGCCTCGGAGTGGCCATGGGAGCCTCCGTGGCCATCACATGCCTTATGCACGCCAAACTCTACCGCTGGTATTTCATCGCCTATAGCATCTTCGCTTTCGGTGTCAGTCTGCCGGTGTTGCTCCTGCTGGGGTCGCGCACCGCCCTGATGTGCCTTGTGGGCAGCGTGGTTATACAGCTGATGTTCTCGAGTGCGAAAAAGAAATGGAAGGCGCTGCTTGTCATGGCAGGTATTGGCTTTGTCATATATCTTTATACCAACGAGTATTTCGACCTCCTGGAACGACGAGCGGAAATGGATGATGGAACGGGGTCGAACAGACTGCTGATTTGGGATAAGAAATACACTACCTTCATACATAATGCCAGCTTCGGTGACATGTTATTCGGAATAGGCAAGGACAGGGGTGTGGGCATAACGCCGATACTGGGAATGAACAACGTGGGGTTCCACAACGATTTCCTTGCTTTCTTCGTCAGTTATGGCATCGTCGGGCTTGCATTCTTCACAGCAATGCTGCTGCGCCCGTTGATGAGGCTAAAGAAGGGGATCCCCTATCGATCGGCGGTAATCGCCAACTCGGCTTTCCTCGTCCTGGGATGCCTCACGCTGGAACCATTCTTCATGGACTTGTACCCTCTGTATGCCTTCCTGTTCTACACGCTGCTGCTGACGAAGGTGAAGGAAGAGGATGGATAACTCCTCGTATAGAAACAAATCGTAAATGGTAAATCCGTAAATCGTAAATTGAATCGGTGAACAGTATATATAAGATATATGTATGCGCGAAAAGCCGCTGGAATGCCTGGCGCAGCCGTTTCCCCTGGCGCGAGGGCATGTTCATGGACGGACGCTGCTACGTGTGGGAGCCCAACTGGCTGCTGCGCCTTCTGCGTGGTCAGCACCGAGGGCGCATAGAGGTGGGGCGTGGCTTCAAGTGCATAAACCGCTTCGATGGCAACCTCATAGGGCTGATACAGCCCTGCATGTTCACCGTCTTTCCCAATGCTGTGGTCAGGATTGGCGACAACGTGGGAATATCGGGAAGCACATTGCGATGCAGCGAGTCCATCACCATTGGCAACAACACGACGATAGGCTCCGGCTGCCTCATAGTGGACACCGACGGCCACCCTCTGCGGGCCGAGGAGCGCACAAAGAGCGACTATTTCCGTAACACCGTGAACCGTCCCATCGTCATAGGCGACGATGTCTTCATCGGTGCACGCTGCATAGTGATGAAGGGCGTGACCATTGGCAACGGGGCCATAGTGGGCGCCGGCTCGGTGGTGACGAAGGACGTGCCGCCAAACACAGTCGTGGCCGGGAACCCGGCGAGGGTGGTGAAAGTGATTGATAATTGATAATGAGTAATTAGTAATTATGATTACCTTTCAGGAAAAGAAGGTGGCTGTGCTCATGACGTGCCATAACCGCAAGGAGAAGACCCTGCGGTGTCTACGGTCGTTGGAGGAGGCTGCCGGAGCCGCCCAGGTGTTCCTGACCGACGACGGCTGTACCGACGGTACTGCCGAGGCAATTGCCAACGACTTTTCTGGAAAGGACATACGCATAGTGAAAGGCGATGGCAACCTCTACTGGGCCGGAGGAATGCGACTGGCGTGGCAGACGGCACGCGAGAGCGGGCAGTGGGACTACTACCTGCTGCTCAACGACGACACGGTGCTACAAAGTGACGCCTTTGAGACGCTCTTCAGCACCGAGGACTACTGTCGCGACAAGTTCGGGCGAGAGGGCATCGTCTCAGGCATCACCTGCGACCCCGAAGACCCGTCGCGGGTGACCTACGGCGGCGAGGTGTTCATCAGTAGGCTGACATGCCGCCGCCGGATGCTCGGCCCATCGGAAGAGCCGCAGCTCTGCGACTGGACCCATGCCAACATTCTGCTCGTGCCGCACAAGGTCGTGGAAGAGCATGGCATACTCTACAGAGGCTACATCCACGGACAAGCCGACCTGGACTATGGCTACCGCGCACGCCGACGGGGCATTCCCGTGGTGGTGACGCCGAAAGCCTGCGGCAGCTGCGCCTTCGACCATCCCGACATCGACGGCATCGAGGAACGACTCTGCGCCATGACCCTCAAAGAGCGAAGGGACTACCTGAACCACCCTCTCCATAGCGATGCCGACTATCTGACGATGATACGCCGCTGCATGCCCGCGAAATATCCTCTGACGTGGCTCTTCCGAAAAATGAACCTATATACACCCCGACTCTATTATTGGCTGAATAAGAAAAGATGAAAAAGGACATCAACTGGATAAACGCTGTAAAGGCTCTCTGTATGATCATGGTCTATGTGGTACATGGCATGTTTTACTATGGGGTATTCTACCATGACGTGGCTTTGTTCTTACACCCTGTCTATGTCAATGCCTTCTTCTTCGTCAGCGGCTATCTGATGTTTCGCAAGCAGCTGTCACACCCCGTCATCGACGAGTCGCGTGCTGCCTATCTTTCGGACGAGGGAACGGGCAGGAAGACGTTGGCAAACATCGTGTTCCGTATGTGGATACCGGCACTCTTGTTCTCGTTTATCAGCTTCATTCCCAAGAAGATGCTCAAGGGAGGTACTGCCGATTTGGGCAGTTTCCTGTTTGAGACCTTTGGCGGCGGCACCTATTGGTTCGTTAGTGCTCTGTTAGTTTGCCAGATTGCCATAGTAGTTCTGTTGACAACGCGGCAGCGCTCCGTGTGGTTCTATTTCGTCATTATGAGCCTCTTGGCTCTGGCAGGCACCGTGGCTTTGCCCTTCTATGGTGACAGCCTTGACTACTACTCTTATCAGTTAGCGCCGCTGTGCATGGCCTTTCTCGCCTTAGGTGCACTCTACTGGCGTTATGAGTCGCAATTCGGATGGCTACACGGATGGCACGTGGCGGTGCTTGCCGCTGCCTATGTCGCCTTCTTCGTCATTCTCAGCGACGATGCCAAGGTGCTTATCAATATGAAGCTGTTCAATTTCACCGGCTATATCGGCAGTGTTATCGGCTGTCTGCTTATGGTGGCTGTCTGCAAACAGCTGCCACAGATGCGTCTCCTCACCTTCATTGGTACTAACAGCATTGTGTTCTACTTCCTCAGCGGTGCCGTGCCTGTGGTGGTCAATGTGCTGTTCAAACGGCTGTCGCCCGTTCCGGGGACGGCTGATTTCCTGCTATACATCGTTGCGTGTGTGGCCTTGGCCACGGCCATCACCTACGTTATACAGAGTTTCCTGCCATTCCTGACGGACTTGAGAATGTTGAAAAAGTGAAAGATTGAAGAATGAAAGTAGCACTCATACTCCCCGGTTCCCTGTGGTACGCCCCTTATGTGCGTATCTACACCCGTCTGCTTGACAGTCATGGCGTTGACTATGCTGTCATTTCGTGGAACCGTGAGGGTGACGACCATGTTGAGGGCTTCCAGTATCAGGTGGCCTGTCCTCAGGCCCACGGTTCTGCCAGCTTCAGTTCTTATCGTGGCTATATAAGTTTTATTCGCCGCACGTTGCGTGAGCAGGGTTTTGACCGTCTCATTGTCTTTGGCCCGCAGATGACCTGTCTCCTCGCCCCGCTGCTGTTCACACGATACCGTCATCGCTACATCATCGACTATCGCGACCTCTCCATAGAGCAGCGTCCGGGTTTCCGACAGCTTTTCACCCTGATGCTGCGTTTCAGCCAGGCCAACGTTGTATCCTCGCCAGGCTTCATCCCGTATCTGCCGAAGAGCAACTATCTGCTGTCGCATAACTTGGGAAAGCAGTACACCGGGAGAGGGACGACCGGGGGTGGGTCTGCTATTGTGGTTCTCACCATTGGTGCCATCCGCGACACGGAGCAGAACTTAGAGGTGGTCAAGGCCTTGGCCAACCGCGAAGGTTTCACATTGCGCTTCGTGGGCAAGGGGCACGCCGCACCTATCATTGAGGACTATTGCAAGGAGAACGGCATCAAGAACATTGAGTTCAAGGGCTTCTATGAAAAAGAGGAGGAGGCTGCCTTCGTGGAAGATTGCACGCTGATGAACATCTTTTATCCCCGTGTGGTCACCCACGACACGGCCCTCTCGAACCGTTTCTACCTCTCGCTCATGCACAAACGTCCGATGATTGTCACACGCGGAACGACACAAGGCGACTATGCCGAGCGATATGGCGTTGGCATTGCCGTGGACGACTGCAATGGCTTAGACGTGCGCATCAGCGAGTTCCTGGCCCAAGACCGCAAGGCATACGAGCAACGCTGCGACAAGCTGCTGGAATCGTTCATGGAGGACCAAAGAAAATTTGAAATAACAGTTGAACAGTTCGTGAAATTGCAAGAAAAATCTATATAATCCGTCTTAATCCGTTGTTTATAAAAAAGAAATATGTTCGCATCACTTAAAGAATACTTTTTCCGCTACAAGCGCGGACTCTACATCTTCTACCACCGCTATTTCGGCTTCCGGAAGAAAGACTTCGGCTACATTGGCGAGCACGTGTCCCTCATTCCGCCTCTGACAATCACCAACCCCAAGAACATCTACCTGTACGGCTACAACGGCATTTTCGATGCCAGGATTCTGTCGCCCAAGGCCCGTTTCATCATGAAACAGCACAGCGGAGCCGCACAGGGACTGAACGTGGTCACCGGCGGACATCCCTATCTGCCGGGCCAGTTCTTCGACATGATAAAGAAGGACCCCAACTGCACGGAATACGACCGCGACGTTGTGGTGGAGGAGGACGTGTGGATAGGTGTCAATGTGACGCTGCTCTCTGGCATCACCGTTGGCCGTGGCTCTATCATCGGAGCCGGTGCCGTGGTGTCGAAGGACGTGCCGCCATACAGTATCGTCGGCGGCGTCCCCGCCCGCTTCATCAAGTTCAAGTGGGACATCGACCAGATTATCGAACATGAGCGTGCCATCTATCCAGAAGAGGAACGGCTCTCACGGGAAAAGCTCGAGGAAGTATTCCGGCTTTATCAGCCAGGCGGACACAAAGATAATAAAGCATAGTAAATAAGTAAAAAAACGAGAATAGTAAATGAAAAAGCTATTGGTTCTTGCCGCCGGCCCTTTGCAGGCTCCTGTAATAAAGCGGGCACACGACATGGGTATCTATGTCGTGGCTGCCGACGGCAACCCTGAGGCAGTGGGCCTGAAACTGGCCGACAAGGCGGTGGTGACCGACATACGTTCCGAGGAGGGTATGCTCGAGGTGGCACGCCGTGAACAGATTAACGGCATGTTGCACCCCTGTACTGAGGTGGCCATGAACGTGCTGGGCCGCATTAACGACGAGTTGCATCTCAACGGTCTCAGTCGCGCCACCGCCCTGCGCGCCACGAACAAACACCTCATGCGCGAGGCTTTCCGCAAGGGTGGTGCCCCCAGCCCACTGTCGCTATTGGCCACCGATGCCGACCACGCCTGGTGCATCTTCCACGACGAGATGGAGGGCGACGCCATACTCAAACCCACGCGCAATAGCGGCTCACGAGGCATATCGAAGGTGGAAAGGGGGATAGAGCGTCATCAGTTTGAGAGACAATACCACTGGGCACTTCGCGAGAGCCGCGACAACGGCGTGCTTATAGAGCAGTTCATCGATGGGCCGGAGTTCAGCGTGGAGGCCATCGTCTGGAAAGGGGAACCGCATATACTCGCCATAACAGACAAGAAAACAACCGGCGCTCCGTTCTTCGTGGAGCTGGGCCACAACCAGCCCTCGGTGTTCCCCGGCGACGTGCAGCAGAAACTGCGCGAGGCCACCATCGCCGGTATCAAGGCTTTGGGGCTGCAAAACTGTGCTGTGCACAGCGAACTGAAGATCCAGGACGGACAGGCATACATCATGGAGATAGGCGCCCGTATGGGCGGCGACTTCATTGCCACCGACCTGGTGCGCCTGAGCACCGGCATCGACATGGTAGCGGCTGCCATTAACGTGGCATTAGGACAGCAGCCAGTGCTCGAACCCACAGGGCCGCAGAGCGCAGTGTGCATACGCTATTTCACTCCGCAGCCCGGACGGTTTACAGCCATTGAGAATGCCGAAATGCTCGAAAAACCATACGTCTACGCATCAGCCATATACCCCACGAAGGGCGAAATGGTAAGACCAGTGCGCTCAAGCCTGGACCGTAGCGGCCATGTCATCGTGACGGCCGAAACTGTGCAGATGGCGATAGAAAGAGCCGACGAGATAATAGAAAAAACGAGAATCTTGACTTCAAAATAAACAAAAAAGGGAAAAAACTTGGCTATAATATTGAAAATTAGTACCTTTGCAACCGAAATGTACAGTTCGTAACTGTAGGTCACGTAAATTATCTTTACCAAAAATGAATACAATCTTTAAAAAACAACTTCTTATCCTCTTGCTACTCGTTGCAGGAGGGAATTTCATGACAGCCTTTGCCAAAACCAACAGTGATGCAGACGACAACATCTTGTGCAAGCCAAACCTCAAGATTCTGCACATTGGCAATAGTTTCACCTTCGATGCCGTGTCATATCTGCCACAAATCATTGATGGCACAGGCACTGACGTAAGCGATGTCTGCATCTATAGGACTATGATGGCAGGAGGCTCGTTCAAGACTTGGTACGACACTTTCAACAACATTAATACCGGCCTCGACTATTCTATAGAGAAGGTGTGCGGCGGCATCGACGCCAACATAGCCACCGGCAGCGGCAAGGACGGCGACGGCTCGCTCTTCCGCAAGGCATTGACCGACGAACAGTGGGACATCATCTTCATACAGCCTGTCAGCTCAGCCTCGCCCTACTATGAGCAGTGGGCCGGTGACGGCCCTGGAGGCTATCTGAACGAGTTTCTTTCAATGATAAAGACCAACCAGCCGCAAGCCACCATCGGACTCATGCTCGTGCACAGCTATGCCAGTTCGAACCCGAACAACATTGAGGGGTCGTCGCTGCTGCGGTGGGAGAAGATTATGGAGTCGGTGGAAAATTGCTGTTATGACTACAGCATCGACCTCGTAATCCCATACGGCACCGCCGTGCAGAACCTCAGGGCCAGCTCGCTGAACAACGAGCAAGACCTTACCGCCGACGGGGTGCACTGCGAATTTATACTCACCCGCTATGTGGCTTCGTGCTGCTACTACCAGTCGATTCTTGCCCCAAGGTCGGGCGTGTCGGTGCTCGAAGACAATACACGCATAAACAAGGAATTCGTACAGATCGACTCTCCAATGATTTCAGTCGACGACAATACTGCGCCCATCGCGCAAAAAGCTGCCGTCATGGCCGTCAACGACTGGCACAGATGCGCGAATCCCGAGACCGATTACGATGAGACAACCACGGGAATATCCACTTCCAGCACAATGTGCGGCGGCGAGTCTGGGGAACGAGTATATGAACTGTCGGGGATGAACGCCAAGGCAAGCGACAAGAAAGGCATATACATTAAACAAGGGAGAAAGTTTGTGAACAGCAAATAGAAGACAGTGCAATTGCGTGGCAAAGCAAAAAAGTAATTCGCAAATTGTACCTCAACCCTCAATTCTCAACCTACTCCAAACGCGGTGTACAGACACGTTTTCAAACCTCTGCTTGACTTCCTTGGCGCACTGTTGATGCTTCCCTTCGTCTTGCTGGTGCTTATTGTGTTCGGCCCAATCATCTATTTAACCGACCGTGGCCCCATCTTCTACAATGCATCACGCCTTGGCATTCTTGGCCGGAAGTTCAAGATGTACAAACTCAGATCGATGTATGTCAATGCACCTGACCAGCGAAATGCCGACGGCTCGACATTCAATGCCGACGACGACCCACGCGTGACCCCTGTTGGACGCATTCTGCGAAAGACATCGCTCGATGAGCTGCCTCAGTTCATCAACGTGCTCTTCGGGCAGATGAGCTTCGTGGGACCGCGGCCTACGGTGAGCAACACCAGTCTCGACTATGACAAGCTCAAAGGCGACGAGAAGCACCGCTACGACGTGAAGCCGGGCATCACCGGTTATGCGCAGGCATATTTCCGCAACAGCATAACGCAGGCAGAGAAATTCCATTGGGATGCGTTTTATGCTCAGAATGTGTCGTTTGTGCTCGACGTAAAGATATTAGCGAATACATTTCTGACTGTCATCGCAGAAAAAAACATCAATAATGACAATGCATGATAAAATAAAGACTCTCGCCGTCATTGGGGCTGGCGAAGGCGGCTTGCCAATACTCGAGAGGGCACGCCGTCTGGACTATGTGCGTACGCTGGTCTTCGGATTGGCCGACTCCATGGGACGCGAACTCGCCGACGAGTTCATTCCCATCGACGTCAACGAGACCGACCGAATAGTGGAGATATGTCGGCAACACAAGGTAGACGGTATCATTGCCACCAGCGAGAGCACCACCGAGGTGACCGCCATCATAGCCAATAGCCTGGGACTGCCAGGGAACGACATCAAGGGAGGCTTTGCCGCAAGGAACAAATACCTGATGCGTAAGCGCGTTGAGGGAGTGCAGACTGTACACCAGCCACGATTCTCTCTTTACAGCGAGCAAGAGAAATATGATTACCCCGTAGTTGTGAAAGCCCTCGACTCCTGTGCCAAGCGTGGAATAAAGATTGCCTACAGTGTTGAGGAAATGGCCGATGCCGTGGCATACGCCAAGGAATATTCGTCAGACGGCCGTGTTCTTGTGGAAGAGTATATCGAGGGCGGCACAGAGTACTCCGTGGAGTGTCTCGCTGGATGTGGGCGGCACGAAGTTATTCAGATAACAGAGTACGAGAGCTACGGACCGCCACATTTCGTGGAGACGGCGCATCATCAGCCGGCGGCACTTACTTCGGAAATGAGGAGCAAGGTGGTGAGGGGAGTGACCGACGTGCTGTGCGCACTGGGCATCAACTACGGCATGGCTCACATGGAGATAAAAATCGTAAATGGCGAGATCTATTTCATCGAGGTGGGAGCACGAGCCGCAGGAGGCCACATCGCCGACACACTCGTCTTGGCAAGCACCGATTGCGACTATTTCAAGGTTGCCATAGACTGCTGCCTGAACCAGTATGTGCATAAGGACGTACACGATGTGGCATGTGCCGGCATCTATTTCCACTGTAGCAAAAACATCGGACTGAAGCCGTTGTTCGACATGGCCAAGGCCGGACAGGCTCCTTGGTGTATCTCATTCCTCGCCAATACTGAGGACTACCCAGAGACCGCCACTGGCTTCGACTGTGTGGGTACAGGCCATGTCGCCTATCGCTCAGACCATAAGATAACTATTGCCGATTACAAATCATGAAAGACTCCCTTAAAGGAAAACGACTACTGTTGTTGGGAAGCAGTGTCTGGAAAGACGAGATAAGCCGCATTGCCGACGAGTATGGTATCACACTCATCGTGGCTGGCAACAAGGCCACGCCGCTCGACGACGTGGCCGACGAGGTGTATCGAGTGGACTCTACCGACCATGAGGCCATGAAGCAATTCATCACGACGCACAACATCGACGGGGTGCTCATGGGGGGCAGTGAGCTTATCGTCACACACGCCAGTCAGTATCTCAACGAGCTGGGCTATCCTTGCTATTGCACGAAAGAGCAGTGGGACACAATCCACGACAAGAGCCGCTTCAAGGCTCTCTGCCAGCAATTCGGACTGCCAGTGGCCAAGCCATACGAGCCCGACGCAACAGACATTGTCTTCCCTGTAGTCACCAAGCCTGTTGACGGTAGCGGCGGAATAGGTATTTCTATATGCCACAATGCTGAGGAAATGAAAGAGGGGTATGCCAAGGCAAAGGCGGCTTCGAGGTCGGGAAGAGCCCTCATAGAGCAGTTCGAAAAGAACAACGGTATAAAGGTAATCTACACCTTCAGTGAGGGAAAGGTGATTTTCACCACCATGGCCACTAAAAACCTGGTGAAATACACCGACCCGGAAGCGTATGTGTTCATTTTCTGTATATTCGAAAGCAACAGCATTGCCGATTTCCGCAGCCGCTATGAGGAGCAGCTGACACGTATGTTCGCCCATCTTGGCATCAAGGAGGGCACGCTTTGGATAGAGGTGTTCAAGGATGGTGACAACTACTGCTTCAATGAGGCACACTATCGCTATATGGGGCAGATATCCATCTACCCGGTGGAATATTTCACAGGCATCAACCAGCTGGCTGCCGACATCACTTTTGCTCTCACAGGGGAAAGCCGCCTGCATGGGCACATACCGCTCATAGCACCAAGCGTGCCAAGGAAAAAGTACTACTGCATGTATTGTCCGCACCTGAGAGACGGGCGTATAGCATCAATCACGGGGTTTGACGAATTCCGCAAGACTCCGGAAAACGTCTATTCAGTATTGACCAAGGCCGTAGGCGACGAGATAAGCGGCAAGCGCACAGTGACCAGCACTTTGGGCTCCATACACTTAGTATTCGACAACATCGAAGAATTTCGTATGCTGGCACGCAAATTCTACCAGACAGTGCATGTCACTGACTGCAACGGCCAAGAGATGCTCATGGAGAATATAGACTGGGAAGACGTCCATATTTAATAAGGTGTATGAAACTGCTGATGCTCACCACTTACTACGAGCCGGAACAGGCAGCCAGCTACTACCTCGTCGACAATCTCAATGAGGCTTTCGCTGCTGCGGGCATCGAGACCGTGGTATATACGCCAACTCCGACACGCGGCATCAGCAAGGAAGTGAGGGAAGAATACAAGCGGCGCAGCAAAGAGACGCTGCAGGGCGGCATGAGGACCATCCACCGCTTCCCGATGTATGGCGAGGGCCAGAATGTCATCCTGCGTGCTCTGCGCTATGTGCTCATCTGCATCTGCGAGTTTTTCCTCGGGTGCTTCGCCCGCGACGCACGCCGCTGCCAGGCCATATACGTGGTAAGCACACCGCCCATACAGGGAGCCATGGCTGCACTGGTGAAGAAGATTCGCGGCATCCCATTCGTCTATGGCTTGCAGGACATTTTCCCCGACTCACTCGTCAGTACCGGCATTGCCAAGAAAGGCGGGATGGCATGGAAGATAGGGCGCATGATAGAGAATTTCACATACCGTAACGCCGACCGCATCATAGTCATCAGCGAAGAATTCAAGCGCAACATCATGGCCAAGGGCGTGCCAAAGGAGAAAATTGAAGTGGTGTATAACTGGGTGGACGGCGATACCGTGGCCGACATTCCCCGTGAGCAGAATGTGCTCTTCAGCCGCTATGGCCTCGACCCCGCGAAATTCCACGTCACCTATTGTGGCAACATTGGCCTGACCCAGAACCTCGACATGCTCCTCGACGTGGCCAAGACATTGGAGCAGAACGACGATATACAGTTCGTGCTTGTGGGCAACGGTGCCTACCGACAGCAATTGGAACAGCAGCTAAGCCAAAACAGCATCGGCAACATAACACTGCTGCCATTCCAGCCTTACGAGGACATTGCCCATGTCTTTTCCTTAGGCGATGTCAGTCTGGTCATCTCAAAGCCCGGCACCGGAGCCGGCTCAGTGCCCTCAAAGACGTGGAACATCATGGCTGCCTCGCGCCCCGTTCTGGCCAGCTTCGACGATGGCGAGTTGCGCGACATCATTGAGCAGAACCGCTGCGGCCTCTTTGCCCGTGCCGGAGACAAGGATGCTTTCCGCGAGGCGGTGCTAAGGCTTTATTCCGACCGCAATCTCTGCCTGGAAATGGGACGCAACGGCCGGCGGTTCGTCATGCGCCACCTGACGAAAGAAACAGGCACGCAGCGATATGTAGAAATTATTAAAAACCTAAAATAACAACGTAAATGGACTTACAGGAATTTATAAACCGTTTCGCAAAGTTTTTTGAGGGCATGGACCCCGACGAGATTCAGCCCGACACTGAGTATCAGGAACTCGACGACTGGTCGTCGATAACGGCATTGAGCATCATGGCACTGGCAAAAACCGGGTTCGGAAAGACGGTGACTGGCCACGACATCAGGCGGAGCAAGACCGTGGAGGAACTCTACGACATGATCGTCAACAAACCCTAACTCTCAGCCCTCAACAGCCACCGTGCCCGGCGCATAAGCGTCGGGACCCCTCAACTCTCAACCCTCAACCCTCAACTCTCAACCCTTTAAGAGGTGTTATTCAATTCATTTGCCTTCCTCGCGTTCTTCCCAGTCGTGTGCGTGGTCTATTTCGCCCTGCCCACTCTGCGTCTGCGCAACCTGTTCCTGCTCGTTGCCAGCTACTATTTCTACATGAACTGGGAGCCGGCCTACGCCCTGCTGCTTCTTGCCAGCACCCTTATAACCTATCTCACCGCCCTTGGCCTGGGAAAGTTCCCCGACAGGAAGAAGCTGTTGCTCACCGTTGGCGTGGTGTCCAATCTGCTCATACTCTTCTTCTTCAAGTATTTCAATTTCGCCGCCGAGAACGTGGCAGCCGTTATGTCGTGGATGGGTGTCGACATGCACGTGCCCGAACTCAAGGTGCTGCTGCCCGTGGGCATATCGTTCTATACATTCCAGGCCATGGGTTACATGATCGACGTCAGCCGTGGCGATGTCAAGGCCGAGCGCGACCTACCGACCTACGCCCTCTTCGTGTCGTTCTTCCCGCAGTTGGTTGCCGGGCCTATTGAGCGCAGCACCACTCTGCTGAAGCAGTTCTACGAGCGTCACAGCTTCGATGCACTCCGTGCCGCTTCCGGCATCAACCTCATGCTCTGGGGCTTTTTCCTCAAACTTGTCCTGGCCGACCGATGTGCCATATATGTGGACTCCATATATAATAATATGTCACACCACAACGGTGCGAGCATACTCCTTGCCTCGTGTCTCTACTGCTTCCAGGTCTACGGTGACTTCGCGGGCTACAGCTACATAGCCATTGGCAGCGCACGCGTCATGGGATTCCGCCTGATGGACAATTTCCGCCACCCCTATTTCTTCTCCGTCTCGGTGCAGGACTTCTGGAAGCGCAACCACATCTCACTCACCACGTGGTTCATGGACTACCTCTACTATCCCATGGTGGGCAGCTCGATGCGCCTGTGGTGGTGGTGCTTCTCCATCTTCTTCACGTTCTTCGTCTCAGGCTTCTGGCACGGCGCCGCCTGGACCTACGTCGTCTCGTTCTCAATCTTCGGCATCTACCTCGTCGTATGTATGCTCAAGGACCTCCCGCAGAAACGCTTTGAGAAGAAGCACAATCTGAAGAAAAAGGCATGGTGGCTGATAGCCAACCGCGTCGTGACGTTCTTCCTCGTCATGTATGCCCTGGTCTTCTTCCGTGCCACTTCCATTGCCGACGCCTGGACGGCCACGACACAGATGGCCACTACTCTGTTCTCGGTGCCATTCCTCAGCGGCATCACCCACTTAGTCTATGTCGCCATGGCCCTGTCAGTAGTATTCGTCGTGGAGTATTGCTCCGAGCATCATAAGGAACAGCGCTTCCAAGCGTTGCAGAATCCTTCCATGCGCTTCTTCACCGTCAGCAGTACTGCCCTGCTCATTGCCATCATCGCTTTCGGAGTGTTCAGCGGCAGCCAGTTCATCTATTTCCAGTTCTGAAGAACCCCCAACCCTCAACAAACAATGAAGAAGTTCCTCCTTTACATCTGCCTGATTCTCCTCGGAGTGGTCATTGCCGACAAGCTCTTCTCTTTGGCCGTCGACGCAATCACCCACAAGCATTATGTGGCCCCATTGGCACACACCGAAGGTGCTTGCGAGGACATTGCCATCATCGGCTCGTCGCGTGCCAGCCACCACTACGACCCACAGATAATTGCCGACAGTCTTGGCATGACGGCCTACAACTATGGCATTGAGGGATTGAACATCTATGCCGACCACGTGCTGCTATCGATGCTGCTCGACAAGGCCGCAAAGAAACCGCAGATGGTTATCCTCGACCTCTCCGAGTCCGACATCTGCGACGTGCCGGGATGGAACACCGAGCACATCAGTATGCTGTTCCCCTACGCAGGAGAACCCGCCGTGGACAGCGTCCTCGCCGACGTCCTCGACCCACGCGAATATGCCATGGTACGAGTCTCAGCCCTCTACCGCCACAACTCGCGCCTGATAGACTACCTGAAAGACCACACACCGAAGGGCAACAACGGCATGACAGCTTTGGAGGGCGTGTGGAGCGGACTGCCACGCGAGGAAATGCAGCAGAGTTACCAAGTCAGCCCGTCGAAACTGGCATACCTGGAAAAGTTCGTCTCTCTCTGCCAAGACAATGGCATACGCCTGGTTCTGGCAACGTCGCCCAACTACAAGCGCTTGCCACCCAAGCAGCAGTGGGTGGAGGAGACAAGGCGCATCGCAAAAGCCCACAGCGTGGAATATCTCTACCATGAGCAGGACGAGGACTTCCTCCATCATCCCGAATGGTTCAACGAACCCTACCACCTCAACGCCACGGGCGCCGCCATCTACACAAAGAGAATCATCCCCTCGCTTCCCTCCCCCGAATAATCCCAGCCACCGTGCCCGGCGCGTAAGCGTCGGGTGCCCCACCCCCCCCACTCCCCTCCCATCAAGATGAACAAAGAACGCCTGAAACAGACCTGGCTCTACCGCCATTTCGGCAAGATTATCACCTGGCCCAAGTACGCCCTCATCCGTCTGCGCCTGAAGCGCAAGTATTTCTGGATGACCTACCAAAAGAACTGGATGATCGACCCCTGCCACGACAAGCGGCAGAAATACTGGAAGAAATGTGGCGTCCATGCCACCGGCTCGTTCCACGTCGGTGCCGATGTCTATTTCGACGCACAGAACGCCCATCACCTCACCATCGAGGACGACGTGTGGATAAGCTCGCGCACCACAATACTCCTCCACAAGCGCGACATCTCCGACTACCACCGTGGCGACACCTACACCGACCACCCGTCCCATGCCATGCCCGTGCGCATCTGCCGTGGCGCCGCCATCGGGATGTGCTGCACCATCATGCCCGGCGTCACCATCGGCGAGGGCGCAGTCATAGGCACCGGCTCACTCGTCACCCATGACATCCCCGCATGGACCGTAGCCGTAGGCCGTCCCGCTAAAGTCGTGAAAACCCTCCCTGTCAAGAGTTGAGAGTTCAGAGTTCAGCGTTGAGAGACATTACTACCGCTTCAGAACTAAAGTCACTAAACACTAAACGCTCAACACTCAACACTAAAATACCCAACAAGAAATGACCATAGTCTGCGCCACCGACGACAATTTCGTGCAACACTGCTGCGTCATGCTCGTCTCCCTTCTCGTCAACAACGACGACGTCACCGTCTACGTCCTCACCGAGGGCCTGCTACCCGAAAACCAGGCCATCATCCGCGACGAGGTCGAGGCCAAGGGCGGCACCGTCAGCTTCCTCAACGTCGCCCCTGAAGTCATCGACCGCTTCCCCATGCCACCCGGTGCCGAGCTCGCCCACATCAGCCGTGCCACCTACTACCGCCTCCTCATGCCCGAGCTCCTGCCGCAGGACGTCGACAAGGTGCTCTACCTCGACTGCGACATCGTCGTCAACAAAAGCATCGCCCCACTCTGGCATACCGACCTCAAGGGAATGGCAATGGCAGCCGTGCCACAGGTCGGCTTCGGCAGCGAGGCCGTGCGCCTCGGCTACCCCATCAGCTACGGCTATTTCAACGCCGGCGTCACCCTCATGAGCATGACATATTTCCGCCAGAACAACCTCTGCCGCCAACTCATGGACTATATCGCCCAGAACTACGACCGAATAAAATACCACGACCAGGACACCCTCAACGCCGTCCTCCACAACCAGTGCCTCCACCTCCTGCCACAGTGGAACATGACCGCAAGCATCTATAAGCCATACTACTCGTCCCTCTGCGACCGTCAGGACGGGCACATCGTCAACGACTACGCCGACGCAAAGCGAAACGCACGCCAGCACAAGCACGACCCCATCATCCTCCACTACGTCTCCCATCCCAAGCCATGGCAGCACAACTGCTACCACCCCCTCTACCGCCTCTACTACCACTATGCTGCCCAGACCATCCACTTCTCCCACATAAAGCCCCAGAACCCCCTCACACAGCGCTGGGCTGTCATCAGGCAGCAACTCATCCTCAGCGCCGCAATGGTCAAGCAAAAACTCTTTTGTTATTAGTGGCACGCCCCCCCCTCCTGTCAGTCTTACGTGGATTGAGATATCCGAAAGTGTAGAATCGGGTTCACGGCGGCCGCTACGGACAATCACGGCGGCCGCTACGGATATTCACGGCGGCCGCCGTGAATGTTTTCGGCGGCCGCCGTGAAACGCGAAGACCAAGCCTCTTTCCCACGGAGGCTCGGCCTTTCTCCCACGAAGGTACGGCCTTTCTCCCACGCCTACCCGTGGGCGGCTATTTTCAGCTTTATGACGCACAAATAACCTCACTTCGGGAGGCCGCTGCTGAATCGCCAGCGTGGTATCTCAGCTTATTTCTTTTCAGGAAAATGTACCGCCACCATGTTCTATGTTATTCCAGAAGCCATTTCCAGACGGGGATGACCTCAATGGTGAGTCCGCCTTCTGTTATCTGCTCCTCGTGGTCACGGGTGACGATGACGGCTCTTTGCAGGGGGAAAACCTTGTTAAGAGACACGAGGTCGGAGACTTCACGGCGGCGGGTCTCCTCGTCGTTGATGTCGAAGGAAGCCTGTACGGCAAGCCCTGCTTCTGGTACATAGAAATCAACCTCAATGTTACGATTGTAGTAGAACAGGCGTGGCTCGTCGGTATTGCTGAACTGCTTCATAAGGTGGACGGCACAAAGGTTCTCTAACAATTTGGTCTCGCCATTGAAAAGGAAATTGTTCAGAATACCATTATCTGAATAATACCGTTTCTTGATGGTCTCTTGGTCTGTGACTGGTGACACAAAATTGGAGAGGGAGAACGTCAGATAGCTCTCTTCAAAATACTCCAGATAATCCTTGACGGTGGCCAGGCCAATCTTCTCGCCAGTCGATTTGACGATATGCTGTAGGCGTGACAAGGCTGTCGGCTGCATCACGCTGTCGGCCATCTTCTTTGCCAGCAGACGGACGGAGCGGGTGTTGCGTATACCATGCCGGGCGACGATGTCACCCAAAAGGATTTTCTGGTAGAGACTGTTGATCCACTCACGCTTGTCAAGGAGGTCGAATGACTCAGGGAAACCTCCGTAATAGAAATAGTCATCCATACGACGGGCAATCTCGTGCAACAGCTTGGAGTCGTATTGCCAGTTGTTTCGTAGTGTCACTCCGCGATAGGAAAGGTACTCCAGGAAGGAGAAAGGCCAGATTTCACGAATGACAAAACGGCCACCCAGTGTGGTGGCTATCTCGCTACTGAGCATCTTGGCGTTGCTCCCCGTTACCATGACGCGGTACTGCTGGTCGGCAAGACGGCGCACAAACTGCTCCCATCCCTCAATGACCTGTATCTCGTCAAGGTATATCAAGGGTTTATGGTCTCCGAACATCTCGGCATAGCAGTCGAGGATAATTCCTAACTCTGTGGCGGGCATATAGCGGATGCGCTCATCTTCAAAGTTGATATAGAGGCAATCTTCCAAAGTGATTTCCCCTGCGGCAATGCGTCGCTGCATATCCTGAATCATCAGGCACGACTTGCCGGCCCTGCGGATGCCTACCAGCACGTAGTTCATCCTGCGCTCAAACAGTTGAGGGCGCTCCACAAGCTGCCTTTCGCGCACTTCACGATGCCGCTCCAAAATAATGTTTTTGATGATATGTTTATCCATATCTCAGAAATTATTTCAATCTTTATTGTCGGTTATTGACGAATTATTTACACCTATACAGTGAAATATTGCTGCAAAGGTAGAAAATAATAGTCTAACAACTGCAAAAACAAAAGAAAAACTATCGGAGTTTCACACTTTTTGTCTAATTGCTTTGTACTTTGTCAGAAAATGCTTATTTTTGCACGTCGAACTACTTGATATAAAGCAGAGCATTTTTTAACCTATTAATAGGAACTATGGAACAACCGACATACTTGGAATTGATGGCAGAACGGGACTGGCTGAGAAGTCGTGTCAGGGAACTTGAGGAGGAGAACACGAGATTGAAAGAGAGGCTTGGCGAGAAAAAGCAAGAGGACGTAAAGGTCAGGCCAAACAAGCCGACTGCCATGCAAACGCTTACGGCACAGGAAAAGATTGGTTTGTTCCGCAGTCTGTTCAAGGGGCGCGAGAATGTCTATGCACGAAGATGGTACAGCAAGACCACGGGGAAAGCAGGTTATCAGCCAGTGTGTAGCAATGAATGGAATCCTAAGAGGAGAACGAGGACGTGAAGATGCTGCGGACAAACGGTCTTCACATCACGTTGCGGCCTGACATCAATTTCAATTGCGCCGTCATCGACAAGGCCCAGATCTGGTATGGCAGCGTCAATATCCTCGGTTTCCATTCCGCAGAGGACGACATCATCACATTCCGCGATGCGGAAACAGCAGGGAGTCTGCTGGAGTTGTTGTACAAGTGAGTAAATAGATTATTTCAAGAGGCTGCCGCTGAATCGTCAGCACTGCCTCCCCACGAATCTCTTTTCCATCCGTCCATTGACCTACAGATTAT
Source organism: uncultured Prevotella sp. (assembly GCA_905233425.1). Taxonomy (GTDB): domain Bacteria; phylum Bacteroidota; class Bacteroidia; order Bacteroidales; family Bacteroidaceae; genus Prevotella. The sequence goes on along the minus strand of CAJOEC010000006.1, from coordinate 7,214 downwards.
AGTTTGATTATTGCTGCGTCACCAAGTCAAGGAACTCCTGCGGCTCGTAGACGGGAATGTGAGCGGCCTCGTAGTCGTCTTTGTTGCGGGTGATGATAACATCGGCCTGTTCGCGAAGGGCGGAATAATACTGCATGGCATCCTCAAAGTCGTTGAACTCGGAGGCTATCGACTCATCGATGGTCTGGGAGTCAACTGGAGTGACGCGACTTGACTTTATGAAATTGTCGAAGAGGGTCTTGATGGTCGATGATGTCATCTTGTGGTGTTCTGACATGATATAGCTGGCAGTCGCAAATGACAATGCAGACACAAGCATTTGGAAACCATTGTCGCCACATGCGCTGACAGTAAGTGCGGCATTTTGATAAAACTGCTGGCGGTGTGCCAAATAGTCTATCAATATGTTGGTGTCAAGGAATACTCTCATTATCCATATTTCTTCATTAGGTAGTCATACTTTATCTTCTCGATGTCAGCGTCTTCTGGCATTGGCTCCACATCCTTGACGATTTCTTCAACCCAGGGGGAAATCTTCAAGTCTTCTTTCTTTATTCTCGGTATGCCTGCCCACAGATTATTCTCCTTCTCCTTGCGTATGCGTGCGGCCTCGGCCAGTTTCTCTTCCCGAGTCATCGGGTGTTCCATTCCCGCTGAAGTACCTACCCGTTGCCTTTCCATAATGGCAGACTCATACAAGTGGTCGGCCAGCCATTTCTTATTGCTTGCGGTGAGTGTCAGCCCCTGCAGGTAACTCCATAGGTTGTTGAGTGAAATAGCGTTCATAATCGTAATACAAAATATTAATGGTGCAAAATTACTCAAACTTCGGCACATAACCAAACAATTTATATTAAATAAGGTGTTTTTGCCTGAATATTCTTTGCTCTTTGCGAGAAAAAGAGTATTTTTGCATCCCAAACGTGTAACCATCCTATTAATCATATTAAATAACACCAACAACTATTATGGCAAAGAAAACAGACGATAAGGATAGAGAGACGAAGAAGGGGAAGGCGACAAAGGCCACGAAGCGGAAGAAGGTGGTGAAGAAGATTTCTTACTACGTGAAGCCGGAGAAGATGACGCTGGAGGAGTGGCAGGTGGCTTTGCGAAGACAGGTGGCGAGGGAGGAGAAATATGTTATAAAGCCTGTGGATGACGAACTGCTGCCGGGGGAATATACGGTGGAGAACGCGAAGAAGCAGACGTACAAGGTGGTGTACCGTGGGGCGAAGAGTCCTTGGAACTACTGCTCTTGTATGGACTTCAAGACTTCGGGGCTGGGCACTTGCAAGCACTTGGAGGCGCTGAAGATGTGGATAGGTAACAATAAGCATTACCGTGTACATCGTGAACTGCCGCCATATACGTCGGTATATTTGTCATACATCGGGGATTACAAATCCCCTCAAACAGAGCGTCAGGTGCGCATCCGTATCGGGGAGGAGCACCGCGAGGAATACGAGGCGCTGGCCAGCCGTTATTTTGACAGCGACGGCGTGATTACCGAGAAGGGCTTCAAGGACTATGCGCAGCTGTTGGTGGAGGGCCGGAAGATTTCCGACTCTTTCCGTTTCTATGACGATGCCATCGACTTCATTGTGGAGAAGCGGGAACGGAGGCTGCGCGAGAAGATTATTGCGAACTATAGTGATGCAGACCTTGATGGGCTGCTCTCTGTGACGCTCTATCCTTATCAGCGCGAGGGGGTGCGTTTTGCTTTTACCACGGGGAAGAGCATCATTGCCGACGAGATGGGACTGGGAAAGACCATACAGGCCATTGCCACGGCGGAATTGCTGCGCAAGGAACGGCTTGTCAGTTCGGTGCTTATCGTGTGTCCCACGTCGTTGAAATACCAGTGGAAGAGGGAGATTGAGCGGTTCGTGGGAACACGGACTGCTGCGGACGCGATGCATGGCGTCCCTGCAGGGCGGACGGGGATGTCCACGCTCCCAGGGGCGGGCGAGACGACCGCGCTCCCAGAGGAGCAGCCGCTGGCACTTGTCATCGAGGGTGGTCATCTGCAGCGCAAGGTGCAGTACGGCAAGGACGTGTTCTACAAGATTGTGTCGTACAACAGCATGTGTAACGACGTGAAGATACTCGGCTCGCTGCAGACCGACCTGCTTATCATGGACGAGGTGCAGCGGTTGAAGAACTGGAACACGCAGATCTCGCAGGCCGCCCGCCGCATCAGTTCCAACTACTCGGTGGTGCTGTCGGGCACGCCGTTGGAGAACCGTTTGGAGGAGCTATACTCCGTGATGGAGTTTGCCGACCAGTGGTGCCTCGGCCCCTACTATCAGTTCAAGGATTCCTGCATCGAGTGCGACGAGACGGGTAAGGTCATCGGCTACAAGAACCTGAACCGCGTGGGCGAGCAGATACGCCTGCACCTCATCCGCCGCACGAAGAAGGGCGTGGCCCTGCAGATGCCCAAGCGACAGGACAAGAACCTCATCGTGCCCATGACCAAGGAGCAGATGGGCATACACGGCGAGTGTGAGTTCCAGGTGAGTATCTTGGTGAAGAAGTGGAGGGATCATCATTTCCTTTCCGAGACCGACCGTCTGCGCCTGCTGAAGCTTCTTTCGCAGCAGCGCATGGTCTGCGACTCCACCTATATCCTCGACCAGAAGACGCGCAAGGACACGAAGGTTGACGAGACGATGAACATCCTTCTCGACATTTTCAGTCAGGACGACGCTGAGAAGGTGGTCATATTCAGCCAGTGGGAGCGCATGACACGCCTCATCGCCCAGGAACTCACCGAGCGGGGCATCGGCTTTGCCAACCTGCACGGCGGTGTGCCCTCGCGACAGCGTGCCGACCTCATCAAGAACTTTTGGGACGACCCCGACTGCCGCGTGTTCCTTTCTACCGACGCGGGCAGCACGGGCCTCAACCTACAGGTGGCCGCGACGATCATCAACCTTGATCTGCCGTGGAACCCCGCCGTGCTCGAACAGCGCATCGCCCGCATCTACCGTCTCGGTCAGCAGCGGCCCGTGCAGGTCATCAATCTCGTGTCGGCGCGCACCATCGAGGAGGACATGATAGGAAAGCTGCGCTTCAAAACCGCCATGTTCGAGGGAGTGCTCGACGGTGGCGACGATTGTGTGTTCTTGGGCGACAAGTCACGCTTCGAGCAGATGATGGAGAGCCTAAGCGAGGTTTTCGACGAGGAGGCCGCCCAGCCGGAGACCGAGCTGGAGACCATCGACGCCGAGGAGCAGGAGGTTGCTGCGACGGAGCCGCTGCCTACAGAGAGCGGCGACATGGCAGAGGAGGATACGTCTTCTGACACGGCCAGCACTCCAGCCATCGATGGGGAACCGCAACGCCAAGGAACGTTCTTCGACAAAGGAAGCGTCAGGGCCGACGACTTGGACAAACCAAGCGGCAAAACCGAACGGCCCGTCATCCCGAAACCTGCCGACACGCCTGAGGAGCTGGTCACTCAGGGCATATCGTTCCTCTCCGGTCTTGCCCAGACATTGCAGTCGCCAGAGGCTACCGAGCGGCTGGTAAACACCCTCGTTGAGACCGACGAGCAGACGGGCGAGAGCACCCTACGCATACCCGTGCCCGACAAGCAGACCGTCACCTCGCTGCTCAGTTTGGTCGGCAATCTGATGAAACTATTATCGGTCATTATGCTTGCCCTTGTCACAGCGACGGGATGGGCGCAGACAAAAGTATGGAATGAAGTGGTGACGGGCTACGCCAACACGCCTGTCATTGAAGTGAGGAAGGTGGCCATGTACAGTGACCGCACGGAAATCTCGGTGCACATCGACTTCCGCAAGGGGCAGTGGATTGCCATCGCCCCTAACACCTTGGTCAGGGCCGACGGAAAGGACTACGGCGTGAAGGATGCAACCGTGTTGAAACTCGGCGAGCGGTTCACCATGCCCGAGGACACGCTGAACTTCGTGCTGACATTCGAGCCGGTGCCGCCCACCACGAAGACGCTCGACCTCATGGAGCCTAACGGGTGGCTTGTGACGAACATCCGCAGCGTGGACGAACTGCCTGAAGGGCTTGACAATACCTACTGGCGCGACGAGGCAACGGGCGAATGGCTCATCGGCTTTGCACCGAATCACGTCATCTATCAGAATAAGGTGTTGGACATCGTTAAACGGACGGAAAAGAAAGGCGGTTATGAAATGACACTCGGCGACGGGACGGTCATCAAGGTCGGCAAGATGAAGAGTAGGGACGCGACGTGTCGCGTCCGACAGGGGTTCCGCACCATCACCATCGGCAATGGGAAACCCGTGGCGTGCAGCATGATCGTGAGACCCACCTTGCCCGACTACCCGACGAAAGACTCACGCACTGGCTTCACCGACAACGGCTACAACGCCACCGACAGCGTGACCATCATCGGATGGCTGAAGGACATGCCCGAGCAGGCGTGGAAGAAAGGACGCGAGTTCCAGGTGGGCTACGAGAACATCATCGCCGACAATCAGGAGAGCGCCTTCGCCAAGATGGACTCACTGGGACGCTTCACCCTCACAATGCCGCTGCTCAACACCTCACAGGTGTTTCTCGACTGGGGGCGCACCACGAAAAGCACCGTACTGGAGCCGGGCAAGACCTACTTCTTCCTAAACGACTTCAACACAGGCCATACACTCTGGATGGGCGACGACGTGCGCGTGCAGAACGAGCTGCTGGCCTATCCCCACGCCTGGCCCAACGACCGCATCGAGCACGAGGACGAGGGCAGAGTGAGCGCCATGCAGTTCAAGGCCCTGACCGACAGCACACGCGCCGCCAACATGGCCAAGCTGCAGGAGTGCACCAACCAGCATCCCACCATCTCCCAGCGCTACATCGACTACGTCACGGGCTACTACCTGACAGCCCAGGGCGAGTCGATGATGCAGGCACGCTTCTCCATCCCAGCCCGCAAGCTGCCGCAGGAGTACATGGACTACGTGGGGCAGGAGCTGTGGAGCAACACCGTCCGACCCTACACCCTCTACCGCGACTTCGGCACCTTTATGCGCGACTACCTCGACCAGTTGCACGACAGCCATCAGCGAAACAGCGGTGAGGAGACCGTCAAGGCAATCCGCAAGCTCGAGCAAGAGGGCGTCGCCACCCTGACAGCCGACGAGCAGGAGGCGCTCAATGTCTATGTGCCGATGCTGAACGAGCTGGAGGCCAAGCTGCAGAATGCCAAGGGCGGCACAGTCATAGACTCGCTGGTCGACGCCTTCAACACCCACCCCACCGTGGAGAAAGTCTACAACCTCTTCAACCGCATCGGCGACCCCATACGCAACATGCTGGCCACCACGGAACTCCGCGTAAACCTCGCCCTCATCGACTCCGTGGGCTGCGACCGCAACCTGCGCGACATATACCTCGCCCGATACCTCTACAAGCAAATCGACATCACACGCAAGCCACTTGACCCCGCCCTGCTTGCCTTTGCCGAGCAGAACATCCAGCTGCCCGCCGCCCTCACCACGCTCAAGACACTCAACGACAAGTACCTCGCCATCAACCGGCGCGACATCACGAAGTCCCCCAGCCTGAAAACCGCCGACGACGTGGCAAACATGACCGACGGCGAGCAGATGCTCCGCAAGATTTGTGAGCCCTACAAAGGCCGTCTCATACTCCTCGACGTCTGGGGCACATGGTGCGGCCCATGCAAGCAGATGCTCGCCCACTCACACGAGGAATACCAGCGGCTGAAGGACTACGGCCTCGTCTATCTCTACCTCTGCAACCGCTCCAGCGACGAGTCCTGGAAGAACGTCATCAAGGAGTACAACGTACTGGGCGACAACGTAGTTCACTACAACCTGCCTGAAGACCAGCAGACCGCCATCGAGCACTTCCTCCACGTCCAGCACTTCCCCACATACCGCCTCATTGACCGCGACGGCACAGTCCTCGACGTCAATGCCGACCCCCGCGACCTCGAAGGGCTGGCAAGACTGTTGGAGCAGATGAAACAATAGCCCAGTCGCCTCAGCATCCCTCAGTGTCCATCTGCGTAAAGACCTTCACCTCGCTGCTCAAGAACTCAAAACTTACTGATTTCAGCCATGAGCGACGGGCGGCGGCGATAGACATCACGGAAACGCTCTGCCAACTGGTGGGCGGCAGCTTTCCCGTTATTCAGTTTCAGCATGGCTTCCATTGCCTGGCGTATGCGGCTGTAGTGCTTGGCACCCATGTTTCGTGTGGCATAGTCTTTCACCATGCTGAGAAAGAATTTTGCATCTAATTACAACTTTTCCGCAGTAAAATTTGCAAGTTTCGTAGAAAACCATTACCTTTGCAGCAAATTATTAAGCTCCGCCATTCTTTCTTGAATGGATATGGCCGTCCGAGGACGGCTTTTTTAATTTAACGACATTACAAATATGGCACAACGCGTAACGTTCTACATCGACGGATTCAATTTCTACTATGGCCTGCGACGCACCAAGCGCAACGAGCCGCAATGGGGCGACTACTACTGGATTGACATGGTGAAACTCTGCCAAGGATTCCTTGGCGAAGGGCAGGAGGTGGAGAAGGTCATCTATTTCACGGCCTCGCCCCTCAACCCCGAGAAGAGCAGTCGCCAGAGCGCTTTTCTGAACGCCAACAAGCTTATCAACGGCGACCGCTTCGAGGTGGTGCGCGGCAAGTATCTTGACAAGCAGATTCAGTGCCCCAACTGCCACTATGCCATCTCGCGCCCCGAGGAAAAGAAGACCGACGTGAACATCTCCGTCCGCATGATAGCCGACTGTGTGCTCAACGCCACCGACACCATCGTCCTTGTCAGTGCCGACAGCGACCTTGTGCCGCCTCTGGAGTTCATTCAGAAGCAATACCCAGAGAAGCGCATCAAGGTTTACTTCCCGCCATCGAACTTCAGTTGCGACCTGAAGGACAATCTAATGCACCACAGCAGCAAGCCCGTCCTCATGCATAAGAACGAACGCCGCTTCCGCGATGCCATCATGCCCGATGTCGTGACAGACGGCACAAAGCGTTACGAAGTGCCTGAGAAGTGGAAACCAGCGAATATCGTGAGGTAAAGAGATTCGGGAGGCCGACGCCGGCGATTCAGCGGCGGCCTCCCGAAGTTCTATATGGATTCTTATTTCAACTCAATGCCAGTCGTGGAATATACTCGCGGGTCATGGGGACAGGCACTTGACCCAAGGCCGGGTCAAGTGCCT